>CBDUEV010000018.1:0-46012 GCA_965366365.1 uncultured Acidimicrobiia bacterium | reverse complement strand
AGAGCAAAGACGGCGAGGATGGCGATAAACCGCCACTTCGCCTTGGAGCTATGCAACACGCTCTACCTCTCTCTGTTTTCGGGAGTACTCAAGCGACATTCGATGCAGACGTGCAGCCTCCTCACAATGTCGCGAACGACAGGTTAGCAACGGATTTCCCTACCGTCGCCAAATCTGGCGAGACCTCCCATATTTTGGCAGGCTCCGTTCTGTGTCGATGGACTAGAGAAACCGTTCGATCAACCAGACGACGCCCTCCCAGAACCGGTAGAGCAGATAGATGGCCAGCAGGACCACCATGATCTTGAAGGACCACGGTGTCGGGACGGGCTCGGTGCCATCGGGCTCCACGCTCATCCTCTCGGGTCTCGACCGACCCGGCGGCGCGCCACCACGTGAAGAGGTGTCCCGGTGAAGTCGAACGTCTCACGGAGCCGGTTCTCCAAGAAGCGCAGGTAGTCGTCCCCCAGCTCTCCGCCGGAGACGAAGACGATCACGGTCGGTGGGGCCACACCGGCCTGGACGGCGTAGAGGATCTTCGGTCGACGGCCCTTGCGGACCGGCGGCGGATGCGACTCCTGCCAGCCGCGCACCAGCCGATTGATCTGGCCGGTCGGGACTCGTTCCTGGCTTCGTTCGAGGACCAGGTTGATGAACTTGGGAAGGCGGTGTGTCCGAGCTCCGGTGAGAGCCGAGATCCGCAGTACCGGCGCCCAGTCGCAGAACCCCAGACGGGTGGCGACCGTGTATTCGGTGTGCTCCCGCATTTCGGTGTCGGCCTCGTCCCACTTGTTGAGCAGCACGATCAGGGCAGTTCCCGCCTCCGCCGCCTCCTCGGCAATGCGTTGATCCTGTTGGGTGACGCCTTCGGTCGAGTCGATCAGCAGAAGGGCGACATCGGCGTCGGCCAGCACGCGGTGGGCTCGCTGAACACTGTAGAACTCGGCGCTCTCCTTCACCTTCGGAGAACGCCGGATGCCGGCCGTGTCGACCACCACGAAGGGTCGACCGTCGATGTCCACGACCACGTCGATCGGGTCGCGGGTCGTGCCGGGCACCGGCGAAACGAGAACCCGCTCCTCCCCCACCAGTCGGTTGAGAAGCGTTGACTTGCCGACGTTGGGACGACCCACGATGGCGAGGCGGGCGATGGGGTCGGCCGGCGGCGCTTCGTCATCCTCGTCGGGGAGGGCTTCGACGATTCGGTCGAGGAGATCGCCGACGCCCCGGCCGTGGAGCGCACTGATCGGAACGGGCTCACCGAGACCGAGTCCCCACAGGTCGGCCAGCAGATCTTCCTGGCGAACCGAGTCTGCCTTGTTGGCTGCCAGGACGATCTTGCGTGCACCCCTCACGAGCCGGGCGATCCCCAGGTCGTCGTCCGTGATCGCCGTCGTGGCATCCACCACGAACAGCACCACGTCGGCCCCCGCAACGGCTGCCTCGGCCTGCGCACTGATATCGGTGGTCAGATCTTGACCGTCGGACACCTGCCAGCCGCCGGTGTCTATCAACAAGAAATCTCGACCAGCCCAATCCGCTTCGAATTCGCGTCGATCGCGGGTCACGCCGGGCATCTCCTCCACGACCGCCTCACGGCGCCCGATCACCCTGTTGACCAACGTGGACTTGCCGATGTTGGGCCGACCGACCACCGCCACCACAGGAATCCGGCTCATGAGGCGAGTCCCAGGACAGCACTCCAGAAAGGGTCACGGATTGGGCGGGTACGAGGAAGGGAACACATTGCAGGAGCACGCTAGCGGCGTGATGCCTGCGACGTCACCCCACGGCAGACCCTCCGCGATGACGCGCCGTCTGCACAATCGGGCCGGGGTTCTAGCATGACCCCATGCCGGAAACCGTGTTGCTCGCCGAACCCCGTGGATTCTGTGCCGGGGTCGAGATGGCCATCAAGTCCCTCACCTGGATGGTGCGCGTCTTCGAGCCACCCGTGTACTGCTACCACGACATCGTCCACAACCGGTGGGTCGTCGAGGCTTTCGAACGGGTCGGCGTCGTCTTCGTCGATCACATCGACGAGGTGCCAGAAGGAGCGCCGGTCATGCTGTCAGCCCACGGTTCGGCGCCCGACGTCGTCAGCGGCGCTCAAGCACGGGCAGGGATCGTGGTCGATGCGGTCTGCCCGCTCGTCACCAAGGTCCACCACGAGGTCAAGAAGATGTCCGAGGCCGGCTTCGACATCATCTACGTCGGGCATGAGGGACACGACGAAGCCGTCGGCACGGTGGCCGAAGCGCCGGAGGCGATCACCCTCGTCGAGCCGGAACTCGGCCTCGAAGACTTCGAACCCAAAAACCCCGAGAAAGTTGCTTTGCTCGCCCAGACCACCCTCGGGGTGTTCGAATGGGAGCAGGTCCTCGACGCGGCCCAGTCCCGCTACCCCTCGCTGAAGACCGCCCGCAAGTCAGACCTCTGCTACGCCACCACCAACCGTCAGGACGCCGTACGGCAGCTGACCGAATCCTGCGACCTGATCCTGGTGGTGGGCAGCGATTCGTCCTCCAACACCAGAGCGCTCGTGAGAGTCGCCAAGGAAGCGGGTGTGGCGGCCTACCGGATCGATCGGGCGGACGCCATCCAAGACGAATGGTTGGCAGAGGCCCGTGTGGTCGGCCTCACCGCCGGCGCCTCCGCGCCCGACCACCTGGTCGACGAAGTGATCGAGCGCGTCAACCCCAGCGCCGGAGTCGAACTGCTCCAAGTGACGACGGAAGGCGAATACTTCCCGCTCCCACCCCAGCTGCGGTCGTTCCTGAGTGGACTGCAAGCGCTCGTCGAGGCGGGCTTCACCGCCCGGCGTCGCGGAGCTCAGGGTCTCCTCGAACGCGACCGAGACTGGAACGCAACCGCCGCGCTGGCCATGATCGGCAACAGCTGAGCACGGCCGTCTCCGGCGGGCAACCCTCGCTTGCGCCCCTGGAACGATCAGGACTCTTCGAGAACCGCCAGCGCCAGTTCGGAGATCCGTTCGATCACCTCATCCATGCTCATGTCCGACGTGTCGACGGCCACCGCATCCTCGGCCTGGTGGAGCGGCGAGGCTGTCCTGCCCGAATCGAAACGATCTCGGCGCGCCAGTTCCTGCTCCACGGACGAGACATCCGCCTGGCGGGGAAGCTCGGCCGCCCGCCGACGAGCCCGAACCTCCGGACGGGCCGTCAGGTAGATCTTCAGCGCCGCATCGGGGAATACGGCCGTGCCGATGTCTCGACCCTCCACGACGGCGGATCCGCCGCGACAGTCCACCCACTCACGTTGGAGATCGACCAGCCGAGCCCGCACCTCCGGCACCGCGCTCACCGCACTCACCGCCGCCGTCACGGCATCGGAACGAATCTCCTCGGACACGTCGCCGCCGCCCAACCGCATACGGCCGCCCACATAGTCCATCCCGACCGACTCCATGCAGGCCGCCACGCCCTTGGCGTCGTCCGGGTCGATCCCCTGCCGGAGCACATGCAGGGTCGCGGCTCGGTAGTACGCCCCCGTGTCCAGATGGGGCAGCTCGAGACGCTGGGCGACAGCCCGGCTCACCGAGGTCTTCCCCGATCCTCCTGGCCCGTCGATGGCGATCACCCGCACACTCATCGCGACGATTCTCGCATCGCGTCCAACTCCGAGAAGAATCCTGGCCAGGTCTTGGCGACGCAACCCGGATCCTGGATCTCGATCCCGGCAATACGAAACCCCGCCAGGGCGAAGGCCATGGCCATCCGGTGATCGTCGTACGTGGCGATCGACGCTCCTCGGAGACTGGCCGTGGGCGTGATGAGGAGTGAATCGGCCCCTGCTTTGGCCACCACCCCCAGCTTGCGGAGTTCCGTCTCGAGCGCCGCCAGTCGATCGGTCTCCTTGAGCCGGAGGCTGGCTACGTTCTCGATCAGCGTGGGGCCGACGGCGAACACGGCCGCCACCGCCAGAGCCAGGACCGCATCGGGCATGGCGTTCATATCGATGCGGATACCCTCCAGACGACCGCCATCGGGCCCGGTCAGAGATACCGCCCCACCTTGCCGGTCGACCGTGCAGCCCATCGCCGCCAACGCGTCCAGGATCCCCATGTCAGCCTGGCTCGACCGTCCGTCGAGCCCGTCGATGACGACCTTCCCTCCCGTGATGGCCGCCGCCACCAGCGGGTAGGCGGCGGCTGAGGCGTCCACCTCCACCGCGAAATCGGTGCCGGCGTACCGCGCCCCACCAACCCGGACCTCCTCATCTGCGACGACGACCTCGGCGCCGAACGAACCCATCACCTCCGCCGTGGTCGCCAGATAGGGCCGCGACACCACCACGCCCCCCCTGAAACGAAGCGTGACGTCCGAATCGGCGTACGGCGCCACCAGCATCACCGCCGACACGAACTGGCTCGAACGAGTGGCGTCGATCACCACCGTGCCCCCGCGAAGTCCGCCGCCCACGACGGTCACGGGTGGGTAGCCGTCCGTGGTCTGAACCTCGACGCCCATCTGTTCCAGCGCCTCGGCGAGGTCGCCGATCGGTCGCTCCCGCATGCGGGCCACCCCGTCGATGGTATGCCGGCCCTCGGCCAGGGCCAGTGCGGCGGTGACAAAACGGGCCGTCGTCCCCGACGCCCGGGCGTCGATCGTTGACGCGCTGTGCCCGAGCCGACCTCCCCCGCCTTCGATCTCCCAGACTCCGTCCCCGACTTCCACACTCACCCCGAGCTGGATCAGAGCTGCCCGCATTGCATCGGTGTCGTCACTGACCAACGGCCCCCGCAGAAGAGAACGCCCCGCGGCGAGACCAGCCGCGATCAGGGCGCGGTTCGTGATGCTCTTGGAACCGGGTGGACGAACGACGGCGTCGATCGGCCCGGAGGTGCCAACCGCACGCCCTGTCACGGTTGGCTACCGGAGGCGTACACGGCTCGCACCTCGTCCAGAGTCAGCGATCGTGAGTCACCGACCTTCAGCGACGGGTCGCTCAAAGGCCCGATCTTGGTACGAAACAAACTGAGGACCTCGTGGCCGAGTGCCGAGCACATCCGCCGGACCTCTCGGTTGCGGCCCTCCGCCAGCGCGATCTCGAGCAGCGTCTCCTCGCCTCGCTGACCGAGCACCCGGGCGCTCTTCGCTCGAGCAGGCCCGTCGTCGAGGTCGATTCCGTCGGTCAGCGTCCTCACCTCGGCCGCCGTGACCCGGCCTTCCACCAGAGCCGAGTAGGTCTTGGTGACGCCATGGCGGGGGTGGGTCACGAAGTTGGTGAAGTCGCCGTCGTTGGTGAGGATGATCAGCCCACCCGTGTTGATGTCGAGACGGCCGACCGGGTAGACCCGCGGTTCAGCGTCCACCAGGTCGAGAACCGTGCGGCGTCCCTCGGGATCCGAGGCGGTGGATACGACACCCAGCGGCTTGTTGAGGAGCCAGTACACGAAATCGGGATTCAGCGGCAGCGGGATGTCGTCGACGACGATCCGATCGGTGGCCGGATCCGCCTGCTGACCGAGATGGGCGGGCTCGCCGTTCACGGTGATGCGGCCGGCGACGATCATGTCCTCCGCGACCCGCCGCGAGGCGAGACCTGCCCGGCTGATCAGCTTCTGGAGTCGTTCATTCGGCATTCGGGCGAAACGTCTCCTCGAGGGTTTCCACGATGCTGGCCGGCGGAACGTGGTCGGCCAGGGGGGGAAGCTCGGACAGGTTGCGCAGGCCCATCTTCTCGAGGAACAGAAGCGTTGTCCCGTACACGGCCGGGTTTCCCGGAAGTGGAAGACGTTCGATCTCCTTGACGAGGCCGCGTCGTTCCAACGTGCGGAGAGACGAGTCGGATTCGACGCCTCTGATCTCGGCGATCTGGCTTCTCGAGAGAGGTTGCTTGTAGGCGACGACGGCCAACACCTCCAGGGCGGCTCCCGACAGACGGGCGGCCGTGGGCGTGGTGGCATAACGCTCGAGGTACGGGTGAGTGTGAGGACGGGCGTACAGCCTCCAACCGCCCGCCACCTCTCGGAGGGCCAGACCGCTCCCCCGCTCATCCAGATCGTGCGTCAGCGCCGAAAGGGCGTCTTCGACCTGGTCGGTCGGGATCTCCAGCACCTCAGCCATTTCCTTGGCCGGCACAGGAGCTTCGGCCACGAACAACACCGCCTCGATGACGGACCGGGTTCCGGGATCGATGGTGTCAGCTGGTGTTTCGGGTTCGGTCGCCACTACGCACTCCATTCGCTCGACATCGGCCCGCCCGATTTGAGGTGCCGGATCTCGATGGCGGACAGCCAATGATCTTGCGCCACCTCCACCATTCCCCACCGGGCGAGTTCCAGAAGTGCCAGGAAGTAGGCAACGACTTCGACCTTTCTTTCACAGTGTTCGACGAGATCCTCGAATGTGGTCTCAGCGAGGTGTTCCACTCGGATCCGGAGGTCCGTCATCGCCTCTTCGACCGAGGGGAGGTCCAGCTCCAGATGGTCGAGGTCAGGCTCCTCCGGCCGGCGGGTGAGCACTCGATGGGCAATATCCGCCAGGCCGGCCGCATCCACCGGAATTCGAACCTCGACCGCCCTGGGTTCGACTTCGTCGGTGATGCCGACGCTGCGGGGCACATATCGATTGGATTCCTGATAGCGGTAGCGGAGAACAGCCGCCACATCCTTGAAGGTCACGCAGGCCAGCAGGCGGGCCAGGAGCCGGTCGCGTTCCTCCATGAGGGCGAGCTCCTCATCGAGGTCCACGTCGGGGTCGTCGGGGAGCAGGTGTCGGGCCTTCAGCTGAATGAGCGTGGCGGCGATGAGCAGGAACTCCGACGCCACCTCGAGGTCCATCGCTCGCATCTCGTCCAGATAGCCGAGGTACTCGCTGACCAGGTCGACCAATGAGACGTCGGTGATCTGGACCTGGTGCCGGGTGATGAGCTGAAGCAGCAGGTCGAGCGGCCCTTCGAAGACCGCCGTTTTCACCTCATACGCCATTGCTCGGCCTCCCGCTGGACATCATTTCGTGCCGCATCGTTCACTGTTCGTCATCGGCGGCAACGAGGAGCCGCCATTCGTCACCCGGGAATCCCGAGGGTCGTTCACCGTGGTGGTGACGAGTGAACGCCACAACGAGTTCCGAAGCCCCCGCGGCCTCCAACTCGTTGGCGCCCAGAGAGCCGTGCGCAGTGTAGAGCGCATACCTCCCCGGAAGGCGCGCACCGAGCTTGGCGGCGGCGCCCGCAATCGTGCGTCGGACGATGCCAAACTCGGCGTGGCGTTTGCCGATGTCGTGGAGCAGGGCGGCTCTGATCAGTTCGAGATGTCCGGGCCGTTGCTCCGCCACCGCCTGACCACACGCCAGGGCATGACGTTGGTCGGCTGCAGGTTGCGCATCGAACAGGGCGAGCCAACGCGGATCGACGAGCCACCTCTCGATGGTGGAGCGCTCCGCCCGGGTCAATGCCCGAGCAGTACCGGTGAAGAAGAAGCGACGGACCAGATGTCGCCAGGAGGGCCGCACCCGTCAGCGGAGCTTCGACTTGCAGTCGACGCAGAGAAGCGAGGCGGGGCGCGCTTCCAGGCGAGCCTCGGGGATCTCGATGCCGCAGGAGGCGCAGACTCCGTAAGTGCCCGCCTCGATGCTGCCCAGCGCCTCATCGACCTCGGAGAGTTGCGCAGCCAGCTGACCGGCCAGCCCGAGCAGCTCGGTGCGCTCCGCAGTTGCCGCCCCTGCGTCGGCGAAGTCCTTGGACAGGCTCAACCCCGCCGAACGGAGCTCGCCCTGTTCGGTGGCTCCCAGCTCATCGAGTTGATGAGCCAGCTTGTCGCGCTCGGCTCGCAAGGCAATGCGGGCGGCGTCAATGTCAACCATGTTCGGTCACCTACTCCGGGGATGGGCCTCGACGTAGATCTCGTAGAGATGTCGAGGCGACACTCTTGTGTACACCTGTGTGGTCGAGATACTAGCGTGGCCCAGCATTTCCTGGACGGTTCTCAGATCCGCCCCACCTTCCACCATGTGGGTGGCGGCGCTGTGGCGAAGCACGTGGGGCGAGAGCCGCTCTGCTTCGATACCAGCCCGCACCCCGGCCGCGCGGACGATCGACCAGATCGCCTGGCGCGTCAAACGTCCGCCGCGACGATTGAGGAACACAGCACCATCGTCCGTCTCAGACCGGCGGAACGCCAGCCGGTCCTCCAACCAGACCGCCAGGGCCTCGACGGCGTGCCTGCCCAAGGGAACGATCCTCTGCTTGTCGCCCTTCCCCGTCACCAGAGCGGATGCGTCGACGAGGTCGAGGTCGTGGAGCGACAGGTCGACCAGTTCGGTGACACGAGCGCCGGTGGCGTACAGAAACTCGAGGATCGCCTTGTTCCTTCTTCCCAGCGGGGTCGTCAGATCGCATGCGTCGAGAAGCTTCAGCACCTCCTCCACCGCCAGCGCCTTCGGGAGCGGTGCCCCGCGACGGGGTGTCTCGATGAGAGTCGTCGGATCGTCGGTGGTGATCTCCTCGGCGACCAAGAACCGGTGGAACCCGCGCACTGAGGCGATCTTGCGCGCCACGGTGGCGGGGGCGAGGTCGGCGAGCGTCTCGATGAAGCCTTCCACCAACTCGGCCGTTGGTGGGTTGTCTCCCAGGTAGGAGAGGTACTGGGAGAGATCGTTCTTGTATGCCGCCACGGTGTGTTGAGAGAGACCGCGTTCGATAGCGAGAGAGTCGAGATAGTCGACGACCCGATCCTGAATCATGTCTGCTCGATCGCCACCAGCGCCAAAGCCAGACGGGTCTTGGCGTCGACGATCGAACCGTCCCGGGCCATCCTGATGGCGTCGTCCAGAGCCAAACGCACCACCGCGGCCTGTTCCTCTTCGATCCCTTCCGGCGCCGCTTCGACGGACTCGAGGTCCGACACGACGAACAGGTGCATGCGCTCGTCGGTGAAGCCGGGGCTCGCATACACCGATCCGATCGATCGCACCGTGCGAGGCACGTACCCGATCTCCTCGCGACACTCCCTCCGAACGGCCTCGACGAGGTCCTCACCCGGTTCGTCGAGTTTGCCCGCCGGCATCTCGAGCACGTCCTCAGCCACCGCCACCCGGTATTGCCGGATGAGAACGACCTCGTCACCATCGAGGGGTAGGAAGGCGACCGCCCCGGGATGTCTGACCACCTCGCGCGCCACCTGCGTTCCGTCGGGGGTGCGAAACAGGAGACGGTCCAGATGGAGGAAGGATCCGGAGCCCAATCGCTCTTCGCCGATGAGGCGAAGAAAGGAACTCATCGCGAAAGCGTGTGAGGAACGGAATCGGGGACGACCGTCGCGGCGGGATCCGTGACCAGCCTCCTCCGCTCCAGAGCAGCTCGCATGAACCCTTCGAACATGGGATGAGGGTGATTCGGTCGGGACTTGAACTCAGGATGGAACTGCGAGGCCAAGAAGAAGGGATGCTCCGGCAACTCAACGATCTCGACCAGGTTCTCGTCGGGCGAGAGGCCGGAGAGCTTGAGTCCCGCCTCCTCGAGGTCCCGTCGATAGCGGTTGTTCACCTCGTACCGATGGCGGTGTCGTTCGTAGATGACCGGCTCTCCATACAGCGACCGCACCAGGGAGCCTTCCGCCAGCTTGGCGGCGTAGAGCCCGAGGCGCATCGTGCCGCCCTTCTCGGACACATCCTGCTGGCTTTCCATGAGGTCGATGACCGGATGCGGCGAGGTCGGCTCGAACTCGGCGCTGTGAGCGTTGGCGAGCCCTGCCACGTTCCTGGCGTACTCGATCACCGCACACTGCATTCCGAGGCAGAGCCCGAGAAACGGAATCCGACTCTCGCGGGCAAACCGGATCGCCTCGATCTTTCCCTCGATACCGCGCGGCCCGAAGCCGCCGGGGACCAAGACGCCGTCCAAGCCCTCCATGTGTGATGAGGCGTACAGACCGGTCATCTCCTCGGACGGCACCCACCGCAAGTCCAAACGGGCACCGTTGGCCTGTGCACCGTGACGGAGCGACTCGACCACGGACAGGTAGGCGTCAGGAAGGTCGACGTATTTACCGACGATTCCGATCGTGACGGTCTCGTCAGCTGTCTCTGCCCGCTCGACCATCGCTTTCCAGGAGGCGAGATCCGGGTCCGGCGCCTCGATGCGCAGTCGTTTGACGATCACCTTGTCGAGGCCGCTCTCGTGGAGCATCAACGGAACTTCGTACAGGTTGCCGGCATCCAGAGCGTTGATGACGGAGTCGTCGTCGACGTCGCAGAAGAGACTGATCTTGCGCCGGATCGAGTCGTCGATCGGTCGGTCAGAACGAACCACGATGACGTCGGGGTGGATGCCCCGGCTGCGCAGTTCAGCCACCGAGTGCTGGGTGGGCTTCGACTTCAGCTCCTCGGAGCTGGGGATGTAGGGCACCAGGGTCACGTGGATGTAGGCGACATTGTCCCGTCCGACGTCCTTGCCGAATTGGCGAATGGCTTCGAGGAAGGGAAGTCCTTCGATGTCGCCGACCGTGCCGCCGACCTCGGAGATGACCACGTCCACCTCGTCTCGGTCCCCCATCCTTTTGATCCGGGCCTTGATCTCGTTGGTGATGTGTGGGATCACCTGGACGGTCCCACCGAGGTAGTCGCCCCGTCGTTCCTTCTGGATGACCGCCTGATAGATGGAGCCGGCGGAGACAGACGCATCACGTCGCAGGTTCACGCCGGTGAAGCGCTCGTAGTGGCCGAGGTCGAGGTCGGTCTCTCCCCCGTCGTCGGTCACGAAGACCTCGCCATGCTGGAAGGGATTCATCGTGCCGGGGTCGACATTGATGTACGGATCCAACTTCTGCAAGACGACCTTGAGACCGCGAGCTTTGAGGAGTCGGCCGAGGGAGGCTGCGGTGATCCCTTTGCCAAGAGATGAGACCACGCCGCCCGTTACGAAGATGTATTTCGTCACGGGAGGTGAGCGTAGCACCCCGGCGGGATCCGCCCAACGACTCGTCGCGCGAGTCGACCCCCCACATGGGGAGTCGACTCGCACCTGCCCCGCATCTCAACTCGGTTCAGGGAACCGAAACCGTTCGGCTGACGGAGTTCACATAGGTGCCGTCGGACACCTCCAATGTGACCACGATGCTCCTCCCCGACGCATACACGCCGGAACTGTCCCAGACGGGTGCGGTCGAGGACTCGAAGGTACTGCCGAAGACCCCGGCGGTTTCGATCGTCCAGGAGTACGTCAATGCGACTCCCTCGGGGTCGTAGGAGGCAGCGCCGTCGAGATGGGCAGTCGAGCCGCTTGCTGTCGCGACAAAAGTCACGTCGAAGGCCACCACCGGCAAGAGGTTCTCAGGGGGCGCCTTGGTGGTCGTGGTGGTGGGTGCCGGGACCGTCGTCCCGATGGTGGTCGTCGGCGCGGGAACCGTGGTCTCGGTCGTCTCTCCGAGAAACTCGCAGGCTCCCAGATAGTCCTGTTTGTGGGCGGCCAGATGTCCCGCCAAACGTGCCCGCTTCATCTTCGCCCTCGAGTGTTGGGAGTCCTTGATCGACTTCCACGAACGGCTCCGCTGGTTCCGCTTGTTGACGCGACGTTGCGACTCGTCATCGTCGTCGACTTGGTCAAGGTGTCCCCAACCGAAGGCGGCCCGCTCGGAAACCTCGATCGTCCGGGGGTTCCCGTCGGATCCGACGTGACAGATCGTCACTTTGGCGTCTCGCCCTCCAGCCATCGCCACGGCCGGGATGGCCAGCAGGGCGCCGATGAGGGTCATGACCATGGCGGTTCGTTGCATCACAGAGATCGCTTTCATCAGTCACGCAGAGTGGGCGTCTTCTTCAGTATCGACACTCAGCGTCACATTCTTGAGTCGCCTCCGTCAGTTCACTCGCTTCTCCCGGCCGCCCCACTCTCGCTCTCTGAGGACGTATTTCTGGATCTTTCCAGTCGAGGTCTTCGGAAGGGCTGCCACTACGGAGACCTGGTCGGGGGCCTTGAACCGAGCGATCTTCGTCTTCACATGACCGATGATCTCCGCTTCACCGACTTCGGCTCCTTCCTTCAGAACGACAAAGGCCTTCGGTCGCTCTCCCCACTTCTCGTGAGGCACCGCCACGACCGCCGCCTCCAAGACTGCGGGGTGACTCATCACGGCCTGTTCGACCTCGATGGTGGAGATGTTCTCACCGCCCGAGATGATGATGTCCTTCGATCGGTCGCGAAGTTCGATATACCCGTCCACGTGCCAGACCGCCATGTCCCCCGAATGGAACCATCCACCTCGGAACGCCTCGGCGGTGGCGGCGGGGTCGTTGTAATAGCCGGCCATCACATTGTTCCCTCGCATGACGACTTCACCCATGGTGGATCCGTCTCTGGGCACGTCGGCCATGTCTTCGTCTACCACCCGGATGGGGTCGACCCCGATGTAGGCGACTCCCTGTCGGGACAGGAAACGGGCTCGGGTGCTCGGGTCGACCTCTGCCCAGCCCGGCTGCACTTCACACACGGTATGGGGTCCGTATGTTTCGGTGAGGCCATAGACGTGGACCATCTCGGCCCCCAGCGCCTCCATCTGACCGATGATCGTGGGGCTGGGCGGCGCCCCGGCGGTCGTGATGGTGAAGCGTCGCTCCACCGGGGCGGCATCGGGATGATTGGCCATGCCGATGAGCACCGTTGGAGCCGCATTGAGGTGCGTGACACCTTCTTGGTGGATGAGGCGCCAGATCTCCGCCGCATCTACGGCCCGCAAACCGACGTGGGTTCCACCGATGGCTGTCACGCCCCAGGCGGTGCACCAGCCGTTGCAGTGGAACATGGGGAGGGTCCACAGGTAGACGCTTTCGGGCGTGTGCCGGCTGTGGATGATCTCGGCCAGCGAATTCAGGTAGGCACCGCGGTGCGTGTATTGCACACCCTTGGGGAGGCCGGTGGTCCCCGACGTGTAGTTGATGGATATCGGACGTAGCTCGTCGTCGACGCGCCACGGGATCGGCTCCCCCCCTCCTCGACGCAGGAACGCTTCGTAGTCGATCGAATCGAGGGCCGACCCGACCCCCAGTTCGTCGATGGTCACGATCTGCTCGACCGTGGAGAAGCGACTCTCCACGGGTTCGATCACCTGTGCCAACTCGGTGTCGACCACCAGGGCCCGTGCGCCTGAATGGTCACAGATGTGAAGGATCTCTTCCGCCGAGAGACGGGTATTGATCGCCACCAACATCGCCCCGATGAGCGGCACGCCGAAGTGGGCCACCAGCAGTGCCGGAGTGTTGGGACTCAGGTAGGCGACTCGGTCCCCCGGTTCGATGCCGGCTCTCCGCAGGCTGCGTCCCAGCTGCTGCGCCTGCTCGGCGAGCTCCCGGTAGCTGAGCCGTACGGAGCCGTGTACGAATGCCGTCTTCTCGGGGAACACATCGGCAGCCCTCTCGAGGTGGAGGAGCGGAGTCAACTGGGTAGTGCTCACTTCCACGGATTCTCCCTCTGCGTCGATGGCGTCGAGCCTACCGATCGACGAGCGAGGTGCCTGCCCCATCGCGGTCGACGAGGATCCCCTTCTCAGGCGCGGAACGAGAGGGCGGTGCGCCGGAGTTCGGCGGCGTGCTGGCGGCCTTCATGCGAATCTTCAAGGCCGGCCAGCATCCGCGCCAGCTCGTCGATCTGAGTCGCCTCCGTCAGCTGTCGGACAGAAGCCGTGGTCCCGTCGCGATCGACCGTGAACTGCATGTCGGCAAAGGCTGCGACCTGGGGAAGGTGGGTCACCACGAGCACCTGCCGATCCTGCGACAGTTCGGCCAGCTTCCTGCCGAGCGCCAAGGCCGTTTTGCCGCCCACTCCGGCGTCGATCTCGTCGAAGGCGATCACCGGAGCGTCGCCCGCCCCTCCGGCGAGGCGCAGCGCCAGGACCAGCCGGCTCAGCTCTCCCCCGGAGGCCACCCTGGTGACGGCGGCGGGCTCCAGGCGACTGTCAGAGGCGAATTTCAAGCTGAGCCGGTCCGTCCCATGCGGTCGCGGATCGCCCTCCTCGACACCGATCACCACGACCGGGTCGGTGAATCCCAACTCGACCAGATGTGCCGTCGTCCGGGCGGCCAGCGCCTCGGCAGCCTGACTGCGGATCTCCAAGAGGCGCCTGCCGGCGGTTTCGGCGCCGGAGACCGCCTCCCGCAAGTCCTGGTCGATCCGGCCTCTCCGCTCGAGGAGTTCGTCCAACTCCGCCTCCCGCAAGGCAGCCCTCCTCCCGAACTCCAAGATCTCGTCCAGGGTTTGACCGTATTTGCGTCGCAGATCCCCCAACAGCGCCAGCCGGGACTCGGCCAACTCGATGGCGGCGGGGTCGTGCACGACCTGCTCGGCGGCGCTCCGGACATCACCCAACAATGCCGCCAGCGTCTCGGCGATCGTCTCGCCTTCTCGAGCGAGCTCACTGAGGCCGGGATCGACCCCTGAGGCCTTGCGGAGGGCTGCCACCGCCTCGCCGGCTTCGTCGGCCGCAGCACCGAGCGCCCGATGGGCGAGGGACAGATCCTCGACGAGGGCGTCGGCGTTCCGCAGACGATCGGCTCGGAGCGCCAGCTCGGTGTCGTCGCCCGGCGCAAAACCCGAATCGGAGATCTCCTTGGCCTGCCATGCCGATAGCTCCCGATCACGCTCCAGAGCTCTGACGTCGCCCCCGAGTTCGGATTTGGCCTGCTCGACTTCTCGGAGCCGGGCCCACGCCTTGCGGTACACCTCCAGCGCCGGGTACGACTCGGAGGGGATGAGGCGATCCACCAGTGCTCTGATCTCCGTCTCGCGGCCGATGGCGAGATGGTCGTGCTGGGCTACCACCTCCACGAGGCCACTCAACCGCTCTTCGATCAGCTTGAGGGGGACCATCTCCCCGTTCAGATAGGCGCGCGACCGGCCGGTCTTTCGGATGCGGCGCGCCACCACCACTTCGTCGCCATCGACATCCACAAAGCGTCCTTCCACGAGCGTCTCGTCGGCGTCGGGTCCCACCAGATCACTGCGCGCCGAGAGGCCGAGGAGCAGCTGAAGCGCGCCGAGGAGCATCGTCTTTCCCGTGCCGGTCTCTCCGGTGACCACCACCAAGCCGGCGCCCGGCTCGATGCGGGCGTCGGAGAGGATCCCGAGGTTCTTGACGGCCAGCTCGTCGAGCATCAGAGCGCGTCTCCGTCCAGACCTTCATAGAGCCGCAACTTGGTCTTGACCGTCTGGGTGTACGACCGCTTCTCGAACTCCACGAAGCGCACCCGCCGGGCCCCGCCGCGAATCAAGACGGTTTGTCCGGGTTGCGCCACTCCGAGTTCGTGTCCGTCCACATTCACGGCAGCAGGCCGATCGTGCACCACCTTGCAACGAATCACCGTGGACGGGGGCAGCACCAGGGAGCTGGTGAACCGCGAGTACGGGGCAACCGGAGTAACCAGCAAAGCATCGACCGACGGATCGACGATCGGGCCGCCGGCGGAGAGGTTGTAGGCCGTCGAACCGGTCGGCCCGGCGAAGACCAGTCCATCCGCCCGATAGGTGAGGAACCTCTCGTCTTCGATGTGGACCTCCAGGGAGACGAGGCGCTGGCTGGTGGTCTTCTCGACGACCACGTCATTGAGCCCCCATACCGGCGCTCCCCCCTCGATGGACGCTTCAACGGTCATTCGTGAGGTCTCCTCCCACGCGCCGGTCGCCAAGAGCTTGACGAGGGCGGGGAGATCTTCGACGTCGGCGGCGGCCAGGAATCCCACTCGGCCCAGATTCACGCCGATGATGGGAACGTCGAGCGCCAGACCGTATTGGGCTGCTTCGAGAACCGTCCCGTCCCCCCCGATCGCCATGACGGCACCGCAGGCGCTCAGCTCGTCGCCTTTCACGCCTCCTCGCACGGTCTCTTCTTCGACCCACACGACATCCATCGAGTATTCGGCAGCCATCCGACCGACTTCGTCGGCGACGGAATCAGCTGCCTCTCGGTCCGAACGGACCACCAACCCCAGCTTCATACCGACACCGCGCCAGGCCGCTCGTGCGTGATCGACTTACCCAGGCGCATCCTCGGCTCCTTCGCCCTCGGCCGCGTCGTCCGCGGCCGAGGGAGTGAGCGCCGATCCGAGACGGTCGGCGATTGCGTCAGCGGCGTCAGGCGCGTCGGCAGGGTCGAGGGAAGCCAAATCCTGGATCGCTGACGCCAGCGGGGTAGGCCGGGAGGGGCCTCGGTCGCTTCCGGGCTCTTGCGTTGTCTGATTTGTAGAATCCATTCGGCCATTATCGCCGTCCCGTACGACAGGATGCTGTATTGATCCCACTTCGCGATACGAACCCGGGTTTGTCGCTCCCTCTGATGACCTTCGTCCTCATCGGGATCTCGGTGTTCATCTTCCTGTTCGTGCAAGGCGCCACCATCGACGCGAACGGCCAGATCTACCGTTTGGCAGCGATCCCCTGCGAGGTCGCGACCGGCGATCCTCTCGATTTCGAAGAGATCACAGGCGGGACCTGTGTCGAGGAGCCCCTTGGTGACGCCTTTGCGCCGGACAAGCCGGTCTACCTGTCTCTCGTCGCCTCGGTGTTCTTGCACGGGAGCCTCCTCCACCTGTTGGGCAACATGTGGTCCCTGTGGATCTTCGGCAACAATGTCGAGGATGCGTTCGGGCGGAGGGGTTACCTTGCCTTCTACCTGGCGGCCGGGGTGGCCGCCGGCCTCGCCCATGTCGCCCTCAATCCCGACTCCGTGATCCCTGTCGTTGGCGCGTCGGGGGCGATCGCCGGAGTGATGGGCGCCTACCTCGTCCTCTTCCCCCGCGCCCACGTGCGCACGCTGATCGTCTATCTCCCGGTGGGCGTCCCGGCCTGGGTGTTCCTCGTCATCTGGTTTCTCAGCCAGTTCTGGATCTCGGCTTCGTCGCCTGAGGTTGCGTGGCAGGCTCACGTCGGTGGGTTCTTGTTCGGGGTGGCGGTGACGTTGACCCTGCGAGGCGCCTTGATGCGACGCCTCCGCTCACACCATTTCCCGTTCGAGGTGGTCGCCCAGCCACATAGGTAGACCGGCGATCGAAGGCAACAGCACATCGGGCGCCAGTGAGTCGGGGATCTCACTCTCGTCCGCCACCACCCCGGTCAGCACGCCGGCGGTGAGCCACCCCGCCGCCTTGCCCATCGCCAGATCGGTCGACGGCCGATCCCCTATCACCAGGACGGGGCCGTCGGTGTCGATTCGGCTCCGGAGCAGCTCGATCATCGGGGAGAAGGGCTTGCCGGCCGCCACGGGCTCCTGACCGGAAGCGGCCGCGACCGCCGCCACCAATGCTCCCGCTCCTGGCCACAAGCCGGTGGGGGTGGGAAAGGCCGGATCG
Source organism: uncultured Acidimicrobiia bacterium (assembly GCA_965366365.1). GTDB lineage: Bacteria > Actinomycetota > Acidimicrobiia > Spongiisociales > JAENVV01 > CBDUEV01. The sequence continues at coordinate 28,715 of CBDUEV010000018.1, read as the reverse complement.
AGGTTTGTGGCCACGAACCGTGCTCCGGCGCGGACGGCCAGCGAGGCATCCCGCAGCACGTCGTAGGTGAGGTCGATGTCGAGGCCGACCACCACGGCTTCGGCCTCCCGCCAGTCGGTGACGACCGCCACCCCGACCGCCTCGAGGGCACCGTGGACACCTGGGCCTCCCAGGACATAGGCGCAACCGACCTGGCCGGCCACGACCGAGGCGGCTGCCTGAGCCGACGACACCGTTTCGTCGGGCTCGATCGGCAGCCGCGTGAGTCGGCGCAGCTTCTCGGCAGCCTGCTCCGGCGTACGTGAAGAGTTGTTCGTACAGAAGAGGGTCTGCCAGCCTGAGGAGCGGAGCTGCTCGAGCGCTCGGTCGGCGCCGGGGATCAGCTCGTTGCCGAGGTAGATCACGCCGTCGAGGTCGCAGACGACCGTTCCGATGGCCCTCATCGAACGGCCAGCTTGTCTGACAGAATCTGGACGGTTTCGGCCAGCAGCCTGGTGGTCCGATCGAGGGATCCAAGTGAGATTCGTTCGTCGTTGCCATGGAACATGGAAAGAAACTCGGTGAAGCCCACCCTTTCGTCAAACCATCCGGCGCCGTAGGTGACGGCACCCTTCGACCGAAAGAAGCGAGCATCCGTGGCGGCCGGAGTGAGCGCTGGAACGACCAGGTCCGACCCGGCCAGGCGACCGAACGCCGCCACCAACGCCTCCCACAGCAGACCCTCGGGGGGGCTCGAGCTGGCGGGCTGCGTCCTCTCGACCCGGAAGTCCAAGCGGTCGTAGTCTCCGCCCAAGACCTTGGCCAGATGGCTGTGCACGGTGTCGCCGTCCTGCCCGGGCAGAAGCCGAACGTCGAGGGAGGCTTCGCCGGCATCGGGGATGACGTTGGCTTTGGTCCCACTGCTGAGGATGGTGGGCGTCACCGTCATGTGGGTGCAGGCGTGCGCGTACCGAGCCATGCCGAGTTCGATCTCAGCCAGGGCGTCGATGGCCCGATCGACCGACTCCGGGTCGACGAGGTCCCTCTTCAGGTCGGGGTCGAGGTCGAGAGCAGCCACGAACCGTCGCCATTCAGGCGAAATGGCGACGGGCGTTCCTGCGTCGGCCAGGGCCGCCACCGCTCTCGCCAACGGCACGAGAGCATTGTCGGTGCCGTAGGGCTGGCTGCCATGACCAGGCGTTCCGCGCGAGTGAACCGTCTGCCAGTACGGCCCCTTCTCGCCAACGTTGATGACTGCGGCCGGACCCGCCGCGGTGGCTATCGATGGGAAGGCGATCTCGGTGAGGAGGTACTCGCAACGAACCTCGTCCCAATGGTGGTCGACGAGAAACTCGGCACCATAGGTGCCCCCCGCCTCCTCGTCTGCGACACCGAGGAACAGAAGATCGCCGTGCGGTCGAGGCAGCGATCCATCGAGGAATTGCTTGAAAACCACGGCCATGGCGGACGTGAGGTTGAGCATGTCCACGGCGCCTCGACCCCACACGAAGCCATCGGCTATCTCGCCGCCGAAGGGATCCCGGCTCCATCCCTGGCGGGTGACCGGCACCACGTCGAGGTGGCCCATCAGCAACAACCTGGGGGCATCGGCGTCCACACCTTCCAGGCGATACACGACGCTTTGTCGGCCCGGGGCGGGTTCGACGACGAAGCCCGGTCGGCCGAAGTAGCTCGCCAGGGTGTCCACGGAGCGGAACTCGTGCCCCGACTCCGGTGAGCCGTCGTTCACGCACTCGTTTCTGATGAGTTCCTGGAGAAGTTCGGCTACCTCACTACTCATCTCCGTCTCCCAAGAGAGCCTCTTTCCACGTTCGGAACCGTTCATGCAGCATTCCGTCGGGGCCTGTGCCCTGGCCCCTGCGTCCCGACAGGCGAAACCGGAAACGACGGTCGGGGCGGTCGGCGTGAATAGCAAGGTACCAGGCGTCGCCGACGGGGGGCCCGGCCCTCCACAAGAGATACGATCCGATTCTTCGCTTGTACTCGACGGGCTCGCCGAGTTCGTCACCGAGGCGAATCAGTTCCTCGGGCGCCTCGATCCATCCCTCCGCCGGGATCCGGTAGCTGCGCTGTGGCGTCGGCGGCAGATCGGCCGTGTGGTACCGAGTGTCGACGAAGGGTCGCTCGTGGGGCGGGAGAGTGGCGTCAGACACCGAGCGCATCCAGCAGGTCGTACATCGTCTCCGTCAGGTCGAAGCTACGAGCGTGCGTCAGCGGAACCCAGGCCACGGCGGCGGCGTCGTCGCCCGCTCGGGCCTCTCCCTCGATGATCTCGGCCCGGAAGTCGATGAGCACGAAGTGGTGGCTGTCGCCGATGACCTCTCCGATCCACACGGGATCGCCGATCTCCACGAGCAGACCGGTCTCCTCTCTGACCTCCCGGCGCGCCGCCTCCGCCATGGTCTCCCCGAAGCCGACCTTCCCACCGGGGATCGCCCATCGACCCTTCGCAGGCTCGCGCCCGCGTTGGACCAGCAAGATCGCCTCATCGCGGATGATCACGGCGCCGACACCCGGGATGGGGTGGCTCACCGTCACTTCCTGGTGTCGTCGCGGTGCATGATGATCGAGCGAGCGGAGAAGCCGCCCGCTTCGAAGAAGTTCTTGACGAGGCGGTGTCCGGGCAGCACGTGTGCGTCGAACCGCACGATGCCCCTGCTCCTGAGCTGACTGAGAGCCAGGTCCCGCATCGACTCCGCCACGCCGACCTGGCGCGCCTCGAGTTCTGTGAAGACGAAACGAATCGCACCGAGCGACTCGTCGACATGCGGCAGCATCGGTTCGATCCACGCCATCAGGAATCCCACGACCGCGGTGTCGATCTCCCCGACGATGACGAACGCCTCTGGATCACGCATGGCGTCGAGCATGGCCTGCTCGACCGGTTCGCCCAACCCGTCGGTCTTCAGCCACATGGGATGCAGGGCGTCCATCTCCTCACCCAGGAGTCCGTACAGCCTGAGGAGCTGGTCCAGATCGTCTTCTGTGGCGAATCGGGCGGTCACATTCACAGGATCCTCGGGGTCGGAGTGGTCAGGCTAGCGCTGTGCACGACCGTAGAGGCTGGATCGTCGAGGGTCGTCCTGGTTGCGTGCCCAAGCAGTGGCCCGGCTTCCTCGATGTCGACCTCGGATCAGGCGGCGCAGTCCTTGCACACCCGTTTGCGTTTGCTGGCCAGCTGACTGGTGCGCTTCACCATGAAACACTCTGCACACACGAACTCGTCGGAGCGTCGCTCGGCCGCCCCCTGGTTGAGTGAGATCTCCTCGCGCCGAATCGCGCGAAGTTCGGCCGCCTCGTCGACGTGGAGCTCGCCGGCAGCCTCCTCGTCGAGAAGCTCGAGTTCCTCTGCTTCGAGTTCCTCGAGCGCTTCTGCTTCCTCTTCGTCGTCTTCGGAATCGTCGTCGGAGTCGTCGTCGGAATCCGGGTCGTCGTCGAGATCGATGTCGTCCACGAGCTCATCCTCGACATCGATGTCGTCGACATCCAGGTCGTCGTCGGGGTCGAGCTCAGGGTCTTCGAGCTCGTCCGTGAGCTCGTCTTCAAGAATGTCGTCGGCCATCGTGAGCACCTCCATCCGGCGGGCGGGATTATACGCCGTCTCGTCAGGGCTACAAGCATCGGATGGGCCAGGGTATTCCCATGGCCTTCAGATGCGAAGAAACAGCTTCCCTTGCAAGACCGAACCGGTCACGGGAGTCGAGCCCAGGTACTCGCCGTCGACCTCCACTGGCCAGGGACGGTCGACCTCCAGTTCGAATCCGCTGCCGGTCATCCGCCGCACGGAAGGGTGGGTCAGATGCATTCCGCGTTTTGCCTGGCTGAAGAGCGTCAAAGCCTCGACGCGTCGCGCCGCGAACACCTGCAGGTCCAGAATGCCGTCCATCACGGCCGCCTTCGGAGCGATGTTGAGGCCGCCCCCGAAGAACTGACCGTTGGCGAAGATGGCCGCCAAGGCGGGTCCTTCGTACCGCCGCCTGCCACTCACGAAACGGATCTCGGCCGGTCGGAAGCGCGGCAGGGTCAGCCAGAACGAGGTCTGGTACTTGGCTGCCCCGAGCATCCGAGGGAGCCGGTCAGCCACGCCGGCACTCGCCGCGCCCAGCCCGGCCTCGGCCACGTTCACGAAAGCTCGCCTTCCCCACGTTCCTTCGACGAACCCGACGTCGAGCGGATAGTCCTCGGTTGCAGTGAGGTGGATGGCCGCCTGTTCGATCGTTTGGGGCAGGGCGAACATCCTGGCGAAATCGGAGCCGGTGCCGGCCGGCAGCAGGGCCAGGACGGGGGGATCCTTCGGCTGTGCGGCCAGGAGACCGTTCACCACCGCATTGAGAGAGCCGTCGCCGCCCACCACTGCGAAATGGCCGATCCCGTCGGCCACCGCCCCCTGGAGGCGCGCTTCGAGTGCGGCCAGTCCGTCGGGGGCGGCGACCTCGGCCTCCACCCCGACCGTCCGCAGGGAACGCTCGGTCCGCTCGACGAGGGCATCCCTCCGACCGGCGGTGGGATTGACCAGCGCCAGCCACCGTTCGGTCACAGGAGGCCTCCGGCCGCCACCACCCCGCGGTCGATGAGTTTCATGGCGTCGGAGGTGACCGCCGCCAGCGCCGGTTCGGCGTCGCGAATCTGTCGGAGTAGATCGAGAAGCTGACGCGCCACCCGCACGAAGTCCCCAGCTGCCATGGGTGTCTCAGCCAAGATTTCGTCGAGGTCGATCGACTGGCACCAGTGATAGGCGATCTCGGCGAACCCGAAATCGGGGCGGCGACTGACGTGAAGCCCCGCGGCGACCTCGTCACCGGCGAGCGCCGCCCAGAGGTCGTCTACCTCAGCTGACCGCTCGACCAGCGACCTGGGCAGGGGCGGGGCCGTGGCTTCGGTGCGCGCCTCGTAGACAAAGCCTGAGACGAGGGCGGCGAGTTCGGCGGGGGCAAGCCCTTCGAGGAGCCCGGCTCGCAGAGCTTCGGAGACCAGGAGATCAGATTCCGAGTAGATCCTTCTGAGTCTCTCCCCCGGTGCAAGGAGATGCCATCCGCTCACATAGCCCTTCTTCTCCAGCAAGGCGAGAATCGCCCGGAACTGGTCCACCAACCCCGACGCACCGGAGCGGCCGGCCTTGAGCCGTCGATCGAGCTTGGCCGCCTTCCTGAACAAACGGACGTGGGTTGGCGCGTCCGGACATGCTGCCACCGGGTGATCGATCAGGCCGGCCAGCGTTTCTTCGCCCGTCTGGCGGAATCCCCGCAGCCGCTGGACCAGCTTCTGCTGGAACTTGCGATCGGAGGGCCGGTAGGCGCCCGACACCTCGATGCGTCCTTGGCGCACGGCTCCCGCCAGCTCCTCGACCTTGAACTGGCGAAGCTTGCCTGCGGTCGAAAGCATCACGATGGGAGCCTCGGCCTGGGGGCGGCGCTGCAGCATCAGGTAGCGGCCCTGCTTGCCGCCACTCTTCACCGCCAGTACATCTCCCGGGCGGATCTCCTCCAGGAGACCGCCGCGCACCTCGCCTGCGTCCAGCACGGATACGTACTCGGCGATATCGCCACGGTCGCATTCAGCTCCGGTCTGCGCCTCGGCGAGGTCTTCGGCGAGCTCGTTCCGGCGCTGCTGTTTGGCGGCGGCGATCCGGAGCAACTGGAACTCGGCGAACGAGGCGCGCAGGAGTTCCTCGGCGCGTTCCTGCTCATAGTTGGCGACGAGATTCACCGCCATGTTGTAGGTGGGACGGAAGCTCGAGTCGAGGCGAGTCGAGCCGGCCGCGGCTATTTCGGTCATGCGTTCGAACCTCGTGAATCGGCTGTAGAGGGTCACGCCGTAGCCGACCGTGTCGATCCCTCGCCGACCCGCCCGTCCCGTCAATTGGGTGTAGTCGCTGGCACCGAGCAACTCGTGGGACTCGCCATTGAACTTCGAGAGGCTGTCGAGCACGACGGTCCGGGCCGGCATGTTGATGCCGAGCGCCAGAGTCTCCGTGGCGAACACCACCTTGATCAGTCCCATCCCGAAGAGTTCTTCGACCACTTCCTTGAAGGCCGGAACCATGCCGGCGTGGTGGGCGGCGACTCCCCCCTCCAGGTCGGCCAGCCAGGAACCGAACTCGAGGACGGCGAGGTCGGCGTCGGCGAGATGCCGGGTCTTGTCGGTGGCGATCCTCCTGATGACTCGCCGTTCTTCGGGATCGGTGAGCCTCAGGTGGGCGCCGGCGACCAGGCGGGCTGCGCTCTCGCACCCTGCCCTCGAGAAGATGAAGTAGATGGCCGGCAGCATTCCTTCAGAGCGCAAACGGTCCACCACGTCCGGACGGCGGGGCGTCGCGAACCGACGCCGCTTGCCCGTCTTGGCAGCGAGGAGGCGCCTCACCTGCTCGTTCGCCTTTCGCACCGATCCCTTCTGGGTGAACATCGGGTAGATCAGATTCTTCGGCTTGGCCCACAAGTCGGTGACCATGAACATCGGTTCCAGAGGAACCGGGCGGTGGGTCTCGATGATCAATCGAGTAGGGCCGCGGCGGGCTTGGATCCACTCGGTGAACTCCTCGGGATTGGCGACCGTGGCCGAGAGGCACACCAGCTGGACTTTCGGAGGGGCGTGGATGATCACTTCCTCCCAGACCGAGCCGCGGAACCGGTCGGCCAGATAATGCACCTCATCGAGGATGACCGTGCTGAGGTCGTCGAGCGACCGGCTCTTCGAGTAGATCATGTTCCGCAGGACCTCGGTGGTCATCACCACGATCGGCGCATCACCATTGATCGAGTTGTCGCCGGTGAGCAGTCCGACGTTGTCGGCACCGTAGATCTCACCGAACTCCCGATACTTCTGATTGCTCAACGCCTTGATGGGGGTCGTGTAGAAGGCTCGGCCACCTGCCTGGGTGGCGAGAAAGACCGCCACCTCCGCCACCAGGGTCTTCCCGGCTCCGGTGGGAGCGGTCACCACCACGGACTCCCCCGACTCGATCGCCTCGGCGGCGAGCAATTGGAATCGGTCAGGCGTATAGGGCAGGTCCTCGAAGAAGGCGGCGGCGGTCACTTTCTGAGCACGAGCTTGATGAGGAGGATGTCGATCTCGTACAGGACGTAGAGCGGCACGGCCAAGAAGAACATCGTGAAGGCATCACCGGTGGGCGTGGCCATGGCGGCGAGGACGGTGATCGCCAGCACGGCCCAACGACGCCCCTGCCCCAATTGTCGCGAGGTGACCAAGCCCATGGCGGCGGCGGCGAAGAGAAAGACAGGAAATTCGAAGGACAGCCCGAACACCAGCAAGAAGCGCAACACGAAGGAGAGGTACTCGTTGACGGTCGTTCCCACCGCCACGTCGAGCATGCCCTGAAGGAACTCCAGCCCGCGCGGCAGGATCGTGTAGGCGAATCCCACCCCCACCAGAAAGAGAATGACCAGCGCCGCCACGATCGGAACCGCCCACTTGCGTTCCTTGGCGGTGAGGCCGGGGGCCACGAACCGCCATAGCTGCCATGTGATGGGAAGGCTGCCCAGCACGAACCCCCCAAACAGGGCGATGCGCATCGAGGCTGAGAAAGCCTCGGTGGGTTTCAGGGTGACCAACTCGGCGTCGGGAAAGGCTTGGTAGAACGGTTCGGTGAGTAGCGAGAACAGCCGATCTCGAAAGAGATACGCCACGATGGCTCCGGCTACCAGCGCCAGAGACGCTTTGAAGAGACGGGCCCGCAGCTCCTCGAGGTGTTCGAGCATCGACTGACGCTGACCCTCGCCGATCACGGCCGTTCCTCGTCGGTTTCGGTCGGAACCGCATCGAGATCCACCCCTGGCGGGAGGTCGGCCAGGTCAGCGATCTCGCCGATCGCCTGCGAAGGGGGCGCCCCCAGCAGATCCTCTCCCGCGTTGATGCGGCGCAGGTCGTCGGCGGCGTCGGCGGGCGTGGGACCCTCTGTTGGGGGCGGAGCCTTCCAACTGAGCTCTCGGTCGACCTCGGCGGCGGCGCCTCGCAGATCTCCTCCGACGGATCGCAGCTCGTTCTCCACCTCCCGAATGGGACGCGTCACATCGTCGCGAATCTGACGGATTGGATTCTCGATCTCCCCGATCTCGCGTTCCAGTCCCTGCCGAAAATCGAGGGCGATCGCCCGGACGGTACGGGTCCACTCTCCGGCCTTGCGAGCCAGCTGAGGGAGCCGTTGAGGACCGAGGACGATGAGAGCGACGATGGCAATGACCACCATCTCGCCTCCGTTGACATCAAACATCCCCGTTCATGGTAGATCGAACGGGGATGTGGAAGGGTACCGAAGCACCCGGAAGGCGCGTGCCTCAGGAAGCGATCAGACGGACCGGTTCGAGTTCGGTCTCGAGGGCGGCCACAAAGGAGTCGATCTCGTCCTCGGTGATCGGGCTGGGATCAACGATGTGGTAGCCGACGCCGGTGGCCAGCAGGACGCTGACGACCCGGGAGTTGGCAGGACGGCTCTGGACGGTCGAGCACGTGGGGCAAGCGAATCGATAGCTGCCCATTTCTTCCGACGGATCGAGCTCGAGGGAAAGATCTTCGGGGGTCAGCTGTACATCGCCGCACCTGGTGCAAGTTGTCTTGATCGTGGTCATGGTTGCTCTCCGCACTCACCGTTTCCTATGCCGTAGTTATCGGCGGAGGCTCCGCGAATCTGAAGAGGAATCCAGGGGCCTCGATCTGACTAGTGAAGGAACGGGCAGCCTTTCGGCGAGGACAGGGTCAGGAAACCCCGTACCGTTCGAGGATGCGTGTGCGGAGCCCATCGAGGTCGGAGGCCACCTCGTCACCTTCGACGAGTTCTGCGTCACCTCCGAGGCGGAGGAGGAGCCGCGCCACCACGCGTGGATCCGATGCCGAGAAACCTACGAGTCCTTCCTCGTCCAGTTCGGTCACCGGGTAGTACTCGGCCACCCAGCGGGCGCGCGGACCGAGACGGATCGACGCCCGGACGTCGTCCTCCGACGGCGTGTAGCGAACCTCGGGCGGCGGCACCACAGAAGGCGGTTCGAATCGTTCCTCGGTCAAGGTCGCCGTCCGAATCCGGTCAACCCGAAAGATCCGTTCTGCTCCGGCTGTCCGACAATGGCCCGAGAGATACCAATTCCCCAGCGCCGAGAACACCGACCACGGCTCCACCGACCGGGTCTTGGTCTCCCCTCGGCCGAGCGAGGTGTAGACGATATCGACAACCTGCTGGTCCGCCGCCCCACGTCGCAGCGTGTCGACGAGATCGGAGCTCACGGCCAAGTCGACCGAGAAGGCATCCTCCGCGTCGGGAACCAGCACCGCCGACAACTTCGAGACGGCGCGCTCGAGGGCGGGTGGGGCCTGACCGGTGCTGGTCAGGGCCATGCCGGCCGCGAGGAGGCCAAGTGCCTCGGCGGGACTGAGGCGGAGGGGGGCGCTGAAGTAGTCGGCCATGTCCACGACCACTTCGTCGTCCTCGATGTAGGCGACCATCAGTTCCCCAGGTCCATAGCCGGGCAAGCCGCACACGAAGACCAGATCGAGATCGGCCATCAGTTCCCGTTTCGTGTACCCGAAACGTTCGCACACCTCGGTGGTGGTGACGCCTGGGTTGGCGATCACCCACGGCAGCATCGACAGGATGCGGGTGAGGCGCTGGGTGGTTTTGTTACTCATCGTTCACCTTCACGCCGCCGCCCGCACGCGGGCGATGAGCTGGTCCCGCAGCGCGGGTGGGTCGACGAGTTCCGCATGTTCCTCGAACGCCAGCAGCCAGCCGATGAAGGCATCAGGGTTGGCGACCGAGAGGGTGGCTTCGACGGAACCGTCCTCGCGGGACGAAATCGTCACGTGGGACGGAAGCTGGCGGATCGCCCACCAGGCCACGTCCGGGTCGAACACCACGGTGGCCTCGACGTCTTCTTCGCCCGCTTCCCATGGGGCAGAAGGGACGGCCGTGCGCACCGAGAAACCCTGAGGTCGGTCGAAGGCGTCGGGTGTGTCGCCGAGGGTGAACTCCCGAGCCCGGTCGACTCGATAGGAACGGATCTCGTCGTTCTCTTTGGAGGCACCCACCACGTACCAATGGCCCCGCTGGTGGAGCAGCCCGTAGGGATGAATCGACCGCCGGCGATCTCGGTAGACGAACCCCAGCCGGCGGCGATCCGACACCGCCTGGAACACCAGGCCCAACGTGTCGGCGGCGAGACCCAGATCGGCCCCGAGCGGTTCCCCGGCGCCGGCGAGTGGCACTCCCCCCAGTTTGAGGAGTGCTTCGGGACCGGCTGGCTGCCCGCCGAGCCGGACCACCTGGGCGGCCAGCCACAAGGCGGTACGTTCCTCGTCGGTGAGCCCCGGGTCGGGGAGCTCATACTGCTCGCGAGGCACCACATAGCCCTGCTCGACTTCCCAGGCATCCGTGAAGGCGAGCTCCATGGGGATCCCCATCCCACGCAGCAGGTCTTTGTCACGCTCGAACATCCGCCGGAAAGCTTCGTCGTTGGCCTGGTCGTAGCCGGCGACGGTGGAACGGATCTCCTCCGCGGTGACCGGGCGATTGACGGTCAAGAGGAAGGCCAGGAGATTGAGGATTCGTTCGATCACGTTCTTCATCGGTGCCGACACTGTACCGGCGCACCGAACACACCACTAGACACTCGGGTCGCCGGACCTCGCCTTCTCGACAGGCGGCCCACCTGAACGACTCAGTGCGGGCTCACCATTTCGTCGATGAGCCCCTCCACGGCGGCACTCGCCCGCTCGGCTCCCGGGAGTTCGGGATTCCACGATGAGACGGACCAGCCCACCACTCGACCGGTTGCCGCCAGGTCGGCGACGACCCCGGCCACGGCGGCGAGGGATGGGCCATGTGGGGCCGGGTAGTTCATGGCCGGCATGTCCCTAGGGTCGACGACATCCGCATCGATGTGCACGTACAACGGCCGACCCTCCGGTACGGCCGCCATCGTCTCGGAGACACCCACGCACGTCACCGCCGAGGCGTCGAGAGCCTCGGTTTCGCCAGGGTCCAGATCGCGAGCTCCCACCAGGATCACATCCTCATCCCTCAGCGGAGAGGCGCCGGCCCGCTCCATGATCGTCTGCTCTCCCCGGCCGGTCAGCATCGCCAGCGGCATGCCACCGATGAAATCCGAGCCGGTGGTCTCCCATGTGTGGAAGTCTCCGTGGGCGTCGAACCACAGCACCACGGGATGCTGAGCCCGTCGCTGCATGCCCGCCAGGACACCGATCGACGCCACGCAATCGCCGGCCACCACCATCGGTGCCTGCCCGGTGGTAGTCGCGACCCGTTCGGCGAGCTCGCCGTAGAGAGCCCCCATCCGTTCCTGAGGGGAATCGGCGGAGAGGGAGGGCTTGAGAACCTCATGAGGCCGGCGCACGGACAGCCCGGGCATCTCATCGCCCATGAAGAAAGGAACGGCCCAGAGCAACTACAGACCCGCGATGAGTTTCTCGACCCGTTCGTCGACGGCTTTGAACGGGTCTTTGCAGAGAACGGTCCGCTGTGCCTGATCGTTGAGTTTGAGGTGTACCCAATCGACGGTGAAGTCTCGCTTCTTGGCCTTGGCCGCCTTGATGAACTCGCCTCGCAGCCGGGCCCGGGTGGTCTGGGGTGGAACCATCATCGCCGAGGCGATGGCTGCGTCGGTCACGGCCCGATCCACGTAGCCGCGCCGCTCCATGATGTAGTACAAGCCACGCCCCCGATTGACATCGTGGTAGCTGAGGTCGATGAGGGCCAGCTTCGGATGAGCGAGGGGAAGGTCCCATTTCTCACGTGACCGTTCGATCAGATGGTATTTGATCACCCAATCGACTTCGCGATCGAGGCTGAGGGGGTCCTTCTCGAGGCCGGTCAGGAGGTGCTCCCACATCTCGACCGCCTTCTGGACCGGGGCTGGGAACCCCGGACTCCGGGCATACCGAAGGGCCCGCTCGAGGTACTCCCACTGGATGTCGAGAGCCGACAGCTCCCGTCCATTCTGGAGTCGGATCTTGCGCCTGCAGGTGGTGTCGTGGGAGATCTCTCGAATGGCACGAATGGGGTTTTCGATGGTCACATCCCGGAAGACGACGTCATCCTCGATCATCTGAAGGATGGCGGCGGCAGTGCCCACCTTGGCGTAGGTGGCGTATTCGGACATATTCGAGTCACCGGCAATGACATGGAGGCGCCGATACCGCTCGGCGTCGGCATGTGGTTCGTCTCGCGTGTTGATGATGGGCCGGCTGCGTGTCGTTGCCGACGAGACACCTTCCCAGATGTGTTCCGAGCGTTGCGCCATCGAAAACATCGGGCCCCGGGCGGTCTGGAGGAGCTTCCCCGCCCCGGCGAAGATCTGGCGGGTGACGAAGAAAGGAATGAGGGTGTCGACCATGCGCTGGAAGTCGCCGTGCCTGCTGACGAGGAAGTTCTCGTGGCATCCGTACGAGTTGCCCGCTGAGTCGGTGTTGTTCTTGAACAGAAAGATCTCGCCGCGGATGCCCTCCTCGGCCAGGCGCTCCTCGGCCGAAGTGACCAGGCTCTCCAGAACCCGCTCCCCCGCCTTGTCATGGGCGACCAGTTCGAGCAGGTTGTCGCATTCCGGGGTGGCGTACTCGGGATGACTCCCGACGTCGAGGTAGAGGCGGGCACCGTTCTCGAGGAACACGTTGGACGACCTGCCCCAACTGACCACCCGCCGGAAGAGGTACCGGGCGACTTCGTCAGGGCTGAGGCGGCGTTGACCCCGGAGGGTGCACGTCACGCCGTATTCGTTCTCGATTCCGAAGATTCTTCGGTCCACGCGGGCAGCCTAGTGGTCCGGTGCCCCGATGGTGGGTGGGTTGTGCTCCTGCCGGTGACTGCCCCCGCCCTCCGGTTCTGAGCCCTACTCGGCGAGCGCCGCCTGGATTTCTTCCTGAGTGAGCTTGCGGAAGGTGCGTCGACGCGGACCGTTGGTGAGAATGCCGGCCTCCCATCCATCCGCACCCACCTCACCTCCGAACGCCTCCGAACCGAGACGGATGGCGGCCTCGAGGGAGAGCGCGGCATCCCAGCCGGCGGCGAGACGTTCGGTGAGTTCCTCGGCTTGGCCGCCGATTGCGCAGTACCGCTGCTCGTCATACAGGGTTCCGTCGTAGACGATCTTGTAGAACCGGCTCTCACCGTCGTTCCCCAGCTCGACGACCAGGATCTCGACTTCGTACGGCTTGACCTCATGGGTGAAGATGTTGCCCAAGGTCTGCGCGAACGCGCTGGCCAGCGACTTGGCGAGCACGTCGGTCCGACCGTATAAGTAGCCCTTCATGTCGGCATGGCGGATCCCGGCGACTCGGAGCAGTTCGAACTCGTTGTACTTCCCCACGCCGGCAAAACCGATACGATCGTAGATCTCAGAGATCTTGTGCAGCGTCCGGGACGGATTCTCGGCGATGATGAGAATCCCCTCGTCATAGGCGAGGGCCACGATCGACCGGCCACGGGCGATCCCCTTGCGGGCGAACTCGGCGCGGTCCTTGACGAGTTGTTCCGGCGGGACATAGAACGGCATCGTCATCGCGTCGTCTCCAGAGCCGTTTCGGCCACCGTACGAATCCGAGCCTCGGCCACCTCGACGAGACCCGTCTCCCGGATGAGAACGACATTGGGAAGGATTCCCCGTCGGAGATCGGGACCGCCGGTGGCGACGTCCTGTTCGGCAGCCGCCACAAGAGCTCGAATGCTCACATCGAGCGCCGCGTCTTCGTCGAGCCCGTCGCGATAGGCGGTCCGCAGGAAGGACTTGGCTTCCCGGGAGCCGGAGCCGGTGGAGCCAAAATCGCTTTCCTCATAGCGACCTCCGACGACGTCGAAGGTGAAGAGGCGACCGACCTGGTCGATGAGGTCGAAACCGCAGAAGAGCGGCACGACGACGAGACCTTGAAAGGCCATTGGGAGTTGCTGGCGAACCATCCGAGCCAGATAGTTGGCCTTGCCCTCGAGGCTGAGAGGGCTGCCTTCCAGCTTCTCGTAGTGTTCGAGCTCGGTCTGAAAGAGGCGGACCATCTCGATGGCGAGGCCGGCGGTACCGGAAATGGCGACGGCCGAATAGTCGTCGGCGGGAAAGACCTTCTGAATCCGGCGATGTGCGACCGAATACCCTTCGGTGGCCTGCCGGTCTCCCACCATCAGGACCCCACCGTCGAAGCGGACCGAAATGACGGTGGTTCCCTCAGGTGCTTCCAGATTGGTTGCCGCCGCCGCACCCGCCACCCAGGTGGGAGCGTGCCCGGCGTTGCGCAGCAAGTCGCCGAACCCGATCGGGGCATCGCTGATCCCCAGCGGGAGCAGACTTCGCACGGCTGGGAACGAAGGACGACGCTCGACCGTCACTCTCCGCCCTTCTGGACGTAGTTCTTGACGAACTCCTCGGCGTTCTCCTCGAGCACGGAGTCGATCTCATCGAGAAGATCGTCGATCTCTTCGATGCTCTCGGTCGAAGCTCCCTTTTCCTCGACGGCGTCGGTTTCGCCCTCGCTGCGTCGGGGGCGACGCTGTTCTTGTTCGGCCATGTCAGGCACCTCCTAGGGCTGCGAGAAGATCGATGGCATCATCGGCCTCGGCGACCAGGTCACCTACCAGCTCCTTGGTCCCACGTAGGGGCTCCATCATAGGCACCCGTTTCATGAACTCATGTCCGGTGTCGAAGATCAGCGAGTCCCAGTTGGCGGCCGTGAGCTCACCGGCGAACTTCCGGACGCACTGGCCGCGGAACCAGGCGCGCGTCGTCTCGGGTGCCTCTTCTGTGGCCTCCTCGATCTCTTCGGCGGTGAAGAGCCGACGCACCTGATCTCGCCGGACGAGGCGCTGGTAGAGCGAACGGGCGGGATCGACATCATGGTATTGGAGGTCGAATGCACGCATTTTGGCGTCGCTCCAGGAGACGCCTCGCTCGGAGAAGCCGAGGAGGAGCCGATACTTGGCCACCCAATCCAGCCGATCCGCTGTAGAGAGAGGATCGGTTTCGAGGTCGTCCAACAAGCTTCCCCACTCGGCGAGGACCATCCGAGTCACGGGATCATCCTGTTGGCGTTCTGAGTACTTCGACAGCCATTCGTGGTATTGCTGCTGGAGCTCCAGCGCCGTGGCCGTGCCGCCGGTCGCCAGTCGGAGCGGCTGGTTCAGATCGATGTCGTGACTGACCTGCCAGCAGGCCGCCACCGGTTGATCGAGTTCGAGGCTGTCGGGCAGCGCACCGTCGTCGAGGGCGGCCAGGAGCAGACCGGTGGCCCCCAGCTTCACGAACGTCTGCACCTCCGAGAGGTTGGCGTCGCCGATGATGACGTGGAGCCGGCGGTACTTCTCGGGGTCGGCGTGCGGTTCGTCGCGTGTGTTGATGATCGGCCGCTTGAGAGTCGTTTCGAGGCCAACCTCCTCCTCGAAGAAGTCCGCTCGCTGCGTGATCTGGAACGGCACGTCGGGGCGTCCGTTCTCGCTGCCGACCTTCCCCGCCCCGGTGATGATCTGCCGGGTGACGAAGAAGGTCGTGAGTGCCGAGACGATGTCACCAAAGGGAATCGCCCGGGGAACCAGGTAGTTCTCGTGGGCGCCGTACGAGTTCCCTTTCCCGTCGCTGTTGTTCTTGTAGATCCCGAGTACTTCGCCCTCCCGGAGCAGTTCCTGCGCCGCGGCGGCCGCCCGAGCCAAGACCACCTCACCGGCCTTGTCGTACAGCGCCGCTTGGAGAGGATCCGAGCATTCCGGGGAGGAGTACTCGGGATGGGCGTGGTCGACATAGAGGCGGGCGCCGTTGGTGAGGACCATATTGACCACGCCGGAGTCGTAATCGCCCGCCCCGCCGCTCTCGAACCCGAAGCCACGCGCGTCACGCCCGGGGGATTCCTCCTCGAACGACCACTGCACCCGGGTTCGGCCGCCGCGGTAGGCATTGACCACCAATCCCGAAGCCAGAGCAGGGTTGAAGTCGTGCTGGTTGCGGATCGAGATCCCGAACTCGGTCTCTGTCCCGTACACGATGGGGCGCGCCATCGTCAGTGGCCCGTCGGGGAAACCCGCATGAGGTCGGCCATTCGATCCTCCACTAGAGGTACTGACCTGTGGGGGTGGTTTCGACGTTGCGGCCTTGTTGTTCACCCTCGATCAGCGTGCGGACGTAGACGATGCGCTCGCCCTTCTTGCCGGAGATCTTCGCCCAGTCATCGGGGTTGGTCGTGTTCGGGAGATCTTCGTGCTCGCGATATTCCTGCTTGATCGCATTGAAGAGGTCCTCGGCCCGCACGCCGGTCGTGCCGTCGGCGATCTGCCGCTTGATGGCGTCCTTCTTGGCGCGGCGAACGATGTTCTCGATCATGGCTCCGCTGGAGAAGTCCTTGTAGAAGAGGATCTCGCGATCGCCGTTGGCGTAGGTGACTTCGAGGAACTCGTTGGCTTCGTCGGTGGCGTACATCCGGGTCACGGTTTCGTCGATCGTCGAAGCGAGGTAGCGCTCCAGATCTCCGTCGAAGGCCGCGAGCTCTGTCTGGTCGTAGGGAAGGTCGTGTGTGAGGTAGATCGAGAAGATCTGCCGGGCGGCCTCCTCGTCCGGGCGGCTGATCTTGATCTTCACGTCCAGCCGTCCGGGCCTCAGGATGGCCGGGTCGATGAGATCCTCCCGGTTCGAAGCGCCGATGACGATCACGTTCTTGAGGGCTTCGACACCGTCCAACTCCGAAAGGAGCTGGGGGACGATCGTGGACTCCACGTCCGAGGAGATCCCGGTTCCACGGGTGCGGAACAGTGAGTCCATCTCGTCGAAGAACACAATGACCGGCACACCCTCTTCGGACTTCTCCTTGGCGCGTTGGAAGATGAGCCGGATCTGCCGTTCGGTCTCACCGACGTACTTGTTGAGAAGTTCCGGACCCTTGATGTTGAGGAAATAGGACCGAGCGTCTGAACGTCCGCTCCGCTCGGCGACCGCCTTGGCGAGGCTGTTGGCCACGGCCTTGGCAATCAGGGTCTTCCCGCAGCCGGGAGGGCCGTAGAGGAGGACGCCTTTCGGGGCCTCGAGTTGATAGTCGGCGAACAGGGCCTTGTGAACGTAGGGCAACTCGACCGCATCCCGGATCGTCTCGATCTGGTCGCCGAGACCACCGACCTGCGAATAGTCGACGTCCGGCACCTCCTCGAGCACGAGTTCCTCCACCTCGGGCCGCGCCAGCTTTTCGTACACGAGGTTGGTGCGATTATCGAGGCGGACGTGGTCACCAGCCCGTACGAAGGTCTCGGACATGCTGTCGGCGAGGCGCACGACTCGTTCCTCATCGGCATGGGCGAGAACCAGGAGCCGGCCGTCGGGGAGGCGTTCCTTGACGGCGACGACGTCTCCGGTCGTCTCGATGGTGCGCACATCCACGATGTTCGAGGCGTCGTTGAGGAGCACCTCTTGACCGACCTGGAGTTGCTTGACCTCGATGGTCGGCTGGGCGAGCACCCGGAGCTTGCGGCCCGCCGCGCTGATGTCCACGGTGCCGTCGTCATTGACCTGGAGAACGGTGGCAAAGGGGTTCGGCGGCGCCGAGAGTTTCTCGACTTCCTGACGGAGCACGGCGAGTTGCTCTCTGGCCTCGGTGAGGACCGCCGCCAGCTTCTCGTTCTGCTGAGAAGCCTGGACGAGCTTGCCTTTGGTCTCGATCAGCTGCTCTTCCAGCAGTCGAATCCGGCGAGGCGCCTCCTGGAGACGATGACGCAACACGGCCATTTCCTCTTCGAGCTGGCGAATCGTCGCTCGGGGCTCTTGGGACTCTGGGTTCTCGGTCGTCATCTCACCGTACTTTCACGACAGGGGACGCACTGCGCGCATTATACGGCAGCCTTATTCCTGTCTCGAAGATCACCCTAGTGCCGCATGGCCGCTTTGAAGAGGGGCATCGTGGCCCAGCCTCCGACGGCCGGCGTGGCGCTCGCCCAAAGAGAGTGAGGCACCTGGTCGGTGCCTCACTGCGATCTTGGATTGGGTCGTGGAGCTCGCTGGTGTCGACCCTACGGTTCGATGAAGATGCACTCGCCGGGGCATTCCTCGGCCGACTCGATGGTGATGTCTTCCTGGCCGGCCGGCACGACTGCCAAGCCTGCCGCCCCTTCTTCGTTGCCTTCCGCCGCCGCGTAGATCTTGTCACCTTCGCGGACGTAGGCCAGGCCGTCGTCGAGGAGCACGAACACGTCTGGCGCAATCTCTTCGCACAGGCCGTCACCTGTGCACAGGTCCTGGTCGATCCACACCTTCATGTTCTTGACTCCTGCGTTCGAAATCGTCGTGGCGACATGATAGCCACAGTGAGCCTCTAACCCCATCACCGATCGAGCGGGGCGTCCTCGAACAGCGTGGCGGTCTCCACTCCCCCGTCCAACGGCTCGGTCTTGCGGGCCACCGTCACGAAACCGGTGTGACCGACCATCTTGTGATCCGGCCGCACCGACCTGCCCTCGACGTTCCAGGTGCGGTGCATCGCTTCGAAGTTGGTGATGTCGAGGAAGCGTCTCGAACGGCGGAGCGCCTCCACGGTTTGCTGCATCTGCGGGACCGTGGGCACGTATGAGCAGAACACTCCGCCCGGGGCGAGATGCTCGGCGGCGATATCGGCGGTGTGCCATGGCTCGGGCAGATCGAGCACGATCCGGTCGGGCTCCACACCTGCGAGATGTTCTTCGACGGAGCCGATGCGGAGTTCCAGCGCGTCGGGGATACCTCCGAACCACCGTTCGATGGTGGCCCGAGCATGCGCAGCGTGGTCCTCTCGCCGTTCGATCGAGATGACCCGCCCGTGGGGACCGACCGCCTGCACCAAAGCCATCGTCAGAGCCCCCGATCCCGTCCCTGCCTCGAGAACGACAGCACCGGGTTTGATGTCGGCGAAGACGAGGATCGGACCGATGTCCTTCGGGTACACCACCTGGGCGCCGCGCTTCATCTTCAGGATGTAGTCGGTGAGACGGGGCCGCAACATGACGTACTTGCCACCGGCCTCCGTGGTGAAGGTCGCGCCGTCCACGGCTCCGATGATCTCTCGGTGCTCGATGATGCCCCGATGGGTGGAGAACTTGCCCGTTTCCGTCAGGTTGAGCAGGTAGCGCCGGTCCTTGTTGTCGATCACCAAACACAGGTCCCCGGCTCGAAAAGCAGAGGCTCGGGCGGCGGTCGGTTCGGTCATCGGTTCACGAGAGCACCGAGAGGGCCCCGGCGATCCCGGTCAGAACCATTCCCAAGACCACTGCCCACACGACGATCTTCACCATCTTCTGATTTCGCATGCCGGCCAGTGTACGGCGCATCGCGACGTTCCCCTAAGCTGGCCGCATGCTCAGGTCGGTACTCAGACAACTCGGACTCGGCAACCTGCTCGGTTTCGGCGTGGCCCGCCTGTGGCGGGGCTTCCGGGAAGGGGATCAGACGATCATCGCCCTCGGCGCAGCCGCGTTGTTGCTGGCATGGTTTAGGCGTCCCCGAGAGAGGGTGCTGCTGCACAGCGAACGAGTCGAGCGAGGCGAGAGGGTCGTCGTCGACATGCGCCCTGCCCGGGATCCATCCGTCTGAGTTGTCGGGTCAGATCTTGTAGACCTCGACGACGGCACCGCCCTCCTTGCCCCGTTTCCTCCCGAGCAGGAAGACGACGATCAGCAGGAGAACGAGTCCCCCGACTGCCCAGGTCGCCGATGTCTTGGCCGTCTGTTGGGTTTCTTTGACGGCCTCTTCGATCTTCTTGGCCTGAGCCCGGACATCGTCGATTTCAACCATTGGCGTTCATCCTCCATCCAAGGATTCCGATCACGGCGGCGAGGGCCACGAACGTGATCCCGTACCCTGCGGTGCTCCATAACGGAGTGTCGGGTAGGGCCCCGACGATCCACCGCAACACCGCGATAGACATGAGAATCGCGCCGATACCGAACAGCAGGGCGGCGGCCAACCCCATCCCAGCGGTGCGGCCGATCCGCTTGGCCGGCTCGACGGTCTCTTGAAGGACATACTCCTTCGAGATCCCGTAGAGCTGCGTGACCATATCGGGTAGTTCTTGTATCTTGTTTTCGCTCATGTCCTGAGAGGCTACACCAAGCAGGGTCCGCCGCCTGCCCTGCCGCAGTAGCATCCGCGCCATGGCCAACGATCCTCCGATCCTTGCCGACACCAACCTCTACACCTCCGACTCCACGCTGAGAGCCGCGGTGACCCGGTACGGCGGCGAGTGGGCGGCGCCGGAGATCATCGCCTACGGAGAGAAGATCGGGTCGTCGGAAGCCATCGAGTGGGGATATGAGGCGAACCGGGATGTCCCCCGCCTCGCCACGCATGACCGGTTCGGCAACCGCTCCGACACCGTGACGTTCCACCCCGCCTGGCACCACCTGATGCGCCAGGCGGTTTCCGCCGGGCTCCATGCGCTCCCCTGGTCCGAGCCGCGGATGGGAGCCCACGTGGCGAGAGCCGCCATGTTCTTCCTCGCCGGACAGATCGAGGCGGGGCACTGCTGCCCGATCTCGATGACGTACTCCGTGCTCCCCGCACTGGCCCAAGAACCAGATCTGGCGGAGGCGTGGCGACCTCTGGTCACCTCGCGTGTGTATGACCCGTCTCATGCACCCGCCGACCAGAAGCAGGGTGCCTTGTTCGGGATGGGGATGACCGAGAAGCAGGGAGGCTCCGACGTGCGCGCCAACATCACGAGGGCGACGCCGGCCGGGTCGGATGGGGAATACCGGCTCGATGGTCACAAGTGGTTCTGTTCGGCGCCCATGAACGACGCCTTTCTCGTCCTGGCCCAGGCGCCGGGCGGGTTGACGTGTTTCCTGTTGCCGCGCTGGACTCCCGACGGGATGCCCAACGGGTTTCACATCCAAAGGCTCAAAGACAAACTCGGCAACCGCTCCAACGCCTCTTCGGAGGTCGAGTTCTCATCTGCGTGGGCCCAGCGAGTCGGCGAGGAGGGTCGCGGCGTACCGACCATCATCGAGATGGTCCATCACACCCGTCTCGATTGCGTCATCGGGTCCAGCAGCCATATGCGCCAGGCGACCGCCCAGGCCGTCCACCATGCCCGGTATCGGAGCACGTTCGGTCGCCTCCTCGTCGAGCATCCCCTGATGAAGAACGTCCTGGCCGATCTGGTGTTGGAGTCGGAGGCGGCGACGTTGCTCATGATGCGGGTGGCCGCCTCCTTCGATGACCCCGACGACGACCTCTTCCGGCGCGTCGCCACTCCGGTGGCCAAGTATTGGGTGTGCAAGCGCGCCCCGGTTCACGTCGGTGAGGCCCTGGAGTGTTTGGGCGGAGCGGGTTACGTGGAGGAGTCGATCATGCCGCGCCTGTTCCGGGAGAGCCCACTCAATTCGATCTGGGAGGGCTCGGGCAACGTCATCTGCCTCGATGTGCTGCGGGCTCTCTCCCGGCAGCCGCACACCGGCGAGGCGTTCATGGCCGAGGTCGAGTTGGCGCGCGGCGTCGATCCTCGAATGGACCAGGCCATCGATCGGCTGGGAAGACTGCTCGCTCACCCAGACGATCCCGAAATCGCCGCACGGCGAATCACGGAGACGATGGCCCTGACGCTCCAGGCGTCACTCATGGTGCGGCATTCGTCGCCGGAGGCGGCCGACGCCTTCTGCGCCAGCCGGCTCGGTCAAGACTGGGGCCACGCATTCGGCACGCTCCCGGCCTCGGCTTCCATGGATGCCATCATCGCCATGGCGCCCGCCTGAACCAGGCAGGAGGCGAGTCCCCCGGCCCGTCGCCCTGGAGAAAGGGCGGCAGGCGACATCTCGGGGTCTGGCTCAGAGTTGGCTGATCGGAACCGCGGCCAGCTGGCCGACTCCGGCCATCACCGCCGGTGCGAGACCCTCCGCGGTGGGCAGGATCTGCTCCGTATAGAAGGCCGCCGTGGCGTTCTTCGCCGCGTAGAACTCGGCGTCTCCGGCGCCTTCGGCCACCCGGGCCGTGGCCTTCAAGGCGGACTTGACCATCATCCAACCACCCGAGACGGTGGCCAGCATGCGCAGGTAGGGCGTCGCCCCTGCCAGCCGATCAGGGGCCTCTGCAGACAGGAGCCAATCCGTAGCGCCCTGCGTCACGGCCACCGCCGACGAGAGCCGCTCGCCCATCTGCGCAAGCGATCCTCCGGCGCGGACCGCTTCGTCGGCCGTTTCTGCAATGGCCGCCAGGTAGTCGGTCACCGCCGCTCCTGAGCGCATGGGCAGTTTCCTCATCACCAGGTCGATGGCCTGGATCCCGTTGGTACCTTCGTAGATCGGGCCGATCCGGGCATCGCGGAAGTGTTGGGCAACACCGGTCTCCTCGACGTACCCCATGCCCCCGAAGACCTGGACGGCCAGTGAGGTCAACTCGACGCCGAGGTCGGTGCACCAGGCTTTGGAGAGCGGGATGAGGATCTGGGTGAGTTCCTCATTGGCTGCCCGGGTCGCTTCGTCCTCGCCGAACTTGGCGTAGTCGATACTGCGGGCGTTGAGATACAGGAGTGCTCGCATCGCTTCGATCGATGCCTTCATCGTCATCAACATGCGGCGAACATCGGGATGTTCGATGATCGGCGAGGAGGTGCCTGGGGCCGCACCGGGTGCTCGTCCCTGGAGCCGCTCCTGGGCGTAGGCGAGAGCGTGTTGATAGGCGCGCTCGGCCAGGGCCAACCCTTCCAAGCCCACCGTCAGCCGGGCGTTGTTCATCATGGTGAACATGTAGCGCATGCCTTGGTTTTCCTCGCCGATGAGCTCCCCGATCGCACCGGTGTCCTCGCCGAACGCCAACACCGCGGTCGGACTCGCCTTGATTCCGAGCTTGTGTTCCAGTGAGACGCAACGAACGTCGTTGCGCCCTCCCAGCGATCCATCGGCGGCGACCAGGTATTTCGGGACGAGAAACAGGCTGATGCCTTTGGTCCCCGGAGGCGCACCCGGGGTTCGGGCCAGGACGAGATGCACGATGTTGTCGGCCATCTCGTGCTCTCCCCACGTGATGAAGATCTTGTTGCCGCTGATCGACCATGTCCCGTCGTCGTTGGGAACCGCCTTGGTGGTGAGCGCACCCACATCGGAACCGGCGTGTGGCTCGGTGAGGTTCATGGTCCCGCTCCACTCCCCCGAGATCATCTTGGCGAGGTACCGCTCCTTCATCTCCTCGGACCCATGCGAAGACAGGGCCTCGATGGCTCCCTGGGTGAGCATCGGGCACAGCGAGAACGCCATGTTGGCGGAGACGGTCAGTTCCTGGTTGGCGAGCCCCACGATCCAGGGAAGTCCTCCGCCACCGTATTCGGGATCGAACTGGATCCCGCCCCAACCGGCCGCCACGAATTGCCGGTACGCCTCGGTGAATCCGGTGGGAACGGTGACCGTTCCGTCGGCGCCGAGCACGCTCGATTCGATATCGCCGACTCGATTGGTGGGAGCGATCACCTCCCGATTGAATCTTCCGCTCTCTTCGAGAAGTCCCATCACCGTCTCGGTGTCGGCGTGTCCGAAGGGTTCGAGCTTGGTCAGTGCGTCGAGTTCGAGCAGGTCGGAGAGCACAAACCGCATGTCTGCAAGTGGGGGCATGTAATCCATGCGCCCATGTTACGGGCTCGCCACCGCATCGGTCAGCCCCTACTCACTGCAAATCGTGGCGATCCCCGGTGATGAAGACGGTACCGGTGAAGACACCCACAACCCGTCCGTCCTCCCGCGAGACTGTGACTCGGTAGGTGGCCAATTGCTTGCCGCGGGTCGTCTCCTCTGCAGTGGCGGTGAGACGATCTCCCATCCGCGCCGCCGCCGTGAGAGCGAAATGCGTGTCGATGGCCACGGCCACCGGGCCGTGACTGTTCGAGGCGAGACTGAAGGCGCAATCGGCCAGAGAGAATGTCGCTCCCCCGTGCGCCACCTTCACGAAGTTGAGATGAGCGTCCGTGACAGTCATTTCGACCGTGGCCGTCCCCGGACCGTGGGCGACCAGATCGACCCCCAGCGAACGGGCGTAGCGATCGGCATCGAGGAGCCGCGGAACGAGTTCGGACATGGCCGCAGGGTAACCGGCCGGTCTGCCCACCAGCACGACAACGAAAAAAACGGCCCCGAGACGGGGCCGTTTCACGTGGTGTCGGAGGGGGGACTTGAACCCCCACGCCCTTTCGGACACTAGCCCCTCAAGCTAGCGCGTCTGCCATTCCGCCACTCCGACTGGAAACGCCGGGATACCCCGGCACCCGCGAAGTATACCGCGCCCGAAAGCGGGCACGAATCCTCATCCCGTCCCGGAAGGGTTCTGCCAGAGGGCCGCTCCCGTGGTGACCGGCAAGCCTCCGGCAGGTTGGATGTACCCGGTGAGGCTGTCGGCCACCGCGGCATGGGTGAGTTCGATGTAGAGGGGGATGACGACGACGTTGGAAGCCAGGGTGTCATCGGCGCGCTGCAGGTCGGCGGCCAGGGCCGACAAGTCCATCTGATCGTCCAGGCCGGCGACCAGCGCCCGAAACGCCTCGGTTTCGTCTCCGGTTCCCGCCGCACCGTCCGAACCCCACCGGTAGAAGTTGAACCCTCCTCGGGTGGGACTCGACACGAACCGCTCCTCGAGGTCGCGCACCGCCCCCACCGGCCCGGGGGTGGCTGTCCACGCGAACTCGGCGAGATCGAACTCGCCGGCGATCACGAAGTCGCGGAAGAACAGGCCGGGGTCTTCCAAGGAGACGTCGACGCCGAATCCCGCCGATGCCAAGGACTGGAGGACCGCCCCCACGAACTGGGTGCGGTCGAGACTGTCGGTGGTGACGAGCTCGACGGTGGGTGGTTCTTCGAAGGTCGTTTCGAGTTCGGCGGCGATCTGCTCGAGAAGATCGGGGGCCATTTCGGTCGGCTCGGGCCAACCGGTTCCGCGCCCCGCCGACCAGGACGCGCCTACCACCGAGTCCAACGGCTGCCGCTCGCCCGGAAAGAACTCGGAGGTGAGGGCTGTCCTGTCGATCAGGCTGGCGGCGGCGGTCCGGAAGGTCAGGGAGGCATTGAGAGACCGCGGATTGACGTCGAGTCTCCCCGAACCGAATTGAAACGCCATGTGCTCCCATTCGCGACCTTGCGCCGAGAAGATGGAGGAGTCGGCTGCGTCGGCAAACTGCTCGTCGATGGGTCCGGGAGGGAGGGAGGTCACATCGGCCGGCTCCGGGCGCGGCGAGCCGTCCGGCGCCGACAGAGTCGTCAGCTCCAGGCGTTCGAGATACGGAAGGGGTTGGCCGTCGGAACCCAACTCCCAGAAGGACGGGCTGGCGACCAGCTGCACACCGTCGGCATCGATTTGCTCGACCACGAACGGCCCGCCCGACAGCCAGGGGCGCTCCAGCCAATCTGTGAACAGGTCGGTGCCTTCCATCTGGTGGCGGGGCAGGATCGGGTCGAACAACGCTACATACTCGATGGTGCGTTCTGACAGGGTGAACCGCACCGTGTCAGGCCCCACCAGCCAAGAGTCTTCGACGATCAGACCGTAGAGCGAACGTACCGTGGCCGGAAGTCGGGCATCCGCTGCCAGCAATTGAGCCGTGAACACGAAATCGGAGCCGGTGATCGGTGTGCCATCGGACCAGCGCGCTTCCGGCCGGATCCGGAGTGTCACGGTTGCCGTCCCCTCCTCCCCGTAGACGAGACCACCGTTTTCGAGGCTGGGGATTTCGGCGAGCACCGAAGGGATGGGGTCGAGGGTGACCGGATCGGTGGCGAAGGCACGGGCGGCCGTCACGGCGGCGACCGCCTCGGTGATCTCGGAGGTCTCGGTTGCCCAGGGATGTACGGTGGTCGGGATCGGTCCGGCCAGAGCCACCAACGCTTCCCCTCCGCGCGGACCGACTGCCACGGTCGTGGTGGTGGTCACCGGTGTCGTCGTGGTCGTGGTGGTCGGGGGCGCCGTCGTGGTCGTCGTGGTCGACGTCGATGTGGTGACTGCTTCGAGTTGGGGGGTTCCGTTCCCCGGGACGAACACCACCAGCAGGCCGATCAGCCCCATGGTGGTCAACGCCAGCGGACCCCATCGGAGATTACGCGCCCATCCGGAGGGTGGCGGGTCGCTCACGGGCGTGCGTCGCCTAGCCGAGGAGCCAGGTGAGCAGCATCGTGGTGATCCCGAAGGTGATGGCCACGGCCACGGTCATCCGGTCGAGGTTTCGCTCGACGACCGTGGAACCCATCGCTGATTGGGGGCCCATCCCGCCGCCGAACAGGTCGGACATGCCGCCGCGACCGGCGTGCAAGAGAATCAACACGATCAGGGTGAGGGAGATGATCGAGTGAAAGACGATGAGAATGGTGTTGAGCAAGTCGGAACCTCTGAAGAGTCAGCAGAGAAGTATGGAGATACCCACAGTCTAGGTCAAGTCACCGGTCACCCGGCCTGTTTGGCCACGGCCTCCGCAGCGGCGGCGATCGCCTCGGCGTCTCCCAGGTAGCGCGACGAAAGCCGTCCCAGATCCTCGTCCAGTTCGTAGACCAGAGGCACCCCGGTGGGGATGTTCAGCGACGGGATATCCTCATCGCTGATCCCGTCCAGGTGCTTGACCAGAGCGCGCAAGCTGTTGCCGTGTGCGGCGACCAACACCCGCCTCCCCGCCCGGATATCGGGCACGATCCGGTCGTGCCAGTACGGGAGCATCCGGTCCACGACATCGGCCAGGCACTCGGTGGCAGGAAGAAGGTCTGGAGTCAGCGGCGCGTAGCGCGGGTCGTGACGCGGATGGCGCTCATCGGAGAGTTCGAGCGCCGGAGGACGAGTGTTATAGCCCCGCCGCCACTCGAAGACCTGCTCTTTGCCGTGCCGTTCGGTCGTCTCCTTCTTGTTCAATCCCTGGAGCGCTCCGTAGTGGCGCTCGTTGAGACGCCAGTGGCGCACGACCGGAATCCAGGAAAGGCCCATCTCGTCGAGAGCGAGATTGGCAGTGGCGATCGCCCGTCGCTGAAGTGAGGTGTGGACGATGTCGAAACCGAGACCGGCTTCCGACATGAGCCGGCCGGACGCCACCGCCTCTGCCTCGCCCTGTTCGGTGAGGCCGACATCGGTCCAACCAGTGAAACGATTCTCGAGGTTCCATGTGCTCTGTCCATGACGCAGCAAAACGAGTGTTGGCACGTACGCCTCCTAAATCCAGTAGCGAATGACGGCTGCGAAGCCGTCGGGATCGAGGGACGCTCCCCCGACCAGGCCTCCGTCGATATCCCGCTTGGCCATGAGACCGGCGATGTTCCCGGCGTTGACGGACCCGCCGTACAGAATCCGAACATGTTCCGACGCGTCTTGCCAGCCCTGCGAGAGCACGTGGCGGAGGTGGGTGGCCATGGCGCCGGCGTCATCGGCCGAGGCGGTCCGGCCCGTCCCGATGGCCCAGATCGGCTCGTACGCCAACACGGTTTCGGTGACCTGATCGGCCGTGAGTCCCGCCAACCCCTTCTCCACCTGCGCGGTGACGATCTCTTCCTGCTGTTCTGCCTCTCGCTGGTCCAATGTCTCCCCGACACACAGGATGGGCGTCATCCCGGCCGCCAGCACCGCCTTGACCTTCTTGTTGACGGTCTCGTCGGTCTCAGAGAACAGCTGGCGACGTTCCGAGTGACCAACGATGACGTAGTCCACGGACATCTTGGCGAGCATCTGGGGTGAGATCTCGCCTGTGAATGCGCCCGATTCCTCCCAGTGGACGTTCTGGGCGGCCAGGCCGATCTGAAGGTGGTCCGCCTCGATGACCGTCTGCACCGATCTCAACGAGGTGAAAGGAGGTGCCACGGCCACGTCGACGCGGTCGTAGTCCTCCGGGTCGAGTCGGTACGACAGCTTCTGGACCATCTGGATGGCCTCCAGATGGTTGCTGTTCATCTTCCAGTTCCCAACGATCAGATCCTTACGTGGCATGTGCCCACCTTTTCAGTGCAGTGATTCCGGGAAGTTCTTTCCCCTCCAACATTTCCAATCCAGCGCCCCCTCCTGTGGAGACGTGGCTGATCTCGTCCTCGAGTCCCAGCATTCTGACCGCCGCCACCGAGTCTCCTCCCCCGACCACCGTGTAACCCGGATGCCCTCGGAGGGCCTCACCCACCGTTTCGGTTCCGTTGCGGAACGACTCCCATTCGAAGACCCCCATCGGCCCGTTCCAGAACACCGAACGCGCCTGTCGGATGAGCTCCGCGAACCGAGTCGCCGAGTCCGGTCCGATGTCGAGCCCCATGGTGTCAGCGGGGATCTCGTCCCGACCCACCACGCGCGGCCCGGCATCTTCGGCGAATCGATCGGCCACCACCACGTCGGTGGGCAGCACCAGCTTCTCGGCGTGGGCCAGCACCTCCCGCACGTCGCCGAGCCGTTCCTCCTCGAAAAGCGACATCCCGATCTCGGAACCCTGCGCGGCGAACAACGTGAAGCACATCCCTCCCCCGATCGCCATCGTATCGACCTTGGGGAGCAGGGCGTTGATCACGCCTAGCTTGTCGGAAACCTTGGCGCCGCCGAGGACAACCACAAAGGGACGGTCGGGGTTGTCGAGGAGGCGCTCCAGCGACGTGACCTCGGCCAACAGCAACGGACCCGCCACCGATTGCACGTGCTCGGTGACGCCGACCGTCGATGCGTGGGCGCGGTGGGCGGTGCCGAACGCGTCGAGAACAAAGAGGTCGATCCCCTCGGCCAGGTCCCTGGCCAGGTCGGGGTCGTTGCGGGTTTCGCCCGGCTCGAAGCGCGTGTTCTCCAGGAGGATGACTGAGCCCG
>CBDUEV010000017.1:0-46272 GCA_965366365.1 uncultured Acidimicrobiia bacterium | reverse complement strand
ACTGCGTCGCCCAGCATCCAGTCCTTGTTGATGCTCGAGGCGTCGTTGGCCGTCGAGGTGCCTGCGAAGAGCTGAATCCGGTCACCAGGCTCGACTCCCGTCCCCTCATAGAGAACCTCGACCGGCACCTGAAAGTCCAGGAACCAGTTTCCGGCGGCGTCCTGTTCCGTGCCACGTACTCCTTGACTGTTGTTGTTCGGTCCATCCTCGAAGGGGTCTTCGTAGACTCGGGTCACCGTGGTGCCGTCGGCGTCGACGACGTAAACGTATTCCGTCTGGCTGCCGGGCGGCTTGCCGTCGAAGCCGACCGCGCCCTGGTACTCCCCGTTCACGCCCAACGCAACCAGCCAGACGGCCGAGGCATAGTCCGTGTCCGATACCACCGGGTCCTCCGCCAGGCGAAGCCGAAGGAAGAGGTTGGCGCCGTCGAACGCCGCCATGACGGTGGCTTCGTCGCCGACCGGGCCTCCCACCAGATCGGTGTAGCCGGGTGAGGCATCTCCGGTGAGGTCTGCCACGACGCTGCCGTCGGTCCTCGTGACAGGGGTCCAGGCGCTGGGCCACGGCCCGGCGTCATGACCACCGGGGCTCGTGTCGGCCATCCCCACCGCCGTGACCGCCCCGAGAAGGGCTACGACGAGAAGCACGACGCCGGTGCGCCGCAGTCTCAAATTGCTCGCCAACACACGTGGCACTCGCTCCCCCGCATTCCGGCCTCCCTCCGCAACCACCGCCAGGGTAGTGAGCTTGGCTCAGCCGAGTCGAGCATCAGGGCGTGGTCAGGACTCGGGACGCAGATGGGGGAACAGTACGACTTCTCGAATGGTCGAGGAGTCGGTCAGGAGCATCACCAGCCGATCCACTCCGAAACCCAAGCCACCCGTGGGCGGCATCCCGTATTCGAGGGCTTTCACGTAGTCCTCGTCGATGGGGTGCGCCTCGGCGTCTCCCTGCTGCTTGGCGGCGGCCTGCTGCTCGAATCGGGCCCGCTGGTCGAGCGGGTCACTCAACTCTGTGAAGGCATTGCAGAACTCCAGGCCGCCGGCGAAGAGCTCGAAGCGTTCGGTCAGATTCGGATCCTGGCGGTGCACCCGGGCCAGCGGTGACGTCTCCTTGGGGTAATCGAGCACGAAGACGGGCTCCCAGAGATGGGGTTCGACCGCCGCCTCGAACAATTCCGTGATGACCTTCCCGATGCCCCAGGCCTCTTCCGCGTGGCCCCCGTGCCGCTCCAGCAACCCCACCAGGTCGTCTCGCGATCGATCGAACCCGACCGGCTCGCCCACGGCCTCCGAAACGAGATCGAGCAGCCGAGCGCGCCGAAACGGCGGCGTGAAGTCCACGGCCCGCCCCTGGTATTCGATCACGGTTCCGCCCGTCACCGCCACCGCCACCTCTGCCACCACGTTCTCGACCAGCTCCATGATCTCCGAATAGTCGGCAAAGGCTTGGTAGGCCTCCAGAGTTGTGAATTCAGGATTGTGGGTCGAGTCGATTCCCTCATTTCGGAAGATTCGCCCCAGCTCGAACACCTTCTCCAGACCCCCCACGACGAGTCGTTTCAGGTGGAGTTCGGTGGCGATCCGCAAGAACATGTCGGTCGAGAGGGCGTTGTGATGGGTCACGAAGGGGCGGGCCAGGGCTCCGCCGGCCTCTTGCTGCAGGACCGGCGTCTCGACCTCGATGAAGCCCCGCTTCGTGAACTGATGCCTCAACTCGGCAACCACTTTGGCTCGGGCGACCGCGATCTCTCTCGACCGTGTGTTGACGATGAGGTCCAGGTAGCGCTGCCGGTAGCGGGTCTCCGTGTCCTTCAGTCCGTGATATTTGTCGGGCAGTGGTCGCAGCGATTTGCTGAGCAGCGTGAGGGCCACGACTTTGACGCTCAGCTCACCCTTCTTCGTGGTCATGACAGCTCCGGTTGCCCCTACCCAGTCGCCATGATCGATCTGGTCGAAGAGGGCGAGCTGTTCCTCGTCGAGGACGGCGGCATGCACGAACAGTTGAATCGTGCCGGAGGCATCGGCGAGCACGGCAAACCGCAGCTTCCCAAAGCTCCTCACGTTGAGGATCCGGCCGGCGACGGTCACCTCGTCGTCGGTTTCGGTACCTGGTTCGAGCCCGGCATAGCGGCCCGCCAGTTCCTCCGCCATCGCCGTCCGCCGAAAACCGGCGGGGTACGGGTCGACCCCCTGCGCGCGAAGGGCTTCGAGCTTGGCGAGCCGGACCGCGGTGAGGGGATGGTCGGCCAGCGCGACGGAATCGTCGATCGGATCATGTTCGGGCGCGGCTTCGGGGTTGGTGTCGGTCATGGGTCCGTCACCGTACCAGCCCCGCCTGGGGGATAGGTCCGCTCATACACGAGCCGCAAACCGTTCAGCGTGATGAACTCGTCGATGATCTCGACCTCAGCGCACAGCGGGACGATGGACGCGGCCAGCGGGCCGGTGGCGACTCTCGCCACCCGGTGCTCCGGGAGTTCGGCGGCCATCCTCCCGACGATCCCGTCCACCAGGCCGGCGTAGCCGAAGAGGAGTCCGCTCTGCATCGCCTCGATGGTGGTTCGACCCACCACGGACCTGGGGGCAACCAGTTCGACGCGTCGCAACGCGGCCGTCGCCCCCACCAGTCCGTCCATCGAGACTTCGATACCGGGGGCGATGGCTCCTCCCCGGAAGGAACCGTCGCCACCCACCAAATCGAGGGTGGTGGCGGTTCCGAAATCGACGACGATCACCGGAACTCCGTACTGATCCCGAGCGGCCAAGGCGTTCATGACGCGATCGGCGCCCACCTCGCGGGGATGGTCCACGGCCATCGACATCCCTGTCTTGACACCCGGGCCGACGATCAGGACGGGGCCATCCACGAGGGCGGCGACGGCCGATCGGACCGCTCCAATCGCCGGCGGCACCACCGACGCCACGACGGCTCCCCGAGGAACGCCATCCGAAAGGCCCGTGGCGGTGCCGAGCAGCCCCTTGAAGAGGAGGAGGTATTCGTCCTCTGTGCGATCCCACCTCGTTGAGATCCGCCAGTGATCGAGAAGGCGTTCGCCGTCGAAGATACCGATCTCCGTCACGGTGTTGCCAACGTCGAGGGCCAGGACCGTCATGGTTGGATCTCCTCGTACAGGACACTCGATCGCCTCAGCCGCTCACCGCGATCGGGTCTGAAGGCCCCGTCCTCGACATCGATGTGGATGTTGTCGATCAGGCGAGCTTTCCCGACCCGCCCGGCCACCGCCAGAAAGGCCGGTCGGTCCAGTGTGGGGAGCGGTGCGACCGTGGCCCGGTCGGCCAGTTCGACGTATTCGAAGGCGAAGGGGCCGGCCGCTTCTCGGACGCGCTCCTCCAGCACCGCTCCGCGCCGTTCTCCCTCGTCGATGAGATCTGCCGCTGCCATCAGCCCCCGACTCAGCGAGAGCGCTTGAATCCGATCTTCGGCGGACAGATATGTGTTGCGGCTCGAGAGCGCCAGTCCGTCGGTCTCGCGTACCGTCGGACAGCCCACGATCCGAGTGGGCATCGAGAGGTCGAACGCCATCCGTTCGACGATCGCCAACTGCTGGGCGTCTTTCCTTCCAAAATAGGCCCGCTGAGGCTGGAGCCCCGCCAGGAGTTTCGCCACGACCGTCGAGACCCCATCGAAGTGACCGGGTCGGGAGGCGCCCTCCATCCGCGCCGCCAACTCAGGGACCAGAACTCGAGTGGCCGCCGGCACCGGGTACATCTCCTCCACAGGCGGTGCAAACAGGACGTCGGCGCCCGCCTCTTCGATGAGTCCGGCGTCTCGAGCGGGGCGGCGCGGGTAGGTGGCAAAGTCCTCGCCGGGTCCGAACTGCAGCGGGTTGACGAACAGCGAAACGAGCACGTGATCGCACTCGGCGCGCGCCCGCCCGATCAACGAGAGATGGCCTTCGTGGACGAAGCCGAGGGTCGGCACCAAACCGACTGTGCCCGTGTTGTGGCGACGCGCTTCGCTGAAGGTCTCGACGATGTGCATCTCAGACCCCTCCGCCCAGCGGTGTCGCCATCGAGGACGACGTCCCCGCCACCTCGGCGGTCAATCGTCCGAGTGTCACGAATGCCTTTTCGAGCTCGACCGACAAGTTGGCTACCGCCGCTCGCTGCGCTGCCACGGTGCCGACGTCCCCCCGGGCGATGGGCCCGGTCAGCGCCGCCCGGGGACCGCTGTCGAAGACGTTGTTCACAACCGAATCGACCAGGGGCCGCGCGACACCGGGGTCGACTCCGGCCGCCGAGAACAGCTCGAAAGCCAGAGCCAGCACCGTGACCAGGTAGTTGGAGGAGGCCGCCGCAGCGGCGTGATAGAGCGGCTTCTGCACGTCGGCCAGGCGAAAGGGCGTCGCGCCAAGGGACTGGGCGAATGTGGCCAGCCCGGCGAAGGCGTCCTCGGAGAACGCCGAGATGGCCACATGGCAACCGGCCAGCGCCGCCGCCCCGCGCTGAGGATCCGGCAAGGTTTGCAGCGGGTGGAAGGCTCCGAGAGCGGCCCCGGCGGAGGCCAGTGGCTGCAGCACTCCGACGGTGGTGAGTCCTGAGAGGTGAAAAACCAGACCTCCGCTCGGCGGCGTAATCGAAGCGGCCACGCCGGCGATGGCATCGTCCCGCACCGCAACGATGGTCATGTCGGCCGGCGGAAGGGGATCCTCCCAGGCCAGAACGGGACAACCCAGGCGATCGGCGGCGGCCCGGGCCGTCTCTCTCCCCAACACGCCGACCGGAACATGACCGGCTTGGAGAGCGGCCAAGGCCACGGACATGCCCGCCCGCCCAGGTCCGATCAGCACGAATCGAGACACGTTTTCTCCTCTCCAGGGCCGCACGGAGCCTACCTGGCGGAGTCGGATCCCGAGATCGTCACAGCACCCACGGAATCAGGCGATGTGAAACCACCGCCCGGTACTCCTCGTACCCGGGGTACCTCCGCGCCAGGCGTTCTTCTTCGTGCCCGGCCTTGGCCCAGAAGAAAGCGGCGGCCGCCCCACCCACGATGATGCCGGCCACCGAACTCTGATGAAGGCCCAGTCCTACCAGGAGCAGCACGTTCGCCCCGTAGATCGGGTGTCGGGCGAGACGGTAGATCCCGGTGCGGACCAGCGTGGCGTCTTCGAGAGGCTCCGGAAACGCCGTCAGGTTCCGGCCGAGCGCTCGCAGACCTAGCACCATCTCCAGGGCCCCGGCCGCAATGGCCGCTCTCCCGACCCACGGAAGCCATGCCATGTCGCCGGCAGAACCGCCATCCCAGACGGCGGCGGCCAGGGCAGCCCCGAAGATCACCACTTGGGCCGCCACCCACCCCGCCCCCCGACCGGGTTCTTGGTACCAGAGATCACCCTCGAGCCGGGTCATGTGCTGGTCGAGCACGGCTCCCAAGGCGGCCCTCGCCGTGCGGCTTCCCGCCTCCGTCACCGAGACGATCGCCTCAGGCCAGATCTCGGCCAGCGGCTCCAGCACGAATCGACGCTCGATCGCCCGCGGGTGCGGTACCTGCAGGTGCGGAGCGTGGTATTCGCCCTGGTCGGAGGCAATGATGTCCAGATCGAGGGTGCGGGGCCCCCATCGCTCGCCCCGAACGCGCCCATGGCGGGCTTCGATGCCTTGCAGGATGCCCAGCACCTGCTCGATCGGCAATGACGTTTCGAGCACGGCGACCGCATTGAGGAAGGATGGTTGGTCGGGCCCTCCGACCGGTTCGGACCGGTAGAGGGGAGATACGGCGGTGACCTCGCCGGCTATCCCGAGGTCCGCGAGGGCGGTACGCAGAGTGGCAGCCACGTCACCGAGGTTGCCGCCGAGGGCGACCGCCAGCTTCATCGCGACCGGGACACCGTGACCGCCACGTCCTCGAACTCGAACGGCATCGGCGCATCGGGTTTGTGGACGGTTACGGAAACGGCCAGCACGAGCGGATGCTCGAGCACCACCTCACAAATCCGGCCGGCCACCCGTTCGATCAGGTTCCACCTTTCCTGCGAGACACATGCCGCCACCTGCTCGGTGAGTCTGGCGTAGTCCACCGTGTCGGTGACTTCATCGGACCTGGCCGCAGTCGCCAAGTCCACATCGAGTTCGAGATCGATCACGAAGTCCTGGCCGTCCTCGGCTTCTTCGGGGTACACGCCATGAAAGCCGCGCACCACGAGCCCGGTCAGGACGATGCGATCCTCGGCCACTAGGCAGGCTGGGAACGGGTCATCATGGATCGACCGAGCGGCCCGAGCGGTCGCCCGAGGATCTCCTGGATGACGGCCGCCGCTTTGATGGGGTCGCTGAGAAGCCCGCTGTAGATGAGGTAGCCACCCAACACCCCGGCGATGGTGTCGTCGACGGTGTCGCGATGGACGAGCACCACGGCCCCTGGCTCGCTCAAGGCTTTGTCGAGGGTGCCCAGAACCCTGGGAAGGTCGGAATCCATCTCGAATTCCTGCGGAAGCGGCTCGTGGTAGAC
The DNA here is from genome assembly GCA_965366365.1 of uncultured Acidimicrobiia bacterium. GTDB lineage: Bacteria > Actinomycetota > Acidimicrobiia > Spongiisociales > JAENVV01 > CBDUEV01. The sequence continues at coordinate 39,798 of CBDUEV010000017.1, read as the reverse complement.
GTTGAAGTCGACGTCCTCGTACGCATTCACGTTTTGGTTCCCGGACAGAAGCGAAACGACCGTCGTGATCTTGGCGTCGTTCTTCAGCCACACGATTTCCTCTTCGCGACGGACCCGTCGATGTTGAAAACCGTGTCCACCAATGCGCTGACTCACCGCCAGACGGCCGGCGATGACCCACACAAAATCCCTCGGTTTTAGACCGGTCATGCCGTACCTCGCTCGCTGGCCACGATAGCGTCTGCAACCAGGGCAGCCTGCCGGATCACGGAAACATTGTGCACCCTGACGATCTTGGCCCCCCGCACGATGGCCGCCGTCGCGGCGGCAGCCGTTCCGATATCCCGATCGGTCGGGTCGGGCAACCCCAGGATCGTCCCGAGGAATCCCTTGCGCGACGGGCCGACCAGAACCGGGTAGCCGGTGGCGGCCAACACATCGGTAGCCGCCAGGAGAGCCAGGTTGTGCTGGAGTGTCTTGCCAAACCCGATGCCGGGGTCGATGGCGATCTGTCCGGGGGCGGATCCCCAGCGTTCGGCGGTCCGGGCGGCGGCGACGAGGAACTCCCGAACCTCGCCCACCACGTCCGTGTAGACGGGGTCCGCCTGCATCGTGGCTGGGCTGCCTTGCATGTGCATCACGGCGAGCCCGGGACGCCAGGTGCGGACCACGTCTTCCATAGCGGGATCGGACAGGGCCGAGGTGTCGTTGACGACTTCGGCCCCGAGCTCGAGGGCCGCCCGAGCAACCTCGGATTTTGTGGTGTCGATCGACACCAGGACGCCTGCTCGAACCAGTCCGTCCACCACCGGGAGCACCCGCCGCAGTTCTTCCTCCGTCGTGACGGGCTGCGAGCCCGGTCGGGTCGATTCGCCGCCGACGTCGACGAGATCGGCGCCGGCTGCCACCATCTCGATTCCGGCGGCGACAGCCCTGGCGGGGTCCAGATGAACTCCACCATCGGAAAACGAGTCGGGCGTGACGTTGAGAATGCCCATGATGGCGGTGCGACCGTCGGCAACCGACGTGGTGCGCAGCGACCAGGTCATGACGTGGCTCTCATCGCCGCAGGAGGGCCAGGGCCTCCGCCCTCGTGGCGTCGTTGGCGGCGAAGATCCCCCGAACCGCCGAGGTCACGGTGAGGGAGCCGGGCTTCTTCACTCCCCGCATGCTCATGCAGAGGTGCTCGGCCTCGATGACGACCATCACCCCGAGCGGCTTGACAACCGCCATGAGGGTATCGGCCACCTGGGAGGTGAGCCTCTCCTGCATCTGGGGTCGCTTGGCGTAGGACTCCACCAGGCGGGCCAGCTTCGAGAGTCCCGTGAGGACGCCGTTGGGCAGGTAGGCGACGTGCGCTTTTCCGTGGAACGGCACGAGGTGATGCTCGCACATCGAATAGAAAGGAATGTCTTTCACCATGACGATCTCGCGGTGTTCATCCTCGTGAAAGACCGAGGCGAGGATCTCGGCGGGATCCTGCTGGAGGCCTTCGAACAGTTCTTCGTAGAGCCGAGCAACCCGCTGCGGTGTCTCGATCAAACCCTCGCGTTCGGGGTCTTCGCCGATGGCGACGAGAATGTCGTGGACGGCGCGGGCAATGGCCTCGGTGTCGATGGTGCTCATGACCGTGGAGCCTACCGCTACGACGGCGTTGAATCGGTGGCGACGACCGCCACGCCTTCGACCGGCGCGTGTGCCCCGTTGGGCACTTGAATGCGAACAGAACCCCCTCCGGCGTGCTCCCATTTCGGAACGTCGGAGAAGAGCTCGATCACCTGATCGGCGTCGACGGTTTCGGTCTCGATGAGCTCGGCCGCGATTCGATGCAGGGCGTCGACGTGGGTGGTGAGCACCTGGCGGGCCTCTTCATGGGCCTGGGTGATCAGCTTGCGGATCTCCTCGTCGACGGAGGCAGCCAGCTGGTCGGACATGTCGTTGCCCTTCGAATAGTCCCTTCCCAGGAAGACCTCGCCTTCGGGCTTTCCATACTGAAGCGGACCGAGACGGTCGCTCATGCCCCATTCCATGACCATCCGTCTGGCCAGCGTGGTGGCCTTCTCGATATCGTTCGATGCGCCGGTGCTGGGGTCGCCGAAGATCAGCTCCTCCGCCGTGCGCCCGCCCAACAACATGGCGAGTTGGTCGACCAGCTCACTTCGGCGGTTGTAGTACCGGTCCTCCTCGGGCAGAGCCAGCGTGTAGCCGCCGGCTCGACCGCGCGGGATGATGGTGACCTTGTGGATCGGATCCGAGGCGGGCAGCGCGTAGCCGACCAGGGCGTGGCCACCTTCGTGATATGCGGTGAGCTTGCGCTCCTCCTCCGACATGACCCGGCTCTTGCGCTCCGGTCCGGCGATGACCCGCTCGATCGCCTCTTCGAGTTCGATCATCCCGATCTCTGTCTTGCTTGTTCGGGCGGTGAGGAGTGCGGCCTCGTTGATCAGGTTGGCGAGGTCTGCTCCGGTGAAGCCGGGGGTACGCCTCGCCAAGACCTTGAGATCGATGTCATTGGCGAGCGGCTTTCCTTTGGCATGGACCTCGAGGATCGCCTCCCGGCCCCGGAGGTCGGGACGATCGACCACCACCTGCCGGTCGAACCGGCCCGGCCGGAGAAGAGCGGGATCGAGAATATCGGGTCGGTTCGTGCCGGCGATGACGATCACGCCGGTTTGCGGATCGAAACCGTCGAGCTCCACGAGCAGCTGATTGAGGGTCTGCTCTCGTTCGTCGTGGCCGCCTCCGAGCCCGGCACCGCGATGCCGGCCGACGGCGTCGATCTCGTCGATGAAGACGATCGCCGGTCCTTGGGCCTTGGCCTGTTCAAAGAGGTCGCGGACGCGACTCGCTCCGACACCGACGAACATCTCGACGAAATCCGAACCAGAGATGGAGAAGAAGGGAACGCCGGCTTCGCCGGCGATGGCGCGCGCCAGGAGGGTCTTGCCCGTCCCGGGAGGGCCGTAGAGGAGCACGCCCTTGGGAATCTTCGCACCCATGGCGCGGAACTTGGCCGGGTTTTGGAGGAAGTCCTTGATCTCGGCGAGTTCCTCGACCGCCTCGTCGAGACCGGCCACGTCGGCGAACGTAACCTTGGGCTGGTCCTTGGTGAGCTGTTTGGCCTTCGACTTCCCGAATTGCATGACCCGGTTCCCGCCACCCTGCATCTGCGTGAAGATGAAGATCATGAACCCGATGATGAAGATCCACGGCAGGAGGTTGATGAGGACCGTCCCGAGGGAGGTGGGCTCCGGGTCGGTGGCGATGTCGACGTCTGCAGACTCGAGCTGGTCGATGAGCTCGTCCTCGTATTCGCCGGGGTAGTACAGGGAGAAGTCGGCCGGCGCGTCCTCGGCCGTGTCGTTGAAGCGCACGTCGATCCGGTCGGCGGTCGGGTAGATGCGCACCGAACCGACATCGCCGGAGGCGATCTGCTCGTTGAACTGGTTGAGATTGATCTCTTCAGGCTTGGTGGCAGCCTCGAACCACGCCGAATAGCCAAGCCACAGAACCGTGACAACGGCGACGTAGATGATGATGGTACGGACGGTACGGTTCACCGTGCTCCTTAAACCAATGATTCAATCGGGAACGCGACAACCGTATCACGGACGTCTCGAAGTTCCCGGGTGACCCTCATGCTATGCGGAATCGCGAGATACGCAATACCGGAAGGCGCGGCCCCTCATTCCTCCATCACACCTATGTAGGGAAGGTTTCGGTATTTGCCCGCGTAATCGAGGCCGTAGCCGACGACGAACTCCGGCCCGATCTCGAAACCGGTGTACTTGGTGTCGAGGGGGACTCGCTGGATCTCCTTCTTGACCAGGAGCGCCGCCACCTCCAGGGACTTCGGTCGCCTGACTCGCAAGCTCTTGAGGAGGTAGCTCAAAGTCAGCCCGGAGTCGATGATGTCTTCGACGATGAGCACATTGCGATCAGCGATCTCCTGGTCGAGATCTTTGAGGATACGAACCACACCCGACGTCTGGGTCGCCGCCCCGTAGGACGACACCGCCATGAAGTCGAATTCGACCGGGAGATCGACGTGTCGGGCCAGGTCTGCCATCACGATGAACGCCCCTTTGAGGACGCCGACCATCAGCAGGTCTTCACCCGCATAGTCCTCCGTGATCTGCCGGCCCATTTCGGCCAGCTTCGCGGCGATCTCTTCTTCCGAGATCAACACCGTTCCGATATCCACGCGCCCTCCTCGATAATCTCCAGCAAAAGGTAGCGCGCCGAGTCATCCGAGAGCCAACCGAGCGCAGCCCGGCGCACCCCCGGGACCCAGACGACGGTCTCTCCGGCCGCCACGACGGGGTACGACCGTCGAGCGGGCTGCGCCACCCCACCTTCGCTGACGGCGTCGCCGACGGGCTTGTGGCCGCTGTCGATGGCAATCAGGTCACCCGGCCGGGCCGATCTGACGACGAGGGGTCCATGGTCGAGCACGAGCGGATCGAACGCGGCCGACCGAGTCCCGCGCGCAACGATCTCCGGTCGACCCTCGACGAGGCGAGCACTCAGCGACCAGTTCCCCCATTCGATCAGCCCCAGCTCACGTGGCCAGTGGACGGGAGCGGGCGCCTCCTGCGGGGTGGGACCGAGCATGAGCATGGTCGAAGAGACGGCCGCCACGAAGCCTCCGGCCAGCTCCGTGACGCTCTGTTCGCCGTCGACCAGGCCGCCGATTCGTTCGAGCTCGGTGGCCGTGCCGCCGTACGGGCGCAGCCGGCGCAGCGCCTCGAGGATCGCCACCCGCCGCACCGGGCGACTGACACTCCTGACGACAGCTAAAGGCAAACAGAGGACCTGGCCCTTCCGGACCAGAGGGATGTCGGCGGCAAGTCCTGCCAGGACCGTATCGCTCTCCGTTCCGATCCGGCCGCTGCGCGCCAGACCGGCGACGACCCTGGCGCCGACCGCCTCTTCGAGCGCCGGCATCAAGGCGCGCACACGGTTGCGGGTGAGCGCCAGGTCGGCGTTGGCGGGGTCGGCAACCGCTGGGAGGCGCGCTGCTGCCACCAGGTCCTCGACTTCTCCGCGACTCACCCTCAACAGGGGGCGCACGATCGCTCCGCGGCGTTGCGGAATACCCGACAGACCTCTCGTCCCTGAACCGCGGACCACGTTGAAGAGCACCGTTTCCGCCTGGTCGTCGAGCGTGTGCCCCACCACGATCACCTCGTCGGGGTGCGCCGCCGCCAGGAGGGCTCGGTAGCGGGCGATCCGGGCTTGGCCTTCGGGCGACGGCCCTTCCGGCGGCTCGACATGAACCACTTCGAGCGGGATCTCCAGGTGACGTGCCACCGTCTTGGCCGCGTCCGCCATGACGTCGGACGACGGCCAGCCGTGATGCACATGGATCGCCCGAACCGACGCCCCGTGGGCAGCGGCGAGCCAGGCCGCCACCGCCGAGTCGGGCCCGCCACTCACAGCCACCAGGCACCGCCTGCCTTCGAGGAGCCGCCCCGCCGCAACGAGGGAAGGGCTCAGGCGACTCGGCTCAGCCATGCGGCGGGATCTTCGATCTCGGCCAGGGTGGGAAGCCGATCGGGCGATTCCCAAGCACGCGCCAACGTCTCCCAACCGGCCTGTCGTTCCACAGCCAGGATGAACCGTTCGCCCTGCTCGTATTGCTTCATCTTCATCTCGAGTCCCGTCAGCCGGAAGAAGGCGGCCATGCGCGGGTCCTTGCGTCGCTGCTTGAGCAGATTCGACATCCTGACGGAGCTCACCAAGGTGCGTTCTCCGATCCGGTCCATCACGACATGACCGTGGCCCTCCAGCAAAGACATGAGAGCCTGCACCCGGTCGAGGGTGACTCGTTGGCGCGGTGTCGCCAGCAGGCCGAGGAGCCCAGAATCTCCCACCAGGGGCTCCTGCCTCGCCCCGGAGCTGCGCAGTTCCTGAACGATCCTGCCGAGCCGACCCGGCTCCGGCTCGGCGGCGGAGACGAGCTCGGTGATGAGACCGAAGAAGTAGTCACGCATCCACGGAATCCCGACGAATTGGAGCCGGTGGGTGCATTCGTGCAGGGCCAGCCAGAATCGAAACTCGGAGGGACGGAGCTGGTGGGTCCGCTCCATGGCGAGGACGTTGGGGCCGACCAGGTAGACGGCGTCGCCGTCCTCGCTCGGCGCTCCGGCGTCTTCCGGGAGAACGAGCTCGTACTGGCCGAGCACCTTGCGGGCCATCACTCCCAGCAGCGCTCCTGCCTCGACGGCGACCGCCCTGCCCCCTATCGCCTGGGCGAAGCCGCGCTCGGCCGGTGCGGATGCACCGTGGTCGGAGGGATCGATGAGTTTCGCCAGGAACGCCAGATTGCGGTCGATCCATTGCTGCCGGTTCAGGACGACGACATTCGGGGTTCCGTGGGACGGAAGTCCCGTCTCAGCCTCGACCAGTTCCTCCGCCCTGGCAACCAGGCCCGGAGCCTGCTCTGCCAGGACTTCGCCATGGTACGACTCGGCGAGAGGGTAGGTCCCGGCGATGTTCCCTGCTACCCGCGCCGCGAGTGGCCAGGGTACGGGCGGGCTCATTCCACAACGGTGTAGCGGGTTCGCACCACTCGCAGGAAGTAGCCGACGACCAGACCCACGACCAGCAGGGAGATGAGCACCATCGTGGTGGGGATCAAGTATTTATACGTCCAGGCCGGGTCGAGTTCTTCCTCGGCGGTCTCAGTGACCGGCACGAACGCGTCGGGACCGTCGTACTCGACTGCCGGGGCCTCTTCGGTGACCTCTTCCGTCACGTCTTCGGTCGCCAGCAGGTTCCCGGTGGCTGCGGCCGGAAGCGCCAGTCCGGCCACGATGAACACGAACAGGGCGAGGGGGATGAGGCGGCGAAGAGTGTTGGACATCTCGAACGTCACATTACCCCGCCGATGCGACCGGGGAAAACCATCACTGATCAGGGGTCTGCTCACGTACCAACCGGCGGAGCCTGTCCATGACCTCTTCCGGGCAATCCTCGTGAAGTCGCTCGTGGATGACGACCTTCAGCTTCTGCTCGAATCGGTAGGCGCCCTCGCAGGGAGGACAGTGACGGAGGTGCCATCGGACCCGCATTCGCTGGATCACGGAGACCTCACCGTCGAGGTACGGATAGAGCCGTGTCACGGCGTCGCTACACGTCTTCTTACTCATGGCTCTTGGTCATGATCGACAGCTCGGTTCCTATCGGGTTCGTTGGTCAGTCCGCGTTCCGATGCAAAATCCCACAACGCCTTTTCCAAGGCTTTTCTTCCACGATGGAGCCGGGACATCACGGTGCCGATCGGCACGTCCATGATCTCGGCGATCTCCTTGTAGGAGAATCCCTCGAGATCGGCGAGCAGGACGGGAAGCCGGAAGTGTTCCGGCAACGCTTCCACAGCCCCCTTCACGTCGCTGTCCACGATGCTCTCCAGCACGTGCTCCTCGGCGCTCCGCGACGCATCGCCGGTCTCTGAGCGTCCGACCCTCCGGTACATGTAGAGATCCTCGACCTCCCCCAAATCCACCTCGGTGGGACGTCGCGCCTTCTTGCGGTAGCGGTTGATGTAGGTGTTGGTGAGGATCCGGTACAGCCACGCTTTGAGGTTGGTCCCCTGTTCAAACGTGTGATAGGCCCTGTACGCCTTCAGGAAGGTCTCCTGGACGACGTCCTCTGCATCAGCCGGATTGCGCGTCATGCGCAGCGCAGCCGAGTAGAGCTGCGGGGCGAATTGCATGGCGTCTTCCTCAAAAGTGGCTTGATCAGCCATGGTCCCCTGACAACGAGCGAAGGCATGACGATACCACCGGGTCCCCATCGCCTTCCTGGCTCGCTGTGGCACCCCGCCCGGCGGTGGACGTTGGACGACACCAGCTGGACTCGCCGGTTGACCGGTCGGCTACGATGTCGGGACATTGCCGGAGTAGCTCAGGGGTAGAGCAGCTCACTCGTAATGAGCAGGTCAGGGGTTCAAATCCCCTCTCCGGCTCCACCATCCCCGTTCGGTCAGCCGAATCACTGCGCCCGCCACCTGGCGGGCGCCGTGGCGAGGTGCGGTCATCCGTCGGCGGCCGCCGCCGCGAGAAGACCATCGACAGAGTCCCACCATCGCGCCGTGAGTTCGGCGCGGGTGCCGACCGGAGCGAGGGGTTCACCGATCTCGACCCGCACTCTGCCGGGACGCGGGAAGTTGGCATCCAACGACATGACATGATCTGTACCGGTGATGGCCACGGGAACCAACGGAACCTGGGCGCGCAGCGCTAGCCAGGCTCCTCCCTCCTTCGGGGGAGTCTCTCCCCAGTAGGCGGTGCGTCGACCCTCGGGGAAGACACCCAGGGTCCCTCCCGCGGCCAGGTGACGCAACCCCTCCTTGAGGGCGGAGGCCGGCACGCCGACACGCGGGAGCGGAATGGCCCCGTAGAAGGGGATCAGGAAGTCGAGCCCCGGATTGAGGCCGATGAGATCTGCCGCCGCCGCGAAGCGAATCGGCCGTGCGGCGGCCGCGCCAACGAAGGGCGGATCGACATGCGACAGGTGGTTGGCCGCCAACACAGCCGGCCCTGGAGGGAGATGGCTGCGGCCGGACACGTCCAGTCGGAAGAGGATACGAGCAGCGAGCTTGCCGGGCGGAATGGACCACCGCCAGTTGCGCTCCCATCGGTCAGGCATCGACACCCAGGTGTGTCAGGAGGTCGGCGAGCACCAGCTGGGGACGCTGGTTGGCGCGCACGGCCGCGACCGCCTCGAGCACCAGATCCGCCTTCGCCACTGCCTGGGCGGGGCGGATCCGGACCAGCTCTGCCGACGAGAGATCCTGGTTTCGAATCCGTCCACCGAACTGGGCGACGGCGGCATCGGTATACCAGGAGGCGAGGATCTCGAGACCCGTGATGAGCAGGGCTTGGGACTGTCGTTTCATCTCTCGATCGCGCCGTTGTTTCACGGCCTTGGTGTCGTTGTCGGATTCCTCCTCCGCATGGCGTTGTCTGATGGCCTCGGTGAGCGGGTCGGCCGCCGCCATCAGCTCGTCGGCCAGGAGAAACGCCTCGCCGGGTTTGGGCGACACTCGTCCGGGAACCGACAGCCACGCTTTCCGAAAGGACGCCACCTTGGGCTCTGTGGCCAGCGCCAGGGCCAGGCCCGGCCGTCCGCCCGAGATCTGGGCGGCTTCAGCAGCTTGCTCCTGCGAGACGCCGGCATCGAGCAAGGCATCCACGAGGTCTCCCTCGCCGACCCGACCGAACTGCACTGTCCTGCACCGGCTGGCGATAGTGGCAGGGAGGTCGTCTTCGGATTCCGAAACCAGGAGAAATACTGTCGACGCAGACGGCTCCTCGAGGGTCTTGAGCAGGACGTTGGCCGCCGCGTCGGTCATGGCCCCCGCGTCTTCGAAGAGGATGACCTTCCTGGCGCCCTCCATGGGAGCGAGGTTGGCGAGGGCCACGGTCGTCCGGGCTTCGTCCACGCCAAGGGCGAGACGGCCCTCCGGCTCCACCAACGCAACATCGGGATGGTTTCCGGACAGCACCCGTCGACACGAGGGGCAATCCTCGACGTGCCGACCCCCCTCCTGGCAGAGGATGGCGGCCGCGAAGCGGCGGGCCACCGTCGCCTTCCCGACCCCGATCGGACCGACGAAGTAATAGGCATGGGTGGGGGCGGCGATCTCGTCGGCGAGAAGGCTCATCACCCGGGCGTGCCCGATCACTCCGGCGAAGGCGTTGTCGGGGCCGATGGCGGCGGCGGTACTCATCGCCCCACCCCCCTCTCGTCGAGGGCGGCGACCACGGTGGCGACCGCTTCTTCGATGCCCTGATCGGCGTCCACGACCACAAAGCGGTCGGGCTCAAGTCGGGCCAGGGCCGCGAAGGTGTCGGCCACTTCCCCGTGGAAGGGGAGATCCTCCGAACCGATCCTGTCGGCCCCGTCCTGGCGGGCCAGCCCCTCGGCGGGATCGAGCCGAAGCAACACGACCAGATCCGGCCACACGCCGTCGAGGCCGGCTTCGTTCACCGCTCGGACGGTCTCGACACCGAGCCGGCGCGCACCGCCTTGGTAGGCGAGCGAGGAGTAGACGGTGCGATCGGACAGCACCCACGCCCCCCTTTGCAGTGCGGGTGCCACCACCTCGGCGGCCAGTTGAGCTCGCGCCGCGGCAAAGAGAAGCGCTTCGGTCCAAGGGCTCATGGCGACCGGGGCATCCAGGAGAAGACGGCGGATACCCTCCCCCACCTCGGTCCCGCCCGGTTCCCGGACCAGCACGACGTCGACCCCGCGGTCGGAGAGGCGTTCGGCCACGTGACGAGCGATCGTCGATTTTCCGGCGCCTTCGATGCCTTCGAACGCCACATAGCGACCCGGGTGGTCGTGGGCGATCACGCCGAGCCCTCCTGAGGAGCGTCAGGACCTGCTTCGGATGGTGGTTGGAACACTTCTCGCACGAGCCACAAGGTAGCGAGTCCCGACCCGGCGATGACGAGTCCACCGATGAGAAACACGAGTCGGACCCCGTCGTTGAAGGGCGACGGAAGGAATCCGTCCAGGAGCTGTGCCCCGAAGGCGGCAGTGGTCATCGACACGAGGAGCGCCGTTCTGGCCACCGTGAAGAGCGCTGCGAAGGTTCTGCCGCGCAATTCGTCGTCGACCCGCTCATGGATATAGGTGAAGCCATTGACGTAGGCCACGCCGGCGCTGAAACCCATCAGGAAAGCCCATAGAGCACCGCCGCCGACGGTGGTCGAAGCAGCCACCGAGGCCATGGCTGCGCCGCACAGGGCCACGGCCGACCCGAAGGTGACCGTCCGATGCACGGGAATCCGATCGATCCATCCGATGGCGATGACGCCCAGACCGACCCCCGCTCCGAGGGATGTCGAGAGTATGGCGAATCCGCTGTTGGCTCCGCCAAGGAAGTTGCTGGCGAAGACTTGACCCAATGCCACCAGGGCACCGCCACCGAAGAGGGCGGTTGCCATCCCGAAGATGACCACGCGCACGCCTCGATGGGTGACAACGAACCGTATCCCTTCGCGAAGATCCCGGACCGGGGCACGCCAGTCGAGGGCCCCGGTTGACTCTCGCTCCCGGCTCACCACCGGCGGATCGAGGCGCATCGAGGCCACCAGCGCCGCCGACACGAAGAAGGTGAGCGAGTCGAGCGTGTAGCCGAAGATCCATTCCGAACCGGCTGCCATGTCCACCCAGGCGGGCAGCTGGCCAAAGGCCGACCAGGTGAGCGAGCCGAACGGGAAGGTGCCGTAGGCAGCTGCCACGGAGAGGCTGTTGGCCCCCACCAATTCTCTTTCGCTGACGAGGGCAGGGACGGCCGCTTCGCGGGCCGGTTGCCGAGCGAGCGACAGCATCTCGACCAGGAACGAGACGACGAAGAGCTGCGGGAGGGTGCTGACGAAGATGAGCGAGAGCACGAGGACGCCCCGACCGATGTCGGATGAGATCATGATCGTCTTGCGGTTGAACCGATCTGCGATCAGCCCGCCCAGCGGAGTGAACAGCAATCCGGGGATGAAACGACCCAACAACGGGACCAGGGTTCCGGTGCTCCCTCCAATGGAGGCTCCGAGGGCGAGGGTGGCGAACAACTCGACCCAGTCGCCAAAACTCGACAGCGCACCGGCCCACCAGAGGCGAGCAAATTGGCCTCTGAGGATCAGTTGAACGCGGTTTCGGGAGCGACCCTCGGGCGGCATATTCCCAAAACGTTATCAGTCCTCGTCGGGGTCGCTGCCGGCCGGCTCGAGGAGGAGGCTTTGTCGGGACGCGCCTTGACATCGGCGACAGGGGAGGTTTAGCTCTGGCCCCGTGCCCAAACCTCTGATCATCGTCGAGTCCCCAGCCAAGGCCAAGACCATCGCCGGAATTCTCGGCGACGGCTACACCGTCACGTCGTCGGTGGGCCACATCCGCGATCTCCCCCGCAAGGCGGCCGATATCCCCGCCAAATACAAAGGCGAGAAGTGGGCCCGACTCGGAGTGGACGTCGACAACGACTTCGAGCCGCTCTACATCGTGACCAAGGAAAAGAAGGAGACCGTCAAGAACCTCAAGGCGATGCTTGCCGACGCCTCGGAGCTGTACCTCGCCACGGACGAAGACCGCGAGGGCGAGTCCATCGCCTGGCACCTGACCGAGGTTCTCAAGCCGAAGATCCCGGTCCGGCGGATGGTCTTCCACGAAATCACTCCCGGCGCCATCCAAGAAGCCATCGAGAATCCGCGCGACGTCGATGCCCATCTCGTCGACGCCCAGGAAACACGCCGGGTCCTCGACCGCTTGTACGGCTACGAAGTGTCACCGGTGCTCTGGAAGAAGATCAAGCCCAAGCTGTCGGCGGGGCGGGTCCAGTCGGTCGCCACCCGGATCATCGTGGAACGCGAACGCGAGCGGATCGCTTTCCGGTCCGCTTCGTACTGGGACCTGAGCGGGACCTTCCAGGCGGCTGAGGAGGCCTTCACCGCCACCCTCGTCGCCGTGGACGGCACCCGCCTGGCCACCGGCAAGGATTTCTCGGCGCTCGGAGAACTGAAGAAGCAGGACGTCGTCACCTTCGATGAGGCGACCGCCGCCGGCCTCGTGGAAGCCCTCGACGGCGCCACGATGACCGTGCGATCGGTGGAGGCCAAGCCATACAGCCGCAAGCCGAGCGCCCCCTTCCGGACGTCGACACTCCAGCAGGAGGCGGGACGCAAGCTCCGGTTCCCTGCCGCCCGCACGATGTCGGCGGCCCAGCGCCTCTACGAGAACGGTTACATCACCTATATGCGGACCGACTCCACTTCCCTGTCGGAGACCGCGTTGAAAGCCGCCCGGGACCAGATCAGCACGATGTACGGCGAGGACTATCTGCCCAAGAAGCCGCGCTCGTACGCCAAGAAGGTGAAGGGCGCCCAGGAAGCCCACGAGGCGATTCGGCCCGCGGGTGAGGTGTTCCGCACCCCGGACGAGCTGGCCAAGCTGGTGTCCGGAGACGAGGTCAAGCTCTACGACCTGATTTGGAAGCGGACGGTCGCCTCGCAGATGACCGATGCCCGCGGAGAGTCGGTGAGTGTCCGCATCGGAGGGGCTGCTCGCGATGGCCGCGATGCCGAGTTCGCCACGTCCGGCAAGGTCATTCTGTTCCCCGGTTTCATGCGCGCCTACGTCGAGGGCTCAGACGACCCGGACGCTGAACTCGACGACAAGGAACGACGCCTACCTGAAATGGCCGAGGGCGATCAACCGGATCTGCTCGAGGTCGAAGCCAAAGGACACGAAACGAAGCCTCCGGCTCGTTTCACCGAAGCCTCCCTGGTGCAACGCCTGGAGGAGCTCGGCGTGGGCCGGCCCTCGACCTACGCTTCGATCATCTCGACGATCCAGAACCGCGGCTACGCCTTCAAGAAGGGCGCTGCTCTCGTGCCCAGCTACACCGCCTTTGCCACCGTCACGCTGCTGGAACGGCATTTCGCCAATCTCGTCGACTACGCCTTCACGGCCAAGATGGAATCGGAGCTGGACCGCATCGCGGACGGCGAGCAGGAATCAGCGCCTTGGCTGCGCTCGTTCTATTTCGGTCCCGAGGCCGATCGCTCGGCGGGGTTGCGGGAGATGGTGATCGACAAGCTCGAGGAGATCGACGCTCGGGAGATCAACTCAATACCGGTCGGGGTGGACGCCGACGGTCGCGAGATCACGGCCCGAGTCGGCCGCTACGGCCCCTACCTGGAGCGTGGCGAGGACCGGGCATCGATCCCCGACGAGCTGCCCCCTGACGAACTGACCATCGAGAAAGCCACCGAGGTGCTCGACGCTCCCAGTGGGGACAAGATTCTCGGTTCCGACCCCGAGACCGGCCTGACGGTCTTGGCCCGAGCCGGCCGGTACGGCCCGTACGTGCAGCTCGGTGAGCCGGAAGAGGGGTCCAAACAGAAGCCGAAAACCGCCTCGCTCTTCAAGTCCATGTCACTCGACGATGTGAGCCTCGACCAAGCGATCCAGCTGCTCACGATCCCGCGCACGCTGGGCGCCGACGAGGACGGGGAGGTCATCGAAGCCCTCAACGGCCGCTACGGCCCCTATATCAAGAAGGGGTCCGAGACTCGCAGCCTGGAGACAGAGGAGCAGATCCTCACGGTCACCCTGGAGGAGGCTCTGGCGCTCCTGGCTGAGCCGAAGAAGCGCGGTCGCCGAGCCGCCGCTCCTCCCCTCAAGGAGTTCGGCGAGGACCCGGTCTCGGGCAAGAAGGTCGTCTTGAAGAACGGCCGATTCGGACCGTATGTGACGGACGGGGAGACCAATGGTTCGCTGCGGGTCGGCGACGACCCGGAGACGATCACCGAAGAACGCGCCTTCGAGCTTCTCCAGATGCGTCGCGATCGCGGCTGAGCCAAGTGGCCGGAACATGACGGAGATCGGAGAGCAGCTCCCTGACGTGATGTGGCGGCTCGACGCCCACGCCTTCCACCAGCGCGTTGCCGAACAGACGCTCACACCGGGCGGACCTTCCCCGATCTTGCTGAGGGATCTGGCAGCCCGATCGGCAGACGTGGAAACGACGGTCGGTCGCGAGTTCCTCGTCGAGATCGAGTTCGACGAGGCGGCGCTGTCGACGGACGATCCAACGGCCCTGTACCTGACCTGCATGGCGCCGTACATCATCGACGTCGAGCCGGTCGTGGTCGATTGGCTGCTCGTCGAGGCGGCCCTCGGAGTCGCCACGGGCTGGCTGGGCGAAGAGGTCAAGATGCTCCGCTACGGAGGAGGGCTGCCGATGCTCCCGATCCTGCTCGGATACCCGGACTTCGCCGAGATGCTCCACGGCCGGCGCCTCAACGCCGGTTGGCTGTCTGCCAATCAGGCTGAGGAGTTCCGCGTTCGCCTCGAGTCCGAACCGGTCTTCGCCAATCCCAATCGAGGCCAACTACGGTCGATGCGGTGGCTCGAGGACAACGGCATCGACCTCCGTCCAGACGTTTTCGCGCCGCGTCTCGCTGACGCCGCCGATCAGCTGGGCGCCCACCTGGGGCGCATCGCCCACGGAGGCGGCCACGTCATCTTCTGAGTGGCGGACCGCATCATTCTGATGATCGCAGATCCCGTCGATCCTCGACCAGCTCCTCCATCTGTCGAGCGAGAAAGGCACGGTCTGCCTCGGTCGGCGCCAAATCGGCAGCACGTTCGAAGGCGGCTCGAGCAGCGTCGGAATCCCCCAGCCGACTCAGGAGCGAGCCGCGGGCTGCGTGCATCAGGTGATACTGGTCGAGCTCGACTGCGAGCTTCTCCAGGGCGGCGAGTGCGGGGCCGGGACCGTCCACCTCCCCAACGGCGATGGCTCTGTTGAGTGCGACCACGGGCGTCGGCATGACCGAGAAGAGCTGGTCGTAGAGCGCCACGATCTGGGACCAGTCGGTTGCCTCAAACGAGGTGGCATCGCAGTGCACGGCCTGGATGGCCGCCTGGAGCTGGAAGGGACCGGGCTGGTCTCGACGTATGCAGGCCCGCACGATGGCGTGCCCTTCTTCGATCAGGGCACGGTCCCAGGTGGAGCGGTCCTGATTACGCAAGACCACGAGAGCCCCGTGGCGTGTGCGAGCCGCCATCCTCGACTCGTTGAGCAGTGTCAACGCGAGCATCCCCGCCGCCTCGGGCTCGTCGGGCATCAACTCGACAAGGGCGCGAGCCATCCGAATCGCCTCTGTCCGTAGGGCGGCCCGGTCCGGATGGTCGACCCCGGTGTTGTAGATGAGGTACAGCACCAGCAGCACCGACCGCAGCCGCTCGGGCAGTTCGGCTTCCGCCGGCAACCGGTAGGGGATCTTGGCGGCCTTGATCTTGTACTTGGCGCGGACGAGGCGCTTCGCCATCGCCGACTCGCTGACCAGGAAGGAACGAGCCACCTCCTCCACACTCAGCCCGCCGAGGAGTCGGAGCGTCAGGGCCACCTGGTGCTCCGTTCGCAACGCCGGATGACAGCAGGTGAAGATGAGTCGGAGTCGGTCGTCGCTCACAGGTCCTTCTCCTTCCGCCTCGTCGTCCTCGAGGTGGGGCTGGGTGCCGAGCTGTGCTTGGAGAACCCGGCCCCGGGCAGATCGGCGGAGACTGTCTATCGCCCGATTCCGTGAAGTCGTCACAATCCAACCGGCCGGGTTCAGCGGGAATCCGTCAGTCGGCCACCGCTCGGTGGCCACGACGAAGGCGTCCTGGACGGCGTCTTCGGCAAGCGTGATGTCGCCGAAGACACGGACCAGTGTCGCCACCGCTTGGCCGTACACCTCACGGAATACGGCCCCGACATCGGTCGCTGCTCCGTCGGCGGCCGGCGGTATCACGCGATCAGCCGCCCGGCATCTCGTGCATCTGATCCGCCACCCGACCGGTGGCCGCGAAAGGACGAACTTCGATAGGGGCGCCAATGCAATCGGTGACCTTGCCAGCCCACGTCAGCGCCTCGTCGAGGTCCTCGGCGTTGATGATGTAGAACCCGGCGATGTGCTCTTTCGCCTCCACGAAGGGACCGTCGGTCATCGCCATGTCGCCACCGGTCGACCGCACCACCGTGGCGGCGTCCGGATCGGCGAGTCGACCGCTGAAGGCGAAAGTACCGCTCGCCTCCATCTCGGCTTCGAGGGCGACGATGCGACCCATCATCGCCTGCATCATCTCGGGCGTCGGCTGCTCGGTGTGTTCGGCGGGCGCCTGGGGATCTGATCGGGTGTGGACAGACAGCAGATATTGACTCATGGGTGCTCCTTACATCGGGACGGGCCTTCCCGCCGCTCACCCTACCTACGAACGAAATCGACCGATGAGGACACCCGCCGAGGAGAAATCCCGAAAACGAGTGGTCAGCCTGGGAGGTGAGGTCGGAGGCCTGGACGTCGGTTCGCCCCCCAAAGGGCTGGGCCCCTCCAACCCCGACCAGGCGCAGAGCGTGCCGCGCTCCTGAAACGGGGCCGAAGTCGATCACCCCGCGGAGTCGATGAGGATCTCGGCGACGGTTCGGAGGGCCGTCGCAACGAAGGCGGGATTTGTGTCGGCGTAGTACGGAATGATGAGAAGTGCCTGGTGGAGAGCGAAACCGCGCCCTCGAATCCAGGTTGCATCGTCGATGCCCAGTTCCTGACGGAACGCGGCTCGGCTTTGGGCATCGAAGACACTCCATGCCGCGATTACGTCTACCGCGGGATCGCCGATGCCCAGGTTCCCGAAGTCGATGACGGCACTGAGTCGGCTGGCGTGGACGAGCAGGTTCGGCGTGAGGAGGTCTCCGTGGGTCCAGACCGGATCCCCATCCCATGCTTCTCCGGCGAGCGATACTTCCCAGGCACGTGACACCGCCCCGGGGTCAAGGACGTTCTCGAGCGACGCGATGGCGGATCTCACTTCCCGGTCGCGTTCGGCCAGTGGGCGGTCTCGCTCGGAACGGGGAGCGCCTGTCGTGTCGATTCGGCGCAGATCAGCAACGAAACGAGCAAGCTCGACCGCGGCGCGGCGTCCGTCTTCGAGGGGGGTGCGTTCGAGGGTCTCGCCTTCGAGCCACCGGCAGATCGCCCAGGGCAAGGGGTATCCGCAGCCGGGGAAACCGGTGGCGACCGCCTCAGGAATGGGGAGCGGCAGGTGGGGAGCCAGCTTCGGCAGCCAGCGCATCTCTCGTACCAGGTCGCCGGCCCATCTCGCCACACGGGGCAAGCGAACGCACAGGTCGTCACCGAGACGAAAGACGGCGTTGACCGTCCCGGTCGAACGAAACTGCTCCACCGGAAGGTTCCTCCAGCGAGGGAACTGGTTCGCAACCAGTCGACGGACCGTGCCGACGTCGATTCCAAGTGCGTCGTCATGCATACGGGATCCAGCTCCCCTCCTGGAGGGTCGGTCAGCCCTCCTGGCCAAGCTCCTCGAAGAGGGTGATCTGCAAGCCCGCCGGTGCTTCCAGCCTGGAGTTGCGGGACCCCCACGGTGTGCCCGTCGGCGGAGCCAGCACTTCTGCGCCGGCTCGCACTGCGTCTCGAGTCTTGGCCTCCACGTCGGTGACCTCAAAGCCAACCCGGATGCCGCGGCTCACTTCGTGACCCACCTCGATGTGATCGATGAGTCTCCGCTGAGCTGCATTCACGAACTCGATGGTGGCCCGACCCGCCTGGAGTGCCATCACGACGGCGCCGCCGTCGCTCTCGACGTAGAACTCCTCGGCCAAGCCCAACGCATCGCGATAGAAGGCCACGGCCTCGTCGAAGTCGTCCACTTCCACAACCAGCCGCATCTGCTTGACGGTGGGCGGTTGGGTTGCGTCGCTCATCGAGGGTTCTCCACATGTCGTGCCGCGTACTGTGCCCGCCTGACCCTACCGACGCCGACGACCCGGCCGACGACCTAGAGAACGGTGGCGGCCATCTCGGCGAGTGGGCTACGCATGGAGCGCTCGAGGGTGATGTGACCGAAGAGCTGGGTGCCCTTGAACTTCTCGATCAACGCCGCCATGCCGCCATACGGCGAGATGTACGGATTGTCGACCTGCGAAAGGTCGCCACACAGCACCACCTTGGCGTCGTGAGAGATCCGCGTCAGGATCGTCTTCAGGGTCGAGAGTTCGAGGTTCTGCGCCTCGTCGATGACCACCAGCTCCGAGGTGATGGAACGTCCTCGCAGATAGGTGACCGCCGCCATTTCGATCTCGCCACGCTCCAGCAGGTCATCGACGGCCGAGCGGGCATCATCCGGTGAGGTGTCCGAGAAGAGAGCGAACAGGTTGTCGTATACGGCTGCCATCCAGGGCGCCAGCTTCTCGTCGAGGTCGCCGGGAAGGTATCCGATCTCTTGACGCCCCACGGCGATGAGCGGGCGGTACACAGAGACCTTTCGATATCGGCCCTGTTCGACGACCTGCTCCAGAGCGGCGGCCAAAGCCAGGAAGGTCTTTCCCGCCCCGGCCATGCCCATGAGCGAGACGGCAGGAACATCGGGGTCGAGCAGCAGATCGAGTGCGAACACCTGGCGAAGGTTCTTTGCCTCGACGCCAAAGGCGTGTCGACTTCCGGGGACCCGGGTGACGACACACTCCTGGTCGGCTTGCACGACCCGACCAAGCCCCGATTGCGACGTCCCCGCCCGCAGCACCACGAACTGGTTCACGAAGGCCGAAACCCCCGGGAGCGTGACCTTGCCCGTCTCGAAGAGCTGATCGATGAGCTCGCTCTCCACCATCACCTCCATGGCTCCGGAGTAGAGCTCGTCCACCTGGACCTGATCGCCGCGATAATCCTCGACGGCCAGCCCGAGCTGGGCCCCCTTGATGCGCAGCGCCGTGTCCTTGGTGACCAACGTCGCTTGGAGACCGTCGTCGTGGAGATTGAGGCAACTCGCCAGAATCCGATGATCATTGGTCGCCGGATCGAGCACGTCAGGCATGCGCGGAGAGCGGATTCGATTCAGCTCGATTCTGAGACTGCCTCCACCTGGGAGAGCCACGGCGTCGCGCAAACCGCCCGCCCGGGAAGCGCCCAGCTCTTCGAGGAGTCGCAACGCCGCCCGAGCGTTGGCTCCCACTTCATCGAATCGGGTCTTCTTTCTGTCGAGTTCCTCGACCACGACGAGCGGCAGGACCACCTGGTGTTCGTCGAAGCGGAGGATGGAATTCGGGTCGGCCAGAAGAACGCAGGTATCCAGGACGTAGGTTCGAGTCATCGTTCGACGCCGTCTCCTTGAGTGGGCTCGCGCGTGCCGTCCCAATCAACACTCTCGAGCCGAGAATTACAAGGATTTCGGCGGACGCCCGGCCGCCAGACCATCGCCGAATCGCTCCATGACCACCGGCCACGAGTAGCGCTCTTCGACGAATCGCCGGCCGGCCGCCCCCATGGCGGTTCGACGCTCCGGGTCGGCAAGCAACGCCTCGACGACTTCCACGATCTCGGTTGAGGTGGTGCCGACCCAGCCGGACTCGCCGGCGAGAACGGTTTCCGGGGCGCCGCCTGACGAGCCTGCGAGAACCGGCAGTCCGCTGGCCGCCGCCTCGAGGTAGACGATGCCCAGGCCCTCGAACTCGAGTCCACGCCATCGGGATCGAGCCGGCATGGCGAACGCCGACATCTGCCGATAGAGCTCGGGAAGCCGTTCCCACGGCACTCCCACCTCGAAACGCACCGGGACCCTGAGACGAGCGGAGAGCCGCCGGAGCCGAGCCTCGAGGCGGCCGCGACCCACGATGAGCCCCGACACCTCGTGGCCTCTCGCGCGGAGTTCGGCGATCGCCTCGATCACTCGCGCCTGGCCTTTGCGAGGCACGAAGCGGCTCACGCATCCGAGCACAAAACCGTCGGGCGCCCGGGGAGCCGGCGCATAGGCGGCGAGGTCGACGCCCATCCCCAGGTACTGGACCGGACGCCCCGTGGCGGCCTCGACCTTCGATCGGGTGAACTCACTGACCGCGAAAACGGTGCGCGCACGGAGAAGCGGAGTCGTCACCCACCGACGCAGCCCGGGGACAGCAAGAGGAAGGACGACCTCGGCGCCGTGGGTGATGATGGCGAACGGCACCCCGGTGGCGTGCTCGAGGGACGGCCCGAGTTGCGCCAACGGGTGCGGCGCTCCAAACACCACCACATCCGCCTCGAAGTCGGAGATGTGGTTCGTCACCCAGCGGCGTACCGACCGGGTCGGCCACATGAATCGGTGGCTGCTGCGGATCACGCCCTCGTCGGGGATGGCGTCATCGTCGGCCGGAGCGAGAACTCGGATCGGACCCTCATACCGGTCAACGAGGTTGCGCAGGTATTGCTGTATGCCACCGGGTTTGGGTGGGTAGTCGTTGGTGACCAGGAGAACCCGCATCTGCGTCAGGTTAGAGCTCGACCTGCTCGAGGTGGGGAGCGATGCCGTAGGCATGGAGGCGGGTTCGCTTGAGACCAACGACGACGTGGGCGAGGCCGGTGTTCGGGACGATGCCGGTCGACCGCCAGCGGAGGTAGTCGTCGCCGAAAATCGAGACGACGTACGACCGGATCGCCGAGCCGTGCGAGACGATCGTCACCTGGTCATCATCGTGATTCGCCAAGATCTCTTCGACGGCTCTGCGCATCCGGTCCGTCAGGTCGGCGGCCCGTTCCCCATCCCCGCCTCGCCGAAAGTCGCCGTCCCCGAACCTCATCGTCGCATAGAGTTCCGGCCATCCAGCCTCGATCTGCTCTGTGGTGAGGTTCTCCCACGACCCCATGAACATCTCCATCAGCCCTGCGTGCGTGGCCGGGTGGCCGCCGTTCAGAGCGGCGCCCGTCTCTGCTGCACGGAGCGATGGTGACGCCACCACGAGATCGCGAGGGCCGAACCACTTTGCGAGAAGTTCGGCTTGACGGCGCCCCATCTCGTTGAGCGGCCAATCGCTTTGGCCCTGCCAGATCTGCTGAACGTTGGCGTCCGTCTGGCCGTGTCGAACCAGGGTCACCAGCCGCTCGTCCGCAGCAAGGTCATGCTCGTCCACTCCGTGGAGGGCGCCAAGATGACCGGCGTCGTTGTAGGTCGACAGATGCCACCGACCGAACCACTTGTCGAAGGTCGTCAGGGACGTGTTGCTCACCGACGACATCTTCGGGTTTGGAAACGGCAATCCCCAATGCGAGGCGGCCAGCGCCCAGATCACCCCACCGTGGGTGATCACCAGGACGCGCTCGTCTTCCTCCATCGCAGAAGCCAGATCGTCGAAGGCCTCTTTCACTCGAGCGGTGAACTGGCGAACGGACTCGCCGCCGCCCAGTTTGACGTCCTCACCGCGGCGCATCGCCGACAGCGCTCCACCGTCGCTCTCCGCCACCTCGGTGTGCGGTCGTCCGGCCCAGTCACCGACGTCTATCTCGCGCCACACCTCGTCGGGCGTGGCGTTGAACCCGGCCAGAGCGGCTGTTTGGCGAGTGCGCTCCAGATCGGAAACGATGACGCGATCGAAAGCCCGGCCGGCCAGGCGCTCCCCGACCAGGACAGCCTGCTCTCGGCCGAGTTCGCTGAGCCGGCCCGCCGCATGACCCTGCCAGCGGCCCTCGGCATTGTGTTCGGTCTCGCCATGACGTAGGAACGTGATCTGCATCGGTACTCGCCAAGGTAGCGGCCCCCGCCGGTCATCCGGAATTGGCACGTCGACAGAGCCTGGAACCCTGAGGGCCGACCCATGCGGGTCGGCCCTCAGAAATCGGAGCGAGAGTCGGTTACATGCCTACGAAAGCGGAGGCGAAGACCAGACTCACGATCGTCATCACCTTGATGACGATGTTCATGGCTGGACCCGACGTGTCTTTGAAGGGGTCGCCGACCGTGTCGCCGATCACCGCAGCCGTGTGGGCGTCGGAGCCCTTGCCGCCGTGCGCACCCGACTCGATGTACTTCTTGGCGTTGTCCCAGGCGCCACCGGCGTTGGCCATGTAGATCGCCAGCAGGAAGCCCGATACGAGCGCCCCGGCCAGGAACCCGCCTAGCGCCTCGACGTCGATGAAACCGATGACCAGCGGGAAGGCGATCGCCAGGCTGCCAGGGAGGATCATCTCCTTGAGGGCTCCCGCCGTGGCGATATCCACGCACTTTGCGTACTCGGGTTTGGCTTCCGGTTTGCCCTCACGAAGACCGGGAATCTCGCGGAACTGTCGCCGCACTTCTTCGATCATGGCGAAGGCCG
This sequence comes from uncultured Acidimicrobiia bacterium, assembly GCA_965366365.1. GTDB lineage: Bacteria > Actinomycetota > Acidimicrobiia > Spongiisociales > JAENVV01 > CBDUEV01. The sequence goes on along the minus strand of CBDUEV010000017.1, from coordinate 17,162 downwards.
CCCGGCCAACCGCGCTGATGGTCAGCGCCGCGAACAGGTACGGGAACATGGCACCCAGGAAGAGCCCGACCGTCGTGCCGACGTGGAGGATGTTGATGCCGTCGGCGAGCGGATCGACCACCCCAGCCTTCGACGCAGCCTCCCCCACCGCAAAGGTGAAGGTCGTGAACAAGGCCAGCGCGGTCACGGCTGCCGAAGCGATGGCAAAGCCCTTCGCGACCGCTGCGGTGGTGTTGCCGAGTGAGTCGAGGGCGTCGGTGGCCTCCCTGACCTCGGGATCGAGATGAGCCATTTCGGCGATCCCACCGGCGTTGTCGGCGATCGGTCCGTAGGCGTCGACGGCAATGGTGATCCCCAGGGTGGCGAGGACACCGATGGCGGCGATGGCGACTCCATAGATGCCTCCCTGCTCGGGAAGCGCATAGTCGCCGGCTGTGTAGGCGCCGTAGATGCCGGCTGCGGTGACCATCACGGAGAAGGCTGCTGAGCGTTTGCCTGCCGCGATGCCGGCCAGGATCACCGTGGCCGGCCCTGTTTCGGCCTGCTTGGCGATGTCCTTGACGGTGTTGTGGTGGTCGGACGTGTAGATCTCCGAGATCTTGCCGACGATGAAACCCACCGCCAGGCCCACCACGACGGCGATCCACAATCCCACCGGCCTCACCTCGTCGTTCCCGGAGAAGATCACCATCGCCAGCGGAAGGATTCCAACGGCGGCGAGGATCATCGAGAAATTCGTGCCGCGATGAAGGGCCGGAGCGAGATCGGCGTCGTTCTTGGGCTTGACCAGAAATGACCCGATGATGGAAGCGAACATGCCAAGAGCGCCCACCGCCAACGGGAAGACGATGGCGCCCACCTGATACTCGGAGCCGGCAAAGACGATGGCGGCGAACGCGATCGGCGCCACCAGCGAACCGACGTAGGACTCGAAGAGGTCGGCACCCATGCCGGCCACATCACCGACGTTGTCGCCGACGTTGTCGGCGATCACGGCCGGGTTGCGAGGATCGTCCTCCGGAATCCCGGCCTCGACCTTGCCGACGAGGTCCGCGCCGACGTCGGCGGCTTTGGTGTAGATGCCTCCACCCACGCGGGCAAACAGGGCGATCGAGGAACCGCCCAGGCCCATGGCGGCGATGATCTCCGCGGCGCGCACCGCGTCGTAGTCGAGGATCACGGCAAAGAGGAGGTAGGTTCCTGAAACTCCGAGGATGCCGAGTCCGGCCACTGTGAAGCCCATCACGGCGCCTCCCCGGAATGCCAACGGGAGGGCCTGGACGATGCCGCCCTGGCGGGCCGCCTCAGTCGTTCTGGCGTTGGCGGAAGTGGCGATGCGCATCCCCACGAAGCCTGCACCAAAGGACAATGCTGCTCCCACCACATAGGCACCGGCTCGCAGGAATCCATCCGTCGGCACGAGGAAGCCGATCAGGACGGCCAGAACCGCCACGAAGACAGCTACCCAGCTGCCCTCTCTGCGAAGGAACGCCATGGCGCCCTGTTGGATAGCGGTGGACAACTCCACCATGCGGTCGTTTCCCTGGGGGGCCGCGAGGACCTGGCGGGTATAGAAGACAGCCAGGGCGAGTGCGGCCAAACCCGAAACGATCGCCACTATGACATACATCGTCATCAGGCATTCTCCCGTTAGCTCGGACCGGCGGGAAGTATACGCAGTCGAACCCAACCTGGATAACTCGGCTCGAGAACGCTCCGGCTTCCAGGTTTCGGCTAGCTGCCGCCGCCTCGATACACTCCCCTCTTCCATCACCTCACCTCAGGGATCTCTACCATGCGACTTCGAATCTCTCTCACCCTCCTCGTCGCGTTGACGACGGCGCTGACAGCTTGCTCCAACGAGGCAGCTCCGACCACCACCACCACCACCACGACACCACCGACGACCCAGGCGCCAACCACGACGACCCCTCCCGTCTCTGAGGTGTCCGTGGCCGGTGCCGACCTCCCAGGTGACCTCGGCGACGAGACACGAGCGGTCTACGAGGCCGCCCTCGGGTTCGACGGCGCTGCCCCACAGGTGAGGCCGGCCCTGGCGGCGCATCTGGACGCCATCGGCGCGCCGGCTCTCGAAGAACCCCTAATCATCGAGGCAAACGTGTCGAGGGCCGAGGCCTACGGCGAACATGTGGCCGTCGTGACGTCGGGTGACGATGTCATCCTGGCTACGTCGAGGAACGGACTCGATTGGAGGGTGGTGGGCGTGAAGCTGGCCAGCCTCGGTCAGGCACCGTGGTACGGCGACGAGCCGAGGCAGATCTTCGTGATCGGCTCGGATGCCCGCACAGGCCAAGACCCACTCAAACTGCGGGCGGACAGCCTGCACATCATCTCGATGACGCCCGACGGTGCTCACATCTCCATCGTGGGGATACCGCGCGACTCCTGGGTTGAGACTCCGAGCGGAGGCATGAACAAGTTCACCAACATCCTCTCCGGCACCGGACCAGAGGCCATCGTGACCACGGGCGAGACCCTGACCGGGCTCGACATCGATGGCTACGTCATCACCGGGTTTCAGGGCTTCGCCCAGATGATCAACGCCTACGGCGGATTCGACGTGGACATTCCGTTCGCCATGAACGAACCCAAGTCGAAGGCCTACTTCAACGCAGGTGTTCAACTCCTCGACGGGATCGAGGCGTTGGCGTTCGCTCGCAACCGCACACTCGCCGGCGGCGATTTCACGCGTTCATTCCACCAAGGGGTGATCATGCAGTGGGCGATGCGAGAGGTCCAGCGCAGGGGCATCGAAGAAGTGCCATCCAGCCTGGCGCTCCTGGATCGCTATACCTGGACCGATTTCGACGCCGAGACCCTCCTTCTCATCTCCGCCGCCATCTTCGAACAGGAGGACGGCCTGGCGGTTCCGAACATCGTTCTCGACGGCGTACCGGGGATGGCCGGATCGGCCAGCGTGGTGTTCCTGTCGGATTCGGTTCAGGACACCTTCGCTGACATGGCAGACGGGATTCTCGAGGTCGACGAGTAGCGCCTGCCCCGCTCTCACTGTTTCCGAGGCGTCATCCACTCTTCAGCTGCCTGTGACCCTGCGTTGACGCCCTCGCAACATTTCGATTCGAAACTGTGCAGCGATGGTCGACCAAGGGGACGACGTGAACCTGGTGAACACATGCCTGCAGGGATCAGTCAGGAAGGTGCCGGTATGAGGCGTCCTCGAAACGGCCGACACTGGTTTGAGGCCGTCGGCCCATCCGACGGTGAGGGCGGTACCGGTGAAGGTCCCCGGGGTTTGCAGTGGCGGTACGTTCTCCAGGCAGCCCTCATCTACCTCGGCCCGATCGATCCGTGCGACGCAGGTTTGTCGTCGCCACGGTGGGTCGACGACCGTGATGCGAGTAGCCCGCCTCGGGGAGTCGGCACGTAGCCATCGACGCAGGCGCCAGGTGACGGGCGACGGGCAACGGGTGAAGGGCGACGGGCGAAGGGTGACGGGCGAGTCTCGATGCTCTCGCGGCACCGGATCGACGGATTCGCCGCCTCGGTGAGAACCACAGAACCCCCGGGCCTGAGCCCGGGGGTTCTGGTTGCGAGCTCCGGAGAGCTTCTGTCGGCGAGAAGATCAGGCCTTCGACAGCTCCGGTGTGCGCTCGATCTCGACGGCTTCTACCTCACCGTCACCTTTGGCAACCCAGACCAGCCCGAGGCCGGCCAGCATGGTCGTCAGGCCGATGCCTGCGAACAGTCCGGCCATCGCCAGCGCCAGCTGCAGGGCCGAATGGGTGACGGTCCCGACGCCGAGTTCGGCGAACAGTCCGTGCGCAGTTCCGCTCCACGCCAGGCCACGGGCCGGGCCTTCGAGTGGGTGCAGGCGGTCGAAGTCGGTCCAGTACTTGCCGTCGACCGGTACCTCGTACTCGCCGGCGGCGAAGGTTTCGCCCTCGTACTCGACGGCTTCGTCCAAAACGACGGTCTGCGTGCCGTGCAGGACGTGATAGCCGACCGTCGCCATCTGGAACATGTACTCGGTTCCCGTATTGACGAGCGGGTCGTTGGGGTCCAGGTCGGACTCGACGACCGGGTAACCCCAGTCCTCGGTGAGCAGCGTCATGATGGCCTCGGCGCCTTCGGTGGTGCCGCGGTCGATGAGCTGTCCGTCTTCGTTGTAGCTCAGGGTGACGTTCTGCGCCTCACTGAAGGACTGCAGAGAGTTGTACCCGTCTTGGGTCATCATGTAGGCGACGCCACCGGCGGCGACGAAGCCCAGGCCCACCAGGGCCAGAACGATGCCAAGCATCCTCATTCGTTTGTTCACAGCGATCTCCTCGCACTCGTGAATTGTGATTTATTTCACAAGCACAACTATCGCCGATTTCCTCTGCATGCAGAACCCGCCAAATGGCCCTAGCGGTGGACCATACGTCCTATGCACTGATCTGCATATAGCCGATGGATAGGGAGGATTTCGACTTGGGACTTCCTGGGACTTCGTAGAGAGAGCCCAAGTCGGGGCCAAATGGCCCGTTTAGAGCAGGATCCGCGCCCCCAGCGCAGAACCCGCCTATGGCGGCAAGCGCCCGCAGGGCCCGCCCCCCCAGCGCAGAACGCGCAGCGTTCTGCATCGGCCCCGAAGGGCCCGCCTAGTCAGCCGCGCTTCTCCCAGTTCGGACGTTGGCGGTCCACCAAGCGCTTGCGAGGACCCCCAGCGCAGAACGCGCAGCGTTCTGCAACGGGCCCGAAGGGCCCGCCTAGTCAGCCGCGCTATCCCAATCGGGGTGGCGACCTTGCACCCAGCGTTTGACGAGGTCGACACCGAGGAACGGGATGACGGCGAGCACCGCCACCACTCCCCAGTCGAGTGGATCGATCGCCACCGTTTCGAAGAGTCGTTGTCCGAGCGGGGTGTAGACGACCACGAGGTGCAGGGCGAGTGAGACGATCACCCCGATGGACAGCACCTTGTTCCCTCCGAATCCGAGCTTCCACACGCTCGTGGCTTGCGCTCGGACGTTGTAGACGTGAAGCAGTTGGGCGACCACCAACACGCTCAGGGCGAGCGTCCTCGTGTACTGCCACTCCTCTCCCCTGACGAGATGACCCCAGGCGTAGGCCGCCAGGACTCCCGAGGCGAGGAAGGCTCCTTGCCACAACAACCGCAGCTGGTGGGTGAGCCCGAGGATGTCACGATCGGATTCGGGTTGGCGCTTCATCAGACCGGGAGCGGCGGGATCCATGCCCAGCCCGATAGCCGGGAGCCCGTCGGTGACCAGGTTGACCCAGAGAAGTTGTGTGGCGAGCAATGGTTCGCCGAGACTGCCGAAGAAGAGGAAACCGAACAACATCACGAGCACTTCCGAGATATTGGCCGAGAGGAGGAAGTAGACGACCTTCTTCAGGTTGGAGAAGATCTTGCGCCCCTCTTCGACGGCCGAAACGATGGTGGCGAAGTTGTCGTCGGCCAGGACCATCGAGGCGGATTCCTTGGCCACGTCGGTTCCGCTCCCCATGGCGATTCCGATGTCGGCTGTCTTGAGGGCGGGAGAGTCGTTCACACCGTCGCCGGTCATGGCCACGATGGCGCCATGCGTCTGCCACGCCTTGACGATCTTCACCTTGTCCGCCGGGTCCACCCTGGCGAAAACAGCCAGACCGTGGATGCGTTCGGCGAGCTGTTCGGCCTCCAGTGCCCGAAGCTCCGTGCCCCCCATCGAGTCGCGACCCTCGAGGAGCCCGAGATCCTCGCCAATGGCGGTCGCGGTGATTTGGTGATCGCCGGTCACCATCACAACGGTGATGCCGGCCGCTTCCGCCGCCAGCACCGCCCCTCGGGTTTCCGGGCGGAGCTCGTCGCTCATCCCGACCACGGCAACGAGGGTGAGCTCGGCCTCGAGGGATTTGGGGTCGTCGGGGAGCTCGTCGACGTGGCGGTAGGCGAGCGCCAGAGTCCGCAGCCCTCGCCCCGCGTAGTCGCCGGCCACGTCGGTGATGCCTGCCCGGCGAGCCTCGTCGAGCGCCTCCGGCCCGTCGGGGGTGAGGATGGACGTCGCCAGTTCGGCGACGATTTCGGGAGCTCCCTTCACGGCCACCAGGTAGCGCCCTTCACCGGCCGAGTGGACGGTGGTCATCCGCTTCCGGGTCGAATCGAAGGCCGCTTCGTCGAGGCGGGGGAGTTCGAGCCGGAGCTGGGTGGCGTTCACGAGGATCGGGTCGACGGCCCGCAGCAGGGCGACCTCCGTTGGGTCACCTTCAAAGCCGTCCCTCGTCTTGCGGGAGTCGTTGCACAGCGCCGCCACCTCGGCCAGGCGAGCGGCCCGCACGTCTCCGGTTGCCAGACTCCCCGGCGTGGCTCGTAGATCGGCGAACGCCACCTCCTGAACTCTCATCTCGTTCCGTGTCAACGTGCCGGTCTTGTCGGTGCAGATCACCGAGGCGCTGCCGAGAGCCTCGACGGCGGGAAGGCGACGGACGATGGCCTTCTTCCGGGCCATCGCCTGCACCCCGCGCGCCAGGGTGACGGTGACCACCGCGGGCAGCCCTTCGGGTATGGCGGCGACCGCCAACGCCACGGCCGACAAGAACATCGTCTCGACGGGGTATTCGCGCAGCACGCCCAGTCCGAAGATGACGATGGCGATCACGACGGTGAGGACCGCCAGTCGACGACCGATGCGCTCGAGTTCAACCGTGAGCGGGGAAGCGGGCTGCTCCTCGCTGAGCATCTCAGCGATCCGGCCGACCTCAGTGTGCTGACCGGTCGCCACAACCACGGCCTTTCCCCTACCCGAGGACACCGAGGTGCCCGCGAACACCATCGAGCGGCGATCACCGGTCGAGGCTTCCTCCCCAACGGGAGCGATCTGCTTGTTGACGGGGAACGATTCGCCGGTCAGCGGGGCTTCTTCGGCGGCCATGTGGATCTCCGAGACCAGCCGAGCGTCGGCCGGGATGCGATCCCCGGCTTCGAGGACGATGAGGTCCCCCACGACGATCCCGGCTGCCGGGACTCTCCGCTCGTCTCCGCCTCTGACCACCAGCGCTTCCGGCGCAGCCATGTCCCGCAGTGCGGCAAGCGCCGACTCTGCTTGATACTCCTGGTAGAAGCCGATTGCCGCGTTGAGGATCACGATGGCCAGAATGACCCCGGACTCGAGCCATTCGCCCAGCAGGATGCCGCTCACCGCTGCCGCCGCCAGAAGCAGCCAAATGAGCACGTCGTTGAATTGGCCGAGGAAGAGACGGACGGGGCTGGGACCCCCATCGGCAGACAGCAGATTGGGCCCGTCCGCGGTGAGGCGTCGCTCCGACTCCCCATCGGCCAACCCCCGCTCGGCGTCGGTTCCGAGCTCAGAGAGCACCGTCTCAACGGACTCCGTGTGCCATGCGCGGCCCAAGCGAGATGGGGTGTCGATCATGATCCTCCACGCTACTCCGACCTCGAGACGATCCTGTCATCCACCCATGTCATCATGCTGGTGTGGAGCCCGGCAACGATGCGTCAAACGCCAGACAACCCGAGACGGCCTCTTTCGAGGGGCTTCTGGCAGCGTGGGCCGAATCTGATGACTTCGAAGGTGAACTCGCCCACCTGGAGCGAATTCGAGCCCGGGGCGCCATCTTCGGCGAACCGACCCCGCCCCTGGATCCCGTCATTCTCGATCGTCTGGCGGCGCGCGGGATCGACAGGCTGTACCGCCATCAAGCCCGCGCCGTCGACGCCATCCGGGAGGGCAGGCACACAGTCGTCGTATCCGGGACGGCATCCGGAAAATCCCTGTGCTATCAGATTCCCCTGGCCGAAGCGATCGTCCACCAGCCCAAGACTTCGGCGTTGCTTCTCTTCCCGACCAAGGCCTTGGCGCAGGACCAGGTTCGGTCGATCGGCACGTTGGGCATGCCGGGGCTGGTGGCCGCCACCTACGACGGCGACACCCCCGGCGAGGATCGAAGCTGGATCCGGCGCCACGCCAATGTGATTCTCACGAACCCTGACATGCTCCACTTCGGCATCCTGCCCAACCACGCCAGGTGGGCTGATTTCTTCCATCGCCTCGAGTACGTCGTCGTCGACGAGGCCCATATGTTCCGCGGGATTTTCGGCACGCACGTGTCGATGGTGCTGCGCCGGCTGCGGCGCCTCGCCGACCACTACGGCGCCTCACCCACCTTCGTCTTCACCTCTGCCACGATAGGAAACCCCGGCGACCTGGCCACCCGCCTCAGCGGACTCGAAGTCATGGTCGCCGAGGGCGACGATTCGCCGAGCGGCGAGAAGCTGGTGGCGCTCTGGAACCCACCGATCGAGGATCCGGAGCTGGGGACCCGCCGATCTGCCATGGCCGAGGCCACCGACCTCTTCGTCAACCTGGTCCGCCACGACCGTCACACCATCGTCTTCTCCCGCTCTCGCAAGGCGACCGAGCTGATCTACCGGTGGGCCAAGGACCGGGTCGGCCCCGACCGCCGCGATCGGGTGGCCCCCTATCGGTCGGGATACCTTCCCGCCGAACGCCGCGAAATCGAGCAGGCGTTGTTCTCTGGAAAGCTCCTGGGGGTCACAGCCACCAATGCTCTGGAATTGGGAATCGACGTCGGTTCGCTCGATGCCGCCATCATCAACACGTTCCCCGGCACGATCGCTTCGTTCAGGCAACAGGCCGGGCGGGCCGGGAGGGCCCAGCGGACCTCGCTGGCGGTTTTGGTGGGGGGCGAGGACAGCCTCGATCAGTACTTCATGCACCACCCGACCGAACTGTTCACCCGGCCGCCCGAGGCGGCGGTCATCAACCCGGACAACCCGCTGGTGCTGGAGGCGCATACGGCCTGCGCCGCCTACGAGTTGCCGCTGCGGGTGGAGGACCGAGAGGTGCTGGGCGAGGGCATGGAGGAAGCCGCCACACGACTGACGGCCGAGGGGCATCTGATGGTCCGGGACGGTCGGCTGGCGTGGGCGCGGAGGCAAGCTCCTGCACCCCGGGTGGGGATTCGCACCTCGGGTGGTTCGCCTTTCACGATCGTCGACGAAGGGACCGGTGAGGCGCTCGGGACACTCGAGGAGTCCCGGACGTTTCGGGACGCCCACCCCGGAGCGATATATCTCCATCGGGGCGACACGTTCGTCGTCAGGGGCCTCGACCTGAGCAAGCACGAAATCCTGGTCCGCACCTCTCTTGCCGACTACTACACGCAACCCCAGCAGGACACGTGGCTGGAGATCCTCGGCGTGGATCGGCGAGGCAGGCTGGGGAAGCTCGACCACTTCGTCGGCACGGTCCAAGTCGAGAACCACGTGGTGGCCTACAAGAAGAGGAAACTCGGTTCCGGGGAAGTTCTCGGCCTCGAGCCGCTCGACCTGCCGTCGACCGTATTCGAGACGAAGGGCATCTGGTTGACGGTGCCGGACTCACTCTTCGACGAGGCCGGGGTAGAACCACGAGACCTGCTCGGAACGTTGCACGCCGCCGAGCACGCAGGCATCGGGATGCTTCCGCTCTTCGCTATCTGCGATAGGTGGGACATCGGCGGGTTGTCCACCAACCACCACCCCGGGACCGGTCTGGCGACGATCTTCATCTACGAGGCGTATCCGGGAGGGGCGGGCATCTCCGAGGTGGCCTACGACGTCGGCAGCGCCCACCTCACCGCCACGCTGGAGGCACTGCGGGCGTGTCCGTGCGATCACGGATGCCCGAGCTGTGTGCAGTCCCCCAAATGTGGCAATTTCAACGAACCGCTCTCGAAGCACGGTGCCATTCGATTCCTGGATGCAGCGCTCAGATAGGTCCACGATGGTCGAGCGGTCCGGTTGACCCGGCAACGCCGGGGAAGGAGAGGCTGATTCTCTCAACATGCGAGAAGTCGGCGCCGCAGCATCCGCCGAAAACGTTCATGGCGGGAAACCTCGACTTCAGACCGACGGGGTGGGTCCGGTGGGGATCGACCGACGACACCACCTGGGAGCGGCGCGAACCCGGCGCCGGCCCGACGTGGTTAATCTGACGCCCATGCACACGGCGAAACGTTGGACGAAACGACTGGGCATCCTGCTCCTCGCGCTGGTGGTCCTGGCAGGCGCGTTCGGGGTCTTCACGGTGCGACGCTCCTTCCCTCAGGTCGATGGTGTGGCGACTGTGCCCAACCTCGGCGGAGAGGTCTCGGTGGTGCGGGACGAGGTCGGGGTCCCCCATATCTACGCCGGGTCGTCACACGATCTCTACATGGCGCAGGGGTTCGTGCATGCCCAGGAACGTTTCTTCCAGATGGATTTCTGGAGGCACATCGGGGCGGCTCGACTCTCGGAGATGTTCGGGGACAGCACCATCGACACGGACCGGTTCCTTCGCACCCTCCAACTGGTGGCCATCGCGGAGGAGGAGTTCGCCGGTCTTTCGAGCGAAGATCGAGCTGTTCTCGAAGCCTATGCAGAGGGTGTCAACGCCTACCTCTCGCAGCAGAGCGGCGCAGCCCTCAGCCTCGAGTACGCCGTCCTCGGGCTCACCAATCGATCGTACGAGCCGGAGCCGTGGACGCCCATCGACACGATGACGTGGGCGAAGATGATGTCGTGGGATCTCGGGTCCAACATGGATCGGGAGCTCAGCAGGGCACTAGGCGCCGGAGTCGTCGGCGTGGACCGGGTGGAAGAACTCTGGCCGCCGTACCCCGACGACCAGCCGGTGATCGTCGACGGGGGCTCCGCCGCCGCGGAGACGCCGCACCCGCCCCTGGCCCTCCTCCCAAACGAAAGCCTCACGGACCTGGCGCAGCAGATCGAGCGAGTGCGTGACCTCACCGGCGTCTCCGGTGCCGAGATCGGCTCGAACAACTGGGTGGTGGCGGGTTCGAAGACCGAGACCGGTGCGCCGATCCTCGCCAACGACCCGCACCTGTCCATCCAGATGCCGTCGATCTGGTTCCAGGTGGCCCTGCACTGTGTGGGTACCGCGGACGGCTGCCCTCTCGACGTGGCCGGGTTCTCCTTCCCTGGCACACCGGGTGTGGTCATCGGACACAACGACCACATCGCCTGGGGCGTCACCAACCTGGCGCCCGACACGCAGGACCTCGTCATCGAGAAGATCAATCCCGCCAACCCCCACCAGTACGAGGTGAATGGCGCCTGGGTTGACATGGAAGTGAAGACAGAGGAGATCGTCGTGGCCGGCGGTCCCACCGAAACCCTCGAAACGCGCTGGACCCGCCACGGCCCCATCATTTCCGACACCTTCGGCGGGCTGGAGGATTTCGACGAGGCGGCGGCAGGAGTGGAAGTCCCCGACTCGCACGGGGTGGCCCTGCGATGGACCTCGTTGCAGCCGACCCGCCTGGTCGAGTCCATCCTCGACCTCAACCGAGCCAAGAACTGGGACGAGTTTCGACAGGCGGTATCGACGTGGGACATCGCCGCTCAGAACTTCGTCTACGCCGACACCGAAGGCAACATCGGATACCAGGCGACCGGGCTGACTCCGATCAGATCGGACGGCGACGGGAGATGGCCGGTGCCGGGTTGGACGGACCAATTCTCCTGGAGCGGGATGGTGCCGTTCGAAGAACTGCCCTCCCTCTACAACCCACCGAGTGGATTCATCGTCACCGCCAACAACGCGGTCGTCGATGACAGTTACCCCTATCTCCTGACGAGTGACTGGGCCTACGGATACCGCGCCGAACGGATCGAAGAGGCGCTGGCACAAAACGATTCGGTCACCGTCGAATTCATGAATCAACTCCAGAACGACGCCAAGAACGTCCACGCCGGAGAGTTGGTCCCTGTCTTGCTGGAGGTGCCCGCCGACACCGAGGCGGTCCGCAGCGTCCAGGAGGTGTTGAGAGAGTGGAGCACCCCCGACGGCTCGCTCTTCGGCGAAACGCTCCAGAACCGCGTCGATTCGGCGGGAGCCGCCGCCTACAACGCCACATGGCGGCACCTTCTGATCGGGCTGCTCGACGAGTTCGATCCCGAAGTAGTGAGTCTCACGGGACGAGATCGGATGTTCGTCGTGGTGAACGAACTCGTCTCCGATCCGACGAATGCGTGGTGGGACATCGCGGCGACGGACCCCACAGAGGTACGCGACGACATCCTCGGCGACGCCATGGAGAACGCCTTCGCCGAACTGGCGGACCGCTTCGGCGAGGACCCCACGGACTGGCGATGGGGAGCATTGCACACCGCCGAGTTCCGCAACGGAACGTTGGGCGAATCAGGCATCGCTCCGATCGAGGCGCTGTTCAACCGGGGACCGTTCGAAGTCGGGGGCGGAACATCGATCGTGAACGCCATGTCATGGAGCCCCATCGACGGCTACGAGGTACTGGCCATCCCCTCGATGCGGATGGTGGTGGACATGTCCGATTTCGACGCCTCAACGGCCATCCACAGCACGGGACAATCGGGTCATGCGTTTGGCGCCCACTACATCGACATGGCCGAACCATGGGCAACCGGGGAGACCTTCCCGATGCTCTGGAGTGAGACGGCCGTCCGGACGGACTCCGAGAACGTCCTCACCCTGACTCCGGGATGACCAGCCTCAGCTGACGAAGGCGAAGAACACCTTCATCCACTCCTCGGCCGCGTCGATGAACGGCCCATGCCCGGATCCCTCGAACACCTCTTCGTGATAGGTGCCACCTCGTCTGGCGTACTCCTCGAGGACGCCACGCGTCTGAGCCACCATCTGCTGGGGCGGAAAGGCCTCCTCCCCTGGCCAGCCCGGGACGACGCCAAGCGAACCGAGTGTGCCCATCTCCCACGGCGTGCCGTCGGCCACGACCAGGTCGGCGGAGCCTCGCGTCCACAGGATGGGCGGTTTGGGATCGACGTCGACGATGCCCGAGGTATCGAGATACCGACTCGACAGTGCGTTCAGGATCCCGGAGTTTCCCGGGGCGAATCCGGGCCAATTGGGCGACTCGACTGAATCGCCCGGGTACCCGCCGTCACCGATGAGCGATTTGAGAATCTCGGAGACGAGAAGGTCTTCACGTTCCGGCGGTTCACGATGATCTGGCCGCCAGTAGTAGCCGTTCATCACGTTGCGAGGCGACATCTCGGATTCAGAGCCCATGTCTCCGGCCGCGATCCGCTGGGCGAAATCGGGGTTGCCGGACCCACCACCACCCCCTGCATAGTCGTCGGTGGTCGGCGAGCCATCCTCTCTGGTGCCGCCGCCGAATCCGTAGGGCGAAACCGGGTCGATGAGGGTCAGGGAACGCACGTCGGAAGGGTGATCGATGAGGTACTGCATGATGGCGCCTCCACCGGTCGACCATCCCACGAGATGAGCCGGTTCGCTCAGGGCGAGGTGTTCGACCAATGAGCGGATGTCGTCGGACCAGTCGCGGAGGCCCCGCCGGCCGTCGATCGCCACCTTGTCGGTGTCACCGAAGCCGCGCATATCCGGAGCGATGCAATGGAGCTCTGGCGGAGCAGCGGCCAGGATGTGGTCGTAGAACCGGCTGGTGGCCAGGTTGCCGTGTACGAACACCACCGGGACGCCGGCGGGGTCACCCGACTCGATGTAGCGCATGGTCAGTCTCGATGTGGTGGCCATGTGGGCGGTGAGTCCGGCCGGCAGGTTGCTCATCCTGGTTCCTTCTCGCGACAACGGTCCCCAACCTACCCAATGAGTGCCCCCATCGCCTCAGAACCCTGCTCTCCGGCGAGCGCAAGGACACAGGCCGCCTCGTCACCCGGCGACGAGGGTGCGATACCTTTCCAGAAGCTCTCGGTGTTCGGCCACGAAGGCCGGTTCGTGCTCGGCGCGAATCTCGCTCACCCGCTCGTCGAGGTCGCCTCGGCAGCGATGGTCGGCGGCGGCGATGCTGAGCTCCTCGGCGGCCAGTGTTTCGAGGGCGGCCTGGTCGAACTCCGGACCGAATCTGCCCGGGTATTCGAGGGGCGATCGATCTTCCGTCCCGGTAGCGAAAGTGAACGAGAACCCCAGTAGGTCGGCGAGCGATTCCGAGAGGTACCGGCGCGGTTCCGCCGGATCGTCGAAGTCATACCCCTCGCCCTTCATGCAGACCGACCACTCGTCTTCGAGTTGCACCACCCGGGGGTCCGCCCGGACCTCCTCGTCGAGTCCCTGGAGAAGCGCGGTGAGTTCAGCCTCGACATCGACCAGCTCCGCACTGGGCAGGGGTCCATCTGCGATCAGCTTCGACCTGGCCCGGCCGTCGCATCCCTGCTCCTCGAAATCGGGGTAGATCGGAAGCCCGTCTTCGTCGGTGGGCAAAGAGGCCGGATCGAAGCTGGCGCCCCATAGGGCTTCTTCGTAGGCGATCCGCTCCTCGCTGGGGCGCGACTCGGCGATCGAAGCGTCGTCCGCCTGCACTTCCAAGCCTTCGACCACGGGGGTGACGATGCCGTAGCCGTAGCGAGCAAGGTACGCCGTCGATCCCGGTTCGAGAGGATCGCTCGCCAGGTATTCGAATCCCGCGGCCGCCATGCAGGCGGCGATGAGGTCGTCGAGTTGCTCGCTTGGCCGATCGGAGACCTCGTCCTGGGGAAGGAGATAGTCCGCCAGTGAGCGAGCCTGGTCAGGGCCGACGGGGGTCTCAGGGGATGGGGTCTGCGTGCAGCTCGAAAGGACGAGCAGCGCCACAGCCGCGCACACGACCAGTCGGCTCGTCATGGTCCTTCCCGTGCTCCAGATGGCGACACCACCAAGTCTATGAGTGGCGAATCGCCGGCGTCTCACCTGTTCACGGCGTCGAGTAGGCGGGCAGGAGGCGCGACGCGCCTACTTGCAGACTTCCTCGCCGAGCACGGCCGATATCCCTGGCGAGTTGTAATCGAGGGCGTACTCGCCATACCGGCCGTCGCGGATGGCTTGGATATCTGCCGCCAGGTTGTCCAGACCCTGCCGGGTCGTGCCAAAGATCCCCTCGATGTCTTGAATCGGCCGGAGCCCTTCGATCGCCGCGTCGACCTCGTCCAGGTCTTCGCCTATGAGGTCGAAGGCCTCAGGGCCATCGATTTGGCGCACCCATCCGTTCGCACTCCGGATGACCGCAGCATGCCTGCCGAGCGCCTCGCAGTCGAAATCGCCCGCGGCTGCGTCGGCCTCCTGGGCAGTCGAACTCCCCTCGGACTCGGCCGACGGGGATCCCTCTTCGGCGGCTGATGAGCACCCGCTCAGCACCAACAGCAACAACACCGCCAAAAGGGCCGGCCTGACCCACCGGTTGGCGACACTCGATGACCGCATGACGTTTCCCCCTTGATACGTGTTCGCAACTGGCCAAACCCTAGCCAGGGACGTCGGCCGCGGACTCCCAAGCAACCTCCCTATTCCAGGAGCGCGACCGGTTCGAACTCTGCTCGGGCCGAGCGTTTCACCACGGAAGCACCGAGGACGGGAAGATCCACCGGATACGTCACGACCACCCGAACGGCTCGGACGTCCCACGAATCGTCCCTTCGGCAGACGCAGCCGACGAGTTCCGCCCCATTCGCTCGGGCGGTTGCCGCAGCCACCGATTCGGGAGTGCCCTCCAAACCGAGCGGCCCGAACGTCACCGGAGCGGCCGCCAGCGCGGCGGCCTCAGCCGCGGCCACCGCCTGCTCGGAGGCCTGAGCGATGCGACCCAACGCAGCCAGAGTGAGCGCTGCCATCACCAGGACCGAGACCACCGCCGCCACCACCAGGGTCATGGAGCCTTCCTCACCTGTCCGAATCACTGTTCGACCCGCATCGCCGAGGAGGCGCTCATCGGGACGTGAATCCCGATCACCGGCAGCCGATAGGAGAGTTCCACAGTGACCCGCGCCAAGCGGCCCACCGCGGAGGGTCTTTCGACAGAGACAGCAACCGGTTCCGAATCCATGACGGATCGCACGGCACCGATCGCCGCGTTCGGATCGGGCGTGGTGGCCGCCACGCGCGCCCCTTCTCGAGCTGCATGGGTGAGCTCGAGCTGGACGCGGGAGACGGCTACCACTTCGGCCAGGGCGAGGATGACCAGGATGAGCACCGGGAGCACCAGCGCAAACTCCACTGCGGCCGAGCCTCTCTCCCCGGCCCTCCTAGCCACCGGAGACGAACCCGATGACCTTGCTCAGCACCGAGCTGAACAGGTTGGTGACCAGGTTGTCCGAGGCCATCCAGCCGATCAGCGCCAGAGCGATCGCTCCGGCGGCCAGGATGACCAGGACGTACTCGACGGTCCCTTGACCGTCTTGCTTGCGAAGGATGTTCAGCATCCATTCTCCTTTCTCATGCCGGCGTCCGACCGGCGGCGGGGGGAAATGGATCTGTGCTCAGGGCAGCGGTATCAGAGGCCCCAGCATGCGGCGCGCCGACGAGAGCACCGACGGGCCCACCGTCAAGGTGACAAAACCGGGAAGGATCAGCAGGGCAAGCGGGACCGTCAGCTTGACCGGGAGCCGTCTGGCCGCTTCCAGCGTGTGAGAGCGGTCCTCCTGGCGTCGTTCGTCGACAAACGAGGCCACCGCTCCCGAGATCGACGCGCCCGTGGTTTGGGCGCGGGCCAGGAGGAGATAGAGACGGGCGCCTCGGCCCTCGCTCTCGCCCAGAGCCCTGGCCAGTCCCGTTCGACGAGCCTGGCGTAACAACGTCCTGATCTCGGCAGCGAGAAGAGGATGTACCTGTGATCCGGCCAGCTCGAGCGCGGCGGGAAGAGGCATCCCGGCCGTGACGGAGATCAGAACACTCCGCGCCATGAGGCCGACGTCGGCCTCGGCTGCCCGTTCGGCGGCTCGCCGAACAAGCCAGGGCCGCCCTCGCCACAGAGCCACCGCCCCTCCTGCCATCAGGAGACCCGACGGCGGCGAGGCCACCAACACGGCCAGGCCCACCGATGCCCACCAGCGATGCTCCGGCCACATGCGCTCCGCGATGAAGTAAGTGACGAGACCCGCGGCCAGCGCAGCCAACAGGCTCATGTGAGCGCCCTCCGAACCATGACCGTCACGACCGACGAGCCGGTCACCAGAAACCCTCCCCCCACCGCCACGATTCCCAGCCCAACAGGGCTCTGCACCAGCTCTGCCAAACGGCCGGTGAAGAACTGGTACCCCAGGTAGCAGGCGGGGAGCCCGCCGACGATCCACGCAGAGATGCGCGCCTGGGCGGTGGCCGCCCGCGTCTCGCGGCGGAGTTGGCGATCTTCGGCGGACACCTGGGCGAGGTTCTCGAATACGGTCGCCACCC
>CBDUEV010000016.1:0-49164 GCA_965366365.1 uncultured Acidimicrobiia bacterium | reverse complement strand
CGAGCGGTGTGTGGTGGGGTGACTTCTCAGGCCCCGCCGAGGCGACTCAGCAGTAGCTCGGCCTCGTCCGACAGGGCGGTCCGGAGAAGCGCCAGGCGGGCGCCGGGTCCATCGGCCTCCAGGACCTTCTGGGCGTCGAGGGGGCCGAGGGGGGCAAGGCCGGCGAGTTGGTACACCGCCGCCGACGGGTCGGCCGCCAGTTCGTAGTCGATGGGTCCGACGTTGTGACCCATTTCCGAAGCGAGGGCCAGCACGCGACGCAGAATCGCCTCCGTCTCTTCGAGCTCGAGCTCGCTCGGGTCGTCGGTCGAATCGTCGCGATCGTCGAGCAGGCGCACCATGGCGGCCGGGTACGGGTCCTCGGACAACCACTCGTCGATCTCGAATCGGACGGTGCCGGCGGCGATGACGGCGCGATGGCCGCCAGGCAGTTCGGCCGAGTCGATGATCCTGGCGGCCGTCCCCGTCGAGAATCGCCAATCGCCCCCACCGACCTCGAATCCTCGCTCGATCAGCACCACCCCGAAGGGGAAAGCACCTTCCTCGCATTCTCCGATCATCTGGAGATACCGGGGTTCGAAGATCCGCAGGGGTAGGAGAGTGTGGGGGAACAGCACGTTGTTGAGCGGGAACATGCGCATGAACTCTGATGCCATGACGCCAGCGTACGGCTCATGCGACGGTACCGTGACCGAGGTCGAGCGCCGGACCACGCTCGCTATCGTTCAGGCGATGTCCGTCCGCGCTGTGCTCTTCGATTTGGGTGGGGTGGTCCTGGAGTCCCCCATGGCGGTGATCGCCGAACACGAGGCGGAAGCGGGTGCTCCTCCCGGGTTCATCAACCGCGTCGTCGCCGATGCCGGCCCTTCCGGGGCTTGGGCACGGCATGAGCAAGGCCGTATCCGCCTCGATGCGTTTGCAGAGGCGTTCGAGGCCGAGTGTGCCGAGCGCGGCCACGCGGTGGACGCACGTAGCCTCCTGGAGAGCATCAATCAGGCGGCGGTCGTGCGCCCGGTCATGCTCCAGGCGGTGACCACTCTGCGCGCCGCCGGGTACCTGGTCGGCGCCTTGACGAACAACTGGCTCGACTTCGGACCGGGTGAGAGTCTCTCTGCTCATTTCGACGTCTTCGTGGAATCAGCCAGAGAGGGCGTCAACAAACCGGACCGGAGAATCTATGAGATCGCTCTCGGCCGGC
This sequence comes from uncultured Acidimicrobiia bacterium, assembly GCA_965366365.1. GTDB lineage: Bacteria > Actinomycetota > Acidimicrobiia > Spongiisociales > JAENVV01 > CBDUEV01. The sequence continues at coordinate 47,966 of CBDUEV010000016.1, read as the reverse complement.
TGGGGGTCGACGCCCGCCATGTGGTCTTCCTCGACGACGTCGGCCGGAACCTGAAGACGGCGGCCCTCATGGGCATGCTCACGATCAGAGTCGACACGCCTGAGGCAGCCCTCGACGAATTGAGCACCCTGGTGAGCGTTCGATTGCGGTGAGCCGTCGGCATCCGATCGTCGGACTGATAGGTGATACCTCCCTTCGACTGACGCGCCCTAGTCTGGTCGGATGGAGGAGAATTTCAGGACCCGGGTGGACCAATCGACCCCTGTGCGATTCTGGCGGAGGTTCACGGCGGCCGGCCCCTCCGTGCTGGCGGCCGCCATCGCTTACAACTTGTTCTTTGCCCTGGTCCCCGCCATGGCATCCGGGCTCGCCGCCGCCTCGTTCTTCGGAAGGGATGAGGAGGCGATCGCCCGGACCGAGGACTTCTTGGAGGCAGTCGCACCGGCCGAGGTGGCGACTTTCATCTCCAACAGCGTTCTTCCGGATGTGGCCGAGGCGGTCAGCGAAAACCAGGGCCTCTTCATCGTCCTGTCGACGCTCGTGTCCCTCTGGCTGGCCTCGCGGGGTGTCGTCACCCTGCAGCGAGTCCTCGCCCGGATCGAGGGCATGGAAGAGGATCGGTCATGGCTCAAAGTGCGATTCGTCGGGATCCTCCTCACCGTCGGGGCGTTGGCGGCGATCTTGCTGTCGGCTCTTCTCCTGGTGTCCAGCAATGCGATCGCCGAATCCCTACGGGACCTCACCGACGTCTCCTGGATCGTCACGACCTGGCAGGCGCTCTCCCTGCCCCTGGGGTCGATCGGCCTGCTCCTGTTTCTCGTGATGCTGTACCGCTTCGGGCCCCCTCGTCGTCTGCCCGGGCTGTGGCTGGCGGCGTTCCTGGCCACGGTTGGAGCGGTCGGCGCCTCGCTCGGGTTCCGGTTCTATCTCGGGCGAGCAGGTTCGGTGGGGAGTAGCACCCTGGCGGTGTTCACCGGTGTGGGTGTGCTGCTGCTGTGGCTGTATCTGATCGCATGGGTCATCATGATCTCTGCAGCCGTCGGTGCCTCGGTGGCGAGACGCCTCGAACGTCGCCGCAGCGGCGGAGACCCGGTGGCGGACACCGAGGTCGTCTACGGCTTGGAGACGCTCGAACAAGAAGTGGTCGGGGATCGGACGCAGAGCCTGTGAGCGCCTGGGCTGATCCGGCCACGCGGCGGGGGATCCGGTTGTTGGGCAGGACCCTGCTCCAGTACCGCAGGGAGTCCGTCCTCAGTGTGGTGTTCGCACTCGTCTGGATGGGCCTCGTGGTGGCGATCCCACTCATCACGGCACAGGTGATCGACTCGATACGGGGTGGCGATGCGAGTTCCATGAACGTGCTGCTCATCGTGATGCTCGGCTTGGGACTCATCAAGGCGCTCGGCGTCGGGGGCCGCCGCTTCTTTGCGTTCGTTTTGTCGTATCGCGCCGAAACGGACCTCCGAAATCGCATTTTTGAGCACACCCAGCGCCTGCAGTTCGCCTTTCACGATCAGGTCTCGACCGGGGAACTCATGTCGCGAGCCTCGACGGATCTCGGGCAGGTCCGGCTGATCTTTGCCATGCTGCCGATCACCGTCGCCAACCTGGGCATGTTCGTGGTGGTGGTGGTCGCCATGATCTCGATGCATCCGTTGTTGGGCGCCCTGGTGTCGTTGGCGATCCCCCTGTTGTTGTTCATTGCGAACACCTATGCCCGTCGGGTCATCGCCACTTCTTTCGAGGTGCAGCAGAGGCTGGCAGACATGTCATCCGTGGTGGAAGAGGCTGTCACCGGAGTGAGGGTTGTGAAGTCGTACGGCGCCGAGGCTGCGGAAGTCGAAAAAGTGGATCGGGTGGCACGCCGCATCTTCAGCAAGTCGATGGACCTGGTGCGCGATCGAGCGATCTTCGTGCCGATGTTCGAGGCGGTGGCGCCACTCGCCACGGTGGTGATCCTGGCGGTGGGAGGTCTGTTGGTCATCGACGGCAGTCTCCGCCTCGGCCAGTTCGTAGCGTTCACCGAGTTCATGGTGATCCTCAACTTCCCCTTGCGGATCACCGGTTGGTTCTTTGCCGAGTTGCCGCGCGCGGCCGCCGCCGGTGCCCGAGTTCTGGAACTCCTCAAGACAGCTCCCGAGATCGTCGATCCGGTCGATCCGGTTCAGCTCCCCGACGGCGGTCCGGGAGAAATCCGCATGTCCGGTGTCTTGTTCTCCTATCCAGAGGGCCCGCCGGTGCTCGACGGCGTCGATCTGCGGGTGGCCGGCGGGTCCTCGGTGGCGGTGGTGGGCGCCACAGGCTCAGGAAAGACCACACTGGCCTATCTCCTGCCCCGTTTCTACGACGTGACCGGCGGTTGCGTGGCCATCGACGGCGTCGACGTGCGCCGGATCCCCCTCGATGACTTGCGGACCGAGGTAGCGGTGGTGTTCGAGGAGACCTTTCTCTTCTCGGCGACCATCGCCGAGAACATCGCTTTTGGAGCGCCGGAGGCCGGCCCGGAGCAGATCAGGCTTGCCGCCCGGCTCGCCCAGGCTCACGAGTTCATCACCGACCTGCCGGCCGGATACGACACGACGGTGGGGGAGCGTGGGTACTCCCTGTCCGGTGGCCAAAGACAGAGAATCGCTCTCGCCCGGGCCGTCCTGCGCGACCCGCGCGTCCTCATCCTCGATGACGCCACGAGTTCGGTCGACGCCGTCACGGAGGAGGAGATTCGGTCGGCGCTCCGTACGGTGATGGAGGGGCGCACCACCGTGATCATCGCTCATCGTCCCTCTACGTTGTCCTTGGCTGACCAGGTCATCCTCATCGATGAGGGCCGCGTCGCAGCCATCGGGTCCCACGACGAGCTCCTCAGGACCGTTCCCCGCTACGGGGAGGTTCTGGCGGATACCGACGCTTTCGAGAGCCTTCCTGCGGAGACGACCTGATGTACGCACGTTTCGGGTCAGGCGACGATCGATCGGAAGGTGCCCTTGAGCTGCTGGGGAAAGCGGCCCGGTACGGCCGGCACCTGTTGTGGCCGGCGGTGGGGGCTGCGGTGGCGACCGTTCTCGCCACGGCCGCCCGCTTGGCCGGCCCGCTCGTCGTGCGGAGCGGTGTGGACGACGGAGTGCTGGCCGGCGATCGCCGCGGCGTCCTGGTCGCCGCGGTGGTATTCGTCGCGGTGGTGGCGGTTCAGTACGTTTCCCAGCTCGTTTCCCAGTACTGGGTGGCCGGCGTAGGAGAACGATTCCTGCGAGATCTTCGGGTGGGGGCGTTCGACCGGCTCATCCGGCTCGATCTCGACTTCTACTCCAAGAACAAGTCGGGCGTGCTGGTGGCGCGCATGACCTCGGACATCGAGGCGCTCGCCCAGTTCGTCAAGGAGGGCGCTGTCAATGTGATCACGAGCACGCTGACCGTGATCGGTGTGACCGTGGCGATGTTCTTCGTGGACGTGCAACTGGCGTGGATCGTGCTGGCGCTGATGCCTCCTCTGCTCGGAGTGTCCGTCGTGTTCCGGCGATTCGCCGACTCCGCCTACCAACAGGTTCGTGAGCAGATCGGCCAGGTGCTCGGAGCCATCCAGGAGGGGATATCGGGGGTGCGGGTCGTTCAGGCCTACACCCAGGAGGCTCGCCAAGTGGTGGAGTTCGGCCGTGTCAACGAGCGCTACTACGACGCCAATATCGCGGCAGCGAAGGCAATCTCGACGTATTTCCCGGCAGTGGATTTCCTGCGCACCGTCGGGACCGCCGTCATCCTGTTCTTCGGAGGCAGGCGAGTCCTGGCCGGCGAGATGACCGCCGGGTCTCTTCTGGCGTTCCTCTTGTACCTCAACTGGTTCTTCGAGCCGATCATCCAGCTCTCCAACGTGTACAACCTGCTCCAGGCGGCCCTGGCGGCCCTGTCCAAACTGTTCGGGATCTTGGACCGGCAACCGGCGATCGCCGAACCCGAGGATCCCGTCCCAGCCGGCCTCCTGGCCGGCGAAGTGGGATTCATCGACGTGGAGTTCGGGTACGACCCGGCGGTCCCCGTCATCATGGACACCAATCTCGTGGTGGCGCCGGGTGAACGAGTGGCGGTGGTGGGCGAGACGGGTGCCGGCAAGAGCACCATTGCCAAGCTGGCGATGCGCTTCTACGACCCTACGGCAGGCACTGTCACCCTCGGCGGTCGTGACCTGCGTCACCTATCCACACAGGACCTGCGGCGCCACGTGGCGATGGTTCCCCAGGAGGGCTTCCTGTTCAGCGGCTCGCTCCGCGACAACATCTCATATACCCGCCGCGAGGCGACCGAGGAGGAACTCTGGGCGGTGTGTGAGGCGGTTGGCATCGACGACTGGGTCCGCAGCTTGCCCGACGGGTTGGACACAGAGCTGCGTGAACGGGGAAGCAGGCTCTCGTCAGGCGAACGGCAGCTGGTGGCGCTCGCCCGAGCGCTGCTGGCCGACCCCACCGTGATCGTGCTCGACGAAGCGACCTCCAACCTCGACCCCGAAACAGAGGAGACGGTTGAGGGCGCCCTGTCCACACTTCTCGCCGGACGGACGGCCATCGTGATCGCTCACCGGTTGGCGACGGCCGAGCGCGCCGACCGGGTGGTGGTGATGGACGGTGGTCGGATCGTGGAGGTGGGCCCCCATGAAGAGCTGATCGCGGCAGGAGGCGCCTACGCCCACCTCAAGGAGGTCTGGGAAGCCGGCAAACGGTGAGGCTCGGGCCGGAGGTCCGGGGTTCAGGGCACCACGATGAGACGGCCGCCCTCGACCCCCGATTCGGTACTTCGCTCGATGGCCGGTACAGCGTCGGTCAATGAAACCTCCTGAAACGGAGGTGGGTGCAGCGCCCCGGTGCTCAGCCAGGTGAGGACCTGGGTGAGATCGAAGTCGTGGGAGCCGAAAGACCCCACCAGGGAATACTCGTGATTCGACCACAACACCGGCGGCAGCGTGTGCAGGGGCTCCGGACCCACGCCAACCACCACCGCCCTCCCTCCCGGTCGGATCGACTTGAGAGCCGCGTCGACGGTTTCGCTCCTTCCCACGAATTCGAGCGCAACATCGACACCGCCGTCGGTCATCATCTTCACCCTGCGGCCGACCGATTCACCAGGGGTGACCACCATTCCTTCGTCTGCCCCCGCTGCCACGGCGTTCTCGACCGCCACCGGGTCGGAGTCGATGGCGATGACGGGCGCAGCGCCGAGCAGCTTGGCGATCTGGGCTCCATAGCCCCCCAGCCCGCCCAGACCGACGACGGCCACCGTGTTCCCCGGTCGAACCTCGCCCCGGCAGGCGGCGGCGTGACAGGCTGTCGCCGCCGCATCCGGAGCGGTAGCGGCCACTGCCCACGAGAGAGAGCTGGGCTTGGCGACCAGCGCATCGCCCGACACCAGCATGAAGTCGGCAAGACCGCCGTCGATATCGATGCCGAGGAGCCGTAACCGCTCACACAGCATCGGGCGGAGGTCGGCGCAGGCGCGACACGAGCCACATGAGAGTCCGGCCAGTGCAATGACGTCGTCGCCTGGTTGCCATGTGCGGTCTCGGCTGGTCACCACCGTGCCCGCCACCTCGTGCCCCAGCGTGACGGGAACCTGCCGCGGATGGGCGGTTCCGTCCACGAAATGGAAGTCGGATCCGCACACCCCGCATGCCTTGACTCGCATGAGCACCTCCCCGGCGCCCGGCTCATCCAGGTCGACCAACTCGAGGCGCAGGTCGCCGACACCGTGGAAACGTACTGCTTGTGATCGCATCCACCCAGGCTACGCGCCTGGTGCCCGGCTCAAGGTTTTCAAGGGATGGTCGATAGGGCTGGGTGTAACGCCCCGGGCCTTGGCGCGACTGGTACGGGGAATGACCCTGAGGAGTATGCGATGAAAAAGGCAACCGTTCTCGTGGCCATGGCGCTGGTGTTGGCGTCCTTGGCGGCACTACCGGCCGGGGCAGAGTCCTCGGACGATGGCAGGGTCTGCTTCGAGCTCATCAACGGCGTCCCGAGCTACGAGTGTCCCGATGAACCGGTCGCCGAAGCCGAAGAAGTCGAAGAAGAAGATCCAGAGTCGCTCGTAGCAGAAGATGAGCTGTCGCTGTGGTTCGACGACGAGACCGGAGAACTGACCTTTGGGATCGGCCTCGACTGCGCACCGACGGACGAGGTCGAAGGCGAAGAGGCTGCGGGCGAATCCGTCGCCTCCGAGACCGAGGAAGAGTCCGAGTTGGTCGTGTCGGAGTGCAACACGATCTCGGTCGTCGGTCCGAGCGGAAAGGTCAATCACGGATCGGTGGTCTCTGCTTTTGTCCACGCGTTGAAGAACTCCGACGTCGACGGGCCGAAGGGTCAGCTGGTCTCTCAGGTCGCCAAGACCGACTTCGGCAAGGTTGGCGACGACTCGCCGGCCGAGTCGGAGGATCTCGACGATGGCCCCAAGACGAAAAAGGCGAAGAACGCCAACAAGCCGGCCAAGCCAGAGAAGAGCAACAACGGCAAGGCCAAGGGCAAGAACAAGAACAAGTAGCGCCCCTCGTGCAAACTTCCCCCCGATCCCGATGACTGAGCCATGCGACGAATCTTGACGGTCGCCGTCGTCACCGCGCTGGCGGTGGCGATGGCCATGCCGGCTTCGGCCGAGGTTCCAGGCGAACGAGAGGCCTTCGTCATGGTGTTCTTTCAGCCTGGCCCGAGCACCACGTTCCTCCCTGAGTTCGGCCATGCGAAACCCGACGGCCGGACCCATCAGGGAGTGGACGTCTTTGCCGATCACCGCACACCCGTGCTGGCCGCCGCAGACGGCAAAATACGACGAATGCGCTCGTCTGCCCGCAGCGGCTACTACATCGTGATCGATCACGCCGACGACTATTCGACCTGGTACCTGCATCTCGACAACGATGATCCAGGAACGAACAACGGTCGAGGCGGGGCGTTGACCGCCTTCGTCGAGGGACTCGAGGTGGGGGACTACGTGGCCGCCGGGCAGGTGATCGGGTACGTGGGGAACAGCGGAAATGCCGAAGGTACCCACCACCACACACACTTCGAACTGCGGCTCGACAACCGGCCGATCGACCCGTATCCGTATCTCCTCGCCGCCCAAGAACGTTGGGTGTTGGAGTCGGCCATCGACGCAGGCGAGACGCCCTTCCGCTAGCTCGACCTCGCCAGCAGATAGCGCGGCGGAACCTTGGCGAGGTCGTCGAGTTCGACGATGAGGTCGGCCGACCCTGAGGTTCCGGCCGGAACCACGGCCACTTCGATGCCGAGGTCGCCGAGCAGCTTGGCGCTGCCCTCCGTGCCGGCGGTCTCCACCCAGATGACCCGCTCCGCACCCGACTCGGCGATCGCCTCCGCCCATGCTTCGAGCACCAGCCCAGGCGTTGCAGCGAAGGAGCGTTCCCTCTCGTCCTTGGCCGCCTCGGTGAGCAGCACGACCGAGAAACAATGGAGGGCAGCCGCCCCGACGTGGGAGGAATCCGAGACGTCGCCGATCGCCACCTTGACCGCCTGGCTCTTCAACCGACTGCCGGCTTCAGGGTCGCTGACAAAAGCACGAACCTCACCCTCACGGTGAACGAGAACGGCCATGACCTGGTCTCCCAGTGGGGTGTCCGCTCCAACAACGAGTACTGGCATGCGGTCAGGTTACTGATCTAGTCTGCGTGTCGAGCTCTGCCAGAATATGGTATTCGCATAGGCGAGTAAGATTCGGGATTCGTTTCTCGGGACGCTGAAAGGAGGAGGCATTGGTTGACCGCATCGCCGCGTATCGCGCCGCCAGAACGCTGAGCGACCTCCCCCTCGTCGATCAGTCCAGCTTTCGCGACGCCTGTGGCGTGGGAATGATCGCCGCTCGGGACGGTCGCGCCACCTTCCGGATGGTCCGGCTGGCCGTGGAATGCCTCGAACGGCTCGACCACCGCGGAGCGAAGGCGGCCGACGGCACGGGCGACGGTGCAGGCCTTCTGACGGAGATCCCGTACGTGCTCTTTGCCCGTGAGCTTCGGAATCGCGGCTTGCGTGTACCTCCCCCGGGCCGCTTTGGAGTGGTGACGGCGTTCCTCCCGCCGGGTCAGGAGACAGAGTCACGAGAGTTGATCGCCGGGTCGCTGGAGTACGAGAACATCAAGGTGCTCGGCTGGCGGCCGGTGCCGACAGACTCGCGGGTGCTCGGCGGCCGGGCCTCGGCCTCGATGCCGGTCATCGAGCAGGTCATGGTCGAGGCCCCTGACGACGTCGAAGACCATGAGGACTTCGAGCGACGCTTGTTCCTGGCCAGGAAATACTGCGAACGTCGAGCCACGCTCATGGACCTGCCCGGTTTCGCCATCGCCTCGGCTTCGTCGCGGACGATCGTCTACAAGGGTTTGTTCGCCGCCAAGCATGTGGCGGATTTCTTCTGGGACCTTCGCGACCCGAGCTACGAGACGTCTTTCGCCATCTTCCATCAGCGCTACTCGACGAACACCTTCCCGGCGTGGGAGATCGCCCAGCCCTTCCGAACGCTGGCGCACAATGGGGAAATCAACACGGTGAACTCGAATCGCTCATGGATGGCCGCCCGGGAGGTGAACCCCAGCTCGCCGATGTGGGCTGACCGCTCCCGCGACCTGCGGCCCTTCCTGCAAGCGGATCAATCGGATTCCGGAAGCCTCGACAACGCATTCGAGCTCCTGGTCCGGAGTGGGCGCCACCTCGGCCACGTCAAGGAGATGCTGATGCCGGCGGCGTGGGAGAACGTCGTCGACCTGGCGCCCGAACTTCGCTCCTTCTACGAGTACCACGCCTTCCTGTCCGAGCCCTGGGACGGCCCGGCCGCCGTGGCGGCGACGGACGGGATATCGCTGCTCGCCGGAGTCGACCGGAACGGTCTTCGTCCGGCCCGGTGGACGTTGAGCAACGACGTCTTTCTGGTGGCATCCGAAGCCGGTATCTGCCCGGAGGAGGAAGCGAAGCCGCTCAAGACGGGCCAACTCGGTCCCGGGGAAGCGGTGGTCTTCGATCCCCGCACCGACACTCTGCGCTTCTCCGACGAACTGCTGCCGGCTCTCGCCCGGCTCCAGCCGTATAGGGAGTGGATCTCGACCGAGACCCTCTACGTCCAGGATCCTTTCAATGAGATTCCAGAAGACCGGCTCGATGTCGAGGCGTTCGGTCGTGTCTTCGGCTACACCGCCGAAGACCGGCGCATGGTGCTCGAGCCGAAGGCCGAGGGTAAGACCCCGACCGGTTCGATGGGGTCCGATACGCCCCTCGCCGCGCTCTCCGAGACACCACGGCGCCTGACGCATTACTTCCACCAGCTCTTTGCCCAGGTCACCAACCCTCCGATGGACCCCATCCGCGAGAAGCTGGTCATGTCGCTGCGTACCTACCTCGGCCGGCGCGGCTCCCTGCTCGAAGAAACGCCCCAGCAGGCGGCACTCATGGAGCTGGCCTCTCCGATTCTCTCCGATACGGAACTCGAGCGCATCGCCCGATCCGGCGATTCCCGGTTCTTCAGCTACTGGGTTGCGGCCGTCTTCCGCGCCGAGGAGGGTCCGGGCCGCCTCAAGGAACGCCTGGAGGAGATCGTGGAAGAGGTGGTCTTCGCCGTTCGAGGCGGAGCCAGCATCGTGATTCTGTCGGATCGCGAGACCGACGCCGAGCATGCTCCGATCCCGATGCCGTTGGCCGTGTCTGCGGTCCACCACCGGCTCATTTCCGAGGGTATTCGTCTCGAGGCCTCGATCGTGTGTGCCACGGCCGAGACGAGAACCTCCCACGACGCAGCCGTGCTGCTCGGGCTCGGCGCCTCGGCCATCAACCCCTACCTCGCCATCGAGGAGGTCCGCCGTTTGGCCGTCGGACCGGAGCTGGCCGTGGATCCGGTGGTCGCTCAGGAGAACTATCGGATGTCCATGCAAAACGGGCTCCTCAAGATCATGTCGAAAATGGGAATCTGCACCTTGTCGGCATACCGGGGGAGCGAGCTGTTCGAGCTGATCGGACTGGCCGACGACGTCTGCGAAGCGGCCTTCCTGCGGTGCCCTCGACGGGTGGGAGGCATCGGATTCGAGGAGCTGGGCCGTCAGGTACTCGCCATGCACGCCGAATGGCATGCCGACGCAGAAGGCCTGGGGGGCTTCTACAAGCATCGACGCGGCGGCGCTGTCCACGTCACGAGTCCGAGTGTCGTTCTGCGCCTTCAGAAGGCAGTCCGCTCGGGGGACATGGCGGAGTGGGCCGAATACATCGAGGCCATCGAGGATCGACCGCCTTCTCAACTCCGCGACCTCCTTCGGTTTCGAGAGGTCACCCCGGTGCCTCTGGACGAGGTCGAGCCCGTCGAACGAATCATGCGTCGGTTCGTGACGGCTGCCATGTCCCTCGGAGCCCTGTCCAAGGAAGCGCACGAGGCCCTTGCCGAAGCGACCTCCATGGTGGGAGGGCTCTCCAACTCGGGCGAAGGGGGGGAGAACCCGGCCCGATTCGGCACTCCTCGGAACTCCGACATCAAGCAGGTGGCCTCAGGTCGCTTCGGGGTCACTCCCGGCTATCTGTCCTCAGCGGAGGAATACCAGATCAAGATGGCCCAGGGCTCAAAACCGGGCGAGGGTGGCCAATTGCCGGGTCACAAAGTGACGAGAGAGATCGCCTGGCTCCGTCACACCGAGCCCGGGGTGTCGTTGATTTCCCCGCCCCCGCACCACGACATCTATTCGATCGAGGACCTCGCTCAACTCATCTACGACCTGAAGGCCTTCAAGCCGACGGCACGAGTGTCGGTGAAGCTGGTGTCTGAGCCTGGCGTGGGGACCGTGGCCGTCGGCGTCGCCAAGGCGCAGGCCGATGCCATCACCATCTCCGGCAGCGACGGCGGCACGGGGGCCTCGCCACTCGTATCGATCAAGCACGCCGGGTCGCCCTGGGAATTGGGGATCGCAGAGGCACATCAAGTGCTCATCGCCAACGGCCTCCGCGCCCGGGTCGCCCTCGAGACCGATGGGGGCATCCGGACGGGACGTGATGTGGTCATCGCCGCCCTCCTGGGAGCGGAGCGGTTTGGGTTTGGGACTCTGCCCTTGCTCGCCTTGGGATGCAAGATGGTCCGTCAGTGCCACGAAAACACGTGTCCGGTGGGGATCGCCACGCAACGCGAGGATCTACGCGCCAAATTCACGGGGGCGCCCGACCAGGTCGTCCAGCTGTTCAGGATGCTGGCCGAGGAAGTACGCGGTCATCTCGCCTCCCTCGGGGTTAGAGCGATCGAGGAGATGATCGGGCGCGCCGATCTACTCGAGCCGGTCGATCCGGACAATCCGGTGGCCGCATCCCTGGCCCCCCTGCTCGTGAGAGCGGATGGGCGCCGCCGCCACCCCGGATACGTCCGCATCGAACGCTCGGAACTCTCCGAGCGGCTCGTCAGAGAGGCTCGGCACGCAGTCGAGACCGGAGCACCGATCGATTTGGCGTTCCCGATCACCAACGAGGACCGCACCATCGGATCCACCCTGGCGGGCGAGATCGCCGCTCGCTACGGCGACTCCGGGCTGGAATCCGGAACCATCAACGTGCGCCTGGCGGGGACCGCCGGCCAGAGCTTCGGCGCCTGGCTGGTGGAGGGAATCTCGCTGCGCCTGGACGGACCGGCCAACGATTACGTCGGCAAGGGGATGGGTGGAGGCCGCATCGTGATCGTGCCCCGGCAAGGAGCCGATGCGCCAACGGCGCACGCCGGAGGAAACGCCGTCATGTACGGGGCAACCGGCGGAAAGCTCTTCATGTCCGGGACGGCCGGGCAGCGGTTCTGTGTGCGGAACTCAGGGGGGTGGGCTGTGGTCGAGGGGATCAGTGATCACGGCTGCGAGTACATGACTGGCGGCACCGCGGTCGTGCTCGGCCCGGTGGGCCGCAACTTCGGAGCCGGCATGACCGGCGGCATCGCCTACGTATGGGACCCCGAAAGCACGCTCAACACCCGAGTAGCCGAGTCGGCGCCGTCGATGCGCCGCCTGGGCGAAAGCGACGCCACGGTGCTTCGTGCCATCCTCGAAGAGCACGTGCGCGAGACCGGCAGTCGCGTCGCACAGGCCATCCTCGACGATTGGGATCGGAATCTGACGCGCTTCTGGGTGCTGGCCACACGGGGGTCTGTACCGGTGCACCCAACCAGCCACCCGGACGCAGTGTCGACGGGCGCCTAGGCGGGCGTTTCGGCGGTGACGCGATGCGATCCCAGGTTCCGTTCCGGTGTGGCCCGGGCGGTGGTACAATATCCACCATCCCGATAGTGAAAATCCCTGAGGTGGTTCGCAATGGCGACAGTGGATATCGATCTCGGCGCCTACAAGCTGGGCTGGCACGATTCCGAGGAAGAGTACATCTTCAAGCCCGAAAAGGGTCTCAACGAAGAGATCATCCGCAAGATGTCCGAGATCAAGGGCGAGGCGGAATGGATGCTCGACTTCCGGCTCAAAGCCTATCGGCGTTTCCTCGCCAAACCGATGCCCACATGGGGTGGTGGCGGCGCGCTCGACGACATCGACTTCGACGACATCTACTACTACGTCAAGCCGACCGAAGGGCAGGCCAAGGACTGGGACATGGTCCCGGAAGAGATCCGCGACACCTACGAGAAGCTGGGTATCCCCGAAGCCGAGCGCAAGTATCTGGCCGGGGTCACCGCCCAGTACGAGAGCGAGGTCGTCTACCACCGCAACCGTGAGGACCTCGCAGCACTCGGGGTGCTCTTCTGTGACATGGACACCGCCGTGCGCGATTATCCGGATCTGGTGCGTGAGTACTTCGGGACGATCATCCCCCCGAACGACAACAAGTTCGCAGCTCTCAACTCGGCGGTGTGGTCGGGCGGTTCGTTCATCTATGTGCCCCCGGGTGTCCGTCTGGATGAGCCTCTCCAGGCCTACTTCCGGATCAACAGCCAGAACATGGGTCAGTTCGAACGCACTCTGATCATCGTCGACGAGGATGCCTTCTGCCACTACGTGGAGGGCTGTTCGGCACCGGTGTGGTCGTCCGACTCGCTGCATTCCGCCGTGGTGGAGATCGTCGTCAAGAAGGGCGGCCGGTGCCGGTATACGACCATCCAGAACTGGTCCAACAACGTGTACAACCTCGTCACCAAACGAGCTGCCGCCTACGAAAACGCCACCATGGAATGGATCGACGGAAACCTCGGGTCGAAGCTCACCATGAAGTATCCGGCCGTGTGGATGCTGGAGCCTGGCGCACACGGTGAGGTTCTGTCGATCGCCTTTGCCGGCGAGGGCCAGCACCAGGATGCCGGGGCGAAGATGGTGCACGCCGCCTCCGATACCACCTCGACCATCGTCTCGAAGTCCATCTCCAAGGGTGGGGGTCGGGCCGGGTACCGGGGCTTGGTCCGAGTGGAACCGGGTGCGGAGCGAGTCAAATCGTTCGTCCGGTGTGATGCGCTCATCCTCGATGCCGATTCCCGTTCGGACACCTATCCGTACATGGAGATCGAGGAGTCGGACGCGGAGATCGGCCATGAAGCGTCGGTGTCGAAGGTCGGCGACGAGCAGCTGTTCTACTTGATGAGTCGCGGACTGTCGGAGGAAGAGGCCACCTCGATGGTGGTGGCCGGCTTCATCGAGCCGATCGTCCGGGAACTCCCCATGGAGTACGCCGTGGAGATGAACCGGTTGATCGAGCTGAACATGGCCGAATCCGGAGCGGTGGGCTGATCCACACCTGAGCCCCGGCTCGATGAGGCCCGGCGCTGACTCGACCAAATCGAGCGCGACTCCCGGTCGCCTCTAGAGGAGGCTCTCCAGTTCGACCATCGAACTCGGATGTCGGAGTTTGGCCAAAGCTCGCCCTTCGATCTGACGGACTCGTTCGCGAGTGAGGTTGAACATCTTCCCCACATCGGAGAGAGTGCGCGGTTCGCCCTCGTCGAGGCCGAACCGGAGCAGCAGGACCTGGCGTTCAGTTTCTTCGAGCAAGCTCAGCGCATCGATCAGATGTTGGCGGCGCATGACCTCGGCTGCGTGTCCGAACGGGTCCGGGACGCGTTCGTCCTGAACGAAGTCCTGGAGTTCCGCGTCACCCTCTTCGCCGACCGGGCGGTCCAGAGACACGGTGTCGGACGGGGCGGACAGAGCCGCGTTGACTCGTTCGAGATCGAGCCCACTCGCCTCGGCTATCTCCTCCCGGGTGGGTGGCCGGCGGAGTTCTTCGCTCAGGAGCTGCTCGGTTTCCTGAACGGTCCGCACGACATCCACCATGTGGACCGGGAGGCGAATGGTGCGCGCCTGATTCCCGAGCCCCCGGGTGATCGCTTGGCGAATCCACCAGGTGGCGTAGGTGGAGAACTTGAAACCCTTGCGCCAATCGAACTTCTCGACCGCCCTGATCAACCCCAGATTGCCCTCTTGAATGAGGTCGAGAAGATCGAGGCCGCGGCCCGAATACCGCTTTGCGATGGAGATCACCAACCGGAGGTTGGAGCGAATGAAGGCCATCTTGGCTTCCTCGCCCTGATGGACGAGGCGGTACAGCTTGGCCCGCTCGGCGGGGGCCAGGTCGGCTGACTCTTCGAGTTTGGCCTGGGCTTTTCGCCCGATTTCCATGGCCCTCGCCAGCGAGACCTCGTCTTCAGCGGTGAGGAGCGTGTGGTTCGAAACCCGCTCCAAATAGATGCCGACTGCATCTGACACGGAGCCACTTTCCCGACGCTTCACTGCCACGGATTTCCCCTTAAGTAATGATTCCCCGCCCCGCATCAGGACGCTATCACCCGGAGTGCCTAGTCCGCAACGCGAATTCGGTCATGGGAGCGGTTCCACGCGGAATTTCTCTGCAACTGGGCCCGGAACCCTCGCTTTCGGTGGTCGAGGCGCTGCTCTCGGCGACAACGACCACCTTCGGAGGGATGGGACTTCGATAGAGTTCCGGCGTGCTGAAAACGATCGCAGAACAGATCTCTGGGTGCCGGGACTGTCCGCGCCTGGTCGAGTGGCGAGAATCCGTTGCCTCGGTCAAACGGGCGAGTTTCCGCCATGAGACGTATTGGGGTAGACCCGTCCCCGGGTTCGGTGACGCGGATGCCCGGCTCCTCATCGTGGGGTTGGCGCCGGCCGCTCACGGTGCCAACCGAACCGGGCGGATGTTCACTGGGGACCGATCGGGCGATTGGCTCTTCCGTGCGCTGTACGAGACGGGGTTCGCCTCACAGCCCGACTCCCGGGCTCGGGGCGATGGATTGAGCCTGGACGGCGCCTACGTGACCGCGATGGTGCACTGCGCGCCCCCGCAGAACAAGCCCACCACCGTGGAAAGAGACACCTGCCGTCGCTGGCTCGACGCCGAGCTCGATGCTCTACCGAACGTGACGGTGGTGGTTGCTCTCGGAGGCCTCTCCTTCAGCCAGGCGCTCCGCGTTCTCGGCGCCCGCGGCGCTGAGATTCCCGTTCCCCGACCTGCCTTCGGTCACGGGGTCGAGGTAGCGCTCGGCGAACGCCACCCGCGGCTCCTGGCGAGCTACCACCCCTCGCAGCAGAACACGTTCACCGGCCGACTCACCCACGACATGCTGGCGGCGGTGTTCGACCGTGCCGCGCACCTGGTGGAGTAGGCGGCCTGCCCTCAGCCGCGATTGCCAAACAGGCGCCGTACGAGAAAGAACATGATTGCGAAGCCCGCGCCGAACCCGGCGCCGTAGGCGGCGGCCGACGGGGGATCGAAGACGGCGTTGACGTTCCCGTCGACTCGTCCTGCCGCAAGGAGGAGCGTGTTGGATGACGAAGTCGTCACATGATCGGACACGATCACCGTGGCGGCGCTCTGCTCCAAGGTCACCGAGTCTGCAACGACGATCCCCGCCCCGCCCTGGTGGAAGGAGGCGGCCTCGGCGTTGACGCGCGCCGCTCCCGCCTGACTGAAAGTCGCCCTACCGGCCTCGACGTTGGCGACCGCTGCCTGGCTCACCTCGACATGGTCGGCTCGGATGTCGCTGTCGTGTTCCATGGAGCTCCTTCGTGGGTCACTTCAACTGTAGGCTTCCCCGGACCACAGGGCGCCGCATGCAGCTGCCATCTCGATGGGAGGGGGCGCGCATCCATTTCGCCCTATGGCCGTAGGAGTAATACCATGGCCAAGACCGTTTTGAGGAGTGTTTCCCCCGTGCTTTCACTAGAGAAGACCACATTGGAGCGCGGCTTGGATGGGGTTGTGCCGTGGGTGGCAGAGACCCGCCGGGCCGGATTCGCGGCCTACGAGAAGGCGGCCATGCCGAGCGGGAAGGAAGAGGCGTGGCGCTACGTCGAACTCGACTTCGATCTGGCCGATCTCGCTCTTCCCGGGGCCGCCGGCGAGCGTCTGGCGGTTTCGCCATATCTCTCCGCCATCGAGTCCTTCTCCGGCTGGGCCACCGTGGTGGACGGGTACGTCACCATCGACGATGTGACTGACGAATCGGCTGCCTTCGAACGTCTGGCGGACCTGTCGCCCTCCCTCGGAACGTCTCTGGAGGGCGTGGTGGGATTGCTGGCGGACGATGACATCTTCGCCTCTGCGCACCGAGCTTTCTTCCAGGATGGTGTCGTCCTCCATGTTCCCCGCAACGTGACGGTCGGCATGCCCTACGTGATCGACGTTCAGGCGACGCAGGCCGGGACGGTCTCGTTCCCTCACGTCACGCTGGTGTTGGAGGACAACGCTGAGGCCTCCGTGATCGTGGTGTACCGCTCGGCTGACGGCTCGATCGTGGCCTGCCCCCAGATCGAAGCCAAGGTAGGCGACGGGGCGCGCCTCAAACTCACCACCATCCAGGCCTGGGGCCCCGAAACCAGTGGGATCGGCTTTCAGCGAGTGGCGCTTGGTCGCGATGCCTCCCTCAAGTTCGGAGAGGTCGGTTTGGGCGGTTCGCTCGGGCGTCTCGATCTGGGGGTCGATCTCATCGGAGATGGCTCGCATTCGGAGATGGTCGGCATCTACTTCGGCGACGGTGACCAGGTGCTCGACTATCGGGTGGTGGTCAACCATCACGGGAAGAACACCTCTTCCGACGTGTTCCTGAAGGGCGCCGTCGAGGATCAAGCGGAGTCGGTTTTCACCGGTCTCCTGAAGATCTGGCCGGACGCCACCAACACCTCGACGTTCGAGCAGAATCGCAATCTTGTACTGTCCGATGGCGCCAAGGCCCACTCGGTCCCCAATCTCGAGATCCTCTGCGATGACGTGGTGTGCGGCCACGGGTCGACCGTCGGTCCGCTCGAGGCTGAGCACCTCTACTACCTGCAGTCACGCGGCCTGAGCCAAGACCGGGCCGAGCGGGTGCTGTTGCGAGGCTTCTTCCAGGAGATCATCGACCGGCTTCCCGCCCCGCAGGTAGCAGAGCCAGTGACCACGGCGGTTCACTCGAAGTTCATCCTCGCCCAGCAGGAAGGGCGGATCTGATGGCCGAGTGGGTCACCATCGCTCAGCTCGCCGAGCTTCCAGAAGGGCGCGGAGTCGTTGCCGAGACTCTCGGGCATCGCATTGCGCTGTTCCGCGTCGGCGACGATGTCTACGCAATCGGCGACCGCTGCAGCCACGCCGAAGCCTCACTCGCCGAAGGTGAGGTCTTCGAAGGAGAGGTCGAGTGTCCCCGCCACGGCGCCGTTTTTGAGATGAGCACCGGGAAGGCCATCACTCTGCCCGCCACCCGTCCCGTGCCGACCTACGAGGTGAAGATCGAAGGAGGAGCCGTTTCGCTCCTCCTGGAGAAAGTGGAGGAATCGTGAACCCTGCCCTGAAGACAAAGGGGCTCGAGGCCCGCGTCGGTGACGTCGAGATCCTCCGTGGGCTCGACCTCGAAGTTCCCTTCGGGGAGGTGCACGCCATCATGGGTCCGAACGGCTCTGGGAAGTCCACCCTCTGCCACGTGTTGACGGGCAAGTCAGGCTACACGGTGGGCGGGTCGGCAGAACTCGACGGTGAGTCGCTGCTCGACAAGCCGATCGATGTCCGAGCCAAGATGGGCCTCATGCAGGCATTCCAGTACCCGGTCGAGGTGGCCGGGGTGGCGCTGCGGGAATTCATGGAGGAGGCCGGCGACGAGGCCGGCATTCCGGCTGCTGAGCTGGCCGACCGGATCGCCCGGGCGACCGAGACCTTCGGGATGGGCCGGTTTCTCGATCGAGCCACCAACTTCGACCTGTCGGGTGGCGAGAAGAAACGGTCCGAGATCTTCCAGATGGCCATCCTGCAGCCGAAGCTCGCCGTCCTCGACGAGATCGACTCAGGACTCGACATCGATGCCGTTCGCGAGGTGGCAGAAGCCGTCGAGCTGATGCGGGGACCCGAGGTGGGCGTGCTGCTCATCACCCATTACAGCCGAATCCTTCGCTACCTCACGGCAGACCGGGTCCACGTCATGATGGAAGGGCGGATCGTCGAATCCGGAGGTCCAGAGGTCGCCGAAGAACTCGAAGCCGGCGGCTATGCAGGCATGCGGACTCGCCTGGGCATCCCGCCCGCGGCCGGTGTCCGCGCCGGAATCCCCGGCTGATGGATCTCTCGGTCAGTCACTGGGGGACCGGGCCAGGCCGAGCCCTCCTGGTGCACGGGATATCGTCGAATGCCGACGGCTGGTGGCGAGTCGGCCCCGCCGTCGCAGAGATGGGGTACGAGGTCGTCGCTCCCGATTTGCGAGGCCACGGTACTTCTGGCCCAGGCGATGAATACACGCTGGCGGCCTACGCCCGAGACCTGGTCGAACTCGGTTCCGAATGGGATCTCGTCCTGGGTCATTCCTTGGGCGGTGCCGCCGTGACGCTGGCGGCCGTGAGCGACCCGAGCTTCGCCAAGAAGATCATCCTGGAGGACCCTGCCCTGGTGATTCCCGATACCGCTTCGGCGCTGGAATGGCTGCTCGAGCCCTTTGCGGGCGAGGTGACGGCCGAGTCGGTGGCTGCCGCCAGCCCGGGCTGGCACCCGGAGGATGCGCGCATCAAGGCGGAGGCTTTGCGCCAGTCCGGCGCCGAGCCGGTCCGCAGAACGGTCGCCGACAACGAGGAGTGGAACGTCTTGGAGGCAGCCATGTCCTTGAAGACGCCCACCCTGCTGGTGGGCGCCGACCCCTCGAACGGGGCGATCCTGCCCCCTGCACTCGGGGAGAGCCTCGCTGCCTCGAACCCTGCCCTTCGGTTTGTCTGGATTCCCAAGGGGTCTCATTCGATTCACCGGGACGAGTTCGACGCTTTCATGGCCGCCGTCGAAGCGTTCGTGGCGACGCCGTGACGGCCAGGACGGATCGACACGAGCGGTGGCTGACCGAACTCACGGCGATTCCGACCGTGGCAGGCCGAGAAGACCGCGTGGTCGCCTGGGTGGAGAATTGGGTGAGACGCCGGAGGGATCTCCGGCTGCGCTCCGACCCTGCGGGCAATCTGCTCATCGCCAGAGCCGGCCGGCGCAGGAGGACACCGGTTCTGCTCACCGCTCACCTGGATCATCCCGGGTTCGTCGTCACCGAGATTCAGGGCCGGGCCGTCGAGTGGCAGTTCCTGGGCGGAGTGGCGGCGCCGTATTTCGAGAACGCCGCCATCGAGTTCTTCGATGCCGACGGGACCGCCCATCGCGCCAAGGTGACTTCATCCATGGTGGATGGCCGCCTCCGCACCGGGACAGCCAGGCTCGCCAAGGCGTCGTCCCAGGTTCGCCCCGGAGCCATCGGCCGGTGGTCCTTTCGGAGCGGCTCGCTGGGGATACGAAACGGGCGGCTCTACGCTCCGGGATGCGATGACCTCGCCGGGGTGGCAGCCGTGTTGGCGGCCCTCGATGATCTCCGCAAGAACCCGAACGCCGGTCATGTGGGCGTCCTTCTGACCCGCGCCGAGGAGGTTGGCTTCGTCGGTGCGATCGCCGCCTGCACCAACGGGTCGTTTCCGCAGGAGGCGCGCCTCGTTTGCGTCGAGATGTCACGTAGCTTCGAAGACTCGCCCATCGGGGCGGGTCCGATCGTCCGGGTCGGCGACGCCTCGTCTGTGTTCACTCCCGAACTGACCAATCGGCTCTCTCACATCGCCAGATCGACGGCCGGCAGCCAGGCGGGGTTCTCCTTTCAGCGAAAACTCATGCCGGGCGGATCGTGCGAGGCGACCGCCTTCTCCGCCTATGGATACTCAGCCGGCTGCCTGTGCCTTCCGCTCGGGAACTACCACAACATGGTCGACATCGACGGTGTGGCGTCGGGGATTCGGCCGGCTCGAGTCGGCCCCGAGTTCATCTCCGTCGCAGACTTTCACGGGCTCGTCACGCTGCTCGGAAAAGCGGCGGTCGACCTCGATTCGACGGCTCACACACTCTCCGACGACCTTACCGACCATTTCGAACAATGGAGCTGGGTGCTGGGATGACGGGTCATGTGAGGTCCCACTCGACCCCATCCTCGGTATCGGTCACAGACACTCCCAGCTCGGCGAGTCGATCGCGGATGTAGTCCGCCTCGTCCCACCGCCGGCCGGCTCTGGCCCGGCTTCGGAGTTCGAGCAAGGTGTCGACATAGCCTCCCACCGCAAGGCGCGGGTCCGTGAGCCCGGACTCGGCGGCCGCTCCCAGCCGGACGATCATGCCGCGCACCTGCGATCGGTCGAACTCGGGCGAACCTTCGGCTTCGAGCACGGCATCGACGGCCGCCTCGGCATCGCGCGCCGCCATGGCCTCCTCGAACTGGAGGCGGCTCGACTGAGCGTGAGCCGGGGGATCCGGTTCCAGCCGGGCGGTCTCCCTCGGGAGGGAGTCGGCCAGCGAGACCGGTGGTCCCGCGGCGATGCGCCGGTGGGAGTCGCCCAGCAGGAGGTGTGCCTCGCCCCGCCCGACCACCTGCGCCGTGAAGTCGGAGGAGTCGAGAATCAGGGCTGTGTGTTCATCGACGCCCACGATCACCGTGTCGTCGTCGAGAAGTCCGCGCAGATAGTCGAAGCGCGCTTGGCCCATGTAGCAGTACCGCGTGTCGTGAGAACCTCCCTCGGCGTTGTCGAAGTGGGGGATGACCGCAGCCTTCACACCGAAGGCGGATAGAGCATCCAGCCCGGCCAACCAGCGCGGGTCTTCGCCCACCTTGTAGATCTCGTACACGGGAAGGCTGACCGCCCCCGCCGTGACGGCGGCGGCGCTGGCCAGGGTCACCGCCCCCCCTGCGGCCAGGACGTCGGAGACGACGCCGGCGAAGCCGATCGCCCCCCAATGCCGCAGGGCGTAGCTGGGGCTACCGGGCCCGGAGAAGAGATAGTCTGCCTGCCGGCAGGCCTCGAGCGCCCGTTGCTTCTCAGCCTCGGTGGCGCGGTCGGCCGATCGGAGGCTGGCGACATGGAGCTCGGTGTTGAGCGACGTGGCGAAGAACTCGGTGACTTTCTCGGTGATGTCGTCGGCGTTGGCCTGGAACCCAAACGGAGTGTCGACGAATACCGCCAGCGGATCTGGGGTCCGCTCCAGGAGCCGGCGGTGGACCTTCACCATGGTGGGGCTCGTCTCGCCCGACCCCATCAGCGTGATCACGCCCATGGCGCCACTCTCTCCAGGTGGTCGGCGACCAGCTCCGGTTGCTGCACGTGGAGATCGTGGTCGCCTTCGACCAGCACTATTTCGTCGAACCCGGCATCCGGGTCGACCGGCCGATCGTCGGAACGGGCGGCCAGCAGAAGGGTTGGCACCTCCAGGGCGGCTGTCATCTCGAACGGCCGCTGCTCGTAGAGGGCCCGAAGAATGGTCATGTGGTGGTCGAACGGGAGATTGGGCCGAACCTGGTCGTCGTGGTCGGTTGTGAAATTGGCGAGGGTCCCTTGGATTCCCGTCTCCGACCAGTCAGGGTGCATGAGACGGATGCGCTCCGCCAGATCGGCTCGGGTGATTCCATCGAATCTCGGCGGCGCCAGAGCCGCCGCACATGCTTCCCAGGTATCGAAGTAGCCGGCCAGCTGGATATGGCCTCCATCGATGCCGACGACGGCGCTCATCACGCCGGGATGCCGAAAGGCGGTCTCCACGACGACGTTGCCTCCCCAAGACTGCCCGGCCGCCACGGGCCTCCTCGCCCCGGCCTGATCGACCACCGCTGCGAGATCAGCCGCCCAGGTGGCGAAGTCGTAGCCATCTTCCGTGATGTCGCTACGCCCGTGGGAACGTTGGTCGATGGCGATGACATGCGCACCCGTCGAGGCGAGTTTGTCTCCGACGGCGCGCCATGTCATGGCGTTGGATGACAATCCATGAACGAGGAGGAAGGATCGATCGAGGTCGCCTGCCCATTGGAGGGCGGCGAGACGCGATCCCGTCGAGGACTCAAACAAGGTGGACTCGGGCACGGACCCCAAACTATCGCGAACTGGCCCGGATGGTTAAACCGAGCGGTCCCGCCAGCGGCCATTGAGCCAGCGGTCCGCCAACGACTCAGCCGTCTCGAAGTCGGGCGAGAAAGTGATCTTGAGGTTGCGTTCGTCGCCGGGTACGGAGACCACCTCGGTGTCCGTGAATCGACGAACCGTCTCGGAGGTATCCAGCCCCTCGAATCCGCTTTCCTTGGCGAGGCGGTAGGCGGCGAGCAGTGGCGGGGCTCGAAAGATCTGCGGCGTTTGAACTCGGCGCAGCCGGTCATGATCGACCACGGAGCTCCCCGCCGTACTGACGACGACGCCGTCGAGGGGGAGGCCGGGGATGGATCCGCCGCGCGCCTCCGCCGCCTCGATCAGGGCATCGAACAACGCCAGGGTCATGAAGGGGCGCGCCCCGTCGTGGACGGCCACCAGACCCAGCGCCCCACTCTCGATGTCGATCGCCAGTTCTCCGATGGCATTCCATTCGCTCTGGTGGCGGCTCGGTCCGCCCTCCACGATGATCTGATCGAGGGAGGGGGCGTACTCCTCGATGATGCTCTCGGCGATCGCTCGGTCTGTCGGTCTGGTCACCACGATCAGCCGGGACACCCTGCCGCAAAGCGAGGCGACCTCGAGCGGGTACGACAGAATCGGCCGGCCGCCAACCGACCGGTACACCTTGTTGTCCGCACCGCCGGTCCTCGTGCCCGAACCTCCGGCCAAGACCACGAGAGCCAGGCTGTTTCCCATGGCGGCGATGGTACCAAGGGAGGTCAGGGATTAGCCTGTGCCGCCCGAGACCTGGAGCACGCCCCTTGCCCGACAGCGGAGCCCGCCAGCTCGAATCCGGCGTCCCCGGCCTGGCGGTGTGGCTCTTCGAGGCCGTACGCTGGTCGGGGCCGACTCCCCTCGTCGAAACCACCCTCCTCCGCAGGATCCTCACCGGCCTGCCGCCCGACGTCGGACTGATCGGGTTCGTCGTGGATGCGGGCGCCGCCCCGCGATGCTCCACGCTGGCTTCCTCCCTCGACGGCGGCGAGTGGGTGGGCTCTGCGGTGGCGAGAAGCGTCACCGAGGCAGTGAAGCGGGTGGACGGCGACACCGTGGTGGCCCCCGTCGATCGTGCGTCGTTGGCCATCGTCACCGGGCCGGAAGTCGTGCTCCGTTCGGCGCTCGAGAGCGTGCTCGACATCGACCCCCGAGATGGATGGGTGAGCGTCACGGACCTGGTGGCACGGATCGGTCCAGTGCTGGCCATCACCGTCTGAGAGGGGGCGGCGAATGGGGTCCTTCGCCCCGCCGAGCCACCCCGCGGGCGGCCTAATCTGGAGCCGACACCGCCGAGGAAGGATGCACCGTGGAATACCGGATCGAACGAGACTCGATGGGAGAGGTCCAAGTCCCGGCTGACGCTCTGTACGGAGCTTCAACGCAGCGAGCCGTCGACAATTTCCCGATCTCCAATCTCCGATTCGGTCGCCGGTTCATCTGGGCGCTGGGCGTGATCAAGGGATCCGCTGCTGCCGTGGCGGGCCCAGCCGGTCACATCCCCGCCGACAAAGCCGAAGCGATCGTGCGGGCCGCCGCCGAAGTGGCCGACGGTCGGCTCGACGACCAGTTCGTCCTCGACATCTTCCAGACCGGCTCAGGGACATCGACCAACACGAACGCCAACGAGGTGATCGCCGGGCGCGCCTCTCAGCTCCTCGAGGTCGATCACGGGGTCCACCCCAACGACCACGTGAATTTCGGCCAATCCTCGAACGACGTGATTCCCACGGCCATCCACGTGGCCGCTGCAGCCGCCATCACCGAAGACCTGATTCCGGCACTTGGCCGCCTCCACGCTTCGTTGAGCGCCAAAGCAACGGAGTTCTCCGGCGTCGTCAAGTCGGGTCGCACGCACCTGATGGACGCCACTCCCGTGACGCTCGGCCAGGAGTTTGGAGGCTATGCCACCCAGGTGGCCAAGGGGATCGAGCGTCTCGAGAAGGTTCTGCCGGAGTTGCTGGAGCTGGCGCTGGGAGGCACCGCCGTCGGGACCGGCCTCAATGCGCCGGACGGTTTCCCGGCCGCCGTGATCGGCGAGATGTCCAACCGGACCGGGCTCGCCTTCCGCGAGGCCGACGACCATTTCGAGGCTCAGGCTGCCAAGGACGCCACGGTGTCGGCGTCAGGGGCGCTGAAGACGGTGGCCGTTTCGTTGTTCAAGGTGGTCAACGACCTGCGTTGGTTGTCGTCCGGACCTCGTACGGGTTTCGCCGAGATCTCCCTGCCATCTCTGCAGCCGGGTTCGTCGATCATGCCGGGCAAGGTGAACCCGGTCATGCCGGAGATGGTCATGCAGGTGGCTGCCCAGGTCATCGGCAACGACGCCGCCATCACCTGGGGAGGAGCCAACGGCAACTTCGAGCTGAATGTCATGATGCCGCTCATCGCCCACAACCTGCTCGAGTCGATCGGTCTGCTCGCCACTGCGTCGGACAACCTTCGCCAGCGGTGCATCGATGGAATCGTGGCGAACGAGGCTCGCGCCAAGGAATTGGTTCTGCAGAACATCATCGTCGTCACTGCCCTCAATCCTCACATCGGCTACGACAAGGGCGCCGAGATCGCCAAGGAGGCTTTCTCCACCGGCCGCTCGGTGCGCGAGGTCGCCCTGGCCAAGGGAGTCATGTCCGAAGCCGAGATCGACGAAGCCCTCGACATCAAAAAGATGACCGAGGGTGGAATCCTTTAACGGCTGGGCTGGGCTGGGTGTAGAACGCCGGAGGTGTTCTGCTGAGGAACCGGTGGGCCGGTTCCCGATGACCGAGGGTGGAATCCTCTAGCGGCTGGGTTGGGGTGTAGAACGCCGGAGGTGTTCTGCTGAGGAACCGGCACACCGGTTCCCGTCAGTAGGGGGCGTCGAGGGCAGCCAGGCTGGCGTGGTAGCTGGACACGTGGCGGGGCTCGCCGAGGCTGTCGGTGGCGATGATCTCGCGGACCACCCCGTCGGGATCGAGGACGTAGGTAGCCCGCATCGCCACTCCGAAGGTGTCGTTGAAACATCCGTAGGCCTGCGCAGCGGCGCCGTGCGGCCAGAAGTCCGACAGGACCGGGAACTCGAATGAGTTGTCGGCCGCCCATCGTGCGTTGGCAGGAACGGTGTCGCAGGTGATCACGACCACGTTGGCGTCCATGCTGTTGAGTTGGGCGAGGTTGTCGCGCAGTTCACACAGCTCCCCGTCGCAGATGCCGGTAAACGGGAAGGGGATGAAGACGACCAGCGTCTTACGGCCCCGCAGACCGGCGAGCGAAACCTCTTCCTTGCTCTGGCTTCGGAGGGAGAATGCGGGAGCTGGCTCACCGACGATCGCCGCCATGGTGTGGTCCTTTCGGGCTGGTCAGTCCTTCTGGGCCCGAAAGGGTAGTCGGCGGGACCGGCTGGGCGGGCGCCTACAGCTCCGGCATCATGACGCGAGCCGCCCACGCCACGGGGTCGGCCAGCTCGGCCATGAGTGGTAGCCGTTCGGGATCGTCCCAGATGCTCTCCAACGCCTCGCCTCCCCATCGCCGATCCACCTCCCAGCAGAACTCGGCACCTTGCTGGGCAAGCGCCCCGGTCAATTCGAGGCCCAAAGTCCTCGTGATGAGTTGTTCGCCCTGCGTCGGTTCACCCTGCCGCGCACGGTTCGCCGCCCGAATCCGTTCGAGATCGGGTATCAGCTTGGCTCCGATGTCATCGATGAGAAACTCGGCGTATCCGCTCAACCAGGCGACAGCAGCCATGGCTTGGTCGCGTTCCGCCACGGCCCCCGACTGCATGATGCTGGCCAGTCCGGTCGATTCCATCATCTCTTCGAACTGGGACGGATCGGTGAGGTTCTGGAGTTTGCTCATCATCTGGGCTGGGTCGAAATCGACCGAGTCGAGGTAGACCTGGATCAGGTTCACGATGTGGTCCGAAACCCATCCCCGTGCGTATTGGGCGCGGTGGATGACCTCTCTCAGCGTCACCCACAGCCTGACCTGGCGTTGGTCCAGGCCGTGGTCGGCGGCGAAGGCTTCGACATTCGGGACGGGGATCAGCATGCCGCCGTCACCGGCGGTGGGTAAGCCGAGCTCGAAGTGGCCCAGCACGCGATGGCTGAGGAAACCGAAGGTAGTGCCCATCTGCATCCCGATCAGCGCCGGACCGAGCGGTTTCAGGAACGCCCCCATCGGATCTGTGCTGTCGGCGCCACTGCCGAACTTGTCTGCGAGAGGTTCGGCGATGTAGCCGAACCCTTCCATCGACTGCTCCGCCCAGGTGCGGCGATCGACCGGCTGGGCGTCCACCGCCCCGCCGATGGTGAAACGGGTGGTCGCTTGGACTTGAAGCTCGGCGAGACGGCCGAGTTCCTGGTATTCCTCGGCGATCCATGGATCGATCGCTTCGCGCTCGCCGGCGAGTTGCTTGAGGATCTCGCCCGCCAGTTTCCAGTTGACGGCCCCAGGTTGATTGAACAATTCGAAGAGCTGGCTGAAGATGTCGTCGCTCATGGGTTCTCCGGTCGCACGTCGAGAGTGATGTTCAGATCGAGAACGGTGCCATCCCTCTCGATCGAGACGAGCACCTCATCTCCTGCACGATAGGTGCGAAGCAAGGCTACGAGTTGATCCATCGCCGCCACGGGACGTCCGTCGAAGGCCACGATGACGTCGCCTTCCTCCGCGCCGGCGGCTTGGATCGAACCGTTCGGCACGATGAGTCGGATCTCTGCGCCCGATGGCGTGGACGCTCCGTCGTCGGTGGTCGTGAAGTGGTCGGTACCCTCGAAGCCGAGGTAGGCGTGGTCGACCCGACCGGCGGCGATGAGGTCGGCGGCGACGCCGGTGACGATGTCGATCGGTACTGCGAACCCGAGCCCTTCGGCCCCCACATCGGTGACCCCGATCGCCGTTGTGATGCCGATCAGGCGGGCTTCCTCGTCGAGGAGGGCACCGCCACTGGAACCAAGGGTGATGGGGGCGTCGGTCTGGATGAGCCCGAAGAGCCGTTCCTCGCCGACCACCTCCAGCCTTCTCCCCGTCGCCGAGACGATCCCCGATGTGACCGAGGGGCCGCCTCGGAGACCGAGCGGGTTTCCCACGGCGACGGCCAGGTCTCCGACGGACACGGCTTCTACGTCTCCGAGGGGGATCGGCGTCAACCCCGCCGCGTCGACCTTGACGACTCCCAGGTCGGTGAGCGGGTCGGTTCCGATGAGTTCGGCGGAGAACACCTTCCCATCCGAGAAGATCACGTTGATGGACTCGGCCCCCACGAGAACGTGATGGTTGGTGAGGACGTATCCGTCCGAGGTGAAGACCACGCCGGAACCGGATCCAAACGTCTCGAATCCTGTGCGCACGCCTTGGATCTCGAGACTGACGATGGACGGTGTGGCGGAGGCGGCGATGGTGCCGACCCTGCTCTCGCCGTCGGCCGGTACCACCTGCACCACGCTCGGCAACGGGGAAGGCGCCACAGGATCCGGCTGCCCGAGAATGCCCAGGAGCCAGAGGCCTCCGACGGCGGCGAGCGCTCCTGCCACCCCGGCGACGCCTGCGATGACCCAGCTGGTGCTCCTTCGGCGCCGAAGGTCGGCGGATAGGCGCGAGTCGGGGGGAGCGGGAGGGTCGTCCACGAAAGAGGTTCCCGCACCTTCGGCAGGGGCCGCAGGCGGAGGTGGCGGTGCAGGCGGTCCCGAGTGCCTGGGTGAGGATGATGAAGATGGTCCCGACGGGGGGGAAGGGTTTTCCATAGAATCTCATTGTATGAACGAGAACCAGGTAACCACGCGCGTCGCCGTGCGTGACAGCGCTTTGGACGTCGCGGCTCTGAGCGGCGAGATCCAGGACGACCGTGCCGGAGCGACGGTCGTCTTCTCCGGGATGGTCCGCAACCACTCGCCGGGCAAGGCCGGAGTCACGTCCCTCGAGTACGAGGCCTACACCGAACAGGTCGAGAGCAAGATCGCCGAGATCGTCGCCGAGGCATCAAACCGGTGGGGTGTGCTTCACATCGTGGTGGAACACAGGATCGGGATCGTGGAGGTGGGCCAACCCACCGTGGTGGTGGCGGTGTCGTCCGCCCACCGGGGTGACGCCTTCGAGGCGGCCCGCTATCTCATAGACGAGCTGAAGGTGCGAGCGCCCATCTGGAAGAAGGAGCATTGGCCGGGTGGCGCCGAATGGGTCGAAGGCGCTTGAGCGTCGACCTGCCCACGACTCGACCGTCCCCAATGCGGCCATGGCGCCGATATCGAGAATGGAAAAAACCCCGATTCGTGGGGGATCGGCTGGAGTCGTCAGCCTACGATGTCGAGCACCCGTACTCGAGGGGAGTCGGTCTTGCTCGAAGTCGCCAACCTGGAGGTCGTGTATCACGACGTCATCCTGGTGCTGCGCGGGATGTCCTTCCAGGTACCCGAGGGGCAGATCGTGGCTCTTCTCGGGGCGAATGGGGCGGGCAAGACCACCGTCCTGAGAGCGATCTCCGGGTTGCTCGACGTGCACAACGGCGACATCACCAAGGGTGAGATCACTCTCGATGGCAAAGCGATTCACAAATCGTCTGCTGCGCAAATCGTCAGCCTCGGAGTGACTCAGGTGTTGGAAGGTCGGCGGGTGTTCAGTGAGTTCACTGTGGAAGAAAACCTTCGCGTGGGCGCCCACACCTCCAAGGGCGACATGTCGGGCCAGATGGACCGTGTGTACGAACTCTTTCCCGTTCTGGCCAATCGGCGCAAGTCCGTCGCCGGATATCTCTCGGGAGGTGAGCAGCAGATGCTCGCCATGGGTCGAGCGATGATGTCGAACCCTCGCTACCTCATCCTCGACGAGCCCAGTCTCGGGCTTGCTCCCATCCTCGTCCAGCAGATCCGAGATCTCATCGTGGACATCAACAGCCACGGAACCAGCATTCTCCTCGTCGAACAGAACGCCACCATGGCGCTCTCCATCGCCCAACACGGGTACATCATGGAGACCGGCAAGATCGTGATGGACAAGTCGGCGGCCGAACTCATGGGTGACGAGGATGTCCAGGAGTTCTACCTCGGCCTCCACGCCGGCGGGGAGGAACGAAAATCCTTCCGAGACATCAAGCATTACAAACGAAGGAAGCGGTGGCTCTCGTGAACGGACCGCTCCTTTCCTTCCAGGACGTGAAACTGTCCTTCGCCGGGGTCACCGCCGTGAACGGGGTCAGCTTCGACGTCTCAGCCGGCGAACTGTTCGCCATCATCGGACCCAATGGTGCGGGCAAGACGTCGATCTTCAACTGCCTCAACGGCGTGTACCACCCGCAAGAGGGGTCGATCGCGCTCGACGGGACGAGCATTCTCGGCTTGCGTCCTCACAAGATCGCCGAACTCGGAATCGCCCGCATGTTCCAGAACATCGAGCTGTTCTCCAACCTGACGACGCTCGACAACATTCTCCTGGGTCGGAACCTGCATATGAATTCTGGGATCTTGTCCTCGGCGCTGTACGTGGGAAAGGCGAAGCGGGAAGAGACCGAACATCGGCGGCGAGCCGAAGAGATCATCGACTTCCTCGAGATCGCCCACTATCGCAAGAGCCTGGTGGGCATGCTGCCCTACGGCATTCAGAAGCGAATCGAACTGGGCCGAGCATTGGCGATGGATCCCCGCATCCTGCTCCTCGACGAGCCTGCAGCCGGGATGAACCTCGAAGAGACCGAGGACATGGCTCGCTTCATCCTCGATATCCAGGAGGAGCTCGGGATCACGATGATCCTCGTGGAACATGACATGGGACTCGTCATGGATATCGCCGACCGGATCATGGTCCTCGACTTCGGCAGCAAGATCGCCGAGGGCACCCCGGCAGAGATCCAAACGAACCCTGAGGTGATCCGCGCCTACCTCGGTGAGGAATTCGACACGGAGAGCCTGCGCCAAGCTGAGCACGAGGTCGAGAAGGGAAACCGGTTATGACGGCAACCATCGAGCATCCCACCCATCCGAGTCCTGCGACGTCGGCTACTTCGCTGGCCGGCCGGCTGCGTCAGCTCGCGGCGGAACGTCCGCAACACATCGCGTTGCGTGAGAAGGAATTCGGGATCTGGCAGGAGACCACCTACGAAGAGTATTGGCGTCAGGTCCAGGTTGCCGCCATGGCCCTGTGGAGCCTCGGAGTCAGGCCCGGGGACAGAGTGGCCATTCATTCCGAGAACCGCAAGGCGTGGGTCATCGCCGACCTCGCCATCCAGGCGCTCCAAGCCGTGTCGGTTGGTTTGTACGCGACGAACCCCGCCGCCGAGGTGGACTACCTCCTCAATCACTCGGAGGCGAAGGTGCTCATCGCCGAGGATCAGGAGCAAGTCGACAAAGCCCTGGACGTCGAGTCCCTACCGCACCTGGAAAAGATCATCTACCTCGAGCCCCGGGGAGTGCGTTCTTACGACGACCCACGCCTCATGTCGTGGCAGACGTTCCTGGCAACCGGCCAAGCGGCGTTTGCGGAGGATCCTCGTCGGGTGGACGGCTTGGTGGACACCATCGATCCGCAGTCGACTGCGACGCTCGTGTACACATCGGGGACGACGGGTCCTCCCAAGGGGGCGATGCTGTCGCACCGGAATCTCACGTGGGCGTCGGAGTGCGCGGAGGATCTGATCGCCGCCGGCGGCCAACCGCGCGGTCAAGCCGAACTGCTCAGCTATCTTCCGCTCTGTCACGTGTTCGGGCGCCTTTATGACCTCTGTGGGGCGCTGGCCATGGGTTCCTGCGTCAACTTCGCCGAATCGATCGAAACGGTGGTATCCGATCTGGCCGAGGTACAGCCGACGTACTTCCCGGCGCCGCCGCGCATCTGGGAGAAGATGCATGCTCTCGTCCAGATTCGGATGGCTGACGCATCGCTGATCAAGAAGCTGCTCTACTCGGTGTTCCTCAAGACGGGCATGAAGAACGCTCAGCGCTTGGTAGACACAGGGTCGCGTGGTCCTGTCGGCGAGGTCCTGCACTGGGCTGGCTACGTGCTGGTGTATCGATCGCTCCAGAAGAAGCTGGGTATGCAACGGTGTATCCAGGCCACCAGTGGTGCCGCCCCCATCGCACCTGAGGTCATCAAGTTCTTTCTCGCCATCGGGATTCCCCTCTACGAAGGCTGGGGCATGACCGAGACCACTGCGCTCGGGACGGGCAATTTGCCCGGGGACGTGACCCTCGGCTCGATCGGCTCGGTCGTCAACGATGACGTCGAGATCCGACTCGCCGACGATGGTGAGATCCTCATCAAGTCACCGGGGATTTTCCAGGGGTACTTCAAGAACCCTGACGCAACTGCCGAGACCATCGACGAAGAGGGATGGATGCATACCGGGGACGTGGCGGAGTGGGTGGGTGACCATCTGCGGATCGTCGACCGCAAGAAGGACATCATCATCACGGCCGGCGGCAAGAACGTCTCACCATCCGAGATCGAGAACAAGCTGAAGGTGTCGCCGTTCATCAAAGAGGCCATGGTGGTCGGTGACGGTCGCAAGTTCCTGACGGCCTTGATCGGAATCGAATTCGACACGACGTCGAACTGGGCGCAGCGAAAGGGGATCACCTTCACGACCTACCGAGATCTGTCCGAGAAGCCTGAGGTTCAGGCTCTGATCCAGAAGCAGGTCGACGAAGCCAATGAGCACTTTGCGCGAGTCGAGACCGTGAAGAAGTTCGCCCTGATCCCCAAGGAACTGGATCACGAGGAGGGTGAACTCACCGCCACCCAGAAACTGAAGAGGAAGGTCCTCGTGGAGCGCTTCTCCGACCTCATCGAGGAGATGTACGCGTGACGACGTTTCTCCAGGCAACCATCTCGGGACTGTCGCTGGCCTCCATCTATGCCCTGTTGGCCTTGGGCTTCGTGATCATCTACAAGGCGATGCAGGTGCTCAGCTTCGCCCACCCGGCGGTCATGCTGTTCGGCGCCTACCTCGTTTCGTGGTTTGCGGTCGATCTCGGCTTCATATTCCCGGTCGCGGTGCTGTGCGGTGTCGGTGCGGCTGCTCTGCTCGGCTGGGCCTCCGAACGCATCGCGATCAGGCCGATGATCGGAAAGCCGCTCTTCTCGATCGCCATCTTGACCATTGGCCTCGATATCGTGATCCGAACTCCCATCAACAACCTCATCGGCCTCGACTTTCGTGGAGTGGGCGATCCCTGGGGCTTCAATTCGTGGTCGCTGGCCGGTGCCACGGTCCAGCAGCGGAGTGTGGCGATGATCGTCACGGCCGTGGTCATCACCGCGCTGCTGTTCGCCTTCTTTCGTTACTCGCGGATCGGTCTCGCCATGCGGGCGACTGCGATCGATCAGGAAGTGGCGCTTGCTCAAGGCATCAACGTCGGTGGCGTGTTTGCCCTGGCGTGGATCATGGCCGGAGCGATGGCGGCGATCGCCGGTATGTTCGCGAGCACCGACCTGGCCGGGCTCACCCAGAGCACGTACGTGGTGGGACTCAAGGCTCTGCCTGCCATCGTGGTCGGCGGGCTCGATTCGATCGGTGGAGCCGTGGTCGGAGCCTTGGTGATCGGACTGGCGGAGGCCTACACGGCGACGTATCAGAGCAACGTGGCCCCGTGGTTGGGCGGGAACTTCAGCCAGGTGGTTCCCTATGTCGTGCTGCTGTTGGTCTTGCTGGTCAGGCCGTACGGGCTCTTCGGCACCGCCGAGGTCGAGCGGGTATGAGAGGCAGGCCTTCGCTCTTCACCCGATATGAGTCGGATTCGGCCATGCTGCCGTCGGTCACGCAGCGGGTCTGGTTCGTGGTTGGGCTCGTGGCCGTGGCGGTCGCCGCGATCTGGTTGCCCCGCGACTGGCTGATCCTCATCGCCACCGCCTTCATTGCGTCGATCGGGGTGATCGGTCTCAATCTGGTGACGGGTTATGCCGGTCAGGTGTCTTTGGCGCATGCCTTTTTCTTGGGGGTCGGGGCGTATGCCGGAGCGGTTTTCGGCGGCGAGGCCACGGACCGGGTGACGGGACTGGGGCTCGATCTGATCTTCTGGATTCCGTTGGCGGGACTGACTGCTGCCTTGATCGGGGCAGCCATCGCTCCAATCGCGGTCCGTCTGCGCGGCCTGTATCTGGCCTTCCTCACCTTGGGTTTGGTGTTCCTCGGGGAACATCTCTTCCGTGAGTGGGAGACGATCACCGGCGGCCCCGGGATCGGGCGCGAACCGGGGGTCCTCACTTTGGCCGGATGGCGTTTCGACATCGACGGTGTGATCGGTGGGTACGCCGTGACCCGCGAGCAACAGATCTATTGGCTGACACTCATCATTCTCGTCATCATGGGTCTGGGTGCGAAGAACATCGTCCGATCCCGTATCGGGCGGGCCTTCGCAGCCATTCGGGATCGCGACATCGCCGCCGAGGTGATGGGAATCGACCTCACCCGGTACAAGGTGCTGGCCTTCGCCGTATCTTCTTTCTATGCGGGAGTGGCCGGCTCGTTGCTCTTCACGATCACCGGTTTCGTGAACACCAACTCGTTCAACCTCCTGCTCTCGTTCAACTACATCGCCATGGTGGTGATCGGAGGAGCGGCCAGCATCACCGGATCCATCATGGGAGCTGCGTTCTTGACGCTCCTCCCACGCATGATCGATGGAGCGGGACGGATCCTTCCCTTCCTCGAAGTGAGTTCTCAGGGGATGCTCAGCACGTCCCAGTTGGAGCGGATCACCTTCGGAGTGCTTATCATCGGGTTCCTGATTCTCGAACCCATGGGGCTCAATGGAATCTGGATGCGACTTCGCAACTACTGGAAGGCGTGGCCGTTCAGTTACTGACTTCACCAATTCTTCCGGCTTCGGCCGGAACGGTCCGGGATTGCGCCGGACGTCAACCCACAGAGACAACGGAGGAATGAGAGCTATGCGAAGAGGGTATTGGAAACTCGTGGCTTGGGTGGCGGTCTTCGCCCTCGCCCTCGTGGCCTGTTCTCAGCAGACTGACGAAACGACGGCGCCGGCCGAAACCACGGAAACAACCGTGGCAACGACCGAAGCGCCGACGGAAACAACAGAGGCGATGACGGAAACCACCGTGGCCGGCGAAGAGATGATGGTCGCCACCGATGTGGGCGTCACCGAAGAGCCGTGCCCGGGTGGCAATCCGGACCGTGGCTGCATCTACTTGGGTGTCCTCACGGATGAGTCCGGACCGTTCCAGGCTGCCTCGGCGCCGCTCTACGGCGCTCAGCAGCTCTTCTGGGCAACCGTCAACGCCGGTGACGGCATCGGCGGAGCCTACGACGTCGCCGTCCCCGAGGACCTCAAGAAGGACACGCAGTACCAGCCGGATGTGCTGGTGGCTTCCTACAACCAGATCGCCGGTGACGTGGCCGCTTTGGCCATGTCGCTCGGAACATCGCAGTCGATTGCCGCCATTCCGGACTACGAGCGGGACAGCACGATCGCCGTGCCGATGTCCTGGTGGTCCGGTTGGGCGTTCGAGGACAGCATCATCGAGTTCGGCACCAACTACTGCTTCGAGGCGATGAACGCCATCGACTGGGCTTCTGGAGCCTTCCCGGCCCAGGGTCGTGAGCTCTCCACGATCGGAATCCTTGCCATTCCCAACGACTACGGCTTGGACTATGCGGCCGGTGTTGCTCTGGCTGCCGAGGCCAACGGCCTCGAGATCATCTGGAACGAGCCGGTCATCCCAGCGTCGGCCGGTGGTGATCCGTCTCAGACCGAGGCGGTTGCGCAGGTCGTCGGTGAGACTCCGGACCTGGTGATCCTCGTGGTGGGTCCGAGCGAGACGGCCGCCATCGTCGGTGGTGCAGCCCAGCAGCTCGGAGCTGACGTGCCGCTCTTCATCGGCGCCGCTCCTTCGTGGAACTCG
This sequence comes from uncultured Acidimicrobiia bacterium, assembly GCA_965366365.1. Classification (GTDB taxonomy): domain Bacteria; phylum Actinomycetota; class Acidimicrobiia; order Spongiisociales; family JAENVV01; genus CBDUEV01. The sequence continues at coordinate 12,772 of CBDUEV010000016.1, read as the reverse complement.
GCTCTGCTCGCCTCTCCTGCCGCTCCGGCTTTCGAGTCTGGGATCTTCTTCCAGTCGTCGTTCGTGCCTGGATGGGATACGGACTCGGTTGGGCATGAGAAGATGCGCGCCGCGGTGACGTCGGTCGGGCAGGACCCGAACGACTTCTGGGTGTCGGGTTGGGTTTCGCAGTATGGCTTGAAGTCGGCTCTCGATGCCGCCTACAACGCCGGCGACCTGACCAAGGCTGGGATCGTCGAAGCAGCGTTGAGTCTCGGGACGGTGGACTACGAGGGCATGATGCCTGAGCGGTCCTTCGCTGGTGCCGCCAACGATGTCTTCCCGCGTGAAGCGGTGATCGGTGCCTACTCGGCGGATGCGTCGACGGGTATCGCCACGATCCAGGACTTCTTCGTCGGCTCGACGGCTGCCGGATACGACTTCACGGCCGCCTGCGCCGGCTAGTCCCAACCAACAACCAAACGAGGGAGAGGGGCTGCGGGGGACCGCAGCCCCTCTCTGCGTGCCCTTCCGCGGGGAGGTCTCGGGAGGGCGGTAGCCCTTTGACGAACCTCCGGTTCGCCAGCGACCCCTGGGTGTGGGGAAACTCGGGGACGGGCTGTCAGGCGAAGAACGCCCGAGCGTTCTCCAACCTGACCGAAGTCACATGGTGAATTCGGTCAGGCGTCGCCAAGCAGTCTCCAGATCCCGGGGAGGAGTGCGCCTGCGGCGACGACCTTGATGAGATCTCCAAGCACGAACGGGGTGAAACCCCACGCGATCGCCTGGGCCAGGTCGACTTCGAGCGAAATCATCAGCCAGGTGATACCGAACCCGTAGATGATCGCCGACCCGGTGAGCATGGCCGGAATGGACGTGAGAATCCGACGATCTTGGCGACTCTCGGCCAGGCGACCGACCACCCACGCCGCCACCAAGAAGCCGGCCAGGTAGCCGGCGGTGGACCCGGTGGCGTGTTCCCATCCGCCGGTGCCGCCGGCGTAGAAGGGGAGTCCGATGGCGCCGAGCATCCAGTACAAGCCCTGGCTGGCGGCTCCCGCTCGGCTCCCGAGGGCGGCTCCGGCGAGCAGCACTCCGAGGGTCTGACCGGTCACCGGCACGGGCGTGAAGGGCAGGTGTATCTGCCACTGGGCGAGGAGGGCGGTCAACAGGGCGAACCCGGCGATCATCGTCAGCCCGACGACGGACGACCGGGGAAAGACCCGTGAGCCGAGAACGGCCGGGTGAGCGAGCATGCCGAGTTCCTCCTGTGTGTCGATTGCCTGCTTGGACCCAGGCACCGTTCTCCACGTTACTCCGCGATCACGTTGGGCCGAGGTTGCAGCCGGTCGGGGGTACCATGCCCGCATGGATGGTGATCAGTCAATCGGAGAGAACAGTCGCGTGGCACACCCCGTTGCCGTCTCCGACTCGCAGCGTCCTGCTCTGCCCCGTTGGCCGCTCTATCTCGCCGGTTTCATGGTCGTCCTGGCCATCGCCCTGGCCGCATCGATGACCATCGAGGTGCCGTACTACGCCTTCTCGCCGGGTCCGGTCCACGAGGTCGACGAGATGGTGGTCTTCGATGAACCCGACCCCCTCACCGGAGAGTTCTACATGCTGACCGTTGAACTCTCCGAGGTGCGGGCCCTCGAGTACGCGGTGGCCTGGTTCGACCCAACCGTGGATCTCTACGCACGCGAAGCGATCAGGAGCTCCGACGAGGACGACGAGCAGTACCAGGAACGCAATCGGCGCAGCATGGACGAGTCGAAGAACGTGGCCATCTACGTGGCGACCCAGAAGATCGGCTACGAAGGGCCCGTCGAAGGCGCCGGCGTGTTTGTCTCGGGCATTTCCGAGGGCTCGCCGGTGATCGGCATCCTCGAGGTGGACGATCTCATCACGGCCGTCGATGGAGTGCCGGTCGCCACCGCGCCTGATTTCATCGAGATCATCACGGGGCACGCCATCGGCGACGAGCTCGAGCTGAGCATTCTTCGGGAAGGGGAGGAGCTGACCCTTTCGGTGACCCTGGTGCCCCACGTCGACGACGCCTCACGTCCCATGGTCGGAGTACTGGCGGCCACGGCGAACCCATTCGGAATCGATATCGCTGACGGCAATATCGGTGGGCCGTCGGCCGGGCTCATGTACACCCTCACGATCATGGACCTCCTCTCCGACGACGACCTCTCCAAAGGGAGAGTCATCGCCGGGACCGGAACCATGAGCGAGGACGAGAAGGTCGGGTCGATTGGGGGCATCCGCCAGAAGGTGGTGGCCGCCACCGAGGCGGGCGCCGAGTACATCCTCGTTCCGGCCGGGAATTACGAGGACGCGCTGACGGTCGAAACGGACGTCGAACTCGTAGAAGTCGCCACCCTCGACGACGCTCTCGAGTTCCTGGCGGCCCTTCCGCCGCTCGAGCAGTAGACGCCGGGCATATCGAGCCAAAGCAGCGTTTTCTGGCGGGCGGCCGGGTAACGTGGGCCGCATGTCGGATGTTCGACCGGTCGATGTCGCCCAGCACTCTTTTCGAGTGTCGTTTCGTGGATTCGACCAGGCCGAGGTCCGAAGCTATCTCACCGAGCTCGGTACCGAGATCCAACGTCTGCGCGACCAGGCCGAGACGCTGGCGAGGCGCCTCGAGCAGGCCGGGGGCGGCCAACACGATTTCGACGCTCTCTCACACGAGATCGGCCAGATACTCACCACCGCCAAAGAGGCCGCCGACGGGCTACGGCGCCGGGCGGCAGACGAGGTCAGCAGATGGCGCACGGAGGCGCAGGCTGAGGTAGACGAGCAACGAAGAAGTTCGGCTGCCGATGCCGAGGCGATGAGGACCGACGCCTGGGTGACGTCCTCGGCGATGCTGGCGCAGGCGCAGGAGATGAGCGCAGCCATCGTCGCAGAGGCAGCCCAGGAAGCCGAAGCGCTGAGAGCCTCCTCCGAACGAGAGGCCCTGGCCCTGACCGGCCAGACCGAACGCGATACCCACCGAATGCTGGCCAGCGCTCGACGAGAGTCGGAGGAACTCCTCCGATTGGCGAAGATGGAATCCGAAAGACTGCTGGCCGAGGCACGCGCCGAACACGAGGAGATCATTGAGGTGGCCCGCAAGTCGGCAGAGGCCTCCCAGGAGCGGGCGCGGGCATTGGAAGTGCGCCGGGCGGAGATGCTGGAGGAGTTGGAATCGGTTCGAAAGACGGTGGCCAAAGTCGAATCCGACCTCGAGGAGAAGCGCAGCGCTCTGGAGAGCGCCGTGCTCGAACCCGAGCCCGAGCCCACAACCACCGTGAAGGTGCTCCCCAGCGCGGCAGAGGACCGGTCGAGTTGGCCGGAGGACTCGGTTCGTATCATCCCGGCCCAGCGGATCGACGACGACGACACAGACTCGGTGGACGCAGCGGTCATCGCCGACGAGGTGAGACGGATGAGAGAACGGGCCGCCGTTGACACCCTTGCGGCCGAGATGGCCAACGGCCGTCGAGATCGAGATGCACCGGCCGAGCCGGCGGCCGACGAGCCCGTCCCCGAAGCCGATGCCGGGGCCGACCTTCCCGAGGAACCGGACGAGGGGGCCGAAGCCGAGTCGGCCCTGCCGTCGAAAGCCGAACCCGCGGCGGGTGACGATGCGTTCGAGAGCCCGCCATCCGAGAGTCCGCCGGCCGACGACGGTGCCACTCTTGAGAGCCCGGTCGACACGGCCGACCCCGACCCGGCCGACGAACCTGCTGCCGAACCGGCTGCGGATGCGTTGGTGGGTCTCTTCGCGAGTCTACGAGACGGAGGGGATGTGATCGAGTCCCCGGCCCAAGAGCCGGTGGAAGCACCGGCCGAAGCACGGGCCGAAGCTCTCCAGGAGGAACGAGCGCCATCGCCACAGGCGGACGTCACGACGGCGCCGTCCGCAGGCGTTCCCGTCGTTCCCGCCGGGGTAGACCCCATGGGTCTGAGGGATCAGCTGCTGTTGCCGATCACCAACCGAATCCTCAGGTCGGTGAAACGTCAACTCACCGAAGCCCAGAACATTGCGCTGGAGGAGATCCGTGTCTCCGACGGAGTGTGGACCCCCTCGGTGGGAGCCCTGTCCTCTGAGGTCAGTGGCGATTTCCTGGTGCTCGCTCAGGAGTCGATTGCGGCGGGATACGCCGGCGTCGAGACCCTGGCTGAGAAATCGGCAGGCCGCCCCAAGCCCATGCCCGACGACATCGTTGAGTACTCAGCCGAGTTCGCCGCCGCACTCCTGAACGACCTCGCCCACCACCTGGAGCGGGTCGAGGGGGCGCGGCAGGTCGGCGCGGTCGTGTCGAAGACCTATCGGGTCTGGCGTACCGACGAGGCAGAACGCCGCCTCAGAGGGTACGCCCGGCTCGGCTACCACCGCGGAGTCGCCAGGGCTTTGGCCACCATCGGGACGCAGCGGGTCCTGTGGCTGGTGGCGGGCCGGGGCTGCTCGGATTGCCGAACCATGGCGGAACACGGGCCGGTGGACCCTGCCGACGGATTCGGTGACAACCACTCCGTCCCGCCGCTCCACGACGAGTGTTCGTGCACGATCGTCCCGTCCTCCTGAGAGCCGTCGCGACCTGGTGTGCCCGTTCGGTCGGGCATACTCCCCATGTTCCGTAGTATGAGGCCCGATGCTGCGTAACGAACCTGTTGTCCCCGCCAATCGACCCCCGAGCCGTCGGGGCCTCACGCCCTGGATCATCGGTGTGGTCGTTGCCTTCTTTCTCCTCCAGAACCTGGCCCGCCTATGGACCGACTACCTGTGGTTCGAGTCCGTGGATCTGGCTTCCGTATGGACCACTCTCTTCTGGGTGCGGTTCGGTCTGGGCGCCAGCGTGGCGGTGGTCGGCTTCCTCATGGTCTGGGGGAGCCTCGTCGTGGCCGATCGCATCAGCCCTCGCATCAATCTCCTCGCCGAAGAGGACCAGGAGGAGATGCTCGAGCGTTTCAACGACTGGGTCGAGCCGAGAGTGCGTCGGGTTCGGCTGCTGGTGGCTGCAATCTTCGGGGTCCTCCAAGGCTTGAGCGCCACGCTCTTTGCCGGGGATTTTCTCAGGTTCCTGAACCCCGAGACCTTCGGCGTCGAAGACCCCCTGTTCGGAAACGACGTGGGTTTCTACGTGTTCCGACTTCCCTTCCTCACCGACATGAACGCAGCCGTCTTCCAGATGCTGGTGTGGGTACTCATGTTGACCGTGGCCGTTCACTACCTCAATGGCGGGATCCGGCTCGTGCCCCAGCGACCACCGCGCGTTGGTCCCGGAGTGAAGGCGCACGTGTCGGTCATTCTGGCGCTCATGGCGATTTCGAAAGCCGTGGCGTACCGGATCGACGGCTATGAACTCCTTTACTCGTTGCGGGGAGCGACCGTCGGCGCCGGCTACACGGATGTCGTCGCTCAACGGCCGGCGCTCAACTTGCTGATGGGAATCGCCATCGTTGGGGCCGTCCTGCTCCTCGCCAACATCTGGCGCCGAGGCTGGCTGTTGCCCGGCGTGGCGGTGGCCTCATGGCTGGTGGTTTCCATTGTCGTGGGCGGCATCATCCCGGCCCTCGTCCAGCAGCTGAGAGTTGAACCGGACGAGATCAACAAGGAAATCGAGTACGTGGCGAGAAACATCGAGTTCACTCGGGCCGCCTACGGCATTGCGGACGTCGAGGTCCGTTCGTTTGCCGCCAAGCAGGATCTCAGCCTCGAGGATCTCGCCAGCAATCAGTCGACGATCGACAATCTTCGACTCTGGGACCCGAAAGTCCTCGAGTCGACCTACAAGTCGAGCCAGGGTCTGGCGCCGTTCTATCAGTTCGGGGACATCGATGTGGACCGATACACCCTGGACGGCGAACCGACCCAGGTGGAGCTGGGTGCTCGGGAACTCCTCCGACCCGCAACGAACGGCGGCTGGGTGAACGAACATCTCGTCTTCACCCACGGTTTTGGGGCCGTGGTCAGCCAAGCCAACGAGGTGACGTCCGAGGGAAAGCCCGACTATCTGGTGAAGGACATTCCACCGCTTTCGGTGCACCCTGAACTCGAGATCGAACAGCCCCGGATCTACTTCGGCGAGGCGTTCACGCCGGGGTCCTTCGTGATCGCCGGGTCAGCCGAGCAGGAGGTCGATCGGCCCCTCGGAGACGGAGGCGCCGAAAGCGTCGACACCATCTCGTATGACGGTTCCGGCGGCATCCTCCTGGACAACATCTTCCGGCGAGCCGCCTTCGCGCTGCGGTACGGTGATTTCAACACGTTGATCTCGGGTCAGATCACTTCGGGTTCACGGCTGATGATGCGCCAGGATGTGGTCGATCGAGTCTCGTCGGCGGTGCCTTTCATGTCGGTGGATTCCGACCCGTACCTGGTGATCCTCGACGGCAGACTGGTGTGGGTGCTCGACATGTATACGACGTCGGATGTCTACCCGTACAGCCAGTACGCCCAGGTGGGGCGGCTTCCCGAGTTGGGGAGCGGACCCTACCTTCCGGACCGATTCAACTATGTCCGCAACTCGGCGAAGGCCACCGTCGACGCATACGACGGCACGCTGACGATCTACACCGTGGATGAAGAGGACCCGATCCTGCGCTCCTATCGGGCCACCTTCCCGGACCTGTTCACCGACCGTTCCGAGCTCCCTCCGGGCCTGGAGGAGCACTTCCGTTTCCCAGAAGATCTGTTCAGGGTGCAGAGTGACATGTACCGCCGCTACCACGTCACGGATTCCCGCGTGTTCTTCAACGATTCGGACCCGTGGGACATCGCGCTGGATCCCTCGACCTCTCCGCTGGGCGCCACCCGGGCGCGGTTCGTCGACGCCGAGGGCAGGGAAACGCGGCTGATGATGCCGTACTACCTGCTCCTCAGTCTCCCCGACGAGGAGGACCTTTCCTTCCTCATCATGCAGCCCTTCACACCCGACGAGAAGGCGAACATGATCTCGTTCCTGATTGCGAAGAGCGACCCGGGGTCTTACGGCCAGCTCATCGACTATCAGCTGCCCCGCGATCGACAGTTCGATGGCCCGGCCCTCGTCGGGCAGGACATCAACCAGGATTCGGACTTCTCCTCGCTGCGGACACTGCTTGGCCAGGAGGGCAGCGACTTCATCCAAGGTCAGATGCTGGTGGTTCCGATCGAGGAGTCGATCCTGTTCGTTCAACCGATCTATCTCGCCGGCGAGGCCGGCCAGATCCCCGAGTTCAAAGGGGTGGTAGTGGCCTACCAGAACCAGATCGCCCTCCAGGACACCCTCGACTTGGCGCTCGCTGAGGTGTTCGCCGGGTTCACGCCCTCCAATGGAGACTCTTCGGGCGTCGAGGGTACGATCGACCCCGAACTCTCCGCAGACGTGCGAACCCTCCTCGAGCAAGCGTCGGCCGCCTTCGAGGCCGCCCAGACGGCTCTGCAGTCCGGCGATCTGGCGACGTATCAGGCGAAGACGGAGGAGGCCGCGCAGCTGATCGAGGAAGCTCGACAGGTGCTGGACAACGAGAGCGTTCCCGCCAACTGAGGATGGAGTCCTGAGGTCAGTTCAGGTTGCCGACTCCAGCCCGCTCCATGTCGCCCCACTCGATTTCCCCTCGCTTCCATACGAGGGATCTGATGCGCCACCACACCGTGCGTTGACGGGGTCCGAAGTTCTCGATCACCGCGGTCAGCAGAAGAAGCAGCGCCTCTTTCGGTGAGTTGAAGTGGCCGAACTGCTCGTCGAGGATGAGCGCTCCGAGGGAGTTGAGGATCCCGAGGAGGAACGCAATGAGGAGCAAGACAAGGAAGGTCTCGGGAGCCAGGAAGCCGAAAAAGAGCGCAGCCGGCACGATCAACCAGCCGAGAAACTCCAGGATGGGTGCCACGAACTCGAAGAGGAAGAACGCAGGCCACGCCACCATCCCGACGAAGCCGTAGCGAGGGTTGAAAAGCATTCTCTTGTGGTCCTCGACGACTTGGCGAAGTCCACGATGCCAGCGGATGCGTTGCTTGCGGAGTACGGCTCGGGTGGCCGGTACCTCTGTCCAAACGACCGCATGGGGCGCATAGACGATCCGGTATTTGTTCCCCGCCTCTCGTTGGGACCGGTGGAGTCGCATGGTCAGGTCGAAGTCTTCGCCGAGGTGATCGTGGGGAAAGCCGCCCGCCTCGACGATGGCCCTCTTGAGGAATACACCGTAGGCGCCCGATACGAGGAGGAGGCCTCCCCAGGCGGACCACCCGGGCCGGGCGGCGAGAAACGATCGTTGGTATTCGACGACCTGGCTCAGCTCGGTGATACTCGAAGGCAGGCCGGCCTCGGTGACCCGACCGTAGACGACTTCGCAGCCATTGAGTGGGCGGATGTTGCCGCCCACCGCGATGGTGCGTCCGCGATCCTGGACGAACGGGCGCATCGAGCGGAGGAGTGAGTCCTCTTCGAAGATCATGTCGGCGTCTGTCACGAGCACGTAGGGCGAGCGGGCCACGTTGATCCCGGCGTTCAGGGCATCACCTTTTCCGCCGTTTTCCTTGTCGACGACCGTGAGATTGATGGGAAGACTCGATTGGTAGATGGCTCGAATAGGACGATGGTCGAGTTCGGTCCGGACGGGGAGATCGACCCGGCGCATTCGAAAAGCCGTGAGGAGCCTATCGAGCGTATCGTCCGTGGACCCGTCGTTGACGACGACGATCTCGTAGCGGGGATAGGAGAGGATCGTGCGCGAACGAACGGAGTCGACGATGCCGGCGGCCTCGTTGTAGGCGGGGACGATCAGCGATACCGGAGGGGTGGAGTTCGACCTCAGCATGTCCTCGACCCTGCCGTGCCGGGCGAGGCGTCGATCCTTGCGGAGCGCCCGACCCGAGGCGAGAAGCAGCAGGGCGGTCTGCAACTCCATGGCGATGAAGAACACCAGGATGGCGATGGAGATGATCGAGAGAACCATCAGCCGGTCTCCATCTCCGTGAGGTGGGCTCGCCCCAGTTTGGCGAGGATGGCCTGGTGCTCCGGATTCTCGGTGGCGAGTGAGCCATGCGCCATGAGCTGCGCCAGGGCAGCGTCCACCGCGAATGCGTCCTCATCTTCGAGGGCTTGGAACAGGGCGTCGATGCCTCCGTCGATCTCCGCCATTGCCTCGGCGGCGTCCTGGCGCACCCACCAGGCCGAATCCCGCAGCGCCAGGGCGAGGGAGGGCAGCGTGGCCGGATCGTTGTGACCGGCGAGGGCTTTGGCAGCTTGGGCTCGCACGCGCCAATCCTCGTCGCTCAAGCGGCGCAGCAAGGCTCTGGTCACCTTGCTGGTCCATGGCTCGGTGAGGGCGGCGGCAGCCTTGATGCGGAGGAGTGCGTCCTCCCCGTTGAGGGCGGTGAGCAGGGCGGTCTCGGCGCGTGGGTCGCCGATCAACCCGAGGCTCCGAACGGCAATGGCCAGGTGATTGGGGATGGGGAAGACGCCGGGGCTGGCGAGGAGGACGTAGTTCGACAACGTCTGGACAGCGACAGGCCCAAACCGGACGAGGGCATCCGCCATGCGTTCCGCCGCCCAGCGATCCTCGCGCTCGAGAGCGTTGAGGACGGCCTTCACGTCGTCCTCGTGGCCGATCAAAGAGAGTCCGGCGGCGGCGCCGATCCGTACCTCGGGGACCGGGTCTGCCAGCGCGGCGGTGAGATGCGGGCGGGAATGCTCCGAGGCGATCACCGAGAGTCCCGACACGGCACGGAGCCTGGCCGAGGTGCGGCGAGAGGTTTTGAGGTCACGGTGGAAGCGTTCAACGATTTCGAGCTGCTCGGCAAGCTCGATCAGCAAGCGTTGGTCTTCGCCATCGACCAGTCGAAAGTAGTCGATCAGGGTGTCGTGAAAAGCCGGATCTCTCGCCCATGCGGTCAGATCCCGGCTCGGAATCATCGACCGGCTGACGATTTCCCCCAGGGCCGAGATGTACACGGCCGCCCGAAACGCGGAGCGTCTCGCGCGATAGTGGCGGACGAGCTTGGCTGTGAAGAGGCCGATCATCGTCACCAGGGTCAGACCGGCGACGAACACCAGCATCTGGCCGAGAACGTCGATCACGCCTCGGCCTCCGGCGGCGCCGGATCGAGAAGGCGGCGAACCTCGGTCATCAGTTCCGAACTCGAAACCGGTTTGTAGAGATAGGCGTCGGCGCCGAGTTCGAGAGCCTCGGCACGCATGCGGCGATCTTCGATGCCCGACACCATGATCACCGGGGCGGTCATCCCTGCGCTACGCCACGATTGGACGATCTCCGCCCCCACCAGACCCGGCATGACATGGTCGACGATGGCCAGGTCGATGGTTCTCTCCAAACCGAGTTGGAGCGCCGACGGGCCATCAGCCGCCGTGATGACTTCGGCTCCTTCGTGCTGGAGCCACCTCTTGAACAGCTCGGTCACCACGCGCGAATCGTCGGCGACCAGGATCAACGGTTTGGACGGCAAAACCGAAGGCTCTCCAGGCGGGGGAGTGGAATCCATGAGCCGAAGCCTACTCGGGCACCCCGGGTTCGCCTGGGAGGTGGCTGAACGGCTCCCAGGCGTGGGTCAGCACAGTCTCAAAATGCTCCACGAAGGCGCCGTCGCGGTGGCTACCCAGCCGGCCCGTCCATTCCCCGAATGCGGCGCCTGCTCGGAAGGCTTGATGCGCCGCGATCGACTCCCAGCGGACCATGAGTATGTACCGGCCGGGCGTTTCGACGCTCCGCTGGACGCTGTGACCGAGATAACCGTCCGAGGAGGCGATCACCGCCGCCAACTCCACCATGGCCGCCTCGAAGTCCTCGGCGTCGGTCGTCCGGAAGTCGGCGAGTTCGAGTATCACAATCACTCCGTGGATCGGTCACCTCAACTTAGCGGTGAGCGACCGGGTGCCGCTCGCTGGGTACAGTGGAGGACAGCATCATCTTCGAAAGGGATCACCATGGCTGTCGACTCCACCGCCTCCACTCATTGGGAAGGCGACCTCATGTCCGGGGCGGGCACCACGACCCTGGCCTCCGGGGCGGCCGGCCCCCTCGCCGTGGATTGGAAGGCGCGCTCTGAGGAGCACGGCGGCAAGACGAGCCCGGAGGAACTGATCGCCGCAGCCCATGCCTCGTGCTTTTCGATGGCCCTCTCGAACGGTCTGGCCAAGGCCGGGAACCCGCCGGCCTCACTCGATGTTCAGGCCACCGCTTCGTTCGTCCCGGGAGAGGGGATCACGGCCATGAACCTGGTCGTGTCCGGTGATGTCCCGGGCCTCGACGCCGAAGGCTTCCGGGAGGCGGCGGAGGCGGCCAAGGTGGGTTGTCCCGTCTCTCAGGCGCTGGCGGGCAATGTGCCGATCACGCTCGAGGTGCGCTGAGCTGCTCACCGCCCTCCGCTGATACGAGTCAGTCCTCGGATCAGTCCGGGAGCGTTCTTGGCGAGGCGGACGGTGAGGTTGCCGGCCATCCCCAGGTCGCGTTCGTGAGCCCGGTCGGTTAGATCGATGACGAGCCGGCGGGGAGCGAGTTCGACGATGGAGACGATCCCGGGTACGCCCTTCAGCTCGTGACCGCCGGCGTCGGTCACCTCGATGGGCGTGCCGACGAGCAGGTCTGCGTGAGCCTTGGTGGCCAGAGTCTGTCCAGCGTGGGCTTCGGCGCTCACCCGGGCTGCGACGTGCACCGCCATGCCCGCCACCCCTGCCACGCCGGTGCGTTCGACCTCTCCACTGTGGAGTCCTGCCCGAATCTCGATGCCGAGCGGCCGCAGAGCTTCGTGGACGGCAAAGGCGCACAGAGTGCCTTGGTCGGGCGTGTCGAAGCAGGCGATGAAGCCGTCGCCGGTGGTGTTGACACCCCAGGCGTCGTGGCGCTCGAAGACGCGCTCTGATGCGGCATCGTGGGCAGCGAGTAGGGCCGCCCACTGCTCATCTCCCAGCAGGGCCACCTGGCGGGTCGACTCGACGATGTCCGTGAACAGGACGGTGGCGAACCGCCGGCGCGACCGAACAGGCGCCGGTTCGCCAGTGAGCCACTCCTCGATTTCGTGGACCAACCCGGACGTGTCCTCCAACCATGCGATGTGCTCCCTGCCAGGGAGTTCGAGGCGACGGGCGTTGGGAAGAACGGCGGCCAGTTCATCGCTCCACGCCGCACGAGCAAACGGATCATCCCGGCGGTGGATCACCAAGGCGGGGGAGCTGATCATCGGAAGCGTTTGGGTGATGTCGCACGCGGCGATCGAGTCGACCAGACCACGCGCCATCGACGGGCTGGCGGATGCTCGCTCATACATCCCGGTCATGCGGTGAATCAGAGGTCCGTCGGATGAGGCAAGGAAGATGTCGGCGGTGGCCCCTTCCCCCCAATGGTCGACTGCGTCGCGAAACCGGCGCAGCACCGCCTCGTCGATGACCGACCCTCGCGCGAACGTGCCGACAAGGACCAGGCCCCTCACCCGGTCGGGGTGGGTGGCGGCGTACAGGCACGTGAGGGGCCCGCCTTCGGACTGACCGAAGAGGACGGCCTCATCGGAATGGGCGGCATCCAGCACGAGTTCTATGTCGCGCATCCGGCGCTCGAATTGGGCGGCGTCCGGGGTGTGGTCGGACAGGCCCGTTCCTCGCTTGTCGAAGAGGATCACCCGGCAGAATTGCGCCAGGTATTCGATGAACTCGCCGAAGTTGGGACGCGTCCAATTCAGGTCGAGGTGGGAGATGAAGCCTGGTGTGAGCAGGAGATCGAACGGACCCTGTCCAACCTCTTGCCAGGCGATGTGAACGTCGCCGTCCCGGGCATAGTTGGTCTTCGGTGGAGCATCCGCCATGGC
>CBDUEV010000015.1:0-51150 GCA_965366365.1 uncultured Acidimicrobiia bacterium | reverse complement strand
GTCGGCCCCGCTTTGGGGCTGCCCCTCAGCTCGCCTGTTTTCAATCCGAAAGCCATCGCTTCGCCGAAGCCGGGTCCACAGTTGCGCTCCGCCAAGGTTGGGCGAGCCGGGTCGCTTCGTTCCTTCGGGATCAGTCCGTCGGGAGGGATTGCTCCGGTTCAGCGGGCGTCGATGTAGTTTTCGAGTTGTTCGATCATGACGGCCTGCTCGTCGATGACGGCCTTGACCACGTCGCCGATGGACACGACTCCCACCAGCCGACCGTCGTCGATGACCGGAAGGTGACGAAAGCGGTGATCGGTCATCGTCGACATGCAGTCCTGCAGCGTTGCACTGGGCGAGACGGTGACGACTTCGGAGGTCATGATCTCGCGGACACCGGTCTTCTTCGACAAGCGATCGAGGAGGATCACCTTGCGGGCGTAGTCGCGTTCGGAGATGATCCCGGCCAGCTCCTGACCGTCCATCACGACCAGGGCTCCCACCTGCTTGCTCGCCATCTTCTCCAGCGCCTCGAATACGGTGGCATCGGGGCCGATGCTGAACACCTCGCCACCCTTCTTCTCCAGCAGATGTGCCACGGTCGACTGCATGGGCGAACCTCCTCCGGCGTGTCTCCTCCGAAAGATACACGGCGACCCCGTTTCGGGGCGCCTGGAGCGCAAAAACGTCCAAAACGGACGTCCTTGTTGCGGAATCGCGAACCGCGCCGCCGGGAGGTCGCGCTCGCCCGAGGCCAGGTCCGGCCTCACCCCCGATAGACTGACCGATGGACCAACCCGAGGGCGGTCTCCGCTTCGGAACGAGAGGAAATGCAATGACTCAACCGGATCCCGTCGATTTCCTGGACCTTCGTTCTCAGCTCGACGACGAGGAGCGGATGATCCAGGACACGGTGCGTCGCTTCGTGGACGAACAGATCGTTCCATACGTGGCCGACTGGTTCGACGAGGGCACCATCCCCACGGAGATCGCCAAGGAATTGGGTGCCCTTGGCCTGCTCGGTATGCACCTCGAGGGTTACGGATGCGCAGGAACCAACGCCGTCTCGTACGGCCTCGCCTGCCTCGAACTGGAAGCCGGCGACTCGGGGCTGCGGTCGCTCGTCTCGGTGCAGGGCTCGCTGGCCATGTTCCCCATCTGGAAATACGGCTCGGAGGAGCAGAAGCAGGAGTGGCTGCCCCAAATGGCGGCAGGCGAAGCCATCGGATGCTTCGGCCTCACCGAACCGGACTCGGGAAGTGACCCCTCGTCGATGCAGACCCGGGCCAAGCAGGACGGCACCGACTGGGTTCTCAACGGCCGCAAGATGTGGATCACCAACGGCAACGTCGCCGACGTGGCAGTGGTGTGGGCTATGACCGAGGACGGGGTGCGGGGCTTCGTGGTGCCCACCGACACGCCGGGCTTCTCCGCCAACCTGATTCACAAGAAGATGTCGTTGCGGGCCTCGATCACCTCCGAGTTGGTCCTCGACGATGTCCGGCTGCCCGCCGAGGCCGTCCTGCCCGGCGTGGCCGGCATGCGCGGGCCTCTTTCCTGCCTCTCCGAAGCCCGGTACGGGATCGCCTGGGGCGCCGTCGGCGCCGCCCGGGCGTGTTACGAAGCGGCCCTCGGCTACTCCAAGGAACGAGTCCAGTTCGGCGCCCCCATCGCCTCCTTCCAGCTCACCCAGAAGAAGCTGGTCGACATGATGGTGGCGGTCAACCAGGGCACCATGCTGGCGTTGCGCCTCGGCCGGCTGAAGGACGGGCCGGGTGTGCATCCCTCGCAGATCTCCATGGGCAAGATGGTCAACGTACGATCGGCACTCGAAGTAGCCCGCGAAGCGCGTAACGTGCTCGGCGCCAACGGCGTCACCCTCGAATACCCGGTCATCCGCCACATGAACAACCTCGAGAGCGTCTACACCTATGAGGGCACCAACGAGATCCACACGCTGATCCTCGGTCAAACGATCACAGGTATTCCGGCGTTCAATCCGCCCTCCTCGTGAAGGTCGGCATTCAGCTTCCGGAAGTCGAACGGGTGGTTCGTTGGCCGGAACTCGCCGAAATGGCTCGGCGGATCGAAGACGGCGGGTTCGACTCGATCTGGGTTGGCGATCACCTCCTCTATCGAGACGACGAGAACGAGTTGGGGCCGTGGGAAGCCTGGTCGCAGATGGCCGCGATCGCAGCCATCACGCAACGAGTGGAGATCGGGCCGCTGGTGGCTGCAACGTCGTTCCACAGCCCGGCCATGCTCGCCAAGAAGGCGATAACCCTCGACGAAATCAGCAACGGTCGTTTCATCCTGGGGCTGGGAGCCGGGTGGAACGAAGCCGAGTATCGGGCCTTCGGATTCGCCTTCGATCGGCGTGCCAGCCGGTTCGAAGAGGCCTTCGAGATCATCAGGCGGCTGGTGGCCGGGGAACGCGTCGATTTCTCCGGTGAGTTCTATAGCGTCGAGGAGTCGGTGCTCCTCCCGGCTGGGCCACGGCCGGGTGGCCCGCCGATCCTGATCGGCTCGGAAGGCCCTCGCATGCTCGCCATCACTGCGCCCTACATGTCCATGTGGAACGCATGGTACGCCTGGTACGGCAACCGCCCAGAGGGCCTCCCCCCACTCCTCGCCAAGGTGGATGCGGCGTTGGCGGCGGCGGGTCGAGATCCCGGCGAGGTCTCCAAGACGGTGGCGGTGCTGGTGGGCCTGGGCGAGCAGTCGGGTGGCAGTCGAGCGCTCACCCGGGTCGAGGCGGAGCCGCTCCGGGGCACCATCGACGAACTCGCCGACTCATTGCTCGCCTGGCAGGAGCACGGCATCGACCACCTTCAACTCGTGCTCGATCCCATCACGCTCGACTCGATCGACACGATGACGGCCGTGTTGGCTCGACTACGACGATGATGTCGCGACCCGCCCCGTGAGCGACGTCTGGAGGTTTGGCCAGTTCTCGACTTTTGCGGGCGTCCCCGCCCGGCATCTCGAGCGACTGGAGGACGAACCAGCGGACGTCGTCATCCTGGGGGCGCCGCTCGATTGGGGAGCGACCTACCGGGGAGGAGCGCGATTCGGACCCAAGGCGATCCGGGAAGCCGACTATCTCGATGCTGACGCCCGACGCCCCCACTTGCCGACCGGCATCGATCCCTTCGAAGTCCTGGACGTGGTGGACGCAGGCGACCTGGCCACGCCTCCGGGCTATCTGGAGCTGGGTCTCGAGAGACTGGCCGACGCGGTCGAGTCGATCGCCGCATCCGGGGCGGCTCCCATCGTGTTGGGCGGCGACCACTCGATCACCTACGGGAACGGCACCGGCCTGGCCCGGGTCCACGGTGCCGGCTCGTTCGGGCTCGTGCATTTCGACGCCCATGCCGATACCGGTGAACGCAACATGGGCCAACTGCACGGCCATGGGGTACCGATGCGACGCCTCATCGAATCGGGGTCGGTACCTGGTGCGCGCTTCGTGCAGATCGGCCTGCGGGGCTACTGGCCGGGTCCCGAGGTGGTGGCGTGGATGCACGAGCAGGAGATGAAGACGTTCCTCATGGCCGAAATCGTCGAGCGAGGTCTCCGGCCGGTGGTCGACGACGCCGTCGAGGCCTGCAGCCGCGACGCCAAGGGGGTCTTTCTCTCGATCGACATCGATGTGGTGGATCCCGGCATGGCGCCGGGCACCGGCACCCCGGAGCCGGGTGGTCTCACCTCCCGCGAGCTGCTGGACACCGTGCGGAGACTGGCACGAGAACTGCCGATCCTGGGAGCCGACGTCGTCGAGGTGTCGCCTCCCTACGACGGACCGGGCCAGGTCACCGCCTTCCTGGCCAACCGGGTCGTCATGGAGATCCTCAACGGCATGGCCGAACGACGAGTGACGGCCCGCTGAGGGCGTCGGTGACAGGGTTGGGGCACCCAGGCGACGCGCTAGCGTGGGCATATGGAAACGCTTGAAACGATTCACTCATTATTCCGTTGGATAGTCCTGGTGGTACTCATCGCCGCACCGGTCATGGCCCTGCTCCGTTGGCGGCAGAAGGCCGAATGGTCGGGCGAAAAGGCCAAACCTTTCGCCATGGCGATGGTTCTCTACGACATCCAGGTCTTGATCGGCATCATCCTTTGGATCGTCGGCGGGTCCCCTCGAGCAGACCATCCCTACATCATGTTGGTGGCTCTGGTCGTGGGACACGTTGCCATCGGGCGAGCCCGCAAGACTGAGGGGGAGCGCGGCTACCTGATAGCCGGGGCGGGCCTGGCCATCACCCTGCTGCTCACCCTGGCCGGCATTCCCTGGTGAGGGTTGGGCCCATGGGTTGGAAGAGGTCCCGGCGATGGAGTTGACGCCTTGGGAAGCGCGTGTGCTCGGTGCCCTGATCGAGAAACACATGACGACGCCCGATCTCTACCCCCTCACGACGGCTGGACTCAGGGCTGCCTGCAACCAGTCATCGAACCGGGACCCGGTCGTGTCGTACGACGAGGACACGATCATCGAGGCCGTCAACGGCCTGCGCGACAAGGAACTGGCCCGCACGGTGAAGAGGGCAGGCGAGCGAGCCATCAAACACCTGGAGACGGCCGAGGAAGGTTTGGACATCGACCGTCGTCAGAAGGCCATCCTGGCAGTCCTGCTCCTGCGCGGAAGCCAGACCGTCGGAGAACTACGCGCCCGAACCGAGCGGTACTGCAATTTCGCCGACCTTGACGATGTGGAGTTCACGCTGCGTTCCATGGAGAGCGCCGATATCCCTACCGCCCGCCTCATGGCCAGGCGACCCGGCCAGAAGGAACCCAGGTATACCCACCTCCTCGGAGAGAGCGGGCCGGACGTCGACGCCGCGGGAGGCGAGGACACCGACGTGTCGGTTGCCGCCACGCCGGCGCCCACCCCGCAGACCCCAGACGAAGCTGCAACCTTGCGGTTGCAGGTTGACTCCTTGGTCGAGGCGGTGGCGGCCCTTCGGTCCGAGGTGGCGGCACTGAAAGCTCTCATCGAAGACTGAGGCTGCCGTCACGTGAAGCCACTGGGCCCAAACACTGGGCCTGGCCGCTGGGCCTAAGCCACTGGGCTTAGCCACTGGGCCTAGCCACTGGGCCTAGCCACTGGGCCTAGCCACTGGGCTTAGCCACTGGGCCTAGCCACTGGGCTTAGCCACTGGGCCAATCTGTCGCAGGTTCCCGTACGAAAATTGCAGACTGCAACGATCCCGTTAACGCTCGTTTAATCGCCTCCCCGGTACAACGTACCCAACGAAGAGGAGGCAATATTCGTGCACGCCGTCCCGCAGGATCGAGGATGAAACGTTTGCGCTCGGCGGCTGCCGTCACCATGGCGTTCGTTTGGGTGCTGGCCACGCTCGTTGCTCCTGCTGCCCTGGCTCAGGCCGCCACGGTGATCTCGATCACCACGACGCTGAGCCCGCTCACTGTCACGGTCGAATCCGGCACCACCGTTCAGTGGGTCAACAACGATGGCGAACGCCATCGGATGCGAACGACCAACTCTCCGGCGGAATTCGATTCGGGCAACCTCGAACCGGGGGAGAGCTTCAGCGTGACGCTCGAGACGCCAGGCATCTATCTCTACGTCGACGATCGCGATGACGCCAACACGGCTTACCACGGTGCGATCACCGTCGAGGAGGTCGGCGCCACCGACCCCGGGGACCCACCGCCGCCCCCCGCCGCTTCCGGTGACGTGAGCATGGCCGGCCGCCAGTTCAGCCCCACCTCCTTGACCGTCGCGGAAGGGGCAACCGTCAGCTTCGTCAACGACGACGACAGAGACCACACGGTCACTGCCACTGGCGGGAGCTTCGACAGCGGCACCATGTCTCCAGGCGCCACGTACAATCGCACCTTTGCGACCGCGGGAACCTACGCCTACTTCTGCGTCTTCCACCCGGACATGGTCGGCACGATCCTGGTGACCGGCGCCGATGGCGAACCGCCCCCACCTGCCAACGAACCTCCCCCTCCGCCGCCTCCGGCGCCCGTGGCGGGCGATGTCGAGATCGTCGATTTCGCCTTCGGCCCGACTTCCCTTGTCGTCACGGAAGGCTCGACCGTGACGTGGGGCAACAACGGGGTGGCGCCGCACACGGTCACCGATCGAGCGGGGAGTTTCGACAGTGGGTTGATCAACGCTGGTGGGACGTATAGCCGCACGTTCGCCACGGCCGGCACCTACAACTACTTCTGCACGCTTCACCCGGATATGGTTGCCACCTTGGTCGTGACCGACGCTACCGGAGAAGCTCCGCCTCCGGCGGCGGAGGAACCTCCGCCGACCCCGGCGGCGCCCGTGGCGGGCGACGTCGAGATGGTCGACTTCGCCTTTGGGCCTGCCACGCTCACCGTGCCGATGGGCTCGACCGTGACGTGGGGCAACAACGGGGCCGCCCCACACACGGTCACCGATCGAGCCGGCGCCTTCGACTCGGGAATCGTCGACGCGGGCGGAACCTACCGGCGCACTTTCACCGATCCGGGCACGTTCAACTACTTCTGCACGCTGCACCCGCAGATGACGGGAACTCTCGTCGTCACCGACGCCACCGGCGAAGCCCCACCTGCGGAAGAGCCGGCCACCGGCGGAACGGCGGCGCCGGCCCCACCTGGCGCACTGGAGATGCGGGACTTCTCGTACTCGCCCTCCTCGATCACTATCCGAGCCGGCGGGACGCTGACCTGGTTCAACAGCGGTCTGGCACCCCACACGGTGACGGCGTCCGGTTTCGATTCGGGACTCGTCCAGCCCGGAGGCAGCTACCGGCGAACCTTCGATACGCCAGGCACCTACAACTACCTGTGCACCATCCACCCGCAGATGCGCGGAGTGGTGGTGGTGACCGACGATGAAGGCAACGCACCTTCCGCCGAAGAGACTGACGCGCTGTCCGGGGGCAGCAGCATCGCCGAGCTCCTCCGGCAGTCCGCCGCCCGACGTGCGATCCTCAGCGCCACCGATGAAGAGGGTCCGCTGGTCCAAGCCACCATGTTCGAGTTCGGCTACGACCCCGACCCGGTGGTCGCCGGCGTCGGGAGTACCGTCCTGTGGACCAATACCGGGCAAGCCCCGCACACGGTCACGGACCAGGAAGGGTCCTTCGACAGCGACTGGATCGACCCAGGCGGCGTCTGGCAAAGGCAGTTCGACGAGGTGGGCGACTACGAGATCTTTTGCACCATTCATCCTGAAATGGTGACGACGCTGAAGATCGTCGAAACGCTCGTCCAAGGCGATGGGCCCGCCAATGGGGGCCCCACCGTGCTCGCCGGTGGTTCGGAGCTGGCAGTCGACGCGGGTCCCTCCGCCTGGCATCAGACACCGATGTCCGCGGTCGGCGCCATCATCATCGTCCTCGGCTTTGCCGCCGTGTTCGGAGGTGGCCTCTTCGTCGCGGTGCGGCTGGCATTGAGGCACTAGCTCGGTGATCAGGTAGCATCGGCCCCCGACACTGGTGACCCGGACTGCCGGGCGTTGGATGTTCGTCTTGGACACGGCGCAGTGCGCCGCCGACCACAACCCACGCCAGATCCCCCAACCCGCTGAGGTGGGGAGAGAGGAGCGACCATGGGGGACCGACCCCAGAAGGTGAGTGCCCCGGCCATCCGGGCCCGCAAAGGCGGACCGAAGATCGGCATGGTGACCGCCTACGACACGCCTGGTGCCCGTATTGCCTCGGAGGCAGGCGCCGACATCATCCTCGTCGGTGATTCTGTCGCCAACGTCGTGCTCGGTTTCGAGGACACCCTGTCTGTCGATGTCGACGTGATGATCCACCACACCGCCGCCGTTGCCCGAGCCAAGCCGCATTCGCTTGTGCTGGGCGATCTTCCATGGATGAGCTACCACATCTCTCTCGAGGACTCCGTGCGGAACGCATCCCGTCTCGTCCGCGAGGGCGGCGCCGAAGCGGTGAAGCTGGAAGGCGGCCGCAAACGAGTCGAGGTGATCGAGGCCATCGTGGCGGCGGAGATCCCCGTCATGGGCCACCTCGGTCTCACCCCCCAATCGGTTCATTCCATGGGTGGCTACAAGGTGCAGGGCCGGGCAGTAGCCGACGCAAGGGAGATGATCGCCGACGCGACGGCTCTCGAGGAGGCCGGCGTCTTCGCCATGGTCCTCGAAGGCGTCCCAGAACTCCTGGCCCAGTTGATCACAAAAGAGGTGTCGGTGCCAACGATCGGAATCGGCGCAGGCAAATACTGCGATGGGCAGGTGCTCGTCTTCCATGACGCCCTCGGGCTCCATGGCGGTCACTACCCGAAGTTCGTCCGCCAGTATGCCGACCTCAGAACGCAAGCCGTCGACGCTCTCCGCCAGTACTTCACCGACGTTCAAACAGGGGAGTTCCCTGGCGACGAGGAGACCTATCACATGTCGGAGGAGGCTGCGGCCGCCCTCTTGGAGGAGGAGCCACGCGACCTTTCGTGGCCGCTCTCCTGGTAGCAGGAATCTCGCTCGCCGCCTGTGGCTCGGGCACGGTCACCACCTCGTCGGCGGCCGTCACGTCCACGGTGGTTGCGACGATCCCGTCGACGACAATGACGTCGACGACGCTGGCCGGGACAGTCCCCGAAACCACCACCGTCACCACCACACCCCTGGCGTCCCTCGATACGGGCGACATCCTCGGCTTTGAACTCGACATCGTCTCCGTCGGTGGGGAGCCGCTCGTCGTGGCGGTTGCAGACGATCGGGCGTTGCGACAGCGGGGCCTGATGGGGGTGACCGACTTCGGTGACGTCGATGGAATGCTGTTCGAGTTCGAACTCCCCACCCTGGGCGGCTTCTGGATGAAGGACACCTTGGTCCCGCTCGATATTGCCTTCTTCGACGAAGAGGGCGGGCTCGTCCAGATCATGACCATGACCCCATGCGTCACCGACGACTGCCCGTCCTACACACCCGACGGCGCCTACCGCTGGGCACTCGAGAGACCGGCGGGCACTTTGCTGGGCTCGCCCACCGACCTCATGCTGGTTCGATAGCCCGGCTGTGGCGGTTCGTGCCGCGCATGGACTTATTCCTCTCGGCCTGCCTGCCCGCTTCGGCGTACATTGAGGGAGGCACTTGCGAGGGCGGTGTTCCGGCTCGGCCGATTTCCGACCCTCCGGAGAAGGGAAAACGATCATGCGTGGACGCGTGGTGATTCTTCCCGTCGTGGTCAGTCTGGTGATGTCCCTGGTGACGGCCGCCGTCGCCACCGACGAGACCCCGATCGGCACGTTCTGGGATGACAACGGCAACATTCACGAGGGATACATCGAAGCAATGGCGGATGCGGGGGTGACCGAGGGATGCAACCCTCCTGCGAACACTCTGTACTGCCCGTCGCTCGGGGTGACCCGACAACAGATGGCTTCCTTCCTGGTCCGCGCCCTCGGCCTACCGGCGGGCACGCAGGACTACTTCGTTGACGATGACGACAGCATCCACGAGGACGACATCAACGCCCTCTATGAGTCGGGAATCACCAAGGGCTGCAATCCACCGACCAACGACCGCTTCTGCCCAACTCAGGTCGTGTCGCGCCAACAGATGGCTGCCTTCCTGACCCGCGCCATGGGCTACACGGACGACGACCCGGCCGAGGACCGTTTCGTCGATGACAACGGTTTGATTTTCGAAGCCGAGATCGAGGCACTTGCCGCGGCAGGAGTCACGCTCGGCTGCAACCCGCCGGCCAACGATCGCTTCTGCCCGACCGGCACCGTGCTGCGCGACCAGATGGCGTCCTTCCTGGGCCGAGCCATCCCGTTGACTCCGGTGGATCTCCCCAACGAACTCGCCGTGGTTTTCTTCGGTCTCGACCAGCCCGAGCTCGGTCCCTATCTGGCGCCGGTCGCTCGCTACGTGACGACGCCGGTCACGCCGGAGCTCGCCGTCGATCTCCTGATCGAGGGCCCCACTCCGGGAGAGCTCGCTCAGACGCCGGCGTTCTCCCACGAATTCCCCGCCGGGGTGGTACGCAATGGTCCCATCGACATCGACGCCGGTGTGGCAACGGTCGACCTGTCTGAGAACTTCGACGACGGAGGCGGAACGTTCACGATGGGGATGCGCCTCGCCCAGCTCACCTACACCCTTACCGCATTCCCCGACATCGATCTCGTCGAACTGGAGTTGGACGGGGTCGAAGTGGATGTCTTCTCGTCAGAAGGTCTCGTCATCGACGGTGGAATGGCTCGCGAAGACTTCTTCAACCAGATCCCCGAGCATTTTGCCGATTCGCCGGCCTGGTGGCAGTACGTAGAGAGCCCCATCGAGGTGACCGGCTACTCCCGTGCCTTCGAGGCGACCATCGAATGGGAGTTGTATGACCGGGACGGGCTTCTCATCGCCAGCGATTTCGAGACGACCGGCTCGGCCGGACCCGACTTCGGACCGATGAACTTCACTGTGGACTACGACGTTGACGAACTTCAGGTGGGCACGCTCATGATCTTCGAGATCTCCGCCATGGACGGCAGCCGAACGGACCTTCGCGAGACGGTGGTGTGGTTGATTCCATAAACGCCTGCCCTTGTGGGGAGTATGAACTCCTTGGGCGCTGTGCCCGATTGGTTGCCGCCCTATCGATGATTGGACGCCTCCCAGGGGAGGCGTCCAATCATTGGAGGTCTGTCTCGATTACTCGTTGTCGAGAGTCTGACTGGCGACTCCGGCCGCTGTCGCAGTTGTCGAGATCGGGGTGCCACTCGGACCAACTCCGTGGATCGTCACCAGGAGTTGGCAGATCACGTTGGTCTTGCTTCCGCCATTGATCTCGACGCCAAAGTTGTATGGCGTGCCTGGGGTGAGTTCCATGACGTCAACGTACGCCAAAGCTCCATCGGTTGCAACGTCGACGGTCTGCTCAGGAGAGGTCCGCCCTGGGTCGGTGTCAGTGAAGGTCCCACCGGCATCGGTGCTGAAAGCGGTTCGCAGCCAAAGGGTGCTTGGTCCACCATCACCGTTGGCCGAGACGCGGGCATCGATCACTGCAACCTCAGCCACGGCCGGCGTGTACGCATCCGTAATGCACACCTCCGAACCGCTCGCCACTGGGCCGAGCTCGAAGTCGTCGATGCGAAGGAACCGCGGGAGCAGCCCAGCGGCGTCATACCCCTCGACCGTGTCAGCATCATCCGCGGTCGTGGCGCTATCCGCCGTGGTGGCGTGATCGGCCTCGAGAGCCGTGGCGGCGTCGACGACCTTGTTCACTGCCAATCGCTTCATGAAGGCGGACATCTGTTCACGGGTGACGGTCTGTTTGGGGCAGAAGCTGTTTCCGCCGCAGCCTGCCGTGATTCCGTTGTCGGCCATCCAGGCGATGTCGTCGTGGAAGATGTTCGTGTCGGGAACATCGTCGAAGGCGTCGGCCGCGTATGCGGCGACAGGAGCGATCGCCATGGCGGCGACCACCGCGAGCAGTCCGTATCGGAACCAGACTGACCTCTTCCCTGTGGTTTGGAACCTGTTCATGGTCGTCCCTCCCTTGGTTGTCGGTAGACCATCACCCAACCTAGGTCGTCGCGCTTATGGTCGGCTGAACCTGGCGCGGGGACCGAGGCTTCGGCGTACACGTGAGCGCACGTCGCATGGCAATCGTCCCCTCAGGCCCGTTCAAGGCCTCTCAGCGATGGAGCATGGCAACGGCCTGGCCATGAGTGAGCTGCCCGCTGGGCAGAAGCGGTCGTTGGCCGGAGGATTGCACCCGAGGGTGATGCGTGCTGCGGTCAGGGCTTCGATCTCGAGTTCGAAGATCGAACCGTCGTCATCGACGAACCGGGCCGGACGGCCGGGAGGAAGATTCAGGGCACGGACGAGCAGGGCCGCCCACTGGCCCCGGGTGATCGTGAGATTCGGACAGCTGGCAAGTGCTCTCAGTCTCACCTGATCAGGTGCGGTGCGAGTAGCGAGGGGCGTCTGGGTGAGGGCTCGAGATTGTCCGCATCGAGGCGGGAGCTCGCTCGCGAAAACGAACCACGGCTGCGACTTCGCCTCGCCCGGGCTTCGCCGTTACACTCCCATCACCGCAGGTTCCCCTCCGCAGGGAGACGTGCGTTGATCCTGCTCCGTCGCTGTGACGGGGCCTTCCGTTCCAGACGGATGTCCGAAGGAGGTACATCATGCGGAGATACGAAGTCATGACGATTCATCGTCCTGAGATACCCGAGCCCGACGTGCAGGGCAAGGTCAAGGAGATCGAGGATCTGCTGGCCGCCCGTGGTGGGTCCGTCACCGAGACAGATCTGTGGGGCAAGCGCCGCTTTGCCTACGAGATCAACCACATCCGCGAGGGCTATTACTCGGTTGTCACTTTCGAGACAGACCAAGAGGTGGCGGTGGAAGAACTCGACCGCGCGCTGAGCCTGTCGGATGCCGTGGTGCGTCACAAGGTGATGCGCCTCGACGAGGAGTAGGACGCTTTTTTGTCGGCCCCACCTGAGATAGTCGGAGGGCGACAAGGACGTTCCGAGAAGAGGAATGTATGACGAACACCGTAACTGTTATCGGCAATCTGGTTGAAGATCCCGAGCTCCGCTACACCCAGTCGGGTGTGCCGATGGCCAAGATCAGAGTGGCGGTCAACCGCCGCTGGAACCAGAACGGCGAATGGCAAGAAGAGACCAGCTTCTTTGGTGGAACCCTCTGGCGGGAAGCCGCCGAGAATGCCGCCGAATCGCTCCAGAAAGGCGTCCGGGTGATCATCACCGGCAGCCTCGAACAGCGTTCCTGGGAGACGCAAGAGGGCGAGAAGCGTTCCGTGGTCGAGCTGCGCATCGACGAAATCGGCCCGAGCCTTCGCTGGGCGACGGCATCGGTGACCCGCACTGCCAAGAGCAGCGGCGGCTTCGGCGATTCCGGTGGTGGCGCTTCCATTCCGGCCGCCCCCGTCGCACGTGAAGACTACGGCCCCGACGAAGCCCCTTTCTAGAAACAGAGTTCAGGAGAATCGAAACATGGCGAAACCACAGTCTCGAAAGCGTCGCCCTGATCCGCGACGCAAGAAGAAGCCTTGCGCCTTCTGCAAGGACAAGAAAGCCGTCATCGACTACAAAGACGTCGGCGTGCTCCGCAAGTACGTCTCGGATCGGTCGAAGATCCGGGCGCGTCGAGTGACCGGCAACTGCGCTCGCCATCAACGCGAGGTGGCTCTGGCCATCAAGAACGCTCGCGAGATGGCCCTTCTCCCCTATATCAACCGATGAAACTCATCCTCACCGCCAAAGTGGAAGGGCTTGGAGCAGAAGGCGACATCGTGGAGGTGGCCGACGGCTACGGACGGAACTATCTCCTCCCACGCAACCTGGCTGCCAAGGCGACGAGCGGCACTCTCAAGCACGCCACCAAGATCAAGGAGATCCGTGAGGAATCCGCCCGTAAGGCGCGTCTGGAGGCGGAAGCCATCGCCAGCAGCCTGGTCGGCTCACGGGTGGTGATCGCGGCCCAATCCGGAGATGAAGGCAAACTGTTCGGCTCCATCGGCGCTTCCGACGTCATCGAGGGCGTGAAGAAATTCACCGGAGTCGAGTTGGAGCGCAAGGCCGTCATCCTCGAACGACCCATCAAGGACATCGGTCTCCACGAAGTACCGGTCAAACTCCATCCCGAGGTCGAGTTCACGCTCACCCTCGACGTCATACCAGCCTGATCAGTGGATAACGAGGGGACGTCGATCACAGACGCAACCGAGCCCCCCCTCGACGCCTACTCGGCCCCCGCAGCCGAGACCGGCGTCAGGGGCGGTTCCCCCTCGCGACAAACGCGAACCGGTTCCCGCGGGGTCCGCACCCCACCACACAGCGCAGAGGCAGAAGAGTCGGTGCTGGGAGCGATCCTGCTCTCGCCCGACGCCGCCAACCTCGTTCTCGACAAGCTCGACGCCGAGGACTTCTATGTCCCCGCTTATCAGGCAGTCTTCGAGTCGATTCAAGAGCTCTACAACAGCAATCAGCCGATCGACGCGGTGACGGTCACCGACCAGCTGCGCCGCAAGAGTGAATTGGATCGGGTCGGCGGGATTGGCTTCGTGACGGAACTGATGGATGCGGTTCCCGTGGCGAGCCGTGTCGAGTACTACGCCGGCATCGTCGAAGAGACCGCCTTGCGGCGGAGGCTCATGGCCGCCGGAGCCAGGGTCTCGGATCTGGCGATGGATGTCGAGGAGGAGATCGACACGGTCATCGACCACTCGGAGCAGACCATTTTCCGCGTGGCCGAGCGTCGCGTCGGGGACGGGCTTCAGCTCCTGAGCGGCCACCTGCAATCTTCGATCGAGTTGATCGAGGAGCTGGGTTCGTCGGCGACTCACATCACGGGGACACCGACGGGCTTTCGTGACCTCGACAAGAAGTTGGCCGGCCTGCACGCCGCCAACCTGATCGTGATCGCCGCCCGACCGGCCATGGGTAAGTCGGCGCTGGGGCTCAACATCGCGGCCAACGTTGCCATGCAAGGCGGGACCGTGGCTGTCTTCTCGATGGAGATGGCGAAGGAGGAGATCATTCAGCGCCTCCTGTGTTCCATCGGCCGGGTCGATTCGATGAAGCTACGTTCCGGCCAGCTCGATCAGCGGCAGTGGCAGGGTGTCGTGAACGCGGCCGGGAAACTGTTCGGCGCCGAGATCTACGTCGACGACTCGGCAAACGTGACGGTTACGGACATTCGCGCAAAATGCCGGCGATTGAAACGCTCCAAGGGGCTCGACCTGGTCCTCGTCGACTACCTCCAGTTGATGAGCGGTCGGAATCGTGAGAATCGCCAGCAGGAGATCTCCGAGATCAGCCGAAGTATGAAGAACCTGGCCCGTGAACTGGACCTCCCCGTGATTGCCATTTCGCAGCTGAACCGCAGCCTCGAGAGTCGAGACGACAAACGACCTCGCCTTGGTGACCTTCGAGAATCAGGCGCCATCGAACAGGACTCGGACATCGTCATGTTCATCTACCGCCATGAGTACTACCACCCCGAAGACGTCGACTCGAAAGGCCTGGCCGAGGTCATCGTGGCCAAACACCGAGCCGGTTCGACCGGAAAGGTCGAGATGACCTTCCTGCCGGAGTTCACCTTGTTCAGCGATCTCGGCCGCGACGTCGCTCCCTGATTCGGACCGATTCCCCGCCCTCTCCGGGCACCGCGGAGGGCCCCCGTCATTCGGTCCGTTCCATCCCTCGTCGGCCCCCACGTCGACGGTCAGCGGGGGTAGGGTTTCGGGCATGGCCGAGGGCCTGTACGAGTTTCGCGACTACCACTACCGCGGCGACCTCGATGAGTACCGCCAATGGTGGTTGACCCATATCGAGGTGCTTCGTGTCCATCTCGACATCGTTGGCGTCTGGATCGACAGCGGGATCGATTCGAGAATCGCCGGGTCTGCTCCCATGGACCTCCCGCATGGTTCCGCCAACGTGACGTGGGTGATCCGGTGGGATGACCTGGCTCAGCGGGAAACCGGGTGGGAGGCGCTGGGGCAGGACCCGGCATGGACGGACGCGGCTGAGCGGCATCCCGGTTTTGAGCGCTACCTCCACATGTCGATCCGCTTCCTCAACCACATCTAGCCAACCGGACGGCGCGACGTCCCACTGTCGTAACATCTCGGCATGTCTGCTTCCGTGCTCGGAACCTCATTGTTTGGCCTCGTGTTCTGGTTCGGTGCCCCTCTGGTGGTTCGGGCACTCGGACACAAGCCACGCCTGCTCGCCCGCCTGTGGCTGGTGGCTGCGATCGTCGCCGTCGCCGTCGCTTGGAACCTGCCGAGCCCCTGGTTCGCAGAGCACACCACCACATTTTCACAACACGCCGTCGGAGGGGGTTTGGCCTCGGTGTGCGTGGCCTACTACCTCCTCCACCACGGCACCGAACTCACCGTCCTCCGCCGCGGTTTGGCGGTTCTGGCGGTGGTCTGTGTGCTCGGCGTCCTGAACGAGCTGCTCGAGCTGCTCCTCGACAGCGTCCGGGGCACCCGGCTCGCCGCGGACGCCTCCTGGGACCTCTTTGCCAACACCGTCGGAGCTGCGCTGAGCTTCCTCCTCATCGAATCCGTCCGATGGTTTGGCAGGTTCCGGACGGGGGTGGCTCTCCCCGCGCGGAATGATTGATTTCCGGGTCATCACCTCCCGATCCTCTAGCCTGGCATCCGTGGCTGCCACAGAACTCCGCACGGCCCGCCTGCGTCTTCGAGGCTGGCGCGCATCCGACCGGCCGTTGTTCGCGGCTATGAACGCCGATCCCAACACGATGCGGTACTTTCCGAACACCTTGACGTGCGAAGAGTCCGACGCGCTCGCCGATCGGATCGCAAGTGACCTCGAGCGCCATGGCTACGGGTTGTGGGCTGTCGAGGTGCCAGGCGTCGCACCCTTCATCGGCTTCGTCGGCCTGGCCGAACCCGGATTCGAGGCGCCGTTTCAGCCGGCGCTGGAGATTGGCTGGCGTATCGACGGCCGGTATCACCGCAACGGGTACGCCCTCGAGGCCGCCCGCGAGGTGTTGAGCCACGCCTTCACCGAACTCGGGTTGGACGAGCTGGTTTCCTTCACATCGGCCCTGAACGAGCCGTCGTGGAGGCTCATGGCCCGCCTCGGGTTGGCGCCTGAGCCTGCCCTGGATTTCGATCACCCTCGCCTGCCGGCTGATAGTCCTCTGCGGCGGCACGTGTTGTATCGGATCCGCGCTGAACAGTGGCGGGACAAGGAGCAGAATCGCCGAACGGTGCGCGCTCCATGGACGGCCAGCCAGAAGCACCCGATCGTGGTCAGGAAGGGGGATCGCGTCATCGTGGGGCGGCGCGACGACGAATGGACCGAGTACCGGTGGTGTGTCGCCGAAACGGGCGAGACGAGCTGGCTGCCGGTGTCGATCCTCGGAATATCCGAGAAAGGTACCGCTGTGGCGCTTCGGGACTACACGGCCGCCGAGCTGACCGTCTGCGCAGGGGACGGCGTCGAGATAGGCGAGCAGATCGGTGGCTGGAGCTGGTGCGTGGCCGAGTCCGGAGAGGCCGGATGGCTGCCGGACCGGGTCCTCAGTGGATGAGATGGGAGGTCGGATGGAAGACGTCACGCGCCTCTTGAAAGATGGGGTGCCGCTCCTTAAGCAGGCCGCCGATGGCTTCAAGAGGCACCGCGCTCCTCGCATGGCGGCGGCCTTGGCGTACTACACCCTCTTCTCCCTGGCGCCCTTGCTCGTGCTCTTGTTTGCCATCGCCGGCTTCGCGGTGGGCGACGATGCCGCGCAGGAGACCTTCCTGACCCAGGTCGAGGAGGTGGCCGGCGAGAACATCGCCTCCACGCTCGATGATCTCGTGTCCGCCCGCGACGGCGGAACCGGCAACGATGTGATCGCCTCGGCGTTCGGCTTGGCGCTGCTCTTCGTGGGTGCTTCGGGCGTCTTCCTCCAGCTCCAGGCCTCCCTCAACACCGTGTGGGAGATCCCGATCGAAGAGACCACCGGCCTGGTGCCGATGCTGTGGAAGCGGCTGCGAGGGTTCGCCGCTGTCCTCGTGCTCGGCATCGGACTCATCGCTTTCACGGTCGGGACGGGCTTGGTAGCGTTCTTCGCCGACGAGATCGGAGACCGGATGCCCACCGCCAATTCCATCATTCAGGTGCTCAACCCGCTGGTGGCGCTGGTGGGCGTCTCGGCGCTCATGGCTCTGGTGTTTCGGTACCTGCCCGCCCGGCGCGTCGACTGGCGCACTGCCGGGCTCGGGGGTCTCTTCACTACCGTGGTGATCGTGCTCGGCTCGGCAGTGATCGGAGTCGTGTTCGCCCTGTCGGATCCGGGAGCCAGCTTCGGGCGGTTCGCTGCCATCGTGGTGCTGCTCGTCTACATCTACTACATCGCTCAGGCGTTCTTCTTCGGCGCTGAAATGACCGTAGCCCTGGACCG
This sequence comes from uncultured Acidimicrobiia bacterium, assembly GCA_965366365.1. GTDB lineage: Bacteria > Actinomycetota > Acidimicrobiia > Spongiisociales > JAENVV01 > CBDUEV01. The sequence continues at coordinate 33,278 of CBDUEV010000015.1, read as the reverse complement.
CCGCTCCGAGCGTTAGAGGACGCCCGGAGGGGCCTCGCTCGCCAGTTCGCGGGCGGGTGAGCCGATCACGGCGTCGACGATCAACTCGACCACCGACTGGATGGTGTCGTCGAGTTGTTCCATCAGGATCACCGGGACACCCTTCGCCCGAGCGACCGACCGGAGGTAGCGGTCGATCCTGCGCAGCTCGTCGAATGCGTCCAGATAACGGTCGGCCGTGCGAGTCCTGGCCTGCTCGGCCCTGGCGAGGAAGTGCGATCGATGGGCGGTGCCGTCCTTGACCGCCAGGACCCCCTGGCAGATCACCGCGCTGCTCGTCCAGCGTTCCATCTCTGCGTCGAACAACCCCGGCACGACATGGACTCCCTCCACCACCAGCCCGGTGCCTTCGGTGATGGCACGATCGACGAGCCCCCGAATACCGCCTGCCACCATCTCTGCTTGCTGTTGGAACCCGACGATGACCGGATCGTGGTCGGAGGGGACCGGGGCTCGGAGCGCCTGGTGGGCCTCGAAAGAGGAAACGTGCAGCATGGGCGCCAGCGACGTGGGCACCAACTGCCGCATCACCTGTCGCACCGCATCGGTGGGGATCACGCTGGGGATACGGAGACGGGTTCCGATCGCGCCTGCCACCGATGATTTTCCGACCCCCGGAGCCCCACCCAGCAGGACGATGATCGGCAGCCCGAGGCGCCGGCTCGCCACCCAAGCCCGATAGCGGGAGGCCTTCGCTCCTCCGGCGTGTTGTTCGATCGCCCGAGCCGTGATCTCCAGCAATTCCTCGACCGACACCTCGGACGATGCCCGCTCGAAGAGCCGTACCTCGGTCTCCTCGGCGATCGTGTAGGCGATCTCGGGTTCGATGCCCACCACCATCATGGACGACGCCGCCACGAACTTGGAGAATGGCAGTGGTGTCTCCTGTCGATCGAGAACCCAGATATACCGTCCGTGCGTGTTGGCCATGAGCCGTGGTCCTCCTCGAAACAGCCGGGTCACCGAGGCCGCTCGTGGGTAGTATGACACCGGCATGGCCTCGCTGACGATCGCCCAGCTCTCCGATATCCACTGCGGTTCGCCCTTCTTCGATCCGAAGCTTCTCGAAGCCGCCGTCGAAGAGATCCTCGATCTCCAACCGGACCTGGTGGTCGTAGCCGGAGATCTCACCCAAGAGGGTTACGCCAGCGAGTTCGAGACAGCCCGGGACGCGCTCCGGCCCATCCGAGAAGCCTTGACGACGGTGGTGGTGCCGGGCAACCACGACTCGAAGAACGTCGGGTACCTCCACTTCTACGACCATTTCGGGAAGGGGACGTCCGGACCCAAGGGTGATTGGACCCTGGCCATGGAACGGGCCCAATACCCGCAACGGGTGCGCCTCCTGGCGGTGGACAGTTCGAAACCCGACCTGGCGGAAGGCGAGATCGGGAGGGCCCGCTACGAGTGGATCCGTCAGGAGTTCGGAGATCAGGCCGACCTGCGACTCTTCGTCATGCACCATCATCTCGTGTCGGTGCCGGGGACCGGTCGGGAGCGGAACATCGTCTGGGACGCCGGCGACGTGCTCGCCCTCTTGGAGGACTCGGGCGTCGACATCGTGTTGGCTGGTCACAAACACGTCCCGCATGTGTGGCAGGTGGGGCGGATGTTGATCATCAACAGTGGCACCGTCTCTTCGTACCGATTGAGGGGATACACGCGGCCGTCCTACAACGTCGTCCGGGTCGACCAGACCTCGGTCAAAGTGACCTTGGTCTATCCGGGCTCCGGGCAGCAAACTGCGGCCGAGTTCGATCGAGTCACGACCGAACTCACCCGCAATCCCGACATGGCCGGGATGTTCTCGAAGGCTGCCTGGCGATGGTGACCGTCATTCGCATGTTTCTCTCGGCCGTGTCGGAATCCGACGTCGAGGAGTTGATCAACGGGTTTCGAGCCGACGTCGTGCCGGCCTTCGAGGCAGTTCCCGGCTGTATGGGCATCGAGTTGGTGAGAGCTGACAAGCCGGGGGTGGGCGGACTCGTCGAAGGTGGCGTGATCACCCGATGGGCCTCCACCGAGGCAATGGAAGCCGGCCTGCAGGACCCCGAGGTGATCGCCAGTCAGGCGAGGGTACGGGCGCTGTTGCGCCGTGAACCGCTCCGCAAGGTCTACGAAGTCATCGGCTGATCGGCCCAGGCTCGTTCCGCCACGTTGGCCACTTCGTGGATTCCACCCTCGGGAAACAGGACTCGGTTGTGGATCAGTCCCACCTCCATTCCCCGTCGGTTCGCCCAGGGCACCACCACGTCAACGGCCGCTGCCTTCACCTCCACCAGCAGCAGGTCGGCGTTCTCGGTGGCGTCGAGTTCGTCGGTCAACGCGGTGCGGTCGGACAGGCTGTGCACGACCGTCACCGCACTCGCCCCCACCTTGACCAGGTCATCGACCAAATGTGGCTTTGCCGATCGCGGCGCGGTTGTTGCCACCACGACCCGCCGTCCTTCGACCGAAACGGTCGGCTCGAGCTGATAACCCGCCCCCACCACCACGATGCCCGGATTGAGAGAGTTCAGAATCGACTCGATCCGCGCCACGCTCTCGGGCTGCCTGAGGCGCGGATCGATGACGACCGCCGCCGAGGCGCTGCGTACCCGGAATGGTCCGAGGTAGCCCCGGAGGTACTCGTGGTCGATGTCGGCCGGCATGACGAGAACCTGGCTGTCGGCCCGGGCGGGGGGCAAAGCGGTACCGCTCCCTTCGAACAGGACGAGATCGGCCCCCAAGGTCGAAGCCGCCGACACGCCCGCCGCGAAATTGTGACGGTCCGTTTCCCCAGAGACCCCCGCTCCGCAACGGTAAGTACCGATGGTGTCGACGCCGGCGAAGACGGCGTCCTCGACGTAATCCGAGGCAGCATGGAGGCCGAGCTCCGCCATGCGGGCCAAAGCCTCCACGGAAGCCTCGAACTGGCCAACTCTGAGAATGACCGGGTCGGGAGGGCCTCCCCGACCCATGGTGACGATGCAGACGCGGCGGCCGGCCTCCCGCCAGTGCCTGGCCAGCTCGATCGTGACCGCGGTCTTCCCGGTTCTCTTCCCGGTCCCCGTCACGGCCAGAGTCGGGAGATCGGTGAGCGTCGGTTGTGGCGGTGGATCGAATCGGTATCCGGCGCCTCGGTAGGCGACACCGGCCTTGAGAGCAACGGAGATCAGCGCAAAACGCCTGCGGTGGTCGAGAACCGGCTCGTCGCTGAGATCGATGACCAGATCCGGCCGGTGCGCCTCGATGAGCTGGTCGAGGACCGTGATCGGTTCTCCGGCTGTGACGGGGACGGAGAGGCTCGGTGGCCGGTCTGTCTTTTCGCTGCCGCCGAGGAAGAGGGCAGCCACCACGGTGAGGCCCTCGCCCCGGAGTTCGCCCAGGGTTCGTTCGACGACCGGCGGGTAGTGCTGTCCGTCGATGAGTGCGAGGCACCGTGGCATGGGGGAGATCGTACCTGCGGCGAGTTCGGCTAGCGGCGGATTCTTGCGTAGGCTTGCGCAATGGTCTCCTCCCGCATCGATGATCTTCTCGACAGCACGGTCCTGCTCAGCTTCACGAACGTCGGCTATGCCCTCCGGAAGTCGGATTGGGCCGAACTTCCGCGGATGGACGGAAAGACGGTCGTGATCACCGGAGCCACCTCGGGCCTGGGGAGAGCGGCCGCCCACCGGCTCGACAGCCTCGGCGCCAACCTCGTGATCGTCGGGAGAAACGAGGCGAAGCTGAACACGGTGCAGGCCGAGATGGGTGGCCGGGTCGCCACCGAGCAGTGCGATCTGTCGAGCCTGGCGGAGACCCGTCGTCTCGCCGAACGCCTGCTCGCCCTCGACCGGCTCGATGTGCTCATCAACAACGCTGGAGCCATGTTCGCCAAGCGGGAGCTGACCGCGGAGGGTTTCGAGCGGACATTCGTCACCAATCTCCTCAGCGGGTTCCTCCTCACCGAAATGCTCATCCCCAAACTCGTCGAGTCGGCACCGGCGCGGATCATCAACATGTCGTCCGGCGGGATGTATACGCGCCGGCTCAGCGTGTCCGACCTTCAGAACGAGAAGGACTACAAACCCTCAGACGCCTACGCCCACACCAAACGGGCTCAGGTGGTTCTCACCGAACTGTGGGCCGAACGGCTCGCTCCGCAGGGCGTCACGGTGCATGCCGTCCACCCCGGGTGGGCGGACACGGCTGGGGTGCAGGATGCTCTACCCGCCTTCCGCAAAATGGTAGGACCCTTCTTGCGTTCCGCCGAGCAGGGAGCGGACACGATGGTCTGGTTGGCTGCTGCCGACGAGCCTGCCGAGGCTTCCGGCCAGTTCTGGCTCGACCGTCGACCCCGGCCCACCCATCGGCTCAAATCGACGGTCGAATCGGAAGCCGCTCGGATGAGCCTCATCCCCCAGCTACGCGACTACGCCGGTCTCACCTGATACGCCGGTTAACGATGAAACCCCCCGGAGGAGTGGGGGGTTTCAGTGTCCTCAGACCGTTGGGATTCGGGAAAGGGGGTACCCGTTCTTTTCCGGTCTGAGAAAGTGTTGCACAGAAAGTATCGGCGAGGACTCGCAGGCACTTGAGAGATTCGTTTCGACGACTGGGTAGGCTCCACGACCCATGAAGACATCCGCCCTCGGACCCACCGTCGTCATGGCGGCCCTCGCCACCTCGCTCGGCGCCATCCCCCTCCTGGTGCTCGAGATCGACCTGCCGGAGCTCCAGATCGTCGCACTGCGGGTGTGGCTGGGCGCGGCCTTGCTCCTGCTCCTCACTCGTCGGAATCCGTTCGCTCTCCCGGACGGTCTGGGGTTGCGCGTGGGCGGTGTCGGCCTGCTGCTGGCCACCCATTGGTTCACCTTCTTCTACGCGATCACCCACACTTCGGTGGCCGTGGCCCTCGTTCTGGTCTTCTTGGCGCCGGTCTTGGCGGCTACTGGCGCGGCGCGGGTGTTGGGGGAGGCAGTGCCCCGACCGGTCGGAGCGGCGCTCGTCGCTTCTCTGCTCGGTTCCGTGCTCGTGGTCTGGGGTGCCGTGGAGGTGGACGTGGGAGGGGTCAGCGCCGGCGTGGTGAGTGCGGTGACCCTGGCGGCGATGCTGATCGTCGGAAAGCCGGTTGCCCAGGCCGTCGGAGGCCTGGCCACTGCAGCGGCCCAGATGAGCGCGGCTGCTCTGTTGCTCACGCCTTGGATCGTCGCAGCGTTCGCCCAGGTTCCCTGGGAGCCGGCCCGCTCGCCTTCGGCCCTGGACTACGCGTTGCCGGTGGCCATCCTCGGGTTCGTGCTCACCGGGTTGGGAGCCCTGGTGAGCTGGTGGGTGATCGCCCGCCTGCCCGTGGCGACCGTGGGAGTTCTCTCGTATCTCGAACCGGCCTCGGCCGTGCTGTGGGCGGCCCTCGTCCTCCAGCAGCAGCCTGCGACGCTCTCGTGGGTTGGTGTGTTCATGGTGATCGGCGGCGGGGTCCTGGTGGCGGTGGCGCGCGGTCGGGACTCCCGGGACTTTCGCGTGGCGACACCGTAGGATTGGCCCACAGCCGGAGGAGGTGGTGGTGGACCCCGACCAGATTATCATCGGAATCGACGATGACACCGCCCGCGACGCCCCCCCGGGTCGATCCGGCGGTTGGGTCTTCGTCGCTCTCGGCTTTGCCGCCGCCCTCGCCATTGGGATTCTCATCGGCAACCGTCAGACACCTGCTGAACCGACTGCCGCCGAGATCGAGCAGGTGGCCAGGGTGGAAGCCGTGCGAGATCGGGCAAACCTGGTCACGGAGTTCCCGGAGGTTAGGGAGTCTGAGCCCGCCGGCGAGCCACGGCCGCTTGGTCTGCCCCTCCGCGAACTGGTTCCGGGATTCTCGGACGTGTTGATCGTCAGTCTGCTCGATTCGGCCGGCGAACCGCTCTACCAGTTGGTGTGGGGACCCGGGGCCAGCAGTGCGGTGCGCGCCACCACGCTCGACCACGGCGTCTTCGATCAATCCGGCAACTTCTTCGCGCGGGTCGAACGCTCGTTGTGGAATGGTCAGATGCTGGCGGTTGGGGATCTGTCGTCTCGATCCACCGGGCCTGTCGCCGTCGGCGCCGATGGATTCGTGTGGCACGGCTCCGAGGAGGCGCGCATCGCCTACACGGGGGAGGTCGAGGACGCCCGGAGGGCGTTGTTCACCGGCAAGCTGGAGCGCATCGTGGGCGACGGGGAGGTGACCGTTTCCTACGTCACCGATATCGGTGGAGCCCGCCTACTGGCGTGGGACGAGTGGGGCTTCGCCCTGGAAGCCGACGGAGAACTGATCATGCTCAGTCCGGCCGGGGGCGATCTCGGGCGCGGTACGCTCCGCTTCCTCGGTTCCGCTTCGCGCAGCACGGTGGCTGTTGCAGACGGGCGGACGGTGCTGGTCGGCCAGGCCGACCTTCAAGACCTCGCCGAGCCGTGGTGGAGCGGGGGGATCGTCGGGGAAGTGCTGGCGGTGCACCGATCCCCAAGTAGGAGCGTGCTGGCGGTAGAAGCCGTCGAAGAGGAAGGGTCGGTCACGTACGTGGTCACCGATGACGACATCGTCAGGCTGGCGTTCGCGGCGAAGCCGCAGCGGTGGTCGTCGGATGGAAGGTTCCTCATCTTCAGTTCCACGGGGGCCGCCCAATCGAGGCTCACCTTCTACGACATCGACACGGATGCGAGCTACGTCCTGGAGATGGCCGACCAGGTCGATCGGGTGTTTGTTCGTCCCTAGCCGACCGGTCGGCAGTCGCGACAGGCCCGAAACCCGGCCTGGGTCGCCTCGCTCATCGAACGGAACCAACGCTGATGGCGATCGGTGATTCGGCGTGCATGCGAACAGGTCGGGTGACAGACGATGTTGGTCGTGTTGCTTCCCAGCAGCAACCGGCCATGGCCGGCGTTGGCCTCCGCAGACTCGGTGTCCATACCTTCGGCCTCCAAGAGCGCCCGCTTCGCCTCCACCCCGAAGAGGTAGTTGCCGAGCCGACCATCGCTCTTCACCACTCGATGGCAGGGGATGAGAACGGGGATGGGATTGCGAGCCATAGTCGAGCCGACGGCTCTCGAAGCGCCAGGATTCTCGGCCTCGGCAGCCACCCATCGGTACGGTCGCACCTGGCCCGGTGGAATCTTGGCCACGACCTCGAGCACCGACTTCTGGAAGGGGCTCACCGACCGCAGATCGAGTGGCAGACTCCCAACCCGGCCGGAGGCGAGAGCGCGATCGAGCTGGGTGGCCAGGGCTCTCGGCATGGACGAAACGAGGTAGGCGGCCCGACCAAAACGTCGGGTCACGCCGGTGGCGAACTGCTCCGCATCAGGCGACAGGGTGCTGGCGGACACTCCGTGGATGTTGAAGGCCACCTGAAGCGTGCCTGCCGGCGTGGAGCGTTCCACGATGCCGTCAGCGAGTCCGGTGGTGAGCAGGACGCTCGGAGCCACCGCGGTCGGGGCGGGTTGTGTCAGGGTGGCGAGTCGGTCGGCGATATCAGACATCGTGCTCTCCCAGGATGCTCTGGAGGCGCTGCAGGCCTCGGTGTACGTCGGACTTCAAGGTTCCCTCCGGCCTGCCCATCGCCTCGCTCATGGCTGCGTAGTCCAACCCGACCACGTGGCGTAGCACAACGCACTCGCGCTGGCGTTTCGGCAGTTTCTCCAGCGCATCGAGAAGGGGGCCCTGGCCCGCCAGGGCATCGGCTTCGGTGTCGTCTCGCCCCGCTGGGTCGAGGTCGACCAGGGGCACCATCTGGGGACGTCTGCTCCGGCTGCGCGCTCGGTTGCGACAGAGGTTGAGGGCGATCGTCCACAACCAGCCTTCGAGTTGCATCTGGCGGATCCGTTCGGCGTCGTAGTCCACCAGGGCTCGGTAGGCCCGAACGAAGGTCTCCTGAGTCAGGTCGGCGGCGTCTTCGCGGTTCGAGGTCATCCTGAGTATGCCGGCGTAGATCCCGTTCTGGTGAGCGATCACCAGGTCGGGGAAGGCGGCATCCACGTTGCCAGACAGCCTGGTTTTGATCGAGGTGGTGGTCAAGGTCGGCACATTGATAAGAACCCCGCGCCACCGTCTGACGTTGCACCTATTCTCCGGCCGTCCCCGTCTTGGCCGGCCCATCTCGGGTCACCCAGGCTCAGGATCCGTTCCCCCAGGGCGGTGGGTCTCAGGGCACCCACCCGGTCTACTTGAAGTCTCGGTGAATTCTGCTGGGCGTTGGACCCCGCTGGCCCTGATATTTCGATCCGGCTTGGGAGGATCCGTACGGATTGTCGGCCGGGGTGGTCATCTGATAGAACGAGATCTGGCCGATTCTCATCCCCGGATAGATGGCAATCGGGAGGTTGGCGACGTTGGATAGTTCCAAGGTCAGGAAGCCGTCAAAACCGGGATCGACGAATCCGGCGGTGGAGTGAATGAGGAGGCCCAGCCTGCCCAGGCTGGACTTGCCTTCCAATCGCGCCACGACGTCCGTGCCGAGATGCACGCGTTCCAGCGTGGAGCCGAGGACGAACTCGCCCGGGTGGAGTACAAACGCCTCTTCCTCGGCCACTTCGACAATGGTGGTCAGATCTTCCTGCCGAGCCATGGGGTCGATGTGAGGGTATTTGTGATTCTCGAACACCCGGAAGAAGCGGTCCACTCGCAGGTCCACCGACGAGGGTTGGACGTGTGCCTCCTCGTACGGGGTGATGGTGATGCGACCTTCGGCGATCGCTTCTTTGATGGTGCGATCAGAGAAAATCACCGACGCTGCCTTTCGTTCGTGGTCCGCAGGCGATTGTAGAGCGGTCGCCCGGCGGTCGCGGCAGCCGGCACCAGATCCCGTCGGGACGGCTTCGAATCGGAGCGGGTGAGGGGAATCGAACCCCCATTCCAAGCTTGGGAAGCTTGTGTTCTGCCGTTGAACTACACCCGCGGCTCGGTCACATTCTAGCGGTCGTGTTCCAGCTGCCTTCCCGATCCTCGAGCGGGGCGGCCGACCCCGATGATCAGAAGCTCAACGCCCCCCAGATGGACATGATCATCCCGATGAGGATGAGGAAGACGACGCGTCCTCTCCGGAACTCTCCTTCGATCTCATCCGGCCGTTCCCCGCGAGAAGCCTTGTACCAGGCGTAGCCGTTGCCGACCATGAGGGCCAGGCCGAGGCCAAGTGTGAGTTCCGCAAAGAGGGTGTCTCCGAGTAGCTCTGACATGAGGCCTCACCGTAGCGGTATCGTGGCATGCTCGAAGTTGAGAGAGGACACCAATGCGGCACTGTTATGTCTTGCGGGTCTTCACCCGTGGTGAAAACGGCGGAAACCACCTCGGTGTCATCACCGACACCACTTCGTTGACCGAACAGGGGATGCAGGAGATCGCGGCTGAACTCGGGTTCTCCGAGACGGTCTTCCTCGAATGGAAAGAGGGAGAGATCCCTCACGCCCGGATCTTCACCCCCACCACCGAGATGCCTTTCGCCGGGCATCCCCTGGTGGGAGCAGCCTGGGTCCTCCATGCGTTGGGCCCTGGCGGTCCCGAGGCGGTGACGTGCCAAATCGGCCGGATCGACATTTCGTTCGACGGGACGGCCGCCTGGATCGACGCTCCGCTCGGTCAGCCGGTCTCGACGATCGAGAACCTCGACGCGATCGGGCTCGGCCTTCGGTCGGCGAGGTCTGCGGTGGTGGTGGAGATGCCCCTCAGATACGTGTTGGTGGAACTGGAAAGGGCGCAGGAGGTTGCCTCGTTTCGCCCCAATCCCGCTGTTCTCTCGGCCCACCCCGACGGAGCACACACCTATGTCTGGGCCCGGGCGGGGGATGGTCGAGTCCGAGCTCGCTTCTTCGCTCCCGGATCGGGTGTCTTCGAGGATCCGGCCACCGGGAGCGCCGCAGTGGCGCTGGCCCGGGCGCTTCAGACGTTCGGCGAGAAGACGGGAAGCCTGCTGATCCGGCAGGGGGAGGAGATGGGGAACCCATCCGATATCCATCTATCGTGGACCCAAGAAGGTGCCCGAGTCGGGGGGTCGGTCGTGAGGGACGAAGTGCGAGAACTGGATGTGTAGCGGGGCGAGGGAGCCGGGCGGACATGGCTAAGGCGTCGGCGCCGGCTTCTTCCGGCAACCTCGGACCTGGCTTCGATGCCTTTGCGCTTGCCCTCGAGCTTCGGTGTGAAGTTTCGGCTGTCCGCTCCAGCCGGTGGTCCGCCGTTCACGTCGGTCCCCATCAGTTGCCTCCCGGCGCTCACGATCTGGTCCTGGCAGCAGCTCAGAAGGCGGCGGGCGACCAGCCGCTCGAACTGACGGTCGCCAACGCCATTCCGCTGTCGCGAGGTTTGGGCTCATCGTCCGCTGCCGCTGCGGCGGGAGCGGCAGCGGCCCTTCTCGCCGTGGAAGCCGAAGTGGACCGCAAGACCGTTTTCGATCTGGTGACCGAGTTCGAAGGGCATGCCGACAACTCGGGGGCGACCGTGTACGGCGGGTTGATCGCAGTCGACCAGCTCGGGTCGCCGATCCCTCTTGCTATCTCGAGCGCGTGGAGAATCGTGCTCGCCGTCCCCTCCTACGGGTTGTCGACCTCGGAAGCTCGGGCCGCCCTCGGTCCCACGATCGATCGACAAGTCGTGGTCCGCAGCCTGGGAAGGGTGACGGCCCTGATCGAAGGCTTGCGCACCGGTCAAGAGTCGATTCTGCGGGGTGCCGGCGGGGATGAGCTCCATCAACCCGCCCGCGCTCACCTCCATCCTCGAGGCGAAGCCCTGATCGAAGCCGCCTGTTCTGCCGGAGCTGCTCATGCGGCGTGGAGCGGCGCAGGTCCGGCGGTCATTGCCTTCACGACCTCCGAGGCGGCCGCTCGGGTATCTGCGGCGATGGCCGAAGTCCTCCAAGGCGAGGGCGAGGTCAGGGACCTGGCGGTGGCGTACGACGGCCTGCTGATGGATCCGGCCGCGGGTTGAGACCCCGAGGCGGGGCGCTCCGGTTTGCGATTGGCCGCTCAACCCGGCAAGCTATGCACCCGCATCGTTCATGTTGAGGAAGTTTGTATGGGCTCGCTGATCAAGAAGCGACGCAAAAAGATGTCGAAGCACAAATACCGTAAGCGTCTGAAGGCCAACCGCCACAAGCGCAAGCGCTGACGAACCGTCGCGGGCACTCCGTGACGCGAATCAGAGGTCAACGGATGCCTAGAGCGCCGTGGCTGCTGCAAAGATCGCCAGGCTGACCAGGAGCGTCACTCCCTGGAGAACCCCCCTTACCGCAGGTGTTGTTCGACGCGCCGTGAATTGATGGGCGAGGGCCAGACCCACCACGAGCACGACGAGGGCCACCTTGACTCGAAACCAGGTGGCGGCGTCCAGGCTGATCCGATTCGGCCAGTAGCGCCAGACACCCGAAACCACCAGAATCACCATCGCCGACCACGAAACTCTCCCGAACTGGCGAGCCATGGCCTGGAGCTGGGGACGTTCGACGCCGGCCCGGCGCAGCGCCGGGACCAAGGCCCCGAGCGTGATGAGCCCCCCGAGCCACACCGCCGCGGCGACCTCGTGAACGAATTCGAGCATGACTTGGTCCCTCCTCTGCTTCGGGTCATCCATCTTTGCCGGAACCGACGTCGATGAATCTGACGGCCAGCAGGACGGCGGCGGCGCCGGCCAGGACAACCAGGCCCACCGTCAACATCACGCTTCGGTCGGAGCCCACCGGAGCAGCCCTCTCGGCGCACCCGCCCACCTTCCTGGCCTCTGCCGCGAAAGCGCTTCGCTCGACCCGGTCGCCGTTGATGAAGACGAAATCCCCGAAGAGATCCGAACGTTCGAAACCAAGGACGTAGGTGGCGTCTCCCACCATGGTGAGTTCGAGCCGTCCGACCGGCAGACGCTCGAAGGGCACGATTTCTTCGTAGGGCTCCGGGACCTGTCCGGCGATGAACGTCGTCCGCCCGTCCTGGTCTTGTCCGGCGAGATGCCACAGGACGTCACCGGTTCGGCTCTCCGTAATGATCACATCGCTGACGGTCTCGTCTCCACATGGGAGAAACTGGGCGGCAACTGTGTCCTCCGCCTCCAGCCAGCTGACCCCGATCGGGGCTCCGATCGCGCACGATTGATCGCGGCATCCGTCGGACGACGGGAGGAGCGCCAGGATCCCCAGCACCAAGACCCCCACCCCGACGAGGCCCACCACGGCGAGGAGAACCTGGTTCTCGTCGAGGACCGACCAGTGGAGTATCGCTCTGGGCCGTCCCGGACGAGCGCGAGGTCCGGCCCGATGAGGTGGCGGGGGTCCGGATCCCCAGGGGTCCGTTGGCGGCTCGTCGGTGATCATCAGCCGCAAGGGTACCCAGTGCCTCGGTCGTCCTCGCTGATTGGTGGGACCAGCCCGGGGCCTCAGTGGTCCGCGTCGAACCTGCGGAGGCGCAGGCTGTTGGTCACCACGGAAACGCTGGAGGTTGCCATGGCCGCCGCCGCGAACATGGGATTGAGGAGCCCTGCCGCGGCCAGAGGGATCATCGCCACGTTGTAGAAGAAAGCCCAGAAGAGGTTCTGTTTGATGGTCCGGAAGGTGGCCCGAGCCAAGCGGAGAGCCGTCTTGACGAGCAGAGGATCACCGGACATGAGGATCACGTCACCTGCCTCGATGGCGATGTCGGTTCCAGTCCCGATCGCCATCCCGAGGTCGGCCTGGGTGAGGGCCGGAGCGTCGTTGATGCCGTCGCCGGCAAACGCGACTCGGATGCCTTCCGCCTTCAGCCGCGCCACCTCGGCGGCCTTGTCGCCGGGCAGCACCTCCGCCAAGACCTGATCGATGCCGACCCGCCCGGCGATCGCCGCGGCCGTCCTGTGGTTGTCGCCGGTGATCATCGCCACCTGGACGCCCATCTCGTGAAGTTGCTCGACGGCCAATCGAGCCGTCGAGCGCAGCACGTCTGCCACGGCCAGCACCCCTCGGACCTCACCGTCCCAACCGGCCAAGAACGCGGTGTGCCCTTCTCCCTCGAGACGGTCGAGCGCTTCGGTCATCTCGGTCGGAATCAGGAGTCCCTCGTCGGCCAAGAACTTGGAGGTTCCTGCGGTGACCAGCAGCCCGTCGACTCGTCCGCGGACACCGCGTCCCGGTGTGTTGAGGAACTCCGTCGGAGTCATCAGTTCGAGGTCGCGTTCCTCGGCCCCCAGGGCGACGGCGCGCGCCACCGGGTGCTCACTGGCGCTCTCCAGCGAGGCGACCACATGAAGGAACCGGGTCTCCTCGACGTCCGCACTCGTCACGACCTCTGCCAACGTCATCACGCCGCGGGTCAACGTTCCGGTCTTGTCGAAAACGACCGCATCGATGCCACGGGACCGCTCAAAGATCTCCGCCCCCTTGAAGATGACCCCGAGTTCCGCCCCGCGACCGCTGCCCACCATGATGGCGGTCGGGGTGGCGAGGCCGAGGGCACAGGGGCAGGCGATGATGAGAACTGCCACCGCATTGCGGACTGCACTGGCGACGTCCCCCGATGTCGCCCACCAACCGAAGAACGTGACGAGGGCGATGACGATCACCACCGGGACGAACACCCCGCTGATCTGATCGGCGAGCTTCTGAATGGGCGCCTTGGACGCCTGGGCTTCTTCGACCAATTTCACGATCTGGTGGAGGGCGGTCTGGTTGCCCACCTTGTCGACCTCGACCACGAGCCGGCCCTGCTGGTTGAGTGTGGCTCCGAACACGTCGTCGCCGACGGTCTTGTCGACGGGGACAGACTCCCCGGTCAACATGCTCTCGTCCAGCGAACTCGCCCCCTCGGTGATCACGCCGTCACTGGGGATCTTCTCTCCGGGCCGAACGACGAGGAGGTCCCCGCGCTTCACCTCTTCGATGGGGATCCGGACCTCGGTACCTTCGCGAAGAACCACGGCGTCCTTGGCCCCGAGTTCGAGGAGCTTCGTTATGGCGGCCGAGGCGTTTCCCTTCGCCCTCGCCTCGAAGTACCGGCCCAGCAGGATGAAGCTGATGATGGCGCCGGCCGTCTCAAAGAAGACCGGGGTGTCTGCGAAGAACGCCCAGACCGAAAACCCGTAGGCGGCCAGTGTTCCGATGGAGACGAGCGTGTCCATATTGGCCGTGAAACTGCTCAGGCGCTTGGCCGCCGCTCGATGGAACTGGGCGCCGAAGATGAACTCGACAGGCGTGACGAGCGCCCACTGAAGGGCGCGACTCCAGGTGGTGTCGGGACCGACCATGGCGAGAAGCATGACCGGAAGGGTGAAGAGAGCCGCCATGAGGAAGTTGCGCCATTGGCGGCGCTGCTCCTCCGTGTATTTCTCGACCTGACTCTGGCGTTCCGTGTCCTCCTCGACGAGGGAGAGGTCGTAGCCGATCTTGCGGACGGCCTCGTAGAGGGGAGTGGGATCGACCCCCGGCTGAATCCGGACATGCGCTTCGCCGCCGGCGAAGTTGACGACGGCGCCCTCGACGGAATCCTGTTTTGTCAAGACTCGCTCGACTCTGACTGCACACGAGGCGCACGTCATCCCGTCGACTTCGAAGACGAGCTCCTCGGGCGCCGAGGCAGGGGCCCGCCTCAGAGCACCGCCGGCCGGCTCGGGCTTGGCCACGCTACGAGCGGGCTACGTCGTAGCCCTGTTCCTCGATCGCCCCGATGATGGTGTCGAGCGATGTGGCGTTCTCATCGAACTCGACGTCGACGGTCTTGGGTTCGATGTGGACTTCGACCTTGCCCACCCCGGCGAGCTGGTCGACGGCGCCTTCGATGGAGCTCTTGCAGTGTCCGCAAGAGATATCCGGTACGGAGAGTGTCAACGTCGTCATGTCATGTCCTTTGTCGTGAGCGGGTCTTCTGTCGTGAGCGGGTCTTCGTAGAGCGGTGAGGCGGCTGGGCCGGTCACCGCTGCCGTGTAGCGCATGGTTTCTAGCAGCTCATCCACGATTTCTGCGCCGCGCCCTTCCTGGACGGCGTGCGCCACGCAGGTCTCGAGATGGTTCTGGAGAAGAATCCGGTTCACGCCTTCGAGGGAGCCTTGGAGAGCGGAGACCTGCTTCATCACCTCGGGGCAATACCGCTCGTCCTCCACCATGGCGATCACGCTCTCGAGGTGGCCGCGCACCGTCTTGAGACGATTCAGCGAGTTCTTCTTGTGGATGTCTTTCACGACCGCAGCTTACCACCCCACCGGGGGTGGGGTCCAAAAGACGCGATGGTTTGATTTGGCGAGATATTGGGGAACCAAAACGTCGTCGGCTGCGTATTAAGGGCAACAAGGCACACCGGCGGCGAAATACAACCCGGGTCAGATTGGTTGTACAAGGCGCAATCAAAACCGATAGACAAGCCCGATATCCAGCCCGTTACAAAGGAGGGCGAACATCATGGCTGACACCACCACGTTGAAAGGCCGTCGGATCACCGGATCCGCACGACCGTCCAGAACCGTCCAAGGCGACCGCCGTTGCTCGAAACGCGGATGCGAGACCATTCTTTCGCAGTACAACAAGCGTGAGTATTGCTTCGCACACGCTCCGGTCCGGTTCCCCCGGGTGCGGGGACGCATCATCACCGACGGAACGGCGTAGACCTGTACGGCGCCGGGGAGCGGTTGGCTACCTCTGACCGATCCCGATCGACTCTCCCAGAGTCCGTCGGTGCCGTCAGCTGGACCTGGGGTTGCCCGCTCCGTCCAGCAATCGACTGAGGTCCCGGACTCCCTCCCCGGGACCTCAGTCACGTGCGCGTGAACGGGCCGTTCCCATTTCACGATCGGATCATTCCGCAGGACCAGGCCACGTCACCCGGCAGGCGTCTGGGCTTCGATCCCGAGCTTTCGGAGAAAGGCGGCATTGGACGGTTCCCGACCGAGGAAAGCTCGCAGCAACTCCGCCGCATCGCGAATCCCGTTCGGCTCCAGCACCTCGCGGCGATACCGCGCTCCCACCTCGGCATTGGCGAGCCCTTCCTTCTCGAAGACCGAGAACATGTCGTCTCCGAACACCTCTGCCCACAGATAGCCGTAGTAGCCGGCGTCGTACCCATACATATGACCGAAGGACGCCGGGAAGAACGTGCGTGGTTGGTGGGGAAACGGCGTGACCTCGGTCGAGGCTCTGGCCGCTTCCTCCAGGGAGGCGAACGGACCCGGGCCATGGATCGCCATGTCGAACACCCCGAATGACACTTGCCGGAGGGTCTTGATAGCCACGTTCAGGTTCTGAACCCGAGCCATCTCCTCGATGAGCGCGGCCGGGATCGGTTCCCCTGTCTCATAGTGATGTCCGAAGCGAGCGAGTATCTCGGGTCGCCAACACCAGTGCTCCATGATCTGGGATGGGGCTTCGACGAAATCCCACTCCGTGCCCGCCCCCGAGAAACGCCCGAAGTGGGCCTTCGTCAACGACATGTGAAGCACATGCCCGAATTCGTGGAACAAGGTCACGACTTCGTTGTGCATCAGCAAAGACGGCTTGTCGCCGGTGGGCTTCGTGAAGTTGGCCAGCACCGCGGTGACGGGTCGGACGTAGCCGTCGACACTGTGCCTGCCCTGCACGAGGGGGAAGGCGGCGGCGTGTCCGAATTTCCCTTCGCGCGGGAAAAGGTCCATGTAGAAATGGGCGAGCAGCTGGTCCGAAGCCGCGTCCCGGATCTCGTACAGCACGGCGTCGGCGTGCCAAGCCCTGGGGTCGGGCACCTCGACATAGCGCAGGCCGAAGACCTCCGCCGTCAGGTCGAGCATTCCTGCCACGACCCGATCCAGAGAGAAGTACTTGGCTACCTCGAGTTGGTCGATTCCGTATTCGGTTCTGAGGAGCTGCTGGTCGTAGTAGCGCCAGTCCCACAGTTGGACCTGGCGGTCGCCGGTGTCCTCCTCGAGAAGGTCGGCGATGCGCTCCACCTCTTGCCTGGCGAGAGCGGTGAGAGGCGGGATCAGATCTGCGTAGAACGCCGAGACAGCCGCCGGACCCTCCGCCATCTTCTCCTGCATCCGGTAGTCAGCCCAGGAAGGGAGCCCGAAGATCTCGGCGCTTCGACTGCGAAGACGCACCGTCTCGTCGAGGAGGGGACGATTCTCCTTGGCGGCGCGGCTGTTGAACTTCTGTGAGAGCGCCTCGCGAAGATCACGGCGCTGCGCGTGATCGAGGAACGGAATGACATCAGGGTATTCCATCGAGACACAGAACGTGTCCTTCTTCTCGCCGACCTCGAGCTGATCGATGTAGTCCTCGGGAAGACCGGCGAGGTCGGAGCGGGTGACGACGAGGTAGTCCCGGTAGTCGGCCAGGTTCGTCTGGAATTGGATGCTCAGCTCGACCAGCCTGGCATTGATCGTGCGGAGTTCCTCCCGAGCTGCGGTGCTCAGCTCGTGGCCGGCCATGACCAGGTCTCGGAGCGTGAAATTGAGCAGGCGGCGGTGCTCTCCGTCGAGATCGGCGGCCTCCGCAGTGTCCGCGTAGCTCTTGACCGCTTCGTAGAGGTCCTCGCGAAAGATCAGCTCTACCTGCCATTTCGAGAGTCGTTCCTCCACGTTTCGCGCCATGTCCCTGATGGCGGGGTCGGCGGAGGCCTGCCCCAGGAAGGCTCCCCGTCCGTAGAGGTCGCCGAGAAGGTCCGACATGTCGGCCAGCGGCTGCATCGTGTTGGCAAACGATCGAGGCGACGGTTCCGACACGACGGCAGCCACGATTTCTTCGGCGCGGTCCAAGGTCTCGGTGAGGTCGCGCCCCATCGTCTCAGCGGTGACGGAGGTGTAGTCGTAGAGCATCATGAGAGGGTACCGGAAGTCGAACCCGTGGATTCGGTTCGAGCTCAGCTCAAGGCATCGCGCAGCGCTTGAGCGACCTCGTCGAACTCGGCATGGCGTCCGGTCTCCTTTTTGGAGTAGATGAGGTCATCCCCGGCCACGACTTCGAATCGTCCACCCGACGAGGGGATGAGTTCCAGCGAGGTCACGGACCCCACGAACGTCTCGAGAAGCTGTTCTGCCATGCGGACCGCACGGGGCAGATAGTTTCACTGAGTGCAATATTCGATGCTGATCCGCATGTGCCTCCTCGGCTTGCGTGACGAGATGGTAGTGGAACACGGTCGCCTGGTCTCGGGTGACCCGGCGCAGCTCAGTCCCAGATGAGGTCGTCGGGGTCGAACGGGTGCGATTCGCCGTCGATCCAGGTGCTGAGCACAGTGGCGTTGCGCAGGGAATCGGGGTCGGCGGTGACGGGGTCGCGATCCAGGATGGTGAGGTGGGCGGGGCTGCCGACGGACAACGGCGGCTCGCTTCGGAGGGCGAGCGAAACACCATCGGTGAACATTCCCAGGGCCTCCGAGGCCGAAACCGCCTCGGAAGGGACCAGCCCGCACCGATCGCGGGCGGCAGCCATACCCAGGAGAGGATTCGGAGGCTCAACCGGACAATCCGATCCGCCTGCGAGGGCGATTCCGGCGTCCAGCATCGATCTGAAGGCATAGGTCTTCCTGGTCCGCGCCGGACCCAACCTGCTCTCGAGCCAGTCGAATTCGGAGGCCAGAAACGCCGGCTGGACGGAGGCTGTCGCCCCGACCCGAGCGAGGGCCTCCATGTCCTGGTCGCTCAGCACGGAGGCGTGCTCGATCCGCAAGGCTGCCGGAGGCGCTCCCGCCGATCGCAGTGTCTCGAAGTAGTCGATCACCCGTCCGCAGGCCGCGTCGCCGATGGCATGGATGGCGACGCTTCCCCCCATGTCGAGTGATGCGCTGGCGACCGGGCCGATCAGATCCTCGTCGAAACGGAGCGTGCCTCGGGTATCGGGTCGATCGGCGTAGCCGGCGCGCATCGCTGCCGTGTGGCCGCCCAGGCTTCCGTCGCCGAAATCCTTCATTCCCAGGAACCTCAGGCGGCGCCCCGCTCCGTCGAGGCGCCCGGCGGCTTGCTCCAAGGCTTCGGGAGACTCTGCGATCACCAGGACCGCCAGTTCCAACGGAAGGTCCGGAGCCACCTCCAGGAGGAGCTCCAGGTCGTCGCCCAGCCCGCCCCACATCGGATTGCCCACCTGGATGATGCCCCCGAGCCGGGTCAAGCCCTGCCTGACCAGACCACGGAGCGAGGCGAGAAAGGCTTCCGGATCCAGACCTTGGTTTCGTCCGCCGATGCGGTCGGAGACGAGGTTGATCGCCGTCTCGCGCAGGACCCCGGTGGGCAGCCCGGACTCGTCGCGATCGATCGAGCCTCCGACCGGATCCGGTCGTGAGGCGGTCAGGCCGGCAGCCTCGAGAGCGCGGGTGTTGGCGACGGCGATGTGCCCGCAGTAGCGGAAGATGAGCACGGGCCGATCGCCGACCGCGGCGTCGAGGTCCGCTCGGGTGGGAAGGCGGCGTTCCGCCAGGTGCTCGTTGTCGAGGCGAATGCCGATCAGTGGCCGGTCGGGCGGCAGTTGTCGCCCGGCGAGTCTCACTCGATCGAGCAACTCGGCCATGTCCGGCGCCCCCGAGAGGTTGAGGCGAGTGAGCGCCGCGGTGTAGCCGGTGGGATGGAAGTGAGCGTCACCCAAACCGGGCACGATCACCGCCTGGGAGTATCTCTCCTCGATGTGATCCGGCGACCGGAGCGCATCCGCCTCCCCGACCGCCTGGACGATCCCTCGCTCCACCAGCACGGCGTTGCCCACGATGCCCTGGGCGGTCCTGACATGATCGGCAACGATCAAGGTGGGTCGAATCAGCTCCATCGCGCCCGAATCGCCCAATCCGGATCGAGGGAGAGCACCGGCTCGATGGTGTGCGAGCCGATGGACTCGACCCACTCGTCGATGGACTCTTCCACGGTCTCGAATGGACGCACGAAGAAGTGCAGGCGCCGAATGCAGTCCTCGGTCTCCCTTGCGGCGAAGATGGCAGTGTCTCCCAACGTGTGGATGAGGTCTTCCTCGAGAAGGGTGAGATCCTCAGATTCGTCTTCGGTGGGAAGCCCGAGGTCGGTCCACTGGTTCATCTCGATGATCATCTCGAGGTGGAACGTGTACCGAAGGTAGTCCAGGGGTTTGAGCGCTCGATTGATGGAGCTGATGGCCGGAAGCGCCCCGGGTTCCTGTTCCTCGACGACGTCCCATTGCTCCCCGGTGGTGGTCGAAGAAAAGGCCGACACGATCTCCGGCAAGGTTCGCAAGGGTGCGCCGCCTGCCGGCGGTTCGTCGACCGTGTCGATGAACCCCACCCAGCGCTCGACGTCATCCTCGCCGAGGGTTGCGTCGAGGAGAAGCAGGGCAACCCGCATCTGCACCTCGGGGGTCACCTGCTCGAAACCTGGCACGTAGATCGTCACTTCGAGCTGTTCGTAGAGGAGGTCCTCGGCGGTGACGATGACGGCTGCCTTCGAATCGACCAGGACGTCATCCATCTCGAACGGGGCCAAGGCCACCGCCACCCGGGCAGGGTGGTATTCCCAGGTCTCGGTGGCGTCAGACCCGAGATCGACCCAGCGCTGAGTGACTAGCCTGAGAGACGGGTCGCCACCGGCAGAGAGGGCCAAGGCGTGGGTGGCGGCGGGCCCGGGTGCGAGCTGCCATTGGAGTTCGGGGTGGATGTCGGCGACCAGACCCGTGATGGTCTCAGGGAGGTCGGTCGGTCCGCCGTCCGCAACGGCCTCCTCGAGGAGTTCTCGACCCGTTTCCCACCACTTCCAGAAGGCTTCGATCGCTTCGTCGTACATACGGTCAGGATAGGCAGCTCGAGGGTCGCCGGCTGGCGCCTGCCCGGTCAGTCGCCCAGCGCACCACGCAGGCGATCGTGGATGGCTCCGTTGGTGGCGAGGATCGAGTCGAAGCCGTCGATGCCGAACTCGGCGCCGGACAGGTCCGTGACACGGCCCCCGGCTTCGATGACGAGGAGGACTCCCGCCGCCACATCCCAGGGAGCCAGATTGCGTTCCCAGTAGCCGTCGAAACGCCCCGCGGCAACGTAGGCCAGATCGAGGGCGGCGGCGCCCATGCGACGCAACCCCCGCACCTCACGCAGGGCCTTTGCGACGTCAGCTGCGTATCTGTCGGCACGCTCGCGACGATCGTAGGGGAAACCGGTGGCGATGAGCCCGGCGCCGAGGTCAGGGGTGCTCGAGACCGAGATGGGTTTGCCGTTGAGCGTGGCGCCTGTGCCTCGCCCGGCGGCGTAGACGTCTCCGCGATAAACGTCGTGGATGACTCCCACCAGCGGTTTCCGTGCCTCGAACAGGGCTATCGATACAGCCACGTGAGGCACTCCGTGGACGAAGTTGACCGTACCGTCGAGCGGATCGATGATCCAGATCCGATCCGCGCCGATCGTCCCCCCGCCCTCCTCAGCCATGATCGCATCGGAGCCACGGTGGGTGCCGAGAGCTTCGACGATGGCTGCCTCGGCCTCCCGATCGGCCGCGGTGACAGGATCGAC
This sequence comes from uncultured Acidimicrobiia bacterium, assembly GCA_965366365.1. GTDB lineage: Bacteria > Actinomycetota > Acidimicrobiia > Spongiisociales > JAENVV01 > CBDUEV01. The sequence continues at coordinate 11,891 of CBDUEV010000015.1, read as the reverse complement.
GATCCCTTTCATCTCGGGCGTTACCGGACCTGTCGACCATTGCGTGATGACGTCTGCCGCCAGAGAGGAGAGGTGGATGGCGAGTTCGAGGTCGGTCACCTGGATCACTCTAGGAGCCACCTGACCCGCCAGCCCGGCTACGCTCGCCGCCGTGGCTCGTTCGATCGTGATTGCGCTCGCCTCGGCACTCCTGTTGTGGGGTTCGTTTCCCCCGCTGGGTTGGCCGTTTCTCGTCCTGGTGGCACCGGCCGGGTTCATGTACGCCGTCGTCTCGGCCCCCAGCCGGCGAGCCGCGGTACTGGCAGGTGGCGCCTTCGGGGCGGTGTACTTCGGCGCTCTCATGGAGTGGATCGCCAATCTGGGCCAGGAAGCCATCGTGGGGTTGCTGCTCGTGCAGATCCCGTTCTATGCCGGCTACGCCGCCCTCCTGTGGGGGTTCAGGCGCCATCCGGGGTGGGAGCTGGGCGTGGTGGCCACGGGGGGCTGGGCTGCCCTCGAGTTCCTGCGGGAGCGCATTCCGTTCGGAGGGCTCAATTGGGGGGCCCTCGGCTATCCACTCGGGGAGTGGGCCTGGTGGCGCGGCGCCGCCCAGTTCGTGGGAACCTCCGGGCTGGGTATCGGTGTGGCCGCGCTTGCGGCGGGGATCGTCCTTCTCGTTCTGCGCCGGCAGAGGTGGTGGTTGGCCGGGGCGGTCGGGCTGCTGGCCGTGCTGGCCCTCCTGGGCGCGTTTGCGGAGCTGCCGTCCGGTCGGACGGTGCGCGTGGCGATCATCCAGGGCAACTCACCGTGTCCCTTGGAACACTGCTCGGGGGAGCGTGAAGCCATTTTCGAGAACCATCTCCGGCTCACCCGTCAGCTCGAACCCGGTTCGGTGGATCTCGTCGTCTGGCCGGAGAGCGCGACGACTTTCGAGGTGGACCCGGCGAGCCCTTCGGAGGGGCAGCGTCTCGTCGCCGCCGAGGCACGACGGTTGGATGCCACGCTGCTGGTGGGAGGCGATCGTCCGGCCACCAGCGAGACCTTTATCAACTCCAACGTCGTCTTCGGACCGGACGGTGAGCTGCTGGGCGAATACCTGAAGAACCACCCTGTCCCCTTTGGTGAGTACGTACCGCTCCGCCCTGTTTTCGAGCTCGTCCCCGAGACCGCTCGAGTGCCGCGCGACATGGTGCGGGGCTCCGCCCCCGTGGTCTTCGCCAGTCCGTTCGGCGCGTTTGCTTCGGTCATTTCGTTTGAGGGAGCTTTCGCTCGATATAGCCGCCAGGCGGTGGGCATGGGGGCGCAGTTGCTGGTCGTCGCCAGCAACGAGGCGTCCTACGGCGTCTCCTCGGCAGCCGACCAGTTCCTCGGCATGACCCGGATGCGGGCAGCCGAGAATGGCGTCGACCTGCTGCATGCCGCCGTGACAGGTGCCTCGGCCGTCATCACCCAGGGTGGTCGTGTTGGTCCAGCCTCGGAGCTGTTCAGTGAGGACGTCGTGCGGGGCGAAGTGACGCTGAGAGGCACAGATCCCACGCCCTATACGCGCTGGGGGGATTGGTTCGCCGTGGTGGCCATGGCGACTCTGGCGTCGACCCTCACCTGGCGCTGGCTTCAGCAGTGGGGTGCTGAAGCGGGGCCTGCACGGGGTCGCGATCGGGGCAAGGCAGAAGCCTCCTCCCAATGAGGAAGACCACCTTGCGGTGGCCTCCCTCGTCGGCTCAGGGGCCGAAACGACCCCGCCAGGGACAAGCCGACAGGTAGATTTCTACCTTTTTCCAGACTGGTTGTCCAGCTGAACTGGGAGGTTTTTGTTGCAGACTGCAAAAAACTTCTCTACCGGCTCAGACCGTTCATGTGAACTTCGCCGGCGCCAGGTGAGACTTCGCCGATGACATGTGCCTGGTGTCCATGCAACGCCAAAATCTCGGTCACCTCGTCCAGACCCGGAGCGTCGATCACCGCCACGAAACCGATTCCCATGTTGAAGGTACGAAACATCTCTTGTGCGGTGACAGTCCCCGCTCGGGCGATGGCGACAAACACGCTGGGTGGTTCCCAGCGAGATGCATCCACAACGGCATCGACCTGGGCGGGGAGGACGCGCCTGACATTTCCGGGAAGTCCACCGCCCGTGATGTGGGCCAGGCCGTGGACGTGACCGGTGGCCACTGCGTCGCCGATGGCGGGTGCGTAGATCACCGATGGTTCGGTCAAGACCTCGCCCCAGGATCGGTCCGTGCCCGGGCAGGTCTCGTCGAGGCGATCCAGATCGACGACGGCCCGGATGAGGGAGAAGCCGTTCGAACGCAGGTTGGGACTTTCCACGCCCAGAACCAGGTCGCCGGGGCGGATGGTGGCGCCGGTGACCTCGTGGCCTTCTTCGAGGATCCCAAGGGCTGCTCCGGCGATGTCTACGTGATGCTCCTCCACCACCCCAGGGTGCTCGGCGGTTTCGCCGCCGAGCAACGCGCACCCGGCGGCCATGCAGGCGGCGGCCACGCTTGCCACGATGGCCTCGTCACGTACCGGATCGAGCTTTCCAACCGCCAGGTAGTCGGTGAATCCGAGGGGGCGGGCTCCGACCGCGGCGAGATCGTCGACGCACATGGCGACGAGGTCGAATCCGATCCCTGCCATCCGTCCCGCCCGGCGTGCCACCTCCAGCTTGGTCCCCACCCCGTCGGTGGTCATCATCAACACGGGGCGTTGGTAGCCAGGCGGCAAACGGAGACCGGCCGCAAAGCCGCCAAAGCCTCCCAGGACATCCGGGCCCCAGGTGCCTGTCACCTTCGGGCCGATGGCCTCGACCAACCGTTCTCCGGCTTCGATATCGACTCCGGACTCCTGGTAGGTGGCCATCAGCTGGTCGTTTCCAGGGCGAACTTCCCGATCGCCACCGGCACCTCGGTCGGGTAGTCGCCGGTCAGGCATGCCGAGCAGAACCCGCCTGCCTGTCCTCCGGTTGAGGCGAGGAGGCCGCCCAAAGAGAGGTAGGCCAGCGAATCGACTCCGAGATACTCCTGGATCTCGTCCACCGACTTGCCGGCTGCCAGGAGCCGGCTGCGGTCGGACGTGTCCATACCGTAGAAGCACGGCCAGCGATAGGGCGGTGACGAGATACGGAGATGGATCTCCTTGGCGCCCGCTTCCCGCACCATCCCGACCAGCTGCCGGGTGGTGCTGCCGCGCACGATGGAGTCGTCGACCAGGGCGACCCGTTGACCGTCGAGGTTCGAGGGAATCGGGTTGAGTTTCATCCGGATGCCTCGATCGCGCAGGAGTTGGGTGGGCTGGATGAAGGTTCGTCCGACATAGCGGTTCTTGACCAGCCCATCGGCGTAGTGGATCCCGGACGCTTCGGAGAAGCCCTGAGCGGCTGGAATGCCGGACTCGGGGACCGGAACGACCACGTCGGCTGCCGCCGGAGATTCGGAGGCGAGTTGCCGGCCCATCTCTTGTCGGGCGCCGTGGATGTCCTGGCCGTAGAGGCGGCTGTCGGGCCGGGCGAAGTACACGAATTCGAACACGCAGAGGCGGTTCGGGTACGACCCGGCAAAGGGGCGGTGGGAGCGTATCCCCTGGGCGTTGATGACCACCATTTCACCAGGCTCGATCTCCCGCACGAACTCTGCGCCGACGATGTCGAGCGCAGCCGTTTCCGATGCGATCACCCATCCACCGCCGTCGAGTCGTCCCAGGCACAGGGGCCGGAAGCCGTGCGGGTCGCGGACCCCGACGAGGTTGCCTTGGTCCATGATCGCCAACGAGAAGGCGCCTTCGAAGAGGGGGAGGACGTCGGTCAGGGCTTTGGCGAGGCCCCGTCCATCTGAACGCTCGTCGCTCAGGGCTCGGGAAATGGCCTCCACCATCAACTCGGAATCGGTGATTCCGGCGAGTTCGAGGGAGTCGGCCAGCGCCTGCGTGTTGGTGAGGTTGCCGTTGTGAGCCAGCGAGATGGAGGTGTCGCCCACCTGCCGGTAGGTCGGCTGGGCGTTCTCCCAGGTGGTGGACCCGGTGGTGGAGTAGCGAGTGTGGCCCACGGCGAGATGGCCCGTCAGTGCGGCCAGGGAAGCCACGTCGAAGACCTGGGTGACCAGGCCCATGTCCTTGCTGATCATGGTGGTCTCGCCGTCCGAGACGGCGATCCCGGCGCTCTCCTGCCCACGGTGCTGGAGCGCAAAAAGCCCGAAGTAGGTAAGTTGGGCAACGTCCGAGCCGGGTGCGTACACCCCGAAGACGCCGCATGCTTCTCCGGGTCGGGAGGGTTCGTCCATCACGCGGCGATTGTAGGCAGGTCGGGGCGTGCGGCACGACTCTCGCTCGTCGGCACGGCGATCAGGGCGAGTGGGCGTGCCGCTCAGACGAGTCCTGGTGACTGGGTTGCCCGCCAGCTCTCGAGTGTGGCGGCGATTCGCTCGCGGGTCTCGTCGAGGATCTCTGTCGCGTTCTCTCCGGACTTGCGATCGATGGGGGCACCAAACCGAACGTTGATGCGGGTGCCGAACGGGATCGGGAAGAGCTTGTTCTTCAAGAGCACCCACGAGCCGTCGATGGTGGTTGGAACGACCGGAAGGTCGGGGGCTGCCTTGAGGAGGGCGGCCGTGCCCCCCGGCTTGAACTCTTTGAGACGGCCGTCGCGAGAACGGGATCCCTCAGGAAAGATGACCGGTGACACGCCTCGCCGCTGGCACGTCTTGCCGAAATCTCGAATGACGCGGATGGCCTGTCTACCGCCGCTCCGGTCGATGATGGCGTTGCCTCCTCGTCGGAGGTTGTAGGAGACCAGGGGGATCCGCTTGGCGAGTTCGATCTTGGCGATGTATTTCGGGTAGTTGGAGAAGAGAAGTCCACCAAAGATGGGGATGTCCAGGAGGCTCTGGTGGTTGGACAGGAAAATGTAGGGGCGCTTCGCCAAGACTTCGGGGTGGCGTTCCACGTTGATTCGCGCCCCCGACAGCCGGAAGCACGACAGCAGGACTCGCTGAACGGCGCCGGCGGTCACCTCCATCGGGTGGAGTCCGAAAAGCCGGGCAAACCGAATGGCGATGTCGCCGAACAAGAAGGTGAGCGCAAAGGCCGCGAGGGTGGGGATGGTGGTTGCCCAGTCCCTGATGCTTCGTAAGGTGGTGGAGAGGCCCATAGTGTCCCTGATGTCCGGCACGGCCGATGGCACTCTCACGCTACCCCATGCGACGCGGGATGGCATCCTTCCAGACACGGGTGACCTCGGCCAGCGGGATGCGGGTCGATTCTGGTCCCCCGTTGTCGAGTATCAGCTCGTCGCCTTCGAACGCTCCCAAACGAGAAGCCGGCACGCCCAGTTCTCTGGCCAGCTGCTCGATGCGAGGTGCGTGCTCGACGGCAACAGCCGCCAGGAACCGGTGTGGGTTTTCGGCAAAGAGACCCACCCAGTCGGTGAAACGATATGTCGCTCCGACTCCCGAGTGGATACAGATCTCGGCCAGCGCCACCGCGATTCCCCCGTGCGAGATGTCGTGGAGCGTGGGGCTCAACTCCTCGTGGACCATGGATGTGGCGAGGCTCATCACCGCCTTGGCCATGGTGGCGTCGGGTGCATCCGGCCGTCCCCCCACGTGGCCGTGGATCACCTTTTCGAAGGCGCTTCCGGCGAGGTTGCGCGAATGGCGAGGGCCGAGCATCCAGATCTCCATCCCCGCCTCGGCGCGATCGAGACGCGGTGGGTTGGCGGGGATCGGTTCGACCATCCCCAGCAGTCCGACGATGGGCGTGGGGTAGATGTCCTGGTCGTCCGTCTCGTTGTAGAAGGACACATTGCCCCCGATGACCGGGATTCCGAGAGCTTCGCACGCCTCGGAGATCCCTTCCACGGTTTCGGTGAACTGCCACATGACCTCGGACTTCTCGGGATTCCCGAAGTTGAGGTTGTCGACCACTGCCAGCGGGAGCGCCCCGACCATGGCCACGTTCAAGGCTGCCTCGAAAACGAGTCGTGCCGCGCCGCGCCGAGGGTCGAGATGGCAGTGGCGTCCGTTGCCGTCGGTGGAGACCGCCAGCCCTTTCTGCGTGCCTTTGACCCGCAGGAGCGACCCATCGTGGCCGGGTCCGACCATGGTGTTCAGGAAGAGCTGGTGGTCGTACTGCTCGTAGACCCAGGACGGGTCGGCCAGCGACGGATCATCCAGAATCCGGAGGAGGCTGGCCCCGACGTCCGGAGCGGAGAGAACCTGCAGCGTGTGGGTCCACAAGTCTTCGAGCCAGTAGGGCTCACCGGAGGGACGGTGGTAGAGGGGGGCGTCCTCTGTCAACGAAGCGGCCGGGAGTTCCGCCACCAGTTCCCCGTCGTAGTGAATGCGCAGGGCGCCGCCGGCCTTGACCTCGCCGACCACCGAGGCATCGATCTCCCACTTGCGGGCGATCGCCAGCACCTCGTCGACGCGGGCCGGCTCCACGAAAGCCATCATCCGCTCCTGCGACTCTGACATGAGCAGCTCGGGGGCGGTCATTCCGCCCTCTCGAACGTGGACCTTGTCGAGATCGACGTCCATGCCCACGCCTGCCCGGGCGGCAGGCTCGGACGTGGCGCAGGAGAGACCGGCCGCCCCGAGGTCCTGCACGCCCACCACCAAGCCCTTTTCGTACAACTCGAGGCAGGCCTCGATCAGTTTCTTTTCCTCGAACGGGTCTCCGACCTGCACGGAGGGGCGCTTGGACTCGGAACCTTCGTCGAAACTCGCCGACGCCAGCACCGAGGCACCCCCGATCCCGTCACGTCCCGTCGAGGACCCCAGCAGAACCGACACAGAGCCGGGGGAGCCGGCCGTGCCCAGCACGAGCTGCTCGCGACGCAGGATCCCCAGGCACATGACGTTGACGAGAGGGTTGCCGCTGTAACACTCCTCGAAGGCGATCTCTCCACCTACCGTCGGCACCCCCACCGCGTTCCCGTATCCGGCGATGCCCTCGACCACGCCGGAGAAGAGATACCGGTTGTGGGGATCGTCCAGCGGCCCGAAACGGATCTGATCCCACAGGGCGATGGGACGAGCCCCCATCGTGAAGACGTCGCGCAGGATCCCGCCCACTCCGGTGGCCGCCCCCTGGACCGGTTCGACGTAGGAGGGATGGTTGTGGGACTCGATCCGCAGTGCCGCCAGCCATCCATCGCCGAGGTCCACGACTCCCGCGTTTTCGCCGGGCCCGACCACCACCCACGGTGCCTCCGTCGGGAACCTCCCCAAGTGGGCGCGGGATGACTTGTACGAGCAGTGCTCGGACCACATGACCGAATACATGGCGAGCTCGGCCCTGCTGGGTTCTCTGCCGAGAATGTCGAGGACGCTCTCGTACTCGTCGTCGGTCATGCCCAGCGCCTGGTGAAGTGGCTGGTCGCCGTCCTCGGTGGTGTCGCCTTCAGACACTGGCCACCGCCATCGAGGAGACGAACGATTCCAGGAGTACCCGACCATCGGCCGAACCGAGTACCGCCTCGACGGCCCGCTCCGGATGAGGCATGAGACCGGCCACGTTGCCGGCAGGATTGCTCACCGCGGCGATGTGTCCCATCGACCCGTTCGGGTTGGACGACTCGTCGACGACACCATCTGCCGCCGAGTAGCGGAGCATCACCTGGTCCTCGGTTTCGAGGGCCGCCAGGTCCGTCTCGGGCAGCGTGAAGTTTCCCTCGTAAGAGTTCAAGGGGATCCGGAGCACCTGACCCGGCTCAGCCGCCCGTGTGAGTACGGAGTTGGTGCTCTCGACGCGCACGTGAACGTCCCGACAGATGAATTTCAGGTCTCTGTTCTGGAGGAGCACGCCGGGGAGGAGGCCGGCTTCACAGAGAATCTGGAAACCGTTGCAGATCCCGAGGACCGGCTTCCCTTGCCGGGCCATCGTCTCGACCTCGGCCATCACCGGGGAGAACCTGGCGATCGCACCGGTGCGGAGGTAGTCGCCGTGAGCGAAGCCACCAGGGAGAATCGCTCCATCGAACTCGGAGAGATCGGTGTGACGGTGCCAGACCAGCTCGGCCTCGGCGCCGACCGAACGAAGCGCGTAGACGGTGTCGTGTTCGCAGTTGGATCCGGGAAACACGATCACCGCGGCCTTCACTCGTGGACCTCGATCTCGAAGTCTTCCATGACCGGATTGGCGAGGAGTTTCTGGCACATCTCCACTACTTGGGCCTCGACCTCCGCCTTGTCGGCGCCTTCGACGTCGAGGGTCACGACCTTGTCGATTCTGACCCGGCCCACGCCTTCGTAGCCCAGATCGCGTAGGGCGCGACCCACGGTGCTCCCCTGCGGATCGGAGATGATCGGCCTCCGCCTGACCGTCACGGTCACTTTCATAGGTTCTCCAGATAGGAATCGAACGAACTGCCGGTCACGCGGGCGTACGCCTCGGCGTAGCGGGCTCGGGTCCCGGAGATGATCTCGGCCGGCAGCGATGGAGAGGGAGGGCTGTGGTCCCAACCGGTCGAGTCGAGCCAGTCGCGCACATACTGCTTGTCGAAGGACGGTACGGCTTCACCCGGCACCCACTCGTCGGCAGGCCAGTACCTGGAGGAGTCGGGGGTCAAGACCTCGTCGATGAGGAGGAGCTCTTCGCCGACGAATCCGAACTCGAACTTCGTGTCGGCGAGGATCACGCCTCGCTCGGCGGCGTATGCGGCTGCCTCGTTGTAGATGGCCAGTGAGGTGTCTCGGAGCCGGGTGTACAGGGCGTCTCCCAGCGATTGACGAGCCTCCGCTTCGGTGAGATTCTCGTCGTGCCCGCTCTCCGCCTTGGTGGCCGGCGTGAAGATGGGCTCGGGAAGCTGGTCGGCGAGCCGGAGACCGCTGGGGAGGTGTTCCGTCGTCGGCCCTCCGCCATCACGATACTCCCGCCACGACGAACCGTACAGGTACCCCCGCACGACGCATTCGACCGGAACAACCTCCGCCCGGCGGACGATCATGGACCGTCCGGCCAGATCCCGCCTCTCCTGCTCGGTGAGCCCGGACAAGGTGGAGAGATCGGTCGAGAGGAAGTGATTGGGTGTGTCCAGAAGATCGAAGAAATGGAGCGACAGTCCGGTCAGTACCCTGCCCTTGTCGGGGATGGGATCGGCCAGGATGACGTCGTAAGCCGAGATGCGGTCGGTTGCCACGAAGAGCAAACGGGTATCGTCGACCTCATAGATCTCGCGGACTTTGCCTGATCCCAGATGTCGTAACGCCGGCACGGCGGGGATCATACAGACATGGGAGCGTCCGAGCGACCTTGAACCTGCGGACTCGTGCCGAGGGGTGGGCTATCCCGCACGTGCCCGGCGGCACTTGGGGTTACGCTTGCGGAATGGCACTGACCGACGACCTCCGAAAGCTGCTTGGAGCGGACCGGGTCCTCTCCGAACCGGTCGAGCGGCACCTCTACGCCATGGACGCCGGAGTCGTGCGGGGAAGTGCGGGCCTCGTGGTGTTTCCCAGGACCGCCGAGGAGGTTGCCGGGGTCGTTCGTGCCGCCCGAGCGTCAGGAGCGGCGATGGTGGCGAGGGGTGCCGGCACCGGGCTGGCCGGCGGAGCGGTCCCGCTCGATGGTGCGATTGTCGTCGCCATGACCGGCTTGGTGGACGTCTCCATCGACCCTGAGAATCGCACCGCCTGGGTTGGCCCCGGCGTGATCAACCTGGATCTCTCGAACCTGACCTCTCCCCACGGTTTTCATTTCGCTCCTGACCCTTCCTCGCAGTCGGCGTGCACGATCGGGGGCAACGTCGCCAACAACAGCGGCGGTCCCCACTGCCTGGCAGAGGGCACCACGGTGAATCATGTGCTCGCTGTCGAGATGGTGACCGCGGACGGGGAGATCGTGACTCTGGGGAGCGCCGCCCCCGACCCCATCGGACTGGATCTGCGCGGTGTCGTGGTGGGCTCGGAAGGCACCCTGGGAATTCTCACCGGCGTACTCGTGAAGCTGACGCCGAATCCGCCGTCGGTCCGCACGGCGCTGGCATCGTTCCGTCGCGTCGAGGACGCCGCGGCAACGGTGTCGGGGATCATCGCCCGCGGGGTGGTCCCCGCCGCGCTGGAGATGATGGATCAGGTGATGACTCGGGCAGTCGAAAATTTCGTACACGCCGGATTCGATACCGAGGCGGCGGCCGTGCTGCTGGCGGAGGTGGCCGGGCACGCCCAAGCCGTCGACGCCGAACTGTCCATCGTGGAGGAGGTGGCCCGCCAGAACGACGCCCTCGAGGTCCGGGTCGCCCAAACCGCGGAGGAGCGGGAGCTGCTCTGGCTCGGTCGCAAGTCGGCTTTCGGGGCCGTCGCCCAGATGGCGCCCGACTACTACCTGCACGACACGGTCGTGCCCAGGACACGCCTGGTCTCCGTCATGAACGAGGTCTACGAGATCGCCTCCCGGTACGGCATCACGATGATGAATGTCTTTCACGCCGGTGACGGGAATCTCCATCCTCTCATGGCGTTCGACGCCAACGAACCGGGCATGCTCGCCCGCGTGCAGGCGGCGGCCGAGGAGCTCGTCACCCTGTGCGTCGAGAACGGCGGCGTGTTGTCCGGGGAGCACGGAATCGGACTCGAGAAGCGCGACCTGATGCCTCTCATGTTCTCTGAGGCCGATCTTGACGCTCAAGCAAGGCTGAGAGAGGCGTTCGATCCCGAGGGCTCCTTCAACCCCAACAAGGTGCTCCCCGCCGGCTCCCGGTGCTTCGACCTCGGCCGTCCGGTCCCAGACGGGGTGTGGGTGTGACCCGCTCCCTGGAAGACCTGCTCGCCTCTCGTCGAGCCGACCTCCCCGCCGACGCCCCGGAGTGCGAGTTCGTGGTGGCGCCGACTTCGGCGGACGAGGTGGGACGGGTTCTGGAACACGCCTCCGAGCAGTCGAAGCGTGTCCTGGTGTGGGGGAGCGGAACCCACCAGGGTTACGGTCATCCGGTTGAGCCCGACATCGTCCTGCTGACCGGAGCGCTCGACGCCCTCGTCGCGTGGGAGCCGGACGATCTCACGGTGGTGGTCGGGGCGGGGATGAAGATCGGGCCTCTCGAGGAGCGTCTCGCCGAAAGAGGACAGACGGCCGTCCTTCCCGAGTTCTCTCCCTCGGCGACGGTCGGCGGGGTTCTGGCATCGGGAGTGTCCGGGTGGCGGCGCTCTCGCTACGGGCCGACGAGAGATCGGATTCTCGAGGTCGACCTGGTGACGGGTGACGGCCGCTCGGTCCGGGCCGGAGGCCGGGTTGTGAAGAACGTGACCGGCTACGACCTCCCCAGGCTGGCCGTTGGGTCCTTTGGCGGTCTCGGGATCATCACCCAGGTGTGTTTGAAGTTGTGGCCGCTGCCCGAGTCGACCATGACGGTGCAGGTCGACGACGGATCCGAGGCGGCGCGACGGGCGTACCGGCCTCTGGCCATTCTGGAGGACGACGATGGGGTGCGGGTCTTTCTGGCCGGGACGCGGGCAGAAGTCGAAGGTCAGGCGGCGGTCTTGGGGGGACGGGCGGAGTCCGGGCTGCATTGGCCCGACCCGATGGTGTGCCCGGCGGGGGGTGCCCACTGGTCATTGAGGGTTCCCCCTGCGTCACTCGACGTGGCATTGACCCGGGTCCCAACCGGATGGGGGTTGCGTGCCCAACACCAGGTTGGTGAGATCGAACTCGTGGACGACGAGGCGGACGGCGACCAAGCCATGCGGCTGCGGGAGTGGGCCGAGGCGGAGGGGGGAGCCCTCGTCATGATCGACGCCCCCGAATCGGTGCGATCGGCCGTGGACCCTTGGGGTATGCCTCCGCCCCTGCTCGAGACGCAGCGTCGGATCGTGGCTCGCTTCGATCCCGCCCGGGTGGTCAATCCCGGGCGCCTGCCAGGAGGCATTTGATGGGTTGGGTGACCGCGGATGCGCCGCGCCGCGCCGATCTCGAGTCGTGTGTGG
>CBDUEV010000014.1:0-52877 GCA_965366365.1 uncultured Acidimicrobiia bacterium | reverse complement strand
CAAACCGGAGACACCCCCAGCGTCACCGCACCAGGACAAACCGGAGACACCCCCAACGTCACCGCACCAGGACAAACCGGAGACACCCCCAACGTCACCGCACCAGGACAGGCGAAAGACAAGGACGAGTAGCCGGCCGAGTCGGCGGTCCTCGGTTGGGACAGCTGCGTGTGGTTTGATCTCCTGGTGAACGACCGCCCCCACCGCTCGCGGAATCAATGGCCACCCACTCCCCAGCTCGTCGAAATGGCCCGGCTGGGAAACCGCGACGCCCTGGAACAGCTTCTCACCGCAGGGCATCCCCGTCTGGTGGCCTTCTTTTCGGGAGCGGGACCCAACCACGCCGACGCCGACGACCTGGCCGCCCAGGTGTGCGAGGCCGTGGTCAAGAACATCTCCAAGCTACGGGACGTGTCTGCCTTCGAAGGATGGTTTTGGGCGATTGCCAGAACAACCCTGCGCGGGTGGATCCGCCGGCGTCGTCGCGATCCGCGTCCGCCACCGGTCTCTGCAGCCCCGCGTCAGCCCGACGAGCTGTTCATGGAATCCGAGGAACACTCCCTGATTCGGGTGGCACTCGACACGTTGTCCATGCGGGATCGCCAGCTTCTCTGGCTCCGAGAGGTGGAGCATCTCTCGTACAAGGACATCGGCGGCCGGCTGGGTTCCACCGCCGGGACCATCAGGGTGGCGTGTCACCGCGCCAGAGCCCGACTCGAGACGGCCTACAACCAGGTCGCCCATCGGGACCAGGACGTCATGTGAGGATCGACCGATGACGGAAGACCACATCGAGTCTCCTCGCAATCCCCGCGTCAAAGCCGTGGTCCGGCTGCGTACTCGGGCGGAGCGAGATCGCACCGGCCTCTTCCTCATCGAGGGTGACGTGGAGGTATCGCGTGCACTGGAAGCCGGGGTGACGGGTCAGGCGCTCTATGTGGCCGGCTCAGGTGGGCGAATCGGCGCCGTGGTGGAGGTCGCCCGAGCCGCCGGGGTGCCGGTCCATGACGTCGCCGAGGCTGCCTTCCGTCGCATGGCGTACCGGGATGCCACCTCGGGAGTCATCCTCGTGGCAGAACAATTCTCGACAAACCTGGACGGGATCGAGCTCGCCGAGAAGCCGCTGCTCCTCGTGGTAGAAGCGATCGAGAAGCCGGGGAACCTGGGCACCATGCTTCGCACGGCCGAAGGCGCAGGCGTGGACGGCATCATCGTCTGCGACCCGACAACCGACGTCTTCAACCCCAACGTGGTGCGCGCCTCGCTGGGCACGATCTTTTGGGTTCCTCTCGCCGTATCGTCGTCGGCAGCAGCGATCGACTGGCTCCGGGCTCGGAGGATCCAGATCGTGGCGGCTACACCGGATGCTGCCACGGCATATTTCGCCGTCGACCTGACCGGGCCGACGGCCCTGGTGATCGGCACCGAACACGCCGGCCTCTCGGATGTGTGGCTGGAGCACTCCGACCAGTCTGCGTTCATACCGATGCAGGGCCAGGGCGACTCACTCAACGCGGCGGTTTCGGCCGCGCTCGTCGTCTACGAAGCGATCCGCCAGAGAGTTGGCTGAAGTACCGCCTCTTTCCTTGAATCGAACGTATGTTCGGATTAGGGTGAAGTGCCCTGGACGCGGGCGAAAGAAGAGACATCCGGCATGCAGCAGCGCACCTTCGACGAAATGGGCGCACCGCTCGAAACCGTTCCCTTCTGCGTTCTCGATCTCGAGACCACGGGCGGTTCCGCCTCCGCTCACGACATCACCGAGATCGGCGCCGTCAAGTACCTCGCCGGTGAGGAGATCGGTCGGTTCCAGGCGCTCGTCAACCCTGGCAAAGAGATCCCGCCGATGATCACCATTCTCACGGGGATCACGCACGCCATGGTGATCGAGGCACCCCCCATCGAAGAGGTGTTCCCCACATTCCTCGAGTTTCTCGGCGAGGCCGTGATCGTCGGACACAACGTCCGTTTCGATATGAGCTTTCTCAACGCAGCTGGGCTCGAGCTGGGATACGGACGCCTCGGCAACCGCTTCGTCGACACCCTGGGACTCGCCCGCCGCCTCTGCCGCAACGAAGTCCGCAACCTCAAACTGGCTTCCCTTGCGGCGTATTTCCGCTCGCCGGTGACACCGAATCACCGGGCCCTGGCCGACGCGGAGGCGACTGCCTACGTGTTCCACGCACTCCTGGAACGGGTGGGCACGCTCGGGGTCACCGCCCTCGACGATCTGCTCCAACTCCCCACCGCCCGGGGTTCGGCCGACTACCGCAAGATCTCCCTGGCCGACGAACTGCCCCGCCGGCCGGGCGTGTACTTCTTCAAGGACCGCGACGGCTCGATCTTCTACGTCGGGAAAGCCAAGAATCTCCGGACGCGCGTGCGCTCCTATTTCTATGGCGACAACCGGCGGAGCGTCACGAACATGCTGCGAGAGCTGGCCGAGATCGAGTACCGAGTCTGCGAAACGGAACTCGAGGCGTCGGTGACGGAGCTTCGACTCATCCACGCCAACCGACCCCGCTACAACCGCCGCTCGAAGCCCCCCAAATCCTCCCATTGGGTCAAGTTGACCAACGAGCGGTTTCCGCGACTGTCCCTCGTGCGCACGCCGGCAAAAGATGCCCTGCTCTACCTCGGGCCCTACCGCAGTCGCAAGAGCGCCGAGACCGTGATGACGGCCATCTGGGATGCGACGCCGATCCGCCGTTGCACCGGCCGGGCGGGCAGCCGCTCGGCGCCCTGCGGGTTCGCCCAGCTTGGCGTCTCGGCATGCCCATGCGACGGCTCGATGTCCGAGGAGGAGTACCGAACCATCGTGGATGGTTTCGTCTGGTCGGTCGACCATGAGCCTTCAGCCCTGCTGGAGCCGCTGCGCGCCCGCATGCTCGGATTCGCGATGGAGCAACGCTACGAGGAAGCCGGCTGGGCCCGTGACCGCCATCGAGCCCTGGCGAGATCGCTCGAACGGCGCGCCGCCTGGCAGGCCATGGGGGCGGCCGGGCTGGTCTGGGCAGAGCAGGCGGGCGGTGAGGGTGCGTTGATCGAAGGGGGTCGCCTCGTTGCGGCGTGGCGCGATGGGAAGCTGCCGCTCAGCTCCGCCACGCCAGGTCCGGACGCCGACCATGCGGAGGTGCCGTCCTCGGTCCAGGTGGCCGAGGAAGCGGATTTGATCTGGCAGTGGCTCACAGGCGGATCCGTTCGCGTCACCGATTCGTCCCATGCGTTCCTTCCCCCCCAACCGCTCCCTGACCTCGCTGCCTGAGGCGAAGACCGGGCCGAGCTTTTTCCGTCCCCGCCACCCTCTACCATGACGGCATGCGATTCACCGTTCGTCCCGGAAGCGACCCTATCGCCTCGGCCGACCCCACCCTGCTGGCGGCGATGGGTCTGCCAGGCGGCGGCGTGATTGCTCTCGGCAGTACCCACGTCCTGGTCCGTCCGGCGGAAGTGCCCGAGGCCACCGCCATCCTCCTCGGCCCCGTCGCCATGGCCAACGCCCGCGTCATGGAAACCCAGGTGGTGGATGCCACTCGGGCCATTCTTCCTCATGCCCAGCGCATCGTCATCGCCGGCGAAGATCTGCCCGCCAGCCCGAAAGAGATCATTGCCGCCCTGCATGGCACCCCGGTCACTCCCGGGGACCGCCTCGTCATCGACGCCTCCTACGTCTCCGGCGCGGAGGCGGACATCTTTCTCGACGTCGTCGAGATGAAGCCCGCCAAAGCCGCCACCGTCGGCGTGGCAACCGTGATCGTCGCTCAGGGTTCCGACCGCCCCGACCCGCCGGCGGCGGCCGTGGAGGGAGAATCCATCCGCCGAACGCCGGCGACCTCGCGGCCACGAGGGGCTCAGACGGCCCCGGTCACCGATGATCCGAGCCGCGGCGCTCGGTCTGTGGCGGAGAAGCCCACGGCAGCGGAAGCCGAACCGGTCCCTCCGGGTCCACTCTCGCCGACCCGGGCCGAGGCGCTGCTCGCCGGGCTGGAGACCGAACTCGAGCTCCTCACCGGTTGGCTGTCGTTGCTGACCTCGCCGGGCGACCTGCCTTCGGCGTGGGGACTTCCGCAGGTGGCCGGGCTCGTCATGGAAGGACCGACGGGGTGCGGCAAGTCCGAACTCGTCGCCGCCGCCGCAGCCAACGCCGGGGCCCGGGTGCACGAGGTCAACCTCGACCTCGTCTTCAAGCCGGAACGTCTCCTCGACCTGCTCGAAAAGGCGATAAAGGGCGCGGTGGCGCCGACGGTCATCTTCGTCAACCGCCTCGAGGCCGTGGCCGGCGAGGAGGGTTTGTCGCCCTTCAAGACGCAGGTGGCGGCGATTCTCCGCTGGTTCCTCGATGCCGTGGGCGACAAGCCAGGTGTGGCGTGCGTGCTCGGTGTGGCTTCGGGGAGCCGGCTGGATGGCGCCATCACCGCCTCTCCGCTGCTCCCCCGAACGTTGAGCATCCCGCCCCCGGACCTGCGCCGCCGGACGCTGTTGTTCGAGGCGGCGCTCGCCAAGGTGCCCACCGAAGACATCGACTACGAGCAACTGGCGTCCCGATCGGCCGGTTTCGCCGGGTCCGACATCCTGGCGGCGGTGGTTCACGCTTCGACGTCGGTGGCGAGGTCAGGCGACCCACTGACCATGGACGTCATGAAGGCGGCCGTCGATGAGACCACGCCGTCGCTCGGTTCGGCGTCGATGGGCGATATCCCGTCCTACGGTTTCGAGCGGGTGGCCGGGCTCGAAGATGTGAAACAGCGACTCACCGAAGCGGTCATCTGGCCGATGACCCAGACAGAACGTTTCACCCAACTCGGAATCGAACCGCCGCGCGGCATCCTCCTCTACGGACCCCCCGGAACCGGGAAGACCTTCGTCGTCAGGGCCCTCGCTCACGAGGCGGGCGCGGCGTTCTTCCCTGTGAAAGGCGCCGAACTGCTCGACAAGTTCGTCGGTGAATCGGAACGAGGCGTGCGGGAGGTATTCGCCCGGGCACGGTCGGCTGCTCCTGCCATTCTGTTCTTCGACGAGTTCGACGCTCTGGCACCGGTTCGGGGGACTTCGGCAACGTCCGTCACCGATTCGGTTGTGGCGGCCCTCCTCACCGAGATCGACGGCTTCGGCGGACGGGGCGATGTGGTCGTCATCGCCGCAACCAACCGACGCGACCTGATCGACCCCGCCCTCCTCAGGTCGGGGCGCTTCGAGGTGCACATCGAACTCGGGCTTCCGGAGCAAGCCGCCCGGAGAGCCCTCCTCGATATCGTCGACGTCCCCTTCGCCGAGGATGTGGACCTCGACCGTCTGGCGGAGATGACCGACGGCCTCTCCTTCGCCGACATCACGGGCCTCCTGAGGGAAGCGGCCCTCGCCACACTCCGCAACGACACCACCGCGCTCGATGTCCGGTGGGCACAGCTCGAGGAAGCATTGGCTCGATACCGGGAACGCGGCTAGCCCCTCTCGCCCGTCGGGTGGGGAAGACCCGGTCGTCCTGGCAGAATGGTGCCGTGATCATCGACTGCGCCATCTACGAGAACGGACGGCGGCGGCCCGGCACCCAACCCCCCAAAGGCGCTTTGGCGGCGGTGGAGGGCCGCGACGCCTTCGTGTGGGTCGGCCTGTTCGAACCGACAGAGGAAGAGTTCGCCACGGTCCGCGACGAGTTCGATCTCCACGAGCTCGCCGTCGAAGACGCCATGAAGGCCCACCAGCGGCCCAAGCTGGAGGTGTACGACGACACCCTCTTCGTGGTGCTCAAGACGGCTCGCTACAAAGATGTCGAGGAGGAGATCGAGTTCGGCGAGATCCTGCTCTTCATCGGCGAGCAGTTCGCCGTCGTGGTGCGCCACGGAAAGGCCAGCCACCTGACCGGCGCCCGTATGCTTCTCGAACAGAGCCCGGAACTGCTCGAAATGGGTCCGAGCGCGGTACTGCACTCGGTCATGGATCGAGTGGTCGACGACTACATCCCCGTGGTGTTGGGACTGGAGAAGGACATCCAGGAGGTCGAGAAGGAGGTGTTCTCGACGGAATGGAACAACCCGGCCGAGCGCATCTATCTCCTCAAGCGCGAGGTCCTCGAGTTCCAGCAGGCGGTCGGTTCGCTGGTCGACCCGCTCGGTCGCCTCGGCCGGGGATTCTTCAAGGTCATCCCCGACGAGATGCGAGAGTACTTTCGCGACGTCTCGGACCACCTTCTGCGCTTGACGGACGAGGTGGCCACCTACCGGGACCTTCTCACCAGCGTTCTGGAGGCCAACCTCACCCAGGTGAGCGTCCGCCAGAACGAGGACATGAGGAAGATCTCCGCCTGGGTTGCCGTCGGGGTGGTCCCCACCCTCGTCGCGGGGATCTATGGGATGAACTTTCACAGAATGCCGGGCATCGCCTCGACGTGGGGGTTCTTCGCCGTCCTCGGCTTCATGGCGATCGTGGCCGGAACCCTCTATTCCTCATTCCGCCGCAGCGGCTGGTTGTAGCCGCTGCCCGTCTCGGCCCGCCGACCCCTCCTGACGGACTCGCTCATTCGACCGCGGCAATGGCCTCTGCGAAGGAGAACACTCCTTCGTAGAGTGCCCGACCGACGACCACTGCCGCCGCGCCTGCCGCCCGAAGTGCCGGAAGGTCGGCCAGGCTTCCCACTCCCCCGGACCCGATCACCGACACGCCCGGCTCGAGATCCCGAACGAGGCGCACGAGCTCCAGATCAGGACCTTCCATCGTTCCGTCACGGGCGATGCCCGTCGCCAGCACCCAGGCACACCCAGCCGCCACCGTGTCGCCGAGCACCTCCTCGAGGCGGCGCCCCAGATCCGTCCATCCGGCGCCCTGCGCCATGCCGCCCCGGACATCGAGCGCGGCCACCACCCGATCGGGTCCGTGGCGTCCGACCAGCCCGGCGAGAAGCTTCGGTTCCCACACCGCCGCCGAGCCGAGGACCACCCGGCTGGCTCCCGCCTCCAGAGCGGCCGAGGCGAGTTCCATGGTCCTTATCCCGCCGCCGACCTGGAACGGCAGGCCCGACCGCCCAAGGACGCCCCAGAGCTCCTGGTCGGGCGTTCCCGATCGGGCCCCGGCCAGATCGACCACATGCACCAGTTCGGCGCCTTGCTCGACCCAGGCTCGAGCGGCGACGACAGGGTCGTCCGAATACGCGGTGACCCGGTCATAATCGCCTCGCAGGAGGCGCACGACCGTTCCTTCGAGGACATCGACTGCGGGAATGATCTGCATGGGCACCCTCCTGTTTTGACTCGGCCCAAATCCGTTGTAGTGTTTTAGCATGCTACAACAGTACAACGGCTGTTCTGCCGCTCCCCCACCTCAGGACCATTCCCGATGGTGACCGAATCGCGCGACGACTGGCGCAACCCCCAAACCGACAGCCTGCTCTCCGCACTGGTGGCCCTCACTTCGATCGACGAAGCCGCCGCCTTCTTCCGCGACCTCTGCACCCACAAGGAGGTGACCGAGATGGCCAGGCGGTGGGCGATCGTGCGACTTCTCGACGAAGGTCACTCCTATCGAGAAATCGCAGACGAGACGGGGGTTTCGACGGCCACCGTCACCCGGGTGAGCCAGTGGCTCCACCACGGCATGGGCGGCTACGAGTTGATGCTGGCACGCCTGAAAGACACCGCCCAGGGAGAGGCACAATGACGATCGAATCCGAGCGGATCCTCCGGTTGGCGCTGCCCAACAAGGGACGCCTCCAAGCCAATGCAGAACGCCTCCTCCGAGAGGCCGGCCTCGAGTTCGAGCCCACCGAGCGAGCCCTCTCGGCCCGGGTCCGCAACGTCGACATGGACCTCCTGTTCGTCCGGACGGAAGACATTCCGGAGATGGTGGCCGACGACGTCGCCGATCTCGGGATAACGGGAATCGATCTGATTGCCGAGTACGGAGCCGATCTCCCCATCGTGGCCGAACTCGGGTTCGGCCACTGCCAGCTGGTCGCCGCCATTCCCAAAGGCGACCCTGGCGAGAAGCTGGAAGATCTGGCCGGCCTTCGGGTAGCCACCGCCCATCCCAACACCACCCGCCGCTTCTTCGCGGACCGGGGCATCGACGTGACGGTCATTCCCCTCCGCGGGTCGGTGGAGGTGGCTCCCAAGCTGGGCGTCGCAGACGCCATCGTCGACCTCGTCTCGACCGGGAGCACGATGATGGTGAACGGTCTTCGTCCGATCGACACCGTCCTGTCGTCCCAAGCCGTCCTCACCGCCTCCCCGCGGGCGATCGATGCAGTCCCGCATGAAGTGGACCGAGTCGCCACCGCCCTCAACGCCGTCACCTCGGGTCGACGGAAGCGGTACCTGGTCCTCAACGCCCCGGCGGCCGCGGTGGCGGCCATCACCCGGCTCATCCCCGGTATGGAGGCGCCGACGGTGGTGCCGCTGGCGGAGGACGGCATGGTTGCCGTTCATTCCGTGGTGGACGCCGCCGTCATCTGGAACCTCCTTCCCGACCTCAAGGCGGCCGGCGGGCGCGACATCCTCGTCCTCCACATCGAGCAGTTGATCGCCTGATGCGACTCCCGAAGATCATCCTCTCCGAGCTCGATGCGAGCGCCCGCGCCACTCTGACACGCCGGTCGGCGGTCCCCGACCGGAATGTGCGGGCCCAGGCGCAGGCAATCTGTGATGAGGTGGCGACTGGCGGCGACAAGGCTCTCGACGCCGCAGCGGCTCGCTTCGGAGGAGGTCGACCCGGCCCACGACGAGTCTCGGCCGACGAGATGGCCAATGCTCTGGCCGCCTGCCCTCCCGAGCTCGTCACCGCCTTCGAGGCGTCGATCGACAATGTCGCCGGCTACCACCGCGCCCAAACGCCCGTCGACCTGGAAGTGGAAACGACCCCGGGGGTCACCATCTCCCGCCAATGGTCCCCGCTTCGCCGGGTCGGCGCCTACGTCCCCGGCGGAAAGGCGGCCTATCCCTCCACCCTGATCATGACGGTGGTCCCCGCCAAGGTGGCCGGCGTGGCCGAGATCGTGGTCGCCAGCCCGGCGGGTCCCGACGGGACGGTTCCTGCGCCTCTCCTGGCGGCCGCCGCCCTCGCCGGGGTGGATGAGTTCCATGTGATGGGAGGCGCCCAGGCCGTTGCCGCTCTCGCCTACGGCACCGAGACGGTCGAGCCGGTGGAGAAGATCGTCGGCCCCGGCAACGCCTGGGTCACCGCCGCCAAGCTGGCGGTCTTCGGAGACTGTGCCATCGACCTGCCGGCCGGGCCGAGTGAGGTGCTGGTGCTGGCGGACGGCTCCTCCGACGCTCGCCTCGTCGCCATCGACATGTTGTGCCAAGCCGAACACGGACCCGACTCGCCGGCCGTCCTCGTCACCGCCGATCCGGCCCTCGCCGAGCAGGTCCAAGCCGAGTTGACCGCCTTGCTCCCTCAGCTCGAGCGACGGGCCATCCTCGAAACCTCGCTCACCGAGCACGGCCTCATCGTGATCGCCGACGACCATGGTTCCGCCATCGACTTCGCCAACGACTACGCGGCAGAGCACGTCAGCGTGGCCACCGGGGACCCGGAAGCCGACGCCAAGCAGATCACCTCGGCAGGCTCGGTCTACGTCGGGCGCTGGGCTCCGGAGTCGGCGGGCGACTACGCCACCGGCGCAAATCATGTTCTCCCGACAGGTGGCCTTCCCCGCGCCTACGGTCCGCTCTCAACCGATGATTTCGGGTCGTGGCGACAGGTGCAGACCCTCACCAAGGAGGGGTTGACGACCTTGCTGCCGACCATCACCGCCCTCGCCACTGCGGAAGGCTTGACCGCCCATCGGATGGCGGCCGAGCTCCGGTTCGAGACGGGTCGGCCGTCATGACCGCCCCCGTCTACCAATGGCAACCCACCAGTCTCAACATCGCCGAACGGCTCGGCATCGAAGTCGGCGAGGTCGTTCGCTTCGATCAGAACACCTCGCCGAACCGACCGGAGTGGGCCGGCTCCGTGGCGGGGAACGCCCTCGAACGCATCAACGAATACCCCTACGCCGACTACCGCACCCTCCGGGAAGCCGCGGCAGACTACGTGGGCGTGTCGGCCGAGTGGATCGTCCCGGGAGCGGGTGCCGACGAGCTGATCGGGCTCTGCGCCGCCACCTTTCTCCCGTTCCAGGGACTCGCCGCCACGGCGCCGCCCACCTACGGGATGTATGCCATCGCCACCGCCCACCGTCACGCGCGCCTTCTCGAGATCCCCAGGAGGGCCGGTTCGTTCGATCTCGACTCGGACGCCCTGGTCGAGGCCGCCCAGAAGGCGGACCTGGTGTGGCTGTGCGAACCCAACAACCCCACCGGGAACCGCAGCGACACGAACGTGGTCGTGGAAGTACTGGAAGCCGCCGTGGGCACTGTGATCCTGGACGCCGCCTACGCAGAATTCGCAGGAGACCAATGGGCACGCTGGGTAGAGCGATACCCGAATCTCGTGGTGCTCAGAACGCTGTCGAAAGCCTTCTCCCTGGCAGGCATCCGCTTGGGGTACGCCGTTGCCCAGCCGCACCAGATCGCCGAAATCGACGCCCGACGCCCACCGGGCAGTGTCAGCACCGTGAGCGCCGCACTCGGCGAATACGCCCTCCGTCATCCAGAGCCGGCCAGGACCTTCACCGCCTGGATCGGGGCGGAACGTCAACGAATGGCGAATGCGCTGGCGGGTTGCGGATTCGAGGTGTTTCCGTCGCACGCCAATTTCGTCCTCGCCCACCTGGGCCCCAGGGCGGCTGACGTGGCCGACGAACTCATGTGGACGCACGGTTTGGTCGTCCGCACCTTTCCCAATGATCCGCGACTGGCCGAACACATCCGGGTAACCGTCCGCTCGCCGAAAGACAATGATCGCCTCCTCCATCTCTTGAAGGGAATGTTGACATGAATGAAGAAGGTATCCGGCAGGACCCGCTACGCAGGGCCTCGGTCAGTCGCGAGACGCTCGAGACGAAGATTCGCATCGACGTCGACCTCGACGGAGCCGGCCAGGCACGCGTTTCCACAGGTGTGGGATTCTTCGATCATCTGCTCTCCTCCCTGGCCCACCATTCACTGATCGACCTCGACTGCGAAACGGTGGGCGACCTCGACATCGATGACCACCACACGGTGGAAGACACCATGCTCGTCCTCGGTTCCGCCCTGGCCGAGGCGCTGGGCGACCGAGCAGGAATCCACCGCTTCGGCGAAGCTGCGGTTCCCATGGATGAAGCGCTCGCCCGCTGCGCCTTGGACGTGGGCGGCCGGCCCTACGCCGTGATCGACCTGCCTCTCACCACCGAGCGCATCGGAGCCCTCACCACGCAGAACATCCCGCACGCGCTGGAGGCGTTCTCTCGCACGGCCGGATTCACCCTGCATCTCTCGGCAACGGGCGAGAACGATCACCATATCGCCGAGGCCGGCTTCAAGGCGTTGGCTCGGGCGCTCCGCCATGCCGTGACGTCGGATCCACGGCGAGCCGGAGTCGCTTCGACAAAAGGCAGTACGTGACGCCACGGATCGCGGTGATCGATCACGGCGCCGGGAATCTGGTATCGATCGCGCAAGGCTTGGAGCGGGCCGGCGCCCTGCCCTTCACGGCCTCCGATCCCAAGGCGCTGCGCTCGGCGGAAGGTGTGGTCCTCCCCGGTGTCGGGGCGACCGCGTCGGTGATGGAGGGGATTCGGGCGAGCGGTTTCGAAGCCTCCCTGCGCGCATGGGACGGACCCTTGTTGGGCATCTGCGTCGGCATGCAGGTCTTCTTCGATGGCTCCGACGAAGACGATGCCGAATGTTTCGGTTTCATCCCGGGAAGGGTTCGCCCCCTCCTCGACGCTCCGTTGGTTCCCCATATCGGATGGAACGACGTCGAATGCGCCAACGATCCTCTCTTCGCCGGGCTCCCCGCCGCGCCGGCGTTCTACTTCGTGCATTCCTATGCCCCTCGACCTGACGATCCCTCCGTGGTGATCGGGACCACCCGGTATCAGGCACCGTTTGCGGCCGCCGTGCGTTCTGGGCGGCGAGTCGGCACTCAGTTCCATCCGGAGAGGTCGGGCAAGGACGGCCTCACCGTTTTGGCCAATTTCGTCGAGGAATGCGCATGAGCCTGAAAACCCGCATCATCCCCTGTCTCGACGTGAAAGATGGACGCGTGGTGAAAGGTGTGAACTTCGTCGATCTCACCGACGAAGGGGACCCCGTCGAACTGGCAGCCCGCTATGCCGAGGAAGGAGCAGACGAAATCTGCTTCCTGGACATCTCCGCCACCCCCGAAGCTCGGGGCACCCTGCTCGACGTGGTCCATCGGACCGCCTCGGAGGTCTTCGTACCATTGACGGTGGGCGGAGGGGTTCGATCTCCCGCCGACATGAAGGCTGCCCTGCGGGCCGGAGCCGACAAGGTGAGCGTCAACACGGCGGCGGTCGCCGACCCTTCGCTGATCTCAGAGTGCGCCCGCCTCTTTGGCGTCCAATGCGTGGTGCTGGCCATCGACGCCCGCCGCACGGGGTCCGGAGGCTTTGAAGTGGTGGTGAACGGCGGACGGAAACCCACCGGTCTCGACGCCGTGGAGTGGGCTCGCCGCGGGGCCGAGCGTGGGGCAGGAGAGATCCTCCTCACCTCGATGGATGCCGACGGAACCAAGGACGGATTCGACCTCGACCTGACCCGAGCCGTGACCGAGACGGTCGGTGTGCCGGTGATCGCCTCCGGTGGAGCCGGAACCGAACAGCATTGCATCGAGGTGGTCGAGAAGGCAGGGGCTTCTGCCGTGCTGGCGGCCTCCATCTTCCACCGAGGCGAAATCGAGATAGGCCACCTCAAGCAGAGAATGGCCGCGGCGGGGATCCCGGTCCGGAGAGCGACGCCGTGATCGATCTGGAGAGCCTTCGCTTCGACCCTGATGGATTGATCCCCGCCGTGGTGCAAGACGCCGATTCAGGGCGAGTCCTGATGGTGGCCTGGATGAACGAGGCCTCCCTCACCGCCTCGCTCTCGACCGGCAAGGCCACGTTCTGGTCGCGAAGCAGGAACGAGCTGTGGGTGAAGGGACAGACGTCCGGAAACGAGCTCGAAGTGGTGGAAATCGCCCCCGACTGCGATGCCGACACGTTGCTGATCCTGGCTCGCCCGGCCGGTCCGGCCTGCCACACGGGGGCGACCACCTGTTTCGATCCGGTCGGTCAGCCCGCCGTTGCCGAGCTCGGACGCCTCTGGGCCACCATCCGCTCTCGAGCCGAAAGCCCTCCCGAGGGGAGCTATACCCACGAACTGCTCTCGGGTGGCGACCTCGTTGCGAGGAAGCTGCTCGAGGAAGCGGGCGAGTTGGCCTTCGCCGCCAAAGACCATTCCGCCGGCGGGGACCGGACCCGCGTCGTCGAGGAGGCGGCCGACCTCACGTATCACCTGTTGGCGTTGCTGACCCAACACGGAATCGGTCTCGACGAACTGTCGCAGGAATTGGGGAAACGTTCGTGAGCGGGAACCCCCCGACAGCTCGATGCGTCTCAGTTCCGTGAGAAACCCCACTCTGGAGGCCCATCCATGCGACTGAAGCTGTCCTCCCTCTGGTGGGCCCTGACCCTGGTGGCGGTGCTGACGGCATGTGGGACCGAGCCCACGGTCGATCCTGCCGCGCCGAGCTCGAGTTCGGTGGCGCCCCAGAGCCCGACGACGATTGCGGCCGTCGCCGACTCGACCCCCACGACGGAAGGCCGGATCGGAGAGCTCACCACTACCCTCCCCCCTGCCAATCTGCCGAGCGATGGACGCATGATGACGGTGGCTGATGCCCTCAAGACAACCCTCGAAGGTCCGGCCATGGTGACAGGTTTCCTCTTCTTCACCGCTCAGGGAACGGTCCTGGCCGATGCCTTGCTGGAGTCCTTCCCGCCTCAACCGGGGGGAGCAACCATCGAGGTGGTCGGCGTAGAGGCAGCCTCCTTCGAGACCCAGAGGGAAGGTTCGGTCACCTGGACGAACCAGACGGTCACGATCTCCGGTGTGCTCGACGCCGGTGTGCTCCTCGTGGAGTCCGAGAACCGCTGACCGGCACCCCCCACCGTCGAGACGACCGAGCGGTGCAGTCGTTCGGTTCGATCGCTCGGCTCGAGGAGGCCTGGCACAATGGTCGCATGTCGAAGCCTCTCGCACGCGGCCGGCGGGTCTCGATCGCCTACCTCACTCCACCCGACGAGGCTGCGTTTCTCGCCGCGGCAGAGGGCAGCGTCGAACTCCATGCCAACTGGGTGAGTCCTCCGCGCACCTCACAACAGTTCGCCGACCTCCTGACTCGGTTGGAGGAGGATTCAACCCACGGCTTCCTGGCCACCGAGACCGCCACCGGAGTCCTGGTCGGTTTGATCAATCTGAGCAACGTCGTGATGGGGCGGTTCCGTTCAGCCAACGTCGGGTATTACGCCTTCGCCGATGGGGCAGGGCGCGGGCTGATGTCCGAGGCACTCGGTCTCGTGGTCCGCTTCGCCTTCGACGAACTGGACCTCCACCGACTGGAGGCCGGCATTCAGCCCGAGAACCGAGCATCGCTCGCCCTGGTGCGGCGCGTTGGCTTTCGTTACGAAGGTCTCTCGCTCAACTACCTGTGGGTCGATGAGGCGTGGCGCGACCACCAACGCTGGGCACTCACCACCGAGGATCTCGACTGAGGCGGTCTGGCCTCACTCCACGTCGGGATCGAAATCGGCGTCGCTGCTACCCACGTACGTCACGACCTCCACGACCGGGCCGCCGGTGAAGGCAGCCACCTCCGGGTCGGCAAGGGTGTCCACCTCGAATTCGGGCATCCACCAAGCCGGGGCGTCCGGATCGAAATTGGCGTCGCTGCTGCCGACGTAGGCGTGGACTTCTGCGAAGGGGTCGCCGGCCAGGAGGGCAACCTGTGGGTTGGCGAGCGTGTCCACCTCGAATTCGGGCATCCACCAAGCCGGGGCGTCCGGATCGAAGTTGGCGTCGCTGCTGCCGACGTAGCGGGATTCGGTGATGACCGGGCCGCCAGTGCGAGCCGCCACCGCGGGAACCGCCAGCGTGTCGACCTCGTATTCGGGCATCATCTCGTGGACGAGATCCGTCTCGCCGCCGTTCATCACGACGAACAGCATGGAGAGCATCACCACCGCAGCAACGAGAAACGACCAGAAATCCCACCTGGCCCACAGCGACCGCCGACCTTTGATGACTCGGGAGCGCTCACTGACCTTCGGGCGATCTTGCTGGAGGACCATAACCTCCTCCTTCATCGGGCTGAGGGAGCCGGACCTCCTCCGCGTAGTCCTGCAAACACGAACCCTTCGAGGACTCCATACCCCCAGCGTCCTCCTATGGCTCCATCGTCCTGCCGGGAGGCCCAGGCCGATAGTGGCGATCGGCCCTAGCTGGGCAGGCCGGCCCCGGGAAGGTTGTCGGCGGTTCGCCGGTAGTGTGAAGACACTGCTCTCGGAGGGATTGCCATGGAGACACGCCACGACTTCGACGTACTCATCATCGGCGGTGGTCCCGCCGGCGAGAACGCCGCCGACCTCGCCCGCCGAGGCGGCTTGAAGGTGGCGGTCATCGAACGAGAACTGCTCGGGGGAGAATGTACCTACTGGGCATGTATGCCATCCAAGGCGCTCCTCCGTCCGGGTGAGGCCCTGCGGGCGGTGCAGAGAGTCCCCGGTGCGCGCCAGGCCGTGACGGGCGAGATCGATGTCGCCGCCGCACTGCGCCGCCGGAACTCCCTCGCCTCCAAGTGGGACGACGCCGGACAGGTCGAGTGGTTGTCCTCGGTCGACGTCGAACTGATCCGGGGCCATGGCCGTCTGGCCGGTGAACGCCTCGTGGACGTCGAAGCGGACGACGGCACGGTCACGCGGTATGAGGCTTCCCGGGCGATCGTGGTCGCCACCGGGACCGCCTCCTCCCTGCCTCCCATCGATGGGCTACGCGAGATCGCCACCTGGGACAATCGCGATGCGACCACCGCCGACGAGGTGCCCCGACGCCTCCTCATCCTCGGTGGCGGCGTAGTCGGCGTCGAGATGGCTCAGGCCTGGAGAGACCTCGGGGCCGAAGAGGTCACCGTGGTCGAGATGCTGCCCCGGCTGCTCAGCCGAGAAGAACCGTTTGTCGGTCGGGAACTCAAAGCCGCCTTGGAGGCGATGGGGATCCGGGTTCTGGTCGATGCCAAACTCGTCAAGGCTGAACGCCCGGCCGAGGACGGGCCCGTGACCGGGTACCTCGACGATGGGACCGTGATCGAGGCGGACCAATTGCTGGTGGCGGTCGGTCGCCGCCCGCTCACCGGAGACATCGGTCTGGGGTCGGTGGGCCTCGAACCGGGCCGCTATCTGGACGTCGACGACCACATGCTGGTGACCGGGGTGCCAGGAGACTGGCTGTACGCCATTGGGGACGTGAACGGACGCGCCCTACTCACCCATACCGGCAAGTACCAGGCCCGAGTCGCCGGGAACCGTATCGCCGGGCACGATGCCACTGCCTGGAGCGACAGGACGGCGATTCCGCGGGTGATCTTCACCGACCCTCAGGTCGCAGCCGTGGGCCTGACTGAGGCACAGGCAGTCGACGCAGGGTTGCGAGTCGATACCGTCCGATACAACACAGGCTCGGTGGCCGGAGCGGCCACCCTGGGACAGGGCATCTCCGGGACCTCGCAATTGGTAATCGACGCCGACCGCCAGGTCATCGTCGGGGCGACGTTCGTGGGACCCGGCGTGGGCGAACTGCTCCACGCCGCCACCATCGCCATCGTGGGCGAGGTTCCTCTCAGCACCCTCTGGCACGCCATTCCGTCCTTTCCCACCGTCAGTGAGGTGTGGCTCCGCTTCCTGGAGACCTACCGCGACGAGTACGGCGCCACGCTGGTCTGAGCACTTCCCCCTCGATGAACATCAACGGTGCGCCGCCCGTGCAGTACTCTCACTAGGAGGCATGAAGAACGACGTCCTGAATCCTTCCACGAAAAACCAGGGACCTGCCGGCCTCACCTCGGCCCAGGTGGCGGAGCGGGTTGAACGTGGTCAGGTCAACCGGCTCCCTGATGCGCCCCGCCGAACAGTCGGCGAAATCATCAAGGCCAACGTAGTCACGAGATTCAACCTGATTCTGGGCATGCTCGTGGTGCTCATCCTCGCCATCGCCCCCATCCAGGATGCCCTCTTCGGGTTGGTGCTCATCGTGAACGCCGCCATCGGAATCGTTCAGGAACTGAGGGCCAAGAAGACGCTCGAACAACTCCAGGTGATCAACGAGCCGCGCGTCGAGGTGATCCGCGACGCGGTGGCGCAAGCCGTGCCGGTCGAGCGGGTGGTGCTGGGCGACCTCATCGCCATACGCGCCGGAGACCAACTGGTGGTGGACGGAGCGGTGGCGAGCTCGACGGGTCTCGAAGTCGACGAGTCGCTGCTGACCGGTGAGTCCGATCCGGTCCCCAAGCCGGCGGGCAGCGAGTGCCGTTCCGGCAGTTTCGTGGTCGCCGGGTCCGGAACCATGACGGCCACCC
Source organism: uncultured Acidimicrobiia bacterium (assembly GCA_965366365.1). Classification (GTDB taxonomy): domain Bacteria; phylum Actinomycetota; class Acidimicrobiia; order Spongiisociales; family JAENVV01; genus CBDUEV01. The sequence continues at coordinate 35,387 of CBDUEV010000014.1, read as the reverse complement.
GGGTCGGCGCAGACTCGTACGCCTCGAGGTTGGCGTTGGAGGCCAGGAAGTTCACTCTCGTCAACTCGGAGCTGAAGCGAGGCATCGACGTCATCCTGGCGGTGATCGGTTGGAGCCTCATCCCGATCGGCGGGCTGCTCGTGTTCACGCAACGCAACCTGGAGGGCGGACTCACCGCCGCCCTGAGCGGAGCGGTGGCCGGCATGGTCGCCATGATCCCCCAGGGGCTGGTTTTGCTCACCTCGATAGCCTTCGCAGTGGCGGTGGTTCGCCTGGGGAGGCGCCGGGTTCTCGTGCAGGAACTTCCCGCCGTTGAGATTCTGGCGCGCGTCGATACCATTTGCTTCGACAAGACCGGAACGATCACAGAAGGGCATCTCCGCCTTCTCCGCGTTGAGCCGGCCTCCCAAGGCTCCAAGTCCTCCCTCCCCCAGGACGCCTTGGGAGCCATGTCCAGAGCAGATCCGGCTCCCAACTCGACGCTCGCCGCCCTACATGCTGCCACCACCGACCCGGGATGGACGGCCACCCGTCTGGTGGCCTTCTCGTCGGCACGCGGGTGGAGTGGTGTGGCCTTCGACGGGCAGGGCACATGGTTCTTGGGAGTGCCGGAGATCTTGGTCGGGGATCATCCCGCGTTGTTGCGCAGGGCTCAACGCTCCGCTCAACAGGGGTATCGGGTACTGGCGCTTTCGCACGGACCGGACGGCGCCACCCATCCCGATGCAGCCACGCCGATGGCGCTCGTCGTGCTCGGAGACGACCCGCGCCCTGAAGCTGCGGACACGATCGCCTATTTCAGGAAGCAGGGCGTCGAGGCCAAAGTGATCTCGGGTGACCACCCTGCGACCGTTGCGGCCATGGCCGCTCGGGTCGGCCTCCGCGATCCCCTGGGCGCTTTCGACGGCGCCGACTTTCCGACCGACCCCGCCCACGTGGCCGCCGTGGCCCGACGCCACAGGGTGTTCGGCCGCATCACCCCACATCAGAAGCGTCTCCTGATCGAATCCCTGCAGGACGAAGGACACGTGGTGGCCATGACCGGGGACGGGGTCAACGACGTCCTGGCTCTCAAACACGCGGACATCGGCATCGCCATGGGATCCGGGAGTCCTGCCTCCCGCGCCGTCGCCCAGATCGTGTTGCTCGACGCCAACTTCGATACCCTCCCCGGCGTCGTCGAAGAGGGCCGACGGATCATCGCCAACATCGAACGGGTCGCCAACCTCTTCCTGACCAAGACCGTCTATGCGGTACTACTGGCGATCGCCACCGCCGTGACCCAGCTGGCGTTTCCGTTCCTGCCACGCCACCTCACCCTCATCGGCTCGTTGACCATCGGTATCCCAGGCTTCTTCCTGGCACTCGAAAAGACCTCGACCAGATTCGAAGCCGGGTTCCTGCGGAGAGTGTGGAGATTCGCGGTACCGACCGGCACGTTGTCGGCCGCCGCCTCGTTCGCCGTCTACGGGCTCGCCCAATCGGAAGCGGAGAGCTTGGAGGCGTCCCGAGCCGCCGCCACCTTGGTGCTGGCGGCGGTGGGCCTGTTCGCCCTGGCAGTGGTGGGACGTCCCCTGACGGCTGCACGACAGGCCCTCCTCGCCTCGATGGGGCTCCTCATGCTGCTCACCGTTTTCAGTCCGGCATTGAGCGAGTTCTACGCCCTGCCGCTCCCCCGTCCCGCAGTGTTGTTGGCGGGCGTCGGTATTGCCGCTCTCACCGGTTCGATCATGTACCTCGCCCTCCGGATGTTGGGCTGGTACCGAGCCGGAGTCTCCTTCTTCAGCGAGCCCGCCTCGATCAACGAGCTGCGGCGGTCGGCGCGGGCCGTCGCTCACCGGATCGGCAGCCGTTTGACCGATCCCGCTCGGGTCACCCCCACCCACACTGAATCTGGCCAGACCGATTCTGGCCCCGTCGATTCTGGCCCCGTCGATTCTGGCCTCGTCGATTCTGGCAGAGTCGATTCTGGCAGGGTCGAGAGGCGGAAGGCTCCGCCCGGCAACGGTCAGGAAAGCCGGATGGCCGCCGGTCACAGGACCATCGACCTCGGCAAGCTGTCGGATCCCGAACCTCCCCCGCCCTCCCCGGCGCCGACCGAGCAGCTCTCATTGCTGAGGCCGTCGGGCGGCTCCCACCGATCAGACCGCGGCTGACCGGCCCCTACACTGCCGGGCGTGCGATCGGTACGATGCTTGGCCATGACCTTGACCCTGGCGTTGGGTCTGACCGGCTGTATTCCGGCACCGGCGCCGGAATCCCCGTTTGCCGGCGAGACCGTTCCGACCGGCCCACCTCGTTCCTCCACCACGGTGCCCACCGATGTGTCGAGCGATCTGAACCTTCGAGCCATCAAGTCACTCGCCGGCCTGTACTACGGCAACCTCGGCTACGACGTCTGGGTTCCCACCAGGCTGGAAGTAGACGACCTTCCTGCCGTGGTCCTCGTCCCGGGAGACAGCCCAACCGGCGTCGATCAGGTAGAGGATCTGGCTGCCGGGTTGGCCGGCGCCGGAGCGGTGGTCATGGTGGCCGAGATCGATACACCAGGGCTCGGGGCCCGCCACCCCGAGCCGCTCGTGGCGATCAGCTGTGCGCTGGCCACCATCCAGCGCGACGCCGAAGGCCTGGGAGCGGATCCAGCCAATATCACGCTGGTGGGGTACGATTTCGGAGCCCTGGTGACGATGATCGTCGGTCAAGACCCCACACTCTTTCTCGCCGACTGTCCGGCCGCATCCGCTCCGGAGGCCGCCCGCCTGGTCGGCGTGGCCGGCCCCTACGATCTCCAGCAGCTGGCCGGCGTCGATTCGCTCACTTCCTATTTCGGGGGTTCGCGCGACGAACAAGCCGGCCTGTGGGCCTCCGGCGACCCCGCCGAATACCTTGGACGGCGGCCGGAGTTGCCGGTGCTGCTCGTCGCCGGACGAACGGACACGGCGGTGCCGTTCGGGATTGCTCGAGCCTGGGCGGACGACCTCTCAGAGGCGGGACATCCGGTTGAACTGATCGGGATCGAACAAGCCGGCCACACCTCGCTCCTCCAACCCGGAGGAGAACTCGACCGAGTCGTCGAGGCGATCATGCGGTTCCTGAGGGAACCCCTCCCTCAACGACCGAGCGAATAGAACTCCGGATTGGGCTGCATCGAGGTCAGGTTGGCCATCCTGTTGGAGAGGGCAAACAGCGCAGCCACGGCACCGATGTCCCAGATGTCCTCGTCGTCGAAACCGTGCGATCGCAGGATCTCGAGATCGGCGTCCGAAATCGAGGCGCTGTCGGTGGCGACCTTGACGGCAAAGTCGAGCATCGCCACCTGCCGGGAGGGAAGCGACGCTTTCCGGTAGTTGACGGCCACCCTGTCGGCAATCAATGGGTCTTTGGCTCGCACCCGGAGAATCGCTCCGTGGGCCACCACGCAATACAGGCACCCGTTGGCCGCACTGGTCGCCACCACGATCATCTCCCGTTCTGCCTTGGTCAGACCGGAGTCGCGCTCCATCAATGCGTCGTGGTACGCCATGAAGGCCCGCAGTTCATCGGGCCGGTGCGCAAGGGCCAGGAAGACGTTGGGTACGAAGCCAGAGCGCTCGGCAACCGCCTCGATGGTGGTGCGGATGTCGTCGGGGAGATCAGCGAGGTTGGGGACAGGAAAACGCGAGATGCCCGCCCCAGCGCTGACGCTCACTCGGCCTCCAGCTTGTCGGCCTTGCCGATCACCACCACGCCGGCGTCGGAGACCGTGAACCGCTCCTTGTCCCTGGCGGGATCGACACCGATCTCGAAGCCTTCCGGGACCCGGACGTTCTTGTCGATGATGGCCTTCTTCACGACCGCGCCGCGTCCGATCTGCACCCCGTCGAAGACGACAGAATCCTCGACCGTGGCGTACGAGTTGACCCTGACGCGGGGCGACAGGATGGAGCCGCGGACCACACTGCCCGAGACCACGGCGCCTGGACTCACGAGCGAGTTGATCGCTTGTCCCACCCGGCCTTCTTCCTCATGGACGAACTTGGCGGGAGGATGTGGGAAATGCCACGTGAGGAGCGGCCACCGGTCGTTGTAGAGGTCGAACAGGGGATCGAGACGCACCAGGTCGATACTGGCGTCGTAATAGGCGTCCAGCGTCCCGACGTCGCGCCAATAGCCTCGCTCGCGTTCCGTTTGGCCGGGCACGACGTTGTCGGCGAAATCGTAGACGTAGGCCAGGCCCTCCTCGACCAGCATCGGAATGATGTCGCCGCCCATGTCGTGTGCCGAGTCCTCATTCTCCTGGTCGGCGAGGATGACTCTCCGCAAGACGTCGGTGGAGAAGACGTAGTTACCCATCGAGGCGAACGCAACGGTGGGGTCGTCCACGAGAGGGGGTGGAACAGCTGGTTTCTCGACGAACTCCCTGATCTTGTGGTCGGCGTCCGCGTCGATGATGCCAAACCCCGAAGCCTCCTCGACAGGCACGCGGATCCCGGCCACGGTGGCACCGGCGCCGGAGGCGATGTGCTGGTCCAGCATCTGACGTGGATCCATCCGGTAGATGTTGTCCGCCCCGTAGACGATCACGTAATCGGGCTCTTCGTCATCGAGGATGTTCATGTTCTGAAACAGCGCATCAGCCGAGCCGGCGTACCAACGCGGCCCCCTTCTCATCTGGGCGGGCACCGGCGTCACATAGTTGCCCAGCGTGGGCGACAAGCGCCACGAGCGGGCCAGATGGGTGTCGAGACTGTGGGACTTGTACTGCGTGAGGACCGCGATCTGCATGAACTTGGCGTTGACGAGATTCGACAGGACGAAGTCGATCAGCCGGTACTGGCCACCAAACGGCACCGCCGGCTTCGCCCGACTCCGAGTGAGAGGAAAGAGGCGCCGCCCTTCCCCGCCAGCCAGAACGAAAGTCATCACTGAACCTGGATATGTTGCCATCCGCTCAACCTACCCGAAGCCGCTGCGGCACGGGTCGAACCGTACCTCCCTATCCAGACTTCGAGCTTCATCGAGGCTTCACACAGCGAGTCGAATGCGCTTCACGGGGGTTTGGTCTCATGAGAGGAGACGAACAAGGAGAAAGGCCCCCACAATGTTGAGCAAGACGATCATCGCCTCAGGGTTGACCCTGGCGCTGTCCATCCCGGCCGTGGGCGCATTGGCGTGGACGGTGGACGAGCCGGCTGAGCTCCAGGAACAGAATCAGCTGATGGTGACCACCCAGGACCAGGCGGCGACCCAGGACCAGGTGGCGACCCAAGACCAGGTGGCGACGCAGAACAATGGCGCCGACACGAAGATCCAGGTCCAGGAACGCAATCGGGCTCACCAGGACGGAACCGACACTGAGTCCGAAGCGGTCGGAGACCAGGAGCGCCTCCAGAACCGGGTCCAAGACCCTCGAGAATGCGCCAATCCCGACTGCCCGAACCCCGACGGCCCCCAATACCAGGAGCGCGTTCAGAACCGGCACATCGACACGGATGACGGAGTCCGTCCCGGATCCTCATCTGACGGACAGAGCGGTCAGGGCGCCCAGGACTGCACCGGGCCGATCGCAGAGTCGGCGCAGGACGGAACCGGCAACCAGTACGGCAAGAAGTAGATCTCAGACCTCCTCCCAACCCGGAAGGGGCGTTCGGCCGATGAGGCCGGCGCCCCTTCTCCCTTACTCTGGACGACGATGAGACGCAGCGTGCTGGTCGTGGACGACGATCGATCGATTCGAACAATGGTGAAGGAGTATCTGATCTCGGACGGGTTCGACGTCGAAACGGTCGACTCCGGGGCCGGCGCCGTGCAAGCCGTCCGGCGTCGACCACCCGATGTGGTTCTCCTGGACGTCATGCTGCCAGATATCGACGGAGTGGAAGTGCTCCGGCAGATCCGACGCTTCTCCGATGTCTACGTGATCATGGTCACCGCCCGTAGCGAGGAGATCGACACGATCGTGGCGCTCTCGGTTGGCGCAGATGACTACGTCACCAAGCCCTTCAGCCCTCGCGAGCTGTCCGCCCGCATCTCCACCATCCTCCGGCGAAGTCGGACCGGCACCGATGCGGGTGAAGAGGTGATGAGCCGGGGGAACCTGGTCATCGATCCCACTCAAAGGACGGTGACGTTGCACGGCGACTTCGTGGAGCTCACGACGCTCGAGTTCGACCTCCTGGCGACTCTGGCGCGCACCCCCGGACGGGTATACACCCGCCGCCAGCTCCTCGAGCAGGTTTGGGGTTGGGACTTCTATGGCGACGAACGGGTAGTCGATGTGCACATTCGGAATATTCGAAAGCACCTCGGCGACGACGCCTCCGCACCTTCGGTCATCGCCACGGTCCGGGGTGTGGGCTACCGGTTCTTGCCGGGATGGGCGCCATGAGAAGTCTTCGGTTCCGAGTGTTCGCCGCCATCGGCCTCGTCTCGCTGCTGGGCCTCGTGATCGGGGCCACGGTGACCCGCTCTCTCGCTCCCGAGAGTTTTGCGCGCCGGCTCGGGCAAGGATTCGGGCGGCGAGCAGAGGCGGCGGGGTCCGATCTCGAAGCCCTCTTCCTCGACGCACTCCAACAGGGTCTGCTGGTCGGCCTCATCGCAGCCCTCGCCGCCGCTCTCCTGGTTGGGGCACTCATCGCCCGTCTGCTGACACGGTCCATCTCGGAGGTGCGAGCCGCCACCCGACGACTGGCATCGGGCGACTACTCGATCCGGATCCCAACCCAACACGTCAGCGAACTCGTCGAGTTGGGGAACGACATCAACACGTTGGCCGGCGCTTTGGATGAAACAGAACGCCGCCGCACGCAACTCATCGGCAACGTCGCCCACGAATTGCGGACGCCGCTCACCACCATCGAGGGCTACATGGAAGGCCTGAGCGACGGGGTCCTGGAGCCGTCGGCCGAGATCTACGCAACCGTCGGCGGAGAGGCCGCCAGACTCAGGCGGCTCACCAACGACCTCGTTCGGCTGTCGGAGGCGGAGGAGCGGTCGACCGTCGCCAAGACCGAACGCGTCCCGATGGGATCCCTGGTCCGGCAGGTGGCCGAACGCCTCCGTCCCCAGTTCACCGACCAGCAGGTCGAACTCGCCGTCACGATCCCGGACGACCCGGTCGTCCTCGGCTCTTCCGATCAGCTCACGCAGGTCGTCACCAATGTGCTGGGCAACGCCCTCGGGCATACACCACCGGGTGGACGGGTTGAAGTGGAGACAGCCACGAGGAAAGGCACAACTGTCGTGACGGTCTCCGACACCGGCGAAGGGATTCCGCTCGCCGAGCTGGATCGCATCTTCGAGAGGTTCTACCGAGTCACCGACACCCCTCCTCTCGTCGGCCGTCGACCTGGAAGCGGCATCGGCCTGACCATCGCCCGATCGATCGCCCGTGCGCACGGCGGCGAGATCACGGCCGCCAGCGAAGGCCCCGGCACCGGGGCCGCCTTCACGATCACCCTCCCCGAGGAGATCGCATGAGACCTTGGCTGGTCGGCGTCCTGGCAGCGTTGGCCATGCTCGTCGTGCTGGCATCGTGCGGTGGCTCGGACAGCGCAGACTCAGCGCCTCCACTACCTGCGCTCGACGAGTCGACCCTGGCTGACATCGTCACCAACTCGACCCAACCGGTGGTGCTGAACGTCTGGGCTTCGTGGTGCATCCCCTGTCGATCGGAAGCGCCGCTCCTGGCCGCCGCTCACGCCGAATTCGGCGACCGGGTCCGATTCGTGGGGCTCGACGTCCAAGACAGCCAATCGGAAGCCGCCGACTTCATCGCGGAGTTCGGGTTGGAGTTCGAGAACTACTTCGACTTCGACGCCCTTGGCCGGCAGACACTGGGCGGCATCGGAGTTCCCATCACGTACTTCATCGCACCCGGTGGGAGTGTCATCTCCACCCACAACGGGGTGATCGACGAGCGCACGCTGGTCCTCGGAATAGACGAACTCCTGGGGCGCTGAAATGGAGTTCACGCTGGTCTGGGCCGCCGCCACGGGGGTTGCACTGATGTGGATCTGGGTCCGAACGACACCCGGAATCGGTGAGTCGGTGGACGATCCGTTCGGCACGCTCCTCGGCGCGGCGATGGTCGGGCTCATCGCCGGCCGACTGAGCGCCATGGCGTTCTCCGGCACCAACCCGTTCACTCATCCGGCCGACATCCTTCTGATTCGAGGAGGCGTGGACACCGGAATGGCGGCCGTGGGGGCGTTGGGCGCCATGGCTTGGATGGCGAGAACCAACCCGGTGCCGATCCTCGATGCCCTCGCCGCGCCTTCCCTGGCGGGACTGGCAGGTTGGCACCTCGGATGCGTTTGGCGGGGAGCCTGCCTCGGCACCGCAACAGAGCTGCCCTGGGCCGTCGCCTCGTCCGGATCACCGATCGGGCGGCACCCAACCGAGCTCTACGCCGCCGCGGTGCTCCTGGCATCGGCCTGGCTTCTTCGACGAGGCTGGAGGGCGGGTCGTTTGCCGATCGGCCTCGTTGGCGCACTCGGGCTGGGTTTGGCGAGCTCGAGCCGGCTCGTGACGGAACCACTCCGGCTCTCGCTCGGGGCAGGCGCCACCGGCTGGTACGTCACGGGGAGCGTGATCGGTCTAGGTGCGGCCGCCGTCGTCTTCTTGACCCGCCGAGCCAACGGCGCCCAGCCCGGCATTTCCTCCGACTAGCTGCGCACCGATCCAGAGCGGGGCGATCTGTCCGGCGGCGAACACCAACCCGAAAGCCACCACGAACACGCGCAAGAGCACGGCCCGCTCGTCGAGATCCGCACTGAGTTGTGCCACCAGCTCGGTGGCCTCAGCCGCCGTGGATTCGTATTCGGAGAGTATCTGGGAGGTGGCGGCGAGCTCGGCGCGCAGCTCCCCCAGGTCGCTCGACAGGACTCGGGCGGTCGAAGCGATCTGGGCAACGTCCTCAGTAGAGTCCGCCAGCAGGGTCGCCTGGGTGCGGAGATCGTCGGGCATGCCTTCCAGGGAGGCGTCCAAGTCGGCCACAGCCTCGTCGAAGGGTCGGTCGGGGTCGTAGTCGGCTCCGAAGAACCGGGCCGCCCGCAGTGTGTTGTCGATCAGCCCCGCCACGCGGATCAACCCTGGCATGGCCGCATCGACAGCCTCGATGCTCTCGGGAAGATCCTCGCCGGTGATCCGCGCCACCTCCCCGATCAGCTGGCCGGAATTCGCCAGCGTGTCGGCCACCTCGTCGGAAGCGGTCACGGCAGTGCCGACCGCCGACTCGAGATCGGTCACCGCGGTTCCGGCCAACTCGATGGAGGCTTGACCCGACTCCAACCCGTCGGTCACCAGCACCAGAGCCGTCTCGGCATCTCGCGACACGTCGGTGACGAGCCCCTGCCCGACCACGGCGCCACCCACCCCGACCAGCACCCCGACGGTCCCAACGATCAACATCAGATAGCCAGCCACGCGTGGGTTACCCACCATCACCATTGTCCTTTCGAAACAAGCTCACCACACCACCGCACCCGAGCCTATGCTGATCCCATCGTCGGGAAGGCGGTAGGTGGCGTACGACGAATACTACGAGCTGCTCGAGACGGTTTCCCCCGCCGTCCAGCAACTGATGGACGATCATCGCGCCCGGCGCCAGCATTGGTACGCCCACGAGCTCGTGCCCTGGGAGCAGGGCAGGAACTACCGGGACCTTCCCTGGGATGAATCGCAGTGCACGATCTCGCCCGAAGCGCGTACCTCACTGGTGCTCAACCTCCTCACCGAGGACAATCTGCCCTACTACCACGCCGAGATCGAATCCCACTCGAAGAACCACGAGGTCCTCCGAAACTGGAACCACCTGTGGACCGCCGAGGAGGGCCAGCACGCCATCGCCCTGAGGAGTTACCTTCTCACCTCCCGCAACTGTGATCCACGTGAGTTGGAGGACGATCGGCTCGCCACGATGGAGACCGGCTATCACAGCGGCGCCCCCGACCCCATCGGGTTGTTCGCCTACACGGCCATGCAGGAACTGGCCACCCGGGTCAGCCACCGAAACGCCGGAAAGCTGACCGATGATCCCATTGCCTATGAGATCATGAGCCGGATCGCCGTCGACGAGAACCATCACTTCATGTTCTACCGAGGCGTGATCAATGCCATGCTCAAGGTCGCACCCTCCGAGGTTCTCCCCAGCATGTACCGCGTTCTCTCCAATTTCGAGATGCCGGGAATCGGCATGCCGAAATACATGCGCCGCGCCGTGACGATGGCCAAGGCGGGCGTGTACAACATGCGGGTCCACCACGACCGCGTCCTGGTCCCGCTCCTGCGCGACTGGAAGATCGAGTCGCTGACCGGGTTGACCACCAAGGCACAGGAAATCCAGGAGAAGCTCATGCAGCTCCCCGCCATCGTCGAAGCCCAGGCAGAAACGTTCGAGCAGCGCTACGGCGTCGTCACACTCTGAGCCGCCCGCTTGCTCCTCTTCGCCCAAGCTCTCCTCATCTTCTCGATGCGCGTGGCCGACCAGACGCTCGGCACCCTCCGGATCGTCATGCTCATCTCCGGTCGGCGGGTGGCGGCCGGAGTCCTCGGATTCTTCGAGTCACTCCTCTGGCTCCTCGCAGTGGCTTCTGTCATCGAATCCGTGGACTCTCCGCTCAAGATCGTGGCCTTCGCCGGGGGGTTCGCCGCCGGCACGATGCTGGGCGGAACCGTGGAACGCTGGATCGGTCTCGGCAAGAACCTGATCCGGGTGATCGCACCCGTGTCGTCGCCATCCGTGGCAGGCGCCATCCGAGAACTCGGCTACGGAGCCACCGTGGTGAACGGTGAGGGTCTGGACGGTTCCGTGCGGGTGACGTTCTCCGTGGTACCCAGACGGAACGCCAGGGAGGTGATGGAAGCCATCCGGACCACCAACCACGATGCCTTCGTCACGGCCGAGGGCATCGAGACCATCGACCTGCAATCCGTGCGGCGCTGGAGCATCCGAAAGTAATGCCTGCCCCGGCCGGCAGGAGTCCCCAAAGGCGCATTTTTCGGGTTTGACGGCTAGTTTTGCTCCTGCATCTCGCAAGGTGCAACAAAAACGGAGGAGACATATGAGTAAACGACTCTCGGTATTCACCGTGCTCATGGTGTTTGCGCTCGTCGTCGCAGCATGCGGCACGGAAAGCGACACCACGACCACGGTCGCCGAAGAAGCGACCCAGGAAACCACCACCACCGCCGCAGAGACCACTGAGACAACTGCGCCGGCTGAGCCGTCCGCGGACTTTGTCGGCACCGCCCTCGACGCAGGAGGCTGCGACTACGGCGGCAAGATCTCTTCGATCACGGCGGTCGACGAGCTGACGGTGCAGTTCGAGCTGTGCTCACCTGACCCGGCCTTCCTTCCGAAGATCGCTTTCGGCGTGTTCGGAATCCAGCCGGCTGAGCACCTCGAAGCGACCGGCGGCGCTCCGCTCGACAATCCTGTCGGCACGGGCCCCTACGCGCTCCAGGAATGGGTGCGAGGCGACTCTGTGGTCTACACCAGGAACGAGAACTACTACGGCCAGAAGCCGACCCACTCGACCGCCGTTCTGCGGTGGGCAACGGAGAGCGCCGGACGCCTCCTCGAGCTCCAGTCGCAGCAAGTCGACGGGATCACGTTCCCCGGCACGGAAGACCTGGCGACGATCGAAGCCGATCCGAACCTCGTGCTGCTCGACAAGCCCGAGCCGAACATCTTCTACATGGGCTTCACGAACACGTTCGCTCCCTGGGACAACGTCGACGTGCGCAAGGCCGTGGCCTTGGGCATCGACCGGCAGCGGATCGTGGACACGTTCTACCCGCCCGGCTCCGAGACCGCTTCGCACTTCACCCCCTGTTCCGTCGAGAACGGCTGTGAAGGCGACTCGTGGTACGACTTCGATGTGGACGCCGCCCAGGCGTTGCTCGATGGCGCCGGATTGGGAGACGGTTTCGAGACCACCATCTACTACCGCGACGTCACACGCGGCTACCTGCCCAGCCCGGGCGACGTGGCCGCCGACATCCAGGCACAGCTGGCCGACAACCTGAACATCACCGCCGAGGTGGTGGTGGTCGAGTCGGGCGAGTTCATCCAGACGAGCTCCGCCGGCGGATACGACGGCATCCATCTGTTGGGATGGACCGGTGACTACCCGCACGTGACCAACTTCCTGGACTTCCATTTCGCGGAGACGAACGCCCAGTTCGGCGATCCCTACCCGGAGATCTACGAACCGCTTGGCCAGGCGTCACAGCTGGCTGATCCGGCCGAGGCGGCCCCGCTCTATGCGGACGCCAACAACGCCATCAAGGACCTCGTTCCGATGATCCCGGTGGCGCATTCGGCCGCCAGCTTCGCAGCAGGCGCCGGAGTCGAAGGGGCATACGCTCCGCCATGGGGCCAGGTGCTGTTCAACCTGTGGGACAACGGAACCGACACCCTCGTCTTCATGCAAGGCAACGAGCCTATCTCGTTGTACTGCTCCGACGAGACCGACGGTGAATCGCTGCGGGCTTGCTCGCAGGTCGTCGAGGCTCTGTATTCGTACACCCCCGATGGCGCGGTGCAACCGCAGCTCGCCACGGAGTGCGTGCCAAACGACGAGCTGACCAGCTGGACCTGCAACCTGCGGTCCGGCGTCGTGTTCCACGACGGGTCGGCCTTCGACGCCAACGACGTCGTGGCTTCGTTCACGGCCGGCTTGGACGCCAGCGCCGCGACCCACACCGGTAACAGTGGTGTGTTCGAGTACTACGACTACCTCTGGGACGGTCTGATCAACGCCGAAGGCTGATCCGCACCATTCTCAGATGAATCCGGAAGGGGAGGCGCCTGGCGCCTCCCCTTCCTCTATCCTGGCGAGTCGATGCTGACCTACATCCTCCGCAGAATCCTGTTGGCCATTCCGGTCCTCTTCGGAATCGTGCTCGTGGTCTTCATGCTGATTCGGGCCATTCCCGGCGACCCCTGCTCTTCTCTGCTCGGCGAGCGGGCCACCGAGGAGGCGTGCGCACGGTTCGACGAAGCCAACGGCCTCAACGAGCCGATTTGGACGCAATTGGGGATCTATATGAAGAACGTGGTCACCTTCGATCTGGGTGAATCGATTCGCTTCTCGCGCCCCGTCAACCAGCTGCTCATCGAACGCCTCCCGCTCACCACCGAGCTAGCCCTGTCGGCCCTGATCCTGGCCGTCGCAGTCGGTGTTCCGTTGGGCGTCGTGGCCGCCCGGCGGCACAACTCCCCGATCGACACGGCCACCATGGCCCTCGCCAACGTGGGGGTGTCGATGCCGGTGTTCTGGCTGGGTCTGATGCTCGCCTACGTCTTCGCCCTCGTCCTTCGAGACACCGCATTTGCCCTTCCGCCGTCGGGCAGGCTCAGCGCCGGGGTCTTCTCCATCCCCTACTACGAGCTGTGGGCTTGGGAGCTCGAAGAAGGAAGCCTGGCGGCCAAGGCCCACGAGTATGTCGGCAACCACTACATCTTCAACAATCTGATCACCGGTCAGTGGACCGTCTTCTGGGACGCCGTCAAGCACATGATCTTGCCGGCCGTCGCCCTGGCCACCATCCCGCTTTCGATCATCGCCAGAATCACCCGGAGCTCCCTTCTCGAGGTGATGGGCAAGGACTTCATTCGCACCGCTCGGGCCAAGGGCGTCAGCGAACAGACGGTCGTCGCCAGGCATGCCTTCCGCAACGCCATGCTCCCCGTGGTCACCATCATCGGCCTGCAACTGGGGGCGCTCCTCGGCGGGGCGGTGCTGACAGAGACCGTCTTCAACCTGGCGGGAGTGGGCCGCGCCCTCTTCGACGCCATCACAGGACGCGACTACGCCATCGTGCAGGGCTTCACCGTGGTGGTCGCCACCGGCTACGTCCTCGTCAACCTGCTCGTCGACCTCTCGTACGCGTACCTCGATCCGAGGATCCGGCTCGAATGACGATGCTGAGCCGCCAGGAAGCCCTCGACAAACTGCAAGCCGATGCCGGTGACATCGACCGGCTGTTCGAGAAGCCGCTCACCCAGTGGCGACTCGCACTGCGTCGCTTCCGAGGGCGCCGCTCCGGGATGATCGGCCTCGGCATCGTCGTCTTCCTCATCCTCGTGGCCATCTTCGCCCCGTTGCTCGCCCCGTACGAGCCCAACCAGATCCTGATCGGCAAAGAAGATGTGAGCCGCTACGAATCGCCCTGCGTCCACGTCCTCGGGTGCGATGAGGACACCCCTCAGCACCTGATGGGAATCGACGGCAATGTGCGCGACGAGTTCTCGCGCATCATCTTCGGTTCGCGGGTGAGTCTGACCCTGGGCTTCTTCACCGTCACGCTCGCCCTCGTGGTCGGCGCTTCGGTGGGCGCCGTTGCCGGCTACCGCGGCGGTTGGTTCGACAACCTCGCCATGCGACTCATGGACGTGATTCTCGGCTTCCCGTCACTGCTGCTGGCCATCGCCATCGTGGCCGTGCTCGGGCCGGGGCTCCGCAATGCTCTCATCGCCATTGCGGTCGTCACCACGCCGCAGTACGCCCGGGTCACCCGCGCCCAAGTGCTCGCTCTCAAAGAGAACGACTACGTGTCGGCCTCTCGAGCACTCGGCGCCACACCCACGCAGATACTCATCCGCCGGGTCATCCCCAACGCGCTGACCCCGTTGGTGGTGCTCGCCACGCTCGGCGTGGCCACCGCCATTCTGGAAGCAGCGGGGCTCTCTTTCCTCGGCCTCGGCGCCCAACCCCCGACGGCCGAATGGGGGTCGATGCTGGCCTCCGAGCGGAATCAGGTCTTCACCGCACCTCATCTCGTGTTCTTCCCCGGTCTGGCCATCATGCTGACCGTCCTCGGCTTCAACCTCATGGGCGACGGCCTCCGCGACGCTCTCGATCCGACCCTGAACCGATGACCACGCCGGACAGCATCGACCAGGACGGGATCCGCTTCACGACGCCGGGAGAGCGCCTCCTCGAGATCCGGGGGCTCCAAACGCACTTCGACACGCGGGACGGTGTGGTCAAGGCGGTCGACGGCGTCGATCTGCACGTCGATCGCGGCGAGGTACTCGGCATCGTCGGCGAATCCGGGTGCGGGAAATCGGTGACGGCCCTCTCGGTGATCGGCCTGATATCGCATCCGGGCAAGATCGTGGGCGGCGAGGTGCTCTTCGGTGACCAGAACCTGGCGGCAATGAAGCAGCGAGACCTACGCCAGTTACGCGGCGAGCACATTTCGATGATCTTTCAGCAGCCGGGGTCGGCCCTCAACCCGGTCTATCGAGCGGGCGCCCAGATCAGGGAGGTCTTCGACCTCCACCGGGACTGGTCGAAGGACGTCGCCGAGGAGCGTGTCGTGGAGATGCTGGCCAAGGTCGGGATTCCGGATCCCGAGCGGCGGGCGGCCGCGTATCCCCACGAACTCTCGGGAGGTATGGCCCAGCGGATCATGATCGCCATGGCACTGGCTTGCCAGCCGGAGTTGCTGATCGCCGACGAACCGACCACGGCGCTGGATGTGACCATCCAGGCGCAGATCCTCGACCTGATGCGCGACCTCCAGGAGTCGTCGAACACCGCCGTGATCCTCATCACGCACGACCTCGGAGTCGTCGCCGAGATGGCCCACCGCGTGGCGGTGATGTACGCCGGCGAGATCGTGGAAGAGACCGACGTGCGAACGATCTTCAAGAACCCGAGTCACCCCTACACCCAAGGACTGGTGGGGTCTATCCCCGTGCTGGGACAACTCAAAGACGTCCTCGACACCATTCCCGGCGTGGTGCCGGGGCTCATCGACCTGCCCTCCGGATGCCGCTTCGCCTCGCGCTGCGTGGCCCGCCTCCAGCACGGCCTGGAGATCTGCACCCAGAAGAAGCCGGAGCTGCTGGAAGTGAGCCCTGGCCACCGGGTGCGCTGCTGGCTCTATCAGGAGGACGCCGGCGATGTCTGACAACCTCGTCGAGATGCGAGACGTCGTCAAAGAGTTCCCCGTCAAAGGTGGCCTCCTCCAACGGCAGGTCGCCACCGTCAATGCCGTCGCAGGCGTGGACCTCGACATCCACCGGGGCGAAACACTCGGCCTCGTCGGCGAGTCAGGATGCGGGAAGACAACCTTGGCCCGGATGCTCGTGCGCCTCCTCGAGCCGACCAGCGGGACCATCCAGTTCGACGGCGCCGACATCACCCATCTGAAGGGCGCAGCACTCAAGCCCTTCCGACGTCGAGTCCAGATCGTGTTTCAAGACCCCTATTCGTCGCTCGATCCGCGCTCCCAGGTGGGCGATTCGATCGCCGAAGGTCTGCGACTCCACGGTGTAGCAGACAAGGATGAGCGCCACGAGCGCGTGAAGGCGATTCTCGAGTTGGTCGGGCTCAAGCCAGCGCACACCGGCCGCTACCCACATGAGTTCTCCGGGGGACAACGTCAACGGATCGGCATCGCCCGGGCGCTGATCCTCCAGCCCGACCTGGTGGTGGCTGACGAGCCCGTCTCAGCCCTGGACGTATCCGTCCAGGCCCAGGTCCTCAACCTCCTCAAGGAACTCCAGGCGGAACTCGACCTGACACTCCTGTTCGTGGCGCACAACTTGGCGGTGGTCGAGCACATTTCCGATCGGGTGGCCGTGATGTACCTCGGCCGGGTCGTCGAGCTCACCGATCGCGACACTCTCTACCGGCAACCGCTGCATCCCTATACCGAGGCGCTGCTCTCCGCCATCCCGATCCCGGACCCGGATCGACCCCGCAACCGCCAGATCCTCGCCGGCGAGATTCCGTCACCTCTCAACCCGCCGGCCGGATGCCACTTCCATCCCCGTTGCCCGATCGCCCGGAAGGGGTTGTGCGACATCCAGGAACCGGCATTGGAACAGGCAGGGCCGGTGCACCAGGTCGCCTGCCATCTGCGGGTCGGAACACCGACCGGGTAGTGAGCCCGGAGCGCGCCTCAACCGGCCCGTGCGCCGGGGACGGTGAACGCCACGGTTGAACCTCGGCCGTCTTCGATGGGATCGATCCAAATAGAACCACCGTGCGCCTCCACCACGCTCTTGGCGATGGAGAGACCCAACCCCGACCCGCCCCCGTGCGTGCGGGCAGGATCGCCGGTCACAAACCGTTCGAATGCTCGTTCCTTCAGGGCCGGGTCGAACCCGACACCTTCGTCGGACACGGCAACGGTGATCCCCTCTCCCCCGTTGCCCACCGCCACGGTCACTGCCGACCCCTCCGGGGCATAGCGGAGCGCATTGTCGAGGAGGTTCCTCAGCACCCTCCCCAGGGCGGCTGCATCCCCACGCGCCTTGAGCGTGCCCTCGGCTCGCACGGCCAGCCCGACCTTCTTGCGGACTGCCACCGCCGTGAGTGCCTCGACCGCCTCGTCGGCCAGTTCGGCAAGGTCGACCAACTCGGTGGCGCGCACTCCCCCTGCCTCCACCGAGGCCAGTACGGCCAGATCGTCCACGAGGGTGGAGAGCACCTCGAGATGGTGCGACATCGAGGCGAGATAGCGGGCCGGGTCCTCGGCAACGCCGTCCTCGACAGCCTCGAGGGCAGCCTGCATCGCCGCCAGCGGCGTGCGGAGATCGTGGCTCACTGCGGCCAGGAACTCTCGGCGGGCGCTCTCGTCCTTGGCCCGTTGTGCTTCGGCGTCGGCCAACCGGTCGATCATGGCGTCCACCTGCCGCGCCGTCTCGCCGATCTCATCGCGGCGGTCCATACCCGTGCGGATGGCGAGATCTCCGTGGCCGACGGCCACGACCGTCTCTGCCAGACGGTCCAGGTCGGCGGTGAGGCTGGCGGTCACGCTGACCGCCAAGACCACTCCCAGCGACACCCCGAGCGCCAGTGCCACCAGCACGAGCCGCAGGTCGTGGGCATCGAGGAACATCGAGACGGCCGAGGCGCCGACGGCCGTCCCGGCGACCAGGACCGCAGCAACGGCCACCACCTGGAGGGTGAGACGCAAGGACCTGAAGCGGCGAGCCCTCCTCGAAATCGCCCAGCCGACCACCAGAGCCCCCAGGGCCACGGACCCGAACACCAGGTAGAGCGAGGCGCGATCGGCCGAGGAGGGTTTCATGGCGGCCTCGGTGACGAGGAGGACGCCGGCGCCCAACGCAATCGTCAGTGGCACCAGGAGGCGCGTCGTGGGACGCTTCATGGTTCGAACCGGTACCCGACTCCCCGCACGGTGATGATTCGCTCCGGCTCGTCGGGGTTGGATTCGATCTTGTTACGGATCCGGCGAATGTGCACCGTGACGGTGGAGGGATCCTGCCAGTCCGGCGACGAGTCCCACACCTGGTCGAGCAGTTGGGCGCGGGAGAAGACCTGACGGGGCGCCGAAGCGAGGAAAGCCAGGACGTCGAACTCCCTGGCCGTGAGGTCCACCGACCGCCCTGCCACGAGGACCTCGCGACTCGCCTGGTCGATGGTGAGTCCCTCGAACTCCAGGGCGGCGGGGGCCGGTGCGATCGATGGGACCGACCGTCGCAGGACGGAGCGAACCCTGGCCGCCAACTCGCGCGGCGAGAACGGCTTGACGACGTAGTCGTCGGCCCCGAGTTCGAGGCCGAGAACCCGGTCGGCTTCTTCCACTCGGGCGGTCAACAGGATGACCGGGACGTCGCCCATGGCGCGCAACCGGCTGAGGATCTCCATGCCGCCCACTCCAGGGAGCATCAGATCGAGCACGACCAGATCCGGCGTCGATTGGCCGACGAGGGCGAGCGCTTCGGTGCCGGTGGAGGCGGTGGTCACCGCGAAGCCGTCCCGCTCGAGATAGCGGGTCACCACCTCGCGCACCATTGGCTCGTCGTCGACCACGAGAACTCTCATGTGCCCATCGTACGGTCGGAACCCAGGTGTGCAAGCAGTGGCCGGGTTGTTCTTGCGCTGTTCATGTACGGGAACCGATCGACCCAAGTCCACGTACAGGTGAGTGCACGCAGGACGACCAAGGAGGAGGCACCGTGCGACGACGAATACTGGTAACCATGATGGTGGCGGCGATGATGGTGGCGGCGCTGCCGGCAGATGCCAGTCACCGATCACTCGAGGCCGATCTGTCCGCAGCCAATGAGGTGGGCGGCGGGGACGGCTCCGCCATCGGGTCGGCACGCATCCGGGTGAGCAAGGGCGAGGTGTGCTTCAGCATCACCACGCATGGATTGAGCACTGCCGCCTTCGCAGCCCACATCCACGAGGGCGCCGCCGGAGTCAACGGAGCGGTGGTGTTGGACTTCGACTGGGCAACCAACGGAGGGGCGGAGAACGCCTCAGGGTGCGTGGCGGCTGAATCCTCGTTGATCCGGGCGATCCGCCAGCAACCCGAGAACTACTACGTGAACGTCCACAACTCCACGGTTCCGTCCGGGGCCGTGCGCGGGCAACTCCACAGGTAACCCCACGCCGGGTGTGGCGCGGTCGTTTTCATCGAACGGCGGCGTCACGCCCGGTCCGGGCGGACGGCCGACCCGCCCCGGACACCTCCCTACACTGTCGGCGTGCCCGGATCCTCCCTCGTCTCGTTTGATTCGGTGTCGGTGCGGCTCGGTCGTACCGACGTACTTCGCGATCTCTCGATGGAGGTGCGGGCAGGCGAGGTAGCCGGATTCGCAGGCCCCAACGGCTCGGGGAAGTCGACGCTGCTGCGCACGGTTGCCACGCTGCTTCGGCCTTCTGCCGGAAGCGGCGAAGTGCTCGGTGCCGCCCTGGGCAGCAGCGCCACGTATGCGATCCGCCCTCGGATCGGCCTCCTGGCCCACGACCCCGCCCTCTACCCCGATCTGACTCTCCTCGAAAACCTCGAATTGGTCGCACGCCTCAGCGGTCGGTCACCTCAGGAGGCGGTTCGGTTGCTCGAAGGCGTCGGGTTGGGCGCCGCATCGGGCCGGCGGGTATCGGACTCCTCTCACGGCATGAGGCGTCGAGTGGACATCGCCCGGCTCTTCCTCACCGAGCCCGATCTCATCCTGCTCGACGAGGCCCATGCGGGACTGGACGACGCCGCGGTATCCCTCATCGCCACCATTGTCGGTCGCACCGTCGATCGGGGCGGGGCTGCCCTTCTCGTCTCTCACGATTCGGCGTACCTCGACAGCATCGCCGAACGGCGTTGGGTGCTGGACGCCGGGCGGCTGGAGCCGCAGCCGTGAGCCGGTTCTGGTCTCAGGCGCTCGAGATCGCCCGGCGTGACCTCCGCATCGAGGGCAGGTCCGGCGAGGCACTCCTCGTGACGGTTCCCTTTGGCCTCGCCGCGCTCTTTCTCATCCCCCTCGCCCTCCCTACGAATACCGAACTTCTGCGACAGATCGGACCCGGGATGTTCTGGATCGTGACCCTTCTCTTCGGCATGTTCATCACGTTTCGGCAGAGCGCCGCCGAGTCGCCCGTCCAGCGTGAGCTTCTCAGCCTGCTGGGCGTGGAGCCTTCCGCCCGTTTCACCGGCAGAGTCCTGGCCAGCGCTCTCCTGCTCGTTGTGTTCGAAGCCGTCCTGGCTCCTGCGGCGGTCGCCTTCTATGATCCGGCGCCTGTCGAGGGGTGGGGGTGGCTGCTCCTCATCGGCGTTCTCGCTGCGGCCGGCATGGCCGTGATCGGTACTCTGGCCGGCGACGTCACGACGGGACTGCGGACTCGGACCACGCTGGCTCCCTTGCTGGTCGCCCCTCTCTCGGTCCCTCTGCTCATCCCCGCCGCCTCGGCGGTGGAGTCGTTGCGGCAGGAGGGCAGTATCCTCATTCCAGCGCTCTTGATGGTCTTTGTCGTTTTGGGCCTTGCCGTGATTGGAATACTGACTGCCCGCTCCCTGGAGGAGGCCACCCGATGAAAATTCGCTATCTGCTGGCCGGACTCTCGGTCCTGGCGCTCGGATTCGGTTTCACCTTGGCCGCGTCTCATCCGCCCGACGCCCTGCAGGGCGAATATGTGCGGATCATCCACGTTCACGTTCCTGCTTCCTGGCTGGCGTTCCTCGCCTTTGGCGTGACCCTGCTGGGCAGCCTCGGCTGGCTCGCCACGAAACGGGTATCGCTCGACGCCGTCGCCGCCGCTTCGGCCGAGATCGGAGTGTTCTTCACCGGGCTCTCGTTGCTGACCGGCATGATCTGGGGGAAGGTGACGTGGGGCGTCGCCTGGGACTGGGGCGACAAGAGGATGGCGTCCACGGCCCTGATGTTCTTCGTGTACCTCGGGTATTTGGCCCTGCGGCGAGCCATCGCCGATCCTGTCGTTCGAGCCCGGCGCAGCGCAATCCTGGGCAGTATCGCCTTTCTGCAGGTCCCGCTCGTCTACTTCTCGGTGAGTCTGTTCCGCACCCTCCATCAGACCCCGTCGGTGCGGCCTGACGGGTGGACCATCCAGAACAACGCCACCGTGGCGGCGATGCTCTTCCACGTCGCTGCCTTCACCCTGGTCTACGCCACGTTTCTCGTCTGGCGGACGCGCCAGGAGCTGGTGGAGATGCAGGTGGAGCGCCAGCCCGTTGCCGAAGGTACGGCCGGATCAGCCATCTCCGCCCCGACGTTGGGGATCCACGAATGAACGAACCGGCCGTGGTCTTCTCGTACCTGGTCACCTACGGGTTCATCGCCGCGTATCTGGTCCGCCTGGTCCTACGGGACCGTCGCCTCGGGGCCCGCACGGGAAGCGGCTCCGGCGACAGCCCAGGGAGCGAGTAGCGCCATGACCAATCGCTGGTTCGTGCTGCCCGCCATCGGAGTGATGATCGTGATCGCCGGATGGTTCGTGGTGGGTGGACTCCTCGACAACACCGTCTACTACCTGTTCCCCGATGAGGCTATCGAGCGGCGCGCCGACTTCTCCGACGGACAGCGTTTCCGTCTCGGCGGCTTGGTGGCGGTTGGATCGATCTCCGAGTCGGACTCGGGCGAGCTGCGCTTCGAAGTCACCGACGGAGCCGACTCGATCGAGGTGCGGACGACCCGCACTCCCCCGCAGCTGTTTCAGGAGGATGTATCGGTGCTCGTGGAGGGCTTCTGGGAGGAGGATCACTTCCGGGCCGACGAGGTGATCATCCGTCACGACGAGAACTACGACGCGCCAGAGGGATACCAGGCGGAGGACTCGGAGTGATCCCTGCCATCGGGTACCTGGGAGTCCTGGCGGCTCTCATCGGAGCGGCCCTGCTCCTGGCCCAGGGGTGGCGTGCCGCCCGCGGAGGCGACGAGGAGGTCAACCTCCGGATTCCCGCTCTCCTCGTTCTGACGGGCGCCGTCGTGGCCATGGCCGCCTTGGAACTCGCTCTCCTCGTCGACGACTTCAGCCTGGCCTACGTGGCCAATCATCATCGGTCCACGACACCGCTCATCTTCGCCATCTCCTCCGCCTGGGCAGCGCTGGAGGGCTCGATCGTGATGTGGGGCCTGGTCCTGGCCGGTTTCACCTGGCTCGTGTTCCGGGATCATCGGCGGAACCCGGGACCGCTCTCGGCAGGTGCCCTGGCGGTCATGGGGGCCGTTTCCCTCTTCTTCTTCGGCCTGATGGCCACCGTTGCCAACCCGTTCGAGGTGTGTACGGCGACGGCGGGGGCCTCGTGTGTGGCCTCCTCACCATTCCCTTGGGCCGAGGCGGCGGTGGTGGCGGAGGGCCGGGGACCGAATCCCCTTCTCCAGAACCACATCCTCATGGCCGTCCATCCTCCGATCCTCTATGTCGGGTACGTCGGAATGACCGTTCCGTTCGCCTATGCGATCTCTGCGCTGGCCAACCGGCTCCCGGGCATCGAGTGGGCGCGTCGCACCAAACAGTGGACGTTGGTCGCCTGGAGCTTTCTCACTCTCGGAATCGTTCTCGGCGGCTGGTGGTCATACGAGGTGCTCGGCTGGGGCGGATACTGGGCTTGGGACCCTGTCGAAAACGCTTCGTTCATGCCCTGGTTGGTCGCCACGGCGTTCATTCATTCGTCCTTCGTGCAGATGCGGCGTGGCATGCTGCAGGCCTGGAACTTCATCCTGGTCATCGCCATGTTCGCCTTCACGATTCTCGGCACGTTCCTGACTCGATCCGGCACCATCGCCTCGGTCCATTCGTTCACCCAGTCGGCTGTGGGCCCAGCCCTCCTCGGATTTCTCGCCATCGTGCTGGCCGGATCGTTGGCACTCTTTGCGAGGCGGAGCCATCTGGTCTCGCAAAGCCCCCGCCTCGAGTCACTGGCCAGCCGGGAAGGAGCGTTCCTCGGCAACAACCTCCTCCTCACCGTGTTCGCTTTCGTGGTGCTGATCGGAACACTGTTTCCGATCATCGTTGAGGCCTTCACCAACGACACGGTTGGCGTCGGCAGTCCCTTCTTCGACCAGTTCGCCATTCCTCTGTCTTTCGCTCTGCTGCTGGCAATGGGAGTCGGGCCACTCATGCCCTACCGGGTCGCCCGAGGCGCCATCGTGTGGAATCGGGTGCGCCTTCCCATCCAGCTCGGACTGGCTGTCGGAGCACTCACGGTGCTTCTCGGCGTGCGGAACGCCTGGCCGATCCTCTCGATCACCGCGGCCGGTTTCGTCATGGCTTCGATTGTCACCCATTTCGTCAGCCAGGCCAGGCGATCGGCGGAAGGGCGGGAGGAGCCGCTCGGAGCGGCGATGCTCCGCGTCCTGCGCGGTGACCCCGGATTCTGGGGCGGCCAGATCTCCCACCTCGGCGTCGCCATCCTGGCCGTGGGGATCGCCGGCTCCGGTGGGTTGTCGTCGACCACCTCGGTGACCCTGGCGCCCGGCGAATCCGGCACGCTGGCGGGATACGAGTTCGAGTACCGCGCCCCGTTCACGCGATCCGATCCGAACCGCGAGGTTATCGGGGCGCGCCTGGAGGTGACGAGCCCCGGAGGCGGCACCGAATTCATCGAGCCGCGCACGAACACGTATACGGGCCAGCTCCAGGCCATTCCCACCCCGGGGGTGGCCACCCACTTCACCGGCGACCTCTACTTCACCATCACCGCCATCGGAGCAGACTCGGTGAGCCTCGACGTCTGGTGGTTCCCCCTGCAGTGGATGGTGTGGCTGGGCGGGATGGTGGCCGCCGCCGGCGGCCTGTGGTCTTCCGTCCTGCGGCGCCAGGCACTGAGCCGGCCACCCCAGGACCCGGCCGTCACCCATGTCTGATCGCCTCCGAAGGATCCTCGGCGGAGCGGTGACCCTCGTGCTGGTCGGGATCGTGATGTTCGGGGTCATGTCGGACGCGCGCACCGACCAAGAGCGCCTCGCCGATCTCGGTGACCGGATCAAATGCCCGGTGTGTTCGGGTAACTCGATCATCGACAGCCCGCACCCCTACGCCGCCGACATGGTTGCGTTGGTGGAGCAGCAGATCGCCGAGGGTCGAACCGATGACGAGATCCTCGAGTTCTTCGAGGCACGATATTCCGACACGATCCGGCTCGACGCCGGGGCGGGCAGCGGCATGGCGTTGTGGGTTCTTCCCATCGTGGCCCTGGCGGCGGGGTCCTGGCTGGTGCTCGGCCGGCGCCGCAAGGAACAGCTGTGAGCGTCTCCCCGGCCGAGGAGCGGATCGCCCAGGCCACCCGCGATCTTGCCGACGTGGACCTCCAGGAGCAGATCGGTGAACTCGACCACGAGGGCGCTGAGCGCCTCCGAGCCATCTATCGCCGGGAGATCGAGGCGGCCACCCGGGATTCCGAGCGCCCAGTCGCCGATGAACCTCCCACGGGTCGTTCGGTGGGGCGCATGGTCGCCGGCACGTTGATCGTGCTGACCGCGGTGGTCGTGATCGGCTTGGCGGCCAACCGGTCGCTGACCGAACGAGACGGGGGCTTCATCACGGGTGCGGCTGCCAACTCGGGCACTGATCTCGCCAGTATCTCGAACGAGGCGATGATCGAGGTGATCCGGGCCAACGATGGGTCGCCCCAGATCAACGCGATGAAGCTGGCGCTGGCAGAACGGTACTTCGAGGAGGGCGCGTATCCGGACGCTTTCGCCTGGTTCCAGGAAGTTCTGGACGGGAACCCGGCGCCGCCAGAGGCCAGTGAGGCGCTCGCCCGGATGGGTTGGATGGTCTACGCCTCGGGCGAGACCGCCGTGGCCGAGGACACCATCGGTCAGGCTCTGGCTCTCGATCCGAACAACGGTGAGGCTCTTCTGTTCCTCGGGCTGCTGTACCTGGAGACCGACCGCCCGTCCCAGGCGCTCGACGCCCTGGGCGAGGTGGCCGCTCGTGATGACCTCACGGACGAGATCCGCCAACTGGTCGAGACAGCCCTGGCCCAGGCGGAGGCTGGTTCATGACCACGGGGACCCGCAACCGCATCGAATGGGCTGCCTGGTCGGCTGTCGGGGTCGCTGCGATCTTGCTGGTGCTCTTCGGGCTCCGCCTCAGTGAGCCCGACCCGGAACTGGCCGCCTCTCCGCTCGTCGGTCAACCGGCCGCCCAGCTGGTTCTCCCCCGAATCGATGGGGGCGAATTCGACTTCGCGGACGCCGACGGAACGATCACGGTGGTCAACTTCTGGGCATCGTGGTGTGTTCCCTGCCGGGACGAACACCCCGAGTTGGTGGCGGCTGCCAACGGTCTGGATGGCGAAGTCCAGTTTGTCGGCATCACCTATCTCGACGCTCTCGACGACGCTCGCGAGTTCCTCGATGAATACGGGCGGGCTGAGGCGGCCGCCTATGTGCAGGACCCCGGCTCGCGAGCCGCGATCGAATACGGGATCTTCGGAATCCCCGAGACGTTCTTCATCGACGAGACCGGCACCATAGTGGGAGTCGTACGTGGCCCGGTGAACCTTCCCCTGATCCTCAACACCGTGGAACAGATACGGTCGGGCGAGAATCCCGGGGTGACGGAAACCGGCGAAACCTTCAGCGGTTGATGCTGCCGAAGCAGCAGGGATGGTCGCTTTGGGGCGGTTGGCTCGGGCGGTTGGCCAGAGCGGTTGGCTCGGGCGGTTGGCTGGCACGGTTGGCTAGCGCGGTTGGCTAGCGCGGTTGGCTAGCGCGGTTGGCTAGGGCCGTTGGCTGGGACGGTTGGCTCGGGCGGTTGGCTGGCACGGTTGGCTAGGGCGGTTGGCTAGGGCAGTTGGCTAGGGCGTTTGGCTGGGACGGCGCCAGGAACCGGAGCCGTCCGCGGGGTGTGTCGGGGTCGATTCGGTATCCGAATTGGTGGATGACGACGTGGTGGTGCCACCAGCACAGGGTGGTGAGGTTTTCCGGCGTGGTGGGGCCGCCCTGGGCCCACGGGACTCGGTGGTGGGGTTGGAGCCGGTACAGCGAGTCGCATGCATCGGCCGTGCAGGCCCCGTCTCTGGCCAGGACGAACCGGCGGAGCTTCGGTGGGATGTGGCGTGCGGCTTCGCCGATGGCAAGCGGGGTTCCGTCTTCGGTACGGGCCAGGAGCTCCACCGATCCTGCACAGAGAACTCGCGCGAGGGTGTCGGGTCCGACCCGGGGACCGGCCTCGATGAACGCGCTGGTCTCGCCACCCTCACGAGAGGCTTCTGCGGCGTCCACGAACACGGTCACCAGCGGCGGGGACGAACCGCCGGCAGGACCGGTTCCGTCGAGGGAGTCTTGACAGACCGACACCAGGGCATCGGCCTTGCGCTTGCCGAGGGAGACCCGCATTCCCTCAGGAGGCGTGGGGAGCCGATCTCCCCGAACGGTCAGCGCTTTGTCGATGACCCGGCCGTGGTAGCCACCCACGGTGCCCCAGATGTCCCATCGGGATTCGTCGAGGTTGGGACGCAGGACGACATGCTCCGCTTCGGCAATGGCTCGTTCGTCGCTCCGGGTGAGGCGCCGCCGCTGGGCAGCGCGGCGTCGTAGCCCTCCGATATCGAGATGCCGCACCTCGTCGAGCGTTTCGCCTTGAGCGTCGGCGGTGGCCAGGCGCGCCACCTCCACCGTGCGTTCGTACGAGAGGTTTCCTGCTGCCGCGGCCTCCTCAATCAGCGGTAGGCCGGCCAGGCGTTGGGCGGTGCTGGACAGGGTGCGAGCGGCCGGAGTCGACATGTCCATGCGTCCCGCCGCCCATTCGGCCAAGGATCGGCACCCATCGGCCAAAGGAAGTTGGCGCCGGGCCGCCTCACGCAACAGTGCCATCTGCTCGGTGCGGATGCGGCTGATGACCTGCTCAGAAGCGGCCAACCAGACCTCGATCTCATCAGATGTGCGATCAATTACATTGGTCTGTCTCATATGGCCAAAATAGGCACCAGGTACGACAGAATCCGCAGCCCCGGCCCGGGCCAGGCTGGGACATTCAGTCTGGGTGATTCAGGCTGGCTCGTTGCGCCCGCCACGGGAGGTCACGAGCGGAGGATTGTGACCTTGGTGCCTTGTTGGTGGGCCGATTCGGGTGTCTGATGGAGGCTGGAGTGGCCCGTCGTGGGCTGCTCTGGGGAGGGCTCTATGACGGTGGAAAACGGTCGGCCCGAGGCACCGACTTCGAGCCGACAGAGTGAGAAGCTGGTCGGCAAGTTCGACCGGTCGTTGAAGCGGTCGGGCAGCGTCTTGGTCGACCGTTTCGGCGAGCTGACGGCGGCGGTCATGCGGCGAGATATGCTGGACGAGTACCGGCGTCTGATACCCGAGGTTCCCTACATCGGCGGGCGGCGCAACATCAACTCCGAAGGCCTGTCGCTGGCGTCGCGGGCGTTGGCGGCATACCGGGTGGTGGTCTCGCACGGTGGGACCCTGGAAGACACCGGCGAGTTGCTCCACCGGATGCTGCGAGGGGAGTTCGAGCGGATTCCCAAGGCGCTCCGTGATTGGATAGGCCGACTGCGCTTCGGCCGGCTGAACAGACGGAGGTTGGAGAAGGCTGCCCGGCGGTCGCAGGCCCGCCACTATCCGGGTGACTGGGTGTTCGAGCGCATCGAAGGTGACGGGAAGACGTTCGACTTCGGGATCGACTACACCGAATGCGGCATCGTCAAATACCTCCACGCCCACAACGCCGATGAACTCTGTCCCTATCTCTGCGACCTCGATTATGTGGGTATGGAGGCGCTCGGCATTGGGCTTCGGAGGACCAAGACCCTGGCCTGGGGCTGCGACCGGTGCGACTTCCGACTCTCGAAGCAGGGGGCGACATCAGCTCCCTGGCCGCCCGAGTTCGTCGAGCGGACCTGCGGTCAACCACAACCCTGACTCGGACAACCAGTCAGCCACCCCCAACGGCAGTCTGAGGTGCGGTCCAGAATGCCGGCTATGTGCGGCTGGTATTCTCGTCGAGTGCCTCCGACTCGCTCACCTGAGATTGAATCCGTAGCCCGCAGGACCATTCAGGCATACGTTCGCGATTTCGAGTCCCTGAGGAATCTGATGTCTTCTGATCCGAGTTTGCGTGTTCTTGGGTTCGATCGTGATGAGTGGTGGAAAGGCTCGGCCGTCTTTGATGTCCGGCAGGTTCAGTCAGAGCAGCAGCCCGAGTTTCAGGTTCGTGTCGCCGAGGTTGAGGGTTTTGAGGATGGTGGTTTCGGCTGGGCGACGGTCTTCTCGACGATCGTCACACCCGATGCCGAGACTCAGCTTCGCACCTCAGTGGTGCTGCGCATCGAGGCCGGAGTGTGGAGAGTTGTCCAGTGGCACAACTCATGCCCGGTGCCGAACCAGCAGGTCTTTGGCGTGGAAATCACGACCACCCTCAATGACCTCGTCACATCGATCCTCAGCGAAGGCAATCAGGTGCCTGTTGGTCCAACGACAGAGGGAACCGTGACGTTGGTCTTCACCGACGTTGTCGACTCGACACCCTTTGCCGAGAGAGTCGGCGACGACAAGTGGGCAGCTCTGGTGGCGCAACATGAGGCGGTCATTGGGGCTGTGACCGCGTCGCACGGTGGAACTGTGGTGAAGTTCCTCGGGGATGGATCGATGCTCGCCTTCGAGTCGGCCCGAGCGGCGGTCCGCACGGCGGTCGAGATCCAGAAGGCAACCCTTGACGCTCCCTTCTCGGTGCGAATCGGTGTACACACCGGCGAAGTCCAGCGCAGTGCGGATGATCTATTCGGCCTAACGGTCAACAAGGCTGCCAGGATCGCCGCCGCGGGCGACGCCGA
This sequence comes from uncultured Acidimicrobiia bacterium, assembly GCA_965366365.1. Lineage (GTDB taxonomy): Bacteria > Actinomycetota > Acidimicrobiia > Spongiisociales > JAENVV01 > CBDUEV01. The sequence goes on along the minus strand of CBDUEV010000014.1, from coordinate 6,395 downwards.
CGAAGTCATGATCTCATCGACAACTAAGGACCTCATTGGATCGATGGACGGCGTGGAAATTGGTGAAACCAAAACCGTTGCACTGAAGGGTCTATCAGACACTCACCAAATAGTGCCCGTCATCTGGAACTGAACGAACCCCGCGGGTTTTCCCCGCAAGCACATAACGGCAGCAGCCGCACATATCGGCACTTCGACTTGCGGTTCAGAATTACCGGTTTCAGGCGCTTTCGGCCCGCAACGCCATCGTGATGGAGGGAAGCGCCGGCAGCTATCTCGTCGCCAGGAAGACCAGGAAGTCGTCGTCGGCCGTGGGTGCTCTGGGCTGGTGGTCGCCGTGCACGACGATGTCGGTGAATCCGGCCCGTTCGAGCATCAACAGGAGCTCGCTCTTGAAATAGAGGTTGATGTCGAGGAGACGATCCTCCTCGGCCTCGAGATCGCCGTCCCGCCACCGCTCGGCGTGGATCTCCAACCGCACGTGCTGGTTGAGCGGGTCGAGGTCTAAGACCCGGGTGGCAAGCGAGATCTCCGAACCGTCGGTGGCGCGACGGCGCTTGCGAGGGGGCTCTCGGGCTTCGGGAAGAGAGGCGCGATTGCCTTTCAACCAGAGCGCCCATTGATGGACGTCCGCATAGGGAACCTCGATATCGAGCAGCAAAGTCCCGCCCGGCTCCAAGTGCTCGTGAAACCTGTTGAGGGCTTCGGCGTCTCGCCGGCGGCTGCTACCAAGCCCGAAGGCCCCGCACACGAAGATGGTCCGGTAGGTGCGGGGTAGGTCCAGGGCGTGCATTGGCTGGACGAAGAGGTTCGACGAGAGCCCTTCGCTCGCGGCCTTCTCCCGGCAAACGGCGACCATGTCGGCCGACACGTCGCAGCCGTCGACGTCCAGACCTGCTCGGAGGAGCGGGATGAGCAACCGACCGGCTCCGCATCCTGCGTCGAGCGCCGGCTGGCCATCCTCCACAAAGGATCGGTAATACGAGATCTCGTGGGGCCGGAAGTCGTCGTTGAACTCCGCCCACCACTCGGCCACGATGCCGTAGTGCCAGGATTGCGGGCTCTCGTCCATACCGGCCTCTCGTCGTCGCTGCGGCCGACCTTACCTGTGGGTGACGATCGCCTGCCGGGGATGTCGATCCCGCCGAGACACCATCGCGACGTCAGTCGGTGTGCACGTGGTCTTCGTGGGAGAGCTCGTCGACGGTCACCCCGAGTCGCTTGGCGCGCTGCAGACTGAACACGATGGCGGCGACCAGGATGGTGAGAATCACGCCGAGGGAGGCGAAGGTGTTCAAGTGGTACCAGTGGGAGATCGCCATCTTCAAGCCGACGAAGATGAGAATCCCACCCAGGGCGTGCGACAGGTAGTGGAATCGCTCCTTGGCGTTGCCGAGCAGGAAATACATGGCTCGAAGGCCGAGGATGGCGAACGCATTCGAGGCGAAGACGAGATAGGGCTCGTTGGAGACGGCCAGGATGGCCGGGACCGAGTCGACGGCGAAGATCACGTCCGTGATCTCGACCACGAAGAGAGCGGCCAGCAGAGGCGTTGCCGCGTAGGTTCCGTTGACTTTGGTGAGGAACTTCTGGCCGTCCAGCTGGTCGGTGACCGGCATGATCCGACGCAGGAGGCCAAGCCCCCGGGTTGATTCCGACTCACCCTCGTCCGCTCTGTGGCGGATGACCTTGGCTCCCGTGAACACCAGGAAGATGCCGAAGACCAGAAGGATCCACCAGAAACGGCCGATGAGCGCGGTCCCCAGGAGAATGAAGACCGCCCGCATGGCGAGGGCTCCAAAGATGCCCCAGAACAGCACACGATGCTGATACTTGAGAGGGATCGCCAGCGAGCCGAACAGCATCGACCACACGAAGACGTTGTCGACGCTGAGAGACTTCTCGATCAGATAGCCGCTGATGTACTCACCAAACGCTTCGCGCCCGAAGGCGATGGCGATGACAACCGAGAAGCCCAGGCCGAACGCCACCCACACGAGGGACTCCACCAATGCTTCCTTCGGAGACGGGGCATGGGCGTGGCGATGGCGGTAGAGGTCGACGGCCAGGAGCACCAGGATCAGAATCAGCAAGCCCGCCCACGCCGTCTGGGAGACGTCGAGTTGCACGAACTGCGATTGGTTGGATTCAGCGGCGAGGAACATCTTCTGCGAGCCTTTCGGTACGAACACTGACGTCGAAAGTCTGGCTACCGCCGTGGAAGCGGTCGGGTGGCCGGGCAGCGAACCACCGCGATGACGACCTTCCCCGTAGGGCTACTCCCCTTCGATTGGGGCAGTGTATCCGACAACGAAACGCTCCTCAAGAACGAGGAGCCCGCGTCTCGCAGGGCTGAACCCGCCGCCCGCCCAGCGCCTCATCCCCACCAGAAACTCGACTCCGAGGGAGGGTCGAGATCGCGGGCATGGGCCGCCAACTTCCGTCGATACGCCTCCGCAAAGCGCAGGTATTCGGCTACCCCACTGCTTTGCCGGGCGATCTCCTCTTCGGTGAGCTCGCGAACGGGTTTGGCGGGCACTCCCATGGCGAGCGTCCACTCGGGAATGGTCCGTCCCTCCGGCACCAGAGAACCGGCCGCCACCCAGGCTCCCTCCCCGATGCTCGCCCCGTTGAGCACGCGGGCCCCTATCCCGATCAGGCAATGGTCGCCGACGACGGCGCCATGCACGATGGCGCCATGTCCAACGGTCGTGTCGGAGCCCAGCAGGCAGGGCAGACCTTCGTCCGCATGGAGCACCGCATTGTCTTGCACGTTGGTGCGCGCTCCGACAACGATGCGGTCGAGTTCGGCACGGGCCACGGTCCCGAACATGAGAACGGCCAGTGGACCCACGGTGATGGAGCCATGCAACTCGACTCCGGGGGCGACAAAGGCCGACGGGTCGACGATGGGGTCGGCGAGTTCGATCGGCTCCATACTGGGCACCCTAGGGGGTCGGCGCGCCGGAATCGGGCTTCCTGCGGCCACCGATGAGGGGATCGAATCCGTACGGCAACTCCAGTCGGTGAGCGGCCATGAGCGGCTCATCGGCGAGGATCGTCGAGGTTGCCCCATCGGCCACGATCCGCCCGCCATCGAGAATGACCGCTCGCTCGCAGAGCTCGAGGGCGTACGGAAGGTCGTGAGTGACGAGCAACATCGTCACGTCGAGATCCAACAGGATGTTCGCCAGTTCGCGGCGTCCGGCCGGATCGAGGTTCGAAGACGGCTCATCGAGAATGAGGATCTCGGGTTCCATGGCGAGCACGGTGGCCACCGCCACCCTGCGCCGTTCACCGAGCGAGAGGTGATGGGGGGCCCTGTCACGGGCGTGCGCCATGCCCACGGCCTCGAGGGCGGTTGAGACCCGCTGCTCGAGAGCCTCGCCTGCCACGCCGAAGTTGGCGGGGCCAAAGGCCACGTCTTGTCGGACGGTGGGCATGAAGAGCTGATCGTCGGGGTCCTGAAAAACGAGGCCCACCCGCCGGCGGATCTCCATGACCGAGTCGTCCTCGACGGCCCGGCCGCCGATGCTCACCGACCCCGAGGTTGCCCGATGGATACCGTTGAGGTGGAGCACAAAGGTGGTCTTGCCTGCGCCGTTGGGACCGAACAGGGCGACGCGTTCGCCGGGCTGCACGACCAGATCGATTCCCGAGATCGCCTCGTCGCCGCCCGGGTACCGGAAAGTCAGCTGGGAGATCTCGATGGCCGCCGTCATGCCGCCACCAGCGCGATCGCCGCCATGCCCCAGGCCACGATGGGGATCCCCATCCCCGCCATCCATTGACTCGGCGACGTGACGACCTTCTCCATCACCGGCATCCGCCCGTCGTAGCCGCGCGACACCATCGCCCGATAGACCCGCTCCCCCCGCTCGTAGGAGCGGATGAACAACGCCCCCGCCGAGGTGGCCAGGGCACGAGCCTGCCAGAAGGCACTGGGTTCGTAACCGCGGGCCGCCATGGCGATGCGCATGCGCGCCAGTTCCCCGGCGATGACCTCGAGGTATCGAATCATGAAACCGGCGATCGCCACGATGGCGGCCGGGACTCGAAGACGTTCCAGACCGGAGAGGATGTCGGGGATCTCCGTGGTGGCGGCGAGAAGGATGGACGAGGCCACTCCCAGCGACCCCTTGGCGAGGATCGACCACGCCGCCCAGGAACCCTCCACCGACAGCGTCGCCCCGAGCAAGTCGAAGCGAGGCTCCGATCCAAGGAAGGGAAGAAACACGGCAAACAGGAGAAAAGGCACCTCCACCACCATGCGCTTCGCCACGAACACCGGAGGGATTTCTGCAAAGCCCACCACCAGCCCCACCAGGCCGGCGTACACGCCGAAAGCCCACAGCGCTTCGCGCGGCGTGGCGACCACTGCTGTCACGAAGAGAAGAAGCCCGGCCACCTTGATATGCGAAGGGAGTCGGTGCACCGGCGAGTGTCCGTGGACATGGAGCGCGTGGACGTGGCCGCCACTCACGAGGGGACCGAGGTCGGCTTCATGCGGTGTGACGCCGCTTCCAGAGGGTCAGCAGGCCGAAACCGGCTGCCAACGTCACGACGAGCCCCACCAGGCCCGAGACGATGGTTCCGGCCGTTTCGTTGTCGCCGATCGAGTAACCGGCGAGGGGTGACTGATCGGCGAGGCTCTCCGTGGCCGACGAGGCGAAACCAAGATCGATCGCCACCCGCTCCAGGCCATCCGGGTTCGACGATGCGAGCGGCGCGACCACCACGACGAGGAATACCGCGACCACCAGCGCCACGCCGGCCAGCCGCTTGAACGGCATCTTGGAAGAATCCGAGACGTCGAGGCCACGAGCCCCGTACACCAGGTCCGGTCGGGCGGCCAGAACCGCTCCCACCACCGCTCCGGTGATGGCGCCCTCTCCGATGCCGATCAGAAGGTGTACCCCGCCCATGGCGGCGGCGACGGTGGACAGCTGCACACCGCCCGACCCGCCGATTCCGTATTCGATGACGAAGGCCATCGCCGAAGCGACGACGGATATCGCTGCGCCGAGGAAGGAAGAGGCGACCAACCCGCCCCTCGACTTCGGAAGCACGGCGCGGGCCGCGCGGAAGCCTGCCCACCCAACGAGCGTGGTGACCACCGCCATGTTGAGGATGTTCAGGCCGAGCGCCGAGAGCCCCCCGTCGGCGAACATGAGCGCCTGGACCATGACGACCACCGAGACGACGACGATCCCCATGGCAGGGCCAACCAGAATGGCGGCCAAGGCGCCGCCTAGGAGGTGCCCGCTGGTGCCGCCCAGCACCGGGAAATTGAGCATCTGCAGGACGAAGACGAACGCCGCCAGCAGGCCGGCGAGCGGAATCTGTTTCTCGCGAAGGCGAGCGCCGGCCTGGCGAAGCCCTGCTCCGAGTCCACCGGCCGCCACGACGCCTGCCCCGAGCGAGGTCGCCCCATTGATGAATCCGTCAGGAATGTGCATATCCGACCTTGTTGCGAGCTGGTTGCATTAACAGTCAGTATACGCACCGCCACGGGAAAGCGGATTGAGAATCAGAGGGGTTTCAGGGTGCGGTGGCCACCAAGGCGTCGAGCTGGCTGCGCAGCTCTTCTTCGCCGACGGCGCCCGCCCATTCGTTGAACACGATGCCGTCGTGGGTGATCAGCACCGAGGCCGGCTGGTAGGGGATTCCGTACAAACCGAAGATCTCTTCCGAGTCGTCCAGACCCCATTGGATCCGGCCCGAAGGGATCAGCTGGGCGGCCTCGTCTCGGGTGTCTCCCTCGGTGCCTCTCCACGCCACGGCCAAGAACGAAACCTGGTCTGCGTAGTCAGCCGATACTTTGTCGATAACGGGCAACTCCCGTTTGCAGGTTCCTCACCATTCGGCCCAGAAGACCATGTACACGGGCATGGCCTCCTCGGACAGGACGAAGGTGGAACCATCGTCGAGGGTGAACTCGAAGTCGGGGGCGACCGGCCCGTCGACGCCCGAAGGTTGGGCTGCTCCTGTGGTGGGAGCCGTTTCGGCAACGGTGCCCTCGGTGGTGGGCGCCTGCCCCGCAGTGGTCTCGGTGGGGGCAGCCGACTCGGGAGGCGCCACCGTTTCCGTGGGAGCGGCCGTGGCGGAGGCCTGACTGGTCGTGTCGACCGACGCGTCGCCGGTGCCACAGGCTGCCATGGCAATCGCAAAAGCGACGAAGAGGGTTCGCGAGGTGTGTTTCATACGTGACGACAGCATACGGGTTCGCCCGAGCCAACCAAACATCACGCAGGTGAATTCCGCGCGTGTTCATCTTTGGGCTCCCCAGCAGTGCGGCACGCCGAGCAGGTGCCGTCGATCCCGAAATGGGCTGGGTCGGCGGCAAATCCGTACGCCTCCTCGAGACGGCTGACGAGCGGCGCGAATTCAGACAG
>CBDUEV010000013.1:0-56526 GCA_965366365.1 uncultured Acidimicrobiia bacterium | reverse complement strand
TGGGCCAGATAGGCGGCGTCGAGTTCGACGGATTCGTTGGTGAGATTGGCCCGGGCAATAACCGCGTCGGGGTTGACGGCGTTGAGGCCGACGATCATGGAGACGGCTGCCAGGAAGGCGCCGAGAGCGAATCTTCGACGCTGATTCCGCAGAACGGTGAAGACCGTCCAGACCAGCACCAGTCCGACCCACCCCATGAACACACTGGTGTAGAGACGTAACTCGGTCAGGCCGAACTGTGATGTGTAAAGGCTCATTCGGTATCCGGCCGACGCCAGGACCACCAAGGTCAGGGTCACCAGTGTGGCGTTCAACCCGTCGACGAGCCTTGCTCTCCGGCTGTCGCCGCGGTGAGTCGCCCAGTCGAACACCAGGACCACGCCCAGGACGAGTGCCGCCACTATCACCAGCTCGAAGAATCCCCGCCGGGCGTATTCGGAGTACGTGAGGCCTGTGCGTTCCAGGGTGCTGAGTCCGCCGAACAGGTAGGTGATCTGGACGCCGACAAAGGCCGCAAACAAGGCGACGAGGAGCCCCAGGGCGGTGGCGGCGCTGCTTCGGTCGAGACCCGAGGATCCAAGGCCGCCGAGGGGCTTCGGTGCTCGATCTGCCAGTCCGAACCGCCAGATCCCGATGACCACCCCCGCCGTGACGGTCACCGAGACGGCGTGAGAGAGCAGAGCGGGCAGATCGAAACCCGAAAACGCCTGGGTGAGGAGATCGGCGAAGGCGGCGTCGGCGGAGGCGAACAGCCCTGTGAAGACGACGACGAGTGGGAGTCCGATGCCCAGCCCGAACAGGACCGGCTTGACCTGACCCGAGTCCAGGCGGTTGCGTATCGGGCGCAGATCCGTTGCGGCGAACTGGCCTGCCTCCAGGGCGATGGAGCCGTACGCCCCCAAGACGTTTCTGAGGTAGTCGGTCATCGCCCAGTCCCTGAGGCGGCTCCCGGAGAGTTGGTGGATCGCAATGGTGGCCGCCACCAGGAAGAGGAGGAGGTTGAGGCCGGTGAGGGTGGGGGAGTCCCGGACGCCGATGAAGGCCATGGCCCCTGCCCCCAGGAGGAGAATGCTCTTCGACGGAGATGAGCGAGCGCCGAAGTACGGGGCAAGGGCGATGGCTCCGATCATGAGAAGGCCGGCCGCCATGAGCCCGAAGCCGGCAGGGTGCCGAAGCGCCAGGCTATCCACGGCCAGCCCGACGGCCACCGCCGACCCACCGACGAGCACGGGCCGGCCAAGTGGTTGCGGGGGTATGTGTGGTGCGCCGTCCGTGGTCATGGGTTCTCCTCTGCCGAATCTCCGTCCGCCCATGAGAACGACGCCGAGACTCGAGAGGTTCCGGACGTGAGGCCGACCTGCCAGGATGGGCTCGAGCGTTTCGGTCCGAACCGGTCGCCGGAGGGTGTAGTCATCCGGGCTGGCCGCTGGGTCCGTATACGCACGAACCAGGAGGAGAAAGATGGCCAGCAAGGTCGAGGTTTCCGACGCCGCCTTCGGGCGACTTCGCACTTACAACTGGGTGATGGGGGCTCTGCACGCTGTGCAAGGGGCTGCGGTCGTGGCGCTGGCAAATGACTTCACCCTGCCGGTGACGGCGGCTTTTCCGGAAGGACCCCCGGGGACCCCTGCGGAAACCACCGTGCTCTTCGAACTGTCGATCGCCTGGGGAGTGGCAGCTTTTCTCTTCCTCTCCGCCCTCTTCCATTGGCTCATCGCCAGCGTCGGAGCGCGCCGCTACCGCGACCAACTCTCCCGCGGTCAAAATCAATTCCGATGGATCGAATACGCCCTTTCCTCCTCGGTGATGGTCGTGCTGATCGCCATGCTCCCGGGGATCACCAGCATCGCCGCCCTCCTCGCCCTCTTCGGAGTGAACGCCGGGATGATCTTCTTCGGTGCCGTGCAGGAGCGCTACGAACAGCCGGGTGGCTCGCTGTGGCCGTTCTGGATGGGGAGTGCTCTCGGCGTCGTGCCCTGGATCGCCATCGGCGTGTATCTGGTGTCTCCTGGAAGCGAGGCACAACCCCCGGCGTTCGTGTACGGGATCTTCTTCTCCCTGTTCGTGTTCTTCAACAGCTTCGCCCTCACGCAGTGGGCTCAGTACAAACAGCTCGGTCGCTGGAAGGACTATCTGGTCGGCGAGCGGACCTACATCCTGCTCAGCCTCCTGGCGAAGTCCGCGCTGGCCTGGCAGGTATTCGGGGGCACCCTGGCCCCGGCTGCCTGACCCGCCGAGCACCATCCGCCACCGACAGCATCGCCAACCGGAGAGACCAACGACATGACCACAGAATCAGAACTCGGAAGCCTCGACGTCGAGGCCCTGGCGAACCAGCGGCTCATCGCTCCCGATGACACCGCGGTCCGCCTCGGGGACCTCTGGGCCGACCGACCCCAGGTCATTCTCTTTCTGCGGCACTTTGGCTGACTGACGTGCCGCCAGCGGGCCGGTCAGGTCCGCGATCGATACGAAGAGATCATTGCCACGGGAGCCGGCGTCACCGCCATCGGCACCGGTGGACGTCGATACGCTCGAGCGTTCATCGAGGACGAGCGAGTGCCGTTCCCCGTGCTCCTCGACGAAGATGGGTCTGCCGCCGAGATCGCCGGAACCAAACGCCTCGGCGCCGGCTCTCTCGTCTCGGTGGATGCCCTGTCGGCCGGAATCCGGACCTTCCGAGCGGGCCATCGCCAGGGGAAAACGGGCCGGCGTCCCTTCCAGTTGGGCGCCACGCTGGTGATCGGGCCAGGCGACCACCTGAGGTACGCCGACTTCGAGGACTACGCAGGTGATCATGCCGACCTCGACGAGGTACTCAGCGTGTTGAGCAGCTGACGGGTTCGAGCAGGTCAGGGCGCGGGATAGGCCCGCATGACCGCGTCCCACAGCACCTCGTCGAAAGCCGACAGACTGGCTCGCCACCCCAGGGCGGAACCACCCTGTCGGACGATGATCAGATCGAGACTGCTGGAAACCCAGAGCTTCTGGTCCGCCGCGCCCAAGGCACCGGCCGCATCGGTGGGGGCGCTGGGTACGAGCGGGCCGTCCCCTGTCTCGTCGAGCGGAAGCAAGTGGCGGTCGGACCCGTTGAGCCACCAGAGGTATCCATATGCCGGATTGAGGTCTTGCGAGGGACTGAGCGCCTCGGCCACATAGTCGGCCGGCACGATCTGAGTGTCGCCCCACGCTCCCTCTGCCAGCACGAGCCGGCCGACGGCGGCCAGGTCGGAAGGGCCCATCGACAGTCCCAGGAGACGGTCGCCATGGGAATCCCGGACCCCCAGGCCAACCAACCCTCGCACGGACCAACTGCCCGCCGCGCCGATCGGATCGAACAGCCATTCGTCCGAAACGGCCTGGATGTCGTCGCCGGTCACCGCCTCCAGGACCGGCCGGAGCTTGTGGTAGACGTTGTTGTTGTACTCCCACACCGTCCCGGGTGCTGCCACGGTTTCGAAGTCGGAGTCGAGGCCGCTCGACATCGTGAGGAGATGGCGGATGGTGATGTCGGCTTCCGAGAGCGCCCCATGTGCCCATCCCGCCCCCAGGTGGGCGGTGACCGGATCGTCGAGCCCCAAGAGACCCTCGTCCTCGGCGATCCCGATGAGAAGTGCGATGATACCCTTTTGAGCGGAGGCGATGTCGCGCTGGTAGTCGGGATCATTCCCGAAGTACTCCTCGACGATGATCTCTCCGCCGTGCACGACCACGAGCGTGTCGGTACCCGCCTCCGCAGCCTGCGAGATCAACTCCCCGAGCGCCTGACGATCCCACCCCGTCCTGTCCGCTTGCTCGTCGAAGGCGGCCTGGTCGGTCGATCGAGAAGAGGCTGAAGGGCCGGTGCACCCTCCGAGAACCGCCACTGCCAGCACGAGCGAGAGATACTTCATGCAGTGATCCTCGGCGGTGAGTGTTGAGCAGCGATGATCCAACGGTAAGGAATCCGTGAGCCGGTTCTGTTCACCACCACGCTGCAGTGGCTCTTCAGCAGCCGCTTCCCGAGGGGCGGTCGGGAATGGACGGATCGATCACCTCGATGTGGACGTGCGGCCATCTCGTCGCCGCAGAGGACTCGTCGACCTGAGAGCGGAATGGGAGCGGTGTGGGGCCGCCGGCCAGCACCGTCTGCCTGGCCTCGACCCTTTGGCCGGGCGACACGAGGACGCCATCGATATGGAGAACCTTGACCTCCCAGCCCGGGTGGTCGTCAGGTTCGATGACGGCGAAGTCGTCCGAGTAGTCGCAGTACAGCACATAGGTTCCTGACCGAAGGACCGTTCCGGTGACCGGCGAACGGATCTCCTCATCGGGGTCGACCACGATGTCGGCCGCAGTCCTCGAGCCGGTCCCGCGGCTTCGGCTCTCCATGACGAAATCCTGGGTGGCGGACCTGGTGGGCACCATCTGACGGGCGCCATCGTGAGTCGATTCGTGGAAGCCGATCATCTCCACTCGCCGGGACGGGTGATACAGGGTCGTTCCTGCCACGACCGCAAAAGGCGTCCACTCCTGCTCCTCGATGTGTCGAAGCGGCTGGGCGGGAACCCCGCTGGGGATGGGTGCTCGTGAAACCGGAAGGGGCGCCGCCAGAACCAGCGGCCCGTCGATCTGCGCCGGCTGGGCCGGAATGGATCCCTCCCCTGAAGCACACGCCCAGAGCAAGACGGTCATCAACACAGCGATGGCATACCGTGGCACGCTCCAAAAATAGTCGGAGCACGGTCCAACGCCGCCATTCTCGGCTTCTTTCGGTTCGAGCCCGGGACAGCCCGGGCTCGAACATCGAGTGGCGATAGGGGACAGGAGACTATTTCTTGGCGGCCTTGCGGGCGGCGGCCTCTCTGCCGGCGTTCTTCTTGGCCGACCCTTCGTGCTGAACGACGAGGTTGGCGCCACGGAATGGCTTGCCAGGTTTGTGCTCGCGAACCTCTGACTTCTGCTGCAGCTTGCGGGTGGCCTTTACTTTGTGCGACTTGTTCATCGCATCCTCTCTCTGCTCATGCGCCGACCGTCGGCTCCGGGAGATTAGACCCCATTTCGGTACTGAAGTTCCTGCATCGTCCGAAATTCTCGAATCGGTCCTGGCGGGGTTTTCAGCAGTAGAATCTCATGGCACAGCGGGAGCCTCGAGCTGTGACGGTCGTTCGGCCGAACCGGCTCCATCTTGACGATCCATGGCTCCCCCGACCACCAAACACCCTGCGTCAAAAGCACAGATCGGCCTGGCGCTTGGTGCACTCGGCATTGTCTTCGGCGATATCGGAACGAGCCCCCTCTACGCCCTGCGGGAGTCATTTGCCGGTCATGAGGGGATCGACGTGACCGACGCCAATGTGCTCGGGATCCTCTCGCTCATCTTCTGGTCGCTCGTCGTCGTGATCTCCATCAAGTACCTGGCTCTCGTGATGCGAGCCGACAACCACGGCGAAGGGGGGATCCTCGCCTTGACGGCGTTGATCGGGGGAGCATCAAGCCAGGTAGGAAGACGCCGGTGGTTGATCTACCTGGGTTTGTTCGGCACCGCCCTCCTCTACGGCGACGGCGTGATCACCCCGGCCATCTCGGTGCTCTCGGCCGTCGAAGGCGTCGAGGTGGCCACGCCGGTACTGCGTCCCTATGTGATCCCGATTGCCGTGATCATCATCGTGGGGCTCTTCTTGATCCAACACCGGGGGACCGGCGCCATCGGGTCGGTCTTTGGGCCCGTCATGGCGGTCTGGTTCGTTGTTCTGGCCGTACTGGGCCTGGCGCAGATCGTGCGTCACCCGAACGTCCTGATGGCGATCAACCCGGGACACGCCGTCTCGTTCTTCGCCCACAATGCCGGATTCGGGTTTCTGGCATTGGGGTCGGTGTTCCTCGTCGTGACCGGTGGCGAGGCACTGTACGCCGACATGGGCCACTTCGGTCGGAAGCCCATTCAGCAGGCATGGTTCGTTCTGGTGCTCCCTGCTCTGCTCATCAATTACTTCGGGCAGGGGGCGCTCCTGATCGCCGATCCATCGGCCATCGACAGCCCGTTCTACCGCATGGCGCCCACCTGGGCTCTCTACCCCCTGGTGATCCTTGCCACCGTCGCCACGGTGATCGCCTCGCAAGCGCTCATCTCTGGGGCGTTCTCTCTGACCCGCCAGGCGGTCTCGCTCGGCTATCTACCGAGGGTCAGAATCCTCCACACCTCCGCGGCTGAGATCGGCCAGATCTACATTCCGTCCGTCAACTACCTGCTCATGCTGGCTTGCGTCGGCCTGGTGTTCGGATTCCGAACCTCCGGCAATCTGGCCGCCGCCTACGGGGTGGCGGTCACCGCAACGATGGTCATCACGACGTTGCTCTTTCATGCGGTGGCCGTGGACCGCTGGGGCTGGAATCGGTGGGCGGCGGGAGTCGTCATCGCCGCGCTGCTTGGCGTCGATCTCGCCTTCTTCGGCGCCAACCTCTTCAAGGTTCCGGACGGTGGGTGGTTCCCGCTCCTGGTCGGCGTGGTGGTCTTCTCCGGTTTGACGACGTGGAAGACGGGGCGGCGGTTGGTCGCAGAACGGACGCGTCGCGGTCAGCTCCCCATCGAGCGCTTCATCGAGAGTCTGGCCAAGAACCGGCCCGGCCGCGTGCCGGGAACGGCCGTCTACATGTTCGCCGAGGCCGGCCCCACCCCTCCGGCCCTGATCGCCAACGTGCGCCACAATGAGACCGTCCACGAGCGGGTGGTCATCGTTTCGGTGCACACGGCTGACATTCCGCACGTGTCGCAAGCGAGGCGAGCCAGGGTGCACGATCTCGGGGAGGGCTTTTTCCAGGTGGTCCTCCGCTTCGGGTTTCAGGACGATCCCGACGTTCCCGCGGCACTGGCCAGCATCGTCGCCATCGGCTTCGGCTTCCAACTAGGCGACGCCTCCTTCTTCCTGGCTCGGGAGACCATCATCCCCAGTCCGGCCGACGGCATGGTCGCCTGGCGGGAGCACCTCTTTGCGCTCATGCATCGCAACGCCACGAGTGCCGCCCAGTACTTCCGGCTCCCGGCCCGCGATGTGATCGAGCTCGGAATCCAGGTGGAGATCTAGGCCCGCTCGGGTCAGACGACGTCGTCGGCGGTCAACGTGCGGAAGGCGGAGATCCCCGGGAGGATCGGCAGCCAGAAGGTGAGCAGACGAAAGAGCAGGACGGCCGCCACGGCGGTTCCCGCCCTGACGCTGACGCTGGTCAAACCGGCCACGAGCGCCGCCTCGACGGCGCCCAGGCCGCCGGGCGTCGGGGCCAATGAGGCGAGGGCGGACGCAACGAGATACACCGCGAAGACGGTCACGATGGGGAGCAGGCGACCAAAGGCGTTGATCGAGAATGCCAGGGCGTATCCGTACGAAATGGTGACGAGGAGCGAACCTCCAAAGAGCTGGAGAGCCCGCTTGGGTTGACTGAAGGTCTGCTTGAGGGATCGGCCTGCGTCGAGAATGCGGGGAGTGATCGATCTCCGACCGAACGGACTCCAGACGACCAGTCCTATCACCACCGCCACCCCCACCGCCACCAGCTCCAGCTCGAGGCGGGGAGGCATCCGGAAGTCGGCGAGAGACCCGAAACCCACGATCGAGATGGCCGCCACCGTCCCGGCGGCATGCACCAGAAGTCCGCCGAGGGTGTTGACCGTGGCGGCCGTCGCCGCGCCTGCTGCCGAGACGCCGTGCTTCGTCAGATAGCGAACCACCAGACCTGCCGCCCCGAGGCCTTGCGGGGCGAGCAGACCGGTGAAGGACGACGCCACCTGAACCTTGAGTAGTTCCCGGAAGGGGAGGGTCGGCACGATGGAGCCCTGCAGGGAGATGGCGCTGCCCACATACGAGAGGACCGACGCCACGGCGGCCGCCAGGATCCACCACCAGTTGCCTTCGACGACCTGTTCCACCGTGTCCGGGAGTTCTTGCACCTGGGGCAGGAGCGTGTAGACGGCAAAGGTGATTCCGGCGACGCCCAGAAGGAACCGCGCGTGGCTCTTCCAATTGATCGTCGGCATGGGGATCCTCGGGGTGGGCGGTCAGGATAGTTGGCGCAACCGGGCTGGCCGGCCGACGTGACCGCCGGCCGGACGATTCGCTGACCCGCTGATTTGGATGTTTCGCGGAACCCGACTTGAGCCGTCAGCTCGGATCGGTGACCTGGCCGATGAAGAGGATCTCACCTGTTGAGGACTGCCGGATCAGGTAGAGAAACGGCCGGTCGATCGTCAGCTCGAGCAGATCCGAGGAGGCACTGGTGACCTGCATGACGACGGCCGTAGCCGCAGCCGCCTCGGTGCCTTCCTCGTCGACGGCAATGAAGGACTTGTGCGCCACCTCTCCGATGAAGAGCTCCGAAGGTCGCGAGATCCCCGAGAAATCGGCCCCGCCAGGAGGAGGCAGGAAGGCGGTCTTCATGCCCAACGCCGTCAGCGGCGCGACGAGGCCGGCCTCGGTCTCATAGGTGAACTTGGGCATGACCAGGCGCACTTCGGTGGGGCGGAGACTCTCGTCGAGTCGAACGAGCTCAGCGGCGTCGAACGTTTCGGCGACCTCGGCGAAGCGTCCTGCTTCGGGGACGATCACGAGCATCGACGCATCGCCGATGTAGGGAAGCTCAGCAGCGAGGTAGCCGGTTCCCGATCCGGCAAAGCTGCGCTCCGTTCGATGCATCATCGGGACACTGATCGTTTCGCCTCCGAGCAGGGTGAAGGGGCCGTCGATAGTGGCTTCGGGGGAGAAGGGCGTCAGCCACGACGCCTTGAACCAGATGGCGTTGGCGAGAACCAGCCGGGTGTCGGAGTTGACCGCCCCAGGAGGGACGAGGTCCTTGATGCGCTCCTGGGTCTCGTTCTCGACCCACTCGTTGATAGCGAGCCTTGCCCCGTCGGGGTCGGTCAGATAGTCCACGGTGTACAGCCCCGCCCCGTAGTTGGAGGCCAGGGTGTCCAGGAACTCCGGCTGAAAACCATATCCGGCTTGGCCCCAAACAGAATTGGCGACGTTCAGAGCGAAGGGCTCGTCGTCGCCGATCGGCGACGAGGCGGTCAGCGACGAATCGAGCAGATTCCTTCCGACATGGGCGTCGTCGGGCTCGCCCGCCAGGTGGAGTACTGCGGCCATCTCATCGGCGGTGGTCCCCGCCGCACCGGCGTAGGCCATCGTCAAGGCGGACGCAACACTGTAGGGAGAGATCATCAGGTTCTCGGCGCCGCGGAGTTCGGCGAACAGATCAAAGGCGAACAGGGTGTCAGCCATGACGGTCGCCGCCAGCTTGCCCGGATCGGCCTGCGGGGTTTGCCGGGCGAGCTCGGAGGAAATGAACATTCCTGGAGCCGGTTCGGGGTCGACCGGCTGCGACGTGACCGGACTCGGCTCGGTCGAAGGGGGCGCGGTGGTCGAGACTGAGCCGGCGGTGGCACACGAACCGATGGTGAGAGCCATCGCCAGGAATCCGCCGATCCTGATCCGACTGGGAGTTCGATCGTTGAAGCCGTTCATCCTCGCTACCTCGCCTCGCCTGTACCGTCAGCGTCCGCCCGCCCTGGCCGGTGGGCCAGGGCCGAGCGTCCCGTTTCGGGCTGCATTTGAGACGCTTCCGGCGGCGGCGCGGTTCCACCGGGCGAGGGCTGCGGTCCCGGGGTTGCCGGCCCGGATCCGCGTCCGCCATCGGAGGCGCCATCCGAGGCTGCCATCCGAGATGAGGGCGCGTCCGATTCGAGCCGAAAGACCCGGTTCTCGATTCGGGCAGGCGGCGCTGATCTTGTATCGTTCTGGCCGATGAGCTGGGCACCAGATGTCATGGAACGGGCCGCGGGAATCATCTCGCGGTATCCGGAGAAACGCTCGGCAGTCATGCCGTTGTTGTACATGGCGATGCGCGAGGACGGCTACCTCACAGACGACGGGATGCGGGTCGTCGCCGATCTCACTGGGCTCACTCCCGCCCAGGTCCAGGCGGTAGCCAGCTTCTACGTCATGTACAAGCGGGAACCTCAAGGCAAGTACCTCGTGTCGATGTGCACGTCCATCTCTTGTTTCCTCCTCGGCGCTGACGACGTCCTGGCGGCCCTCGAACAGGCTGCGGGGATTCCGGTTGGAGAATCCGACGGAGAACTGGCCATCGAACATGCCGAATGTATCGGCGCCTGCGGAGGCGCGCCTGCCTGTCTCGTCAACTACGAACTCATCGAAGGCCTCACACCTGAAAAGGCCACGGAGCTCATCGAATGGCTTCGGAAGGCGAAACCCGACGAGATCAACACAGACGAACTGCAAACCCTCTTCGGCGGCCGCACCAGCTTCGACTGGGCGGTCAAAGAGGACAACAGTGCCGTCGGCCCCTACCCGGCATTCCCGCCCCTGGGAACCGCAGCCGTCAACACAGGGCCTCTCGAGCCGGGGAGAGAGGCATGACCGACCGCCACCCGCTCGTGCTCACCAAACGGATGGTCGAGCACCCCACCGACTCGCACACACTCGAACGCTATGTCGCCACGGGCGGCTACGAATCTGCCCGCCAATCGGTTGACATGACCCGCGACGAACTGGTGGATCTGGTCAAAGCTTCCGGCCTGATCGGTCGCGGCGGCGCCGGGTTCTCGGCCGGAATGAAATGGTCTTTCCTGGCCCCGGCCCGACCCGCCTACCTGGTGGTCAACGGGGACGAGTCCGAACCGGGAACCTTCAAAGACCGCCAGCTGCTCGAACGCGATCCGCATTCGGTGATCGAAGGCATGATCATCACTGCCGTGGCCAACGAGGTCACGGAGTCCTTCGTCTACATTCGGGGTGAGTACCCCAAGCCGGCCCGGCGCTTCCAGCAGGCCGTAGTCGAGGCCTACCAGGCGGGCTATCTGGGTAAAGGCATCTTCGGAACCGATCGTGAACTCAACATCACGGTCCACCTCGGAGCCGGCGCGTATATCTGTGGCGAGGAAACCGCCCTACTCAACAGTCTCGAGGGACGCCGTGGCGAACCGCGGCTCAAGCCGCCCTACTTCCCGGCGGCCAAGGGTCTCTACAACATGCCGACCATCGTCAACAACGTCGAGACCATGGCCAACCTCCCCTACGTGATCGAGAACGGTGTCGACTGGTACCGCCAACTCGGCCATGACGAAGACACCGGCACCTTCCTCTTCAGTGTCTCGGGCCACGTCAAGAAGCCTGGCAACTACGAACTCGTCCATGGGATCACCTGGCGGGAACTGATCTTCGACGTAGCCGGCGGTATCAGGGACGACAACGAACTCAAGGCGTGGGTGCCGGGGGGCGCGTCCGCTCCATGGTTCGTGCCCGATCGGCACCTCGATCTGGAGATCACCAAGGCGGTGACAGGGGCCAATGACTCGATGCTCGGCTCGGGAGCCGTCATCGTCATGGACCACACCACCAACGTGGTGGCCGCCGCCGAGCGCCTCGTACGGTTCTTTGCCGAGGAGTCGTGCGGTCAATGTACTCCGTGTCGCGAGGGGACGACCTGGCTGGACATGATTCTCGCCCGGATGCTCAACGGGGCCGGCCGGAGCGCCGACCTCGATCTGCTCTACGACGTCAGCGACGGAATCTCGATCGGCGTGGGTTGGCCTCCCAAACAGACAACGATTTGTCCTCTGGGTCCGTCGGCCGTGAGTCCCGTCAAGTCCCTGCTCGAGTTCTTCCGCGATGAGGCGGAGGCGCACGTGGCCCCGGTGGGGGTGCCCGTATCGATCAAGCCCACCGCCGGCAAGGGGGTGTCAGCGTGAGCGAGGAACAGATCGTTACCATCACGGTCGACGGCGAAGCCCGTCAGGTCCCCGGCGGCGAGCTCCTGATCAAAGCGTGTGAAGACACCGGGACCTACATCCCGCGGTTCTGCTACCACCCGAGAATGAATCCGGTGGGGATGTGCCGGATGTGCCTCGTCGAGGTGGAGGGCCCACGCGGAATGATGCTCGTCACGTCCTGCACTCTGCCGGTAGGCGACGGAATGGTGGTCCACACCGAGTCGGAGACCGTGAAGAAGGCACAGGAGGGGATCCTCGAGTTCCTGCTCATCAACCACCCGCTCGACTGTCCCGTCTGCGACAAGGGTGGGGAGTGTCCTCTCCAGGACCAGACGATGTCATGTGGACCCGGGGAGAGTCGCTTCGTCGAGGAGAAACGCCACTACGAGAAGCCCATTCCCATCTCGGATCTGGTGTTGCTCGACCGCGAGCGATGCATTCTCTGTGCGCGGTGCACCCGCTTCTCCGAAGAAGTCTCAGGAGATCCGCTCATCGAGTTCATCGGTCGCGGGAACGACACACAGGTGCAGACCTTCCCCGATGAGCCGTTCTCCTCGTATTTCTCAGGAAACACCGTGCAGATCTGTCCGGTGGGGGCACTGACGGCCAGCCCGTATCGGTTCAGAGCCCGGCCGTGGGACCTGCAGAAGATCGGCTCGACCTGCCTGCATTGCTCGGTCGGTGACTCGATCACGGTCCACGCTTCCCAGAACCAGGTGCTCCGCTTCGAGGGAGTCGACAACGACGCCACCAACCGCGGATGGTTGTCGGACAAATGCCGATTCGGTTTCGAGTACCTCAACAGTCCGGTGCGCCTCACCACGCCGCTCATCCGTCAGGACGACGGTGAGTTCCGCGAGGCCACCTGGACCGAGGCCATCCGACTCGTCTCGGAGAAACTGAACGGCATCATCGAGGCCGATGGGCCGGAGGCGATCGCCGGAATCGGGGGGGCTCGGGGCACCAACGAGGATGCCTACGCCTTCTCCAAGTTCATGCGCGTGGCCATCGGCTCGAACAGCGTCGACGCGCAACTCGACGATGGACTGGAGCCGCAGTTCCTGGCGGCCCTGGCGGGTCGCGGCGTCATCAACGACCTGGACCGAGCCAAGACCATCCTCCTCTGGGGCCCCGACCTGAAAGAGGAACTGGGCAGCCTCTATCTACGGGTTCGCCACGCGGCCCAAGAGCTGGGCGCCACCCTCATCGTGGTCCACCCCCGCGGAACCGGACTCGACGATCGGGCCACCCACAAGTTCACCTACCGCCCGGGCGACGGACCGAACGTCTTGAAGAAGCTGGCTGCCGGGCTCGAGGACTACGGCCCGGCCCGCACCGCCCTCAACGAAGGGCCAGTCGTGGCCATCGTGGGCCGGACCGGATACACGGAGGACTCACGCCTGGCGGAGTCCGTGGCGGCCTTCGCTCGTGACCTTCCCGACGCCACCGTGCTTCCGATCGCCCGACGCGGCAATACCTTTGGGGCGCTCGACATGGGCTTGGCGCCTTCGCTCCTCCCCGGCCGGGTTTCGATTCGGTCCGAAGACGGCCGTTCCGACCTGGCCGAACACTGGGGATCTGTGCCCAACTCGGTTGGTCGAGACACCCGGGGGATTCTCGAGGGTCTGGCGGACGGGTCGATGAAGGCCCTCGTGTTGTTGGGCGCCGACCCCGTGCGAGACGTGCCGGACGCCCGCCTCGCCGAGGAAGGGCTGGCGGCGGCGGAATTCGTGGTCGCCATCGATCTCTTCGTGACCGATTCGGTCCGACATGCCGACGTGGTCTTCCCGGCGGTCGGCGCCACCGAGAAGGAAGGCACGGCCACCAACCTGGAGGGCCGGGTGCAGAAGGTCAATCGGATCGCTCCCGGGCCGGGCCAAAGCCGATCCGACTGGTCGATCCTCGATGATCTCTCCGAATCCCTCGGGCGCCCGCTCGGGCTGGTCTCGCCCGAGGCCATCGCCAAGGAGATCGAGTCAGTGGCTCCAGCCTATGCCGGCCTCACCTGGAGCCTCTTGGAATGGGACGAGACCGACGGCGCCGTCGTTCCCTTCGGGTCGGCCCGTCAACCGCTCGAATACCTGCCGACCGCTGCCAAGCTCGAGTCGACCCGCGCCCCTCTCGTGCTCCATTCGGCTCGGACGCTCTACGACGACGGAGTGATGCTCCGAGCCGGGCTCTCCCAACATCACCTCGCTCCAGGGCCGATCGTCCACCTCTCCCCAGCCGATGCCCTCGCCGCGGGAGTGCCTGCCGGCGGAATCGTCATGATCGGTGAGCACGAACTGGAAGCGATCATCGATCCGACAATTCACCAGGGAGTCGTGTATCTCCCGTTCAACCAGCCAGGTGGGCCCTCGTTGGGCACCGGGTTGGAGATCAAAGTGAAGGCGAAACGCTGATGGAGCTCTACGACTGGATCCTCGTCCTGACCCGGGTCGTCGGCGCGTTTGTCCTCTGCCTCACCATTGTGATCTTCCTGGTGTGGGCGGAGCGGAAGATCGTCGCCGACATGCAGGACCGTCTCGGCCCCATGCGCGCCGGTCCCTACGGCATCCTCCAGACGGTGGCGGACGGATTGAAGCTGTTCTTCAAGGAGCAGGTGACTCCCCGCAAGGCCGAGTTGGGCGCCTACCTGCTGGCACCAGGAATCGCCGTTGTCACCGCTTTCCTCATGTTCCTGGTGATTCCGATCGCCCGCCCACTCGAGGTGACCATTGGCGGCGTGCCGCGACTCATCGAGTTCCAGGCCATGGACCTCAACATCGGTCTTCTCTACATCCTGGCGGTATCGTCGATGGCGGTCTACGCCGTGGTGCTGGCCGGTTGGTCGTCTGGATCCAAGTACCCGCTCCTCGGAGGAGTCCGTGCCACTGCGCAGGCAATCTCCTACGAGGCCGCCATGGGTCTGGCTCTGGTGGCGGTCGTGATGTATGCCTCCTCCGTGTCGATCGCTGAGGGCAACGACGCCCTCTCGCTCGCCTCACTTGTCGGTCTCCAGCAAGGGACCATGGAGGGAGTGCTCGGGGGACGGCTCGATTTTCTGCTCCGTTTCATCCCGCGCTGGAACGTCATTCCCCAGTTCATCCCCTTCGTGATCTTCTCGATCGCCGTCATCGCCGAAACCAATCGGGCTCCTTTCGACCTCGTCGAAGCCGAGCAGGAGATCGTGGGCGGTTTTCACACGGAGTATTCGGGGATGCGGTTCGCCATGTTCTTCCTCGCCGAGTACGTGAACATGTTCACCATGTCAGCGGTCGTCGTCAGCGTGTTCCTCGGCGGCTACAGCGGACTGGTCTTCGGCTTGACCGGTATCTGGGCCACCCTGCTTTCGTTCGGGTGGTTCATGGCGAAGGTGGCGTTGGTCTTGTTCTTCTTCATCTGGATTCGCGCCTCGCTGCCCCGCATGCGGTACGACCAGCTGATGCATCTGGGATGGAAACGCCTGATCCCCGCCGCCCTGGCCTGGCTCGTCGTCTCCACGCTTGCGCTGGCCTTCCGACAGTTCGGGCCGCCATGGTCGTGAGAGGAGCTCTGAGATGGGAGTCGTAGCCGACCTCGCCAAGGGAATGGCGGTGACCTTTCGTCACATGGTGAACACCGTCTTCAGAGGCGGCTCGCTCACTACGGAATACCCCAAGGAGTTCCGCGAGAAGCCCGACCGCTTTCACGGCCGGCACGTCCTCAATCGGTATCCGGACGGTATGGAGAAGTGCATCGGTTGCGAGCTGTGCGCCGGTGCCTGCCCGGCCCGATGCATCTACGTGCGTGGGGCCGATAATCCGATCGACGCTCCGGTCAGCCCCGGCGAGCGTTACGGGTTCGTGTACGAGATCAACATGCTCCGGTGTATCTTCTGCGCGCTGTGTGTGGAGGCGTGCCCGACCGAAGCGATCACGATGACCCAGCTGTTCGAGATGTCGACCACCCGGCGCGAGGATGCCATCTACACCAAGGACGAGCTCCTCATCGAGCCCGATGGCACTCCACAGCACATGTTCCCCGAGGACAGGTTGGCCAACCTGATCGAGCTCACCAAAGCGGACGGATGGATGCGAGCCACCGCCCCTCAGGGTCGGGCCGCCTACGAGGGGATTGCGGCATGGACTCCCTCGGCCGGAGTCGGCTTGCGTCCGCCCGAACAGGGCCAGCAGGGTGAAGCCGAGGCGGGACAGGTCGAAACGGGACAGGTCGAAACAGGCCACGACGACACGGGGGAGGAGGAGTGATGGAGCTCGCCCTGTTCGTCGTGTTCGGTTTGGTGGCGGTGGCGGGAGCACTGGCCGTGATTCTCGCCAAGAATCCCGTCTACTCCGCCCTGGCCATGATGGCCACCCTCTTTTCGTTTGCCGTCTTCTACGTGATGCATCTCGCCCACATGGTCGCGGCGGTGCAGATCATCGTCTACGCCGGTGCGGTGATGACCCTGTTCCTGTTCGTCATCATGTTCATCGGGATCGACCAGGAGGAAGACACCACTGAGACCCTCCCCCGCCAGCGCCTGGCAGTCTCTGTGATCGGCCTGGCCTTGGTCGGCGTGGTGGTTGCCCTGGTCGTGCGAGGCTTCCACTGGATCACGTACCTGGGCCAGTCCACGGGGGAACCTTTCAACGGAACCATCCAGAACCTCTCCGTCGACCTGTTCACCGAGTGGGCGCTTCCCTTCGAAACCGTGTCGCTGTTGCTGATAATCGCCGCCATCGCGGCGATCGCCCTCGCATTCGCTCGGCCGGTCCGCCGGTCAGAGGAAGACCGCTGATGGACCTGACGGTCACCCCCGGGTGGTACATGGGCCTGGCCGCCTTGGTCTTCGTCGTCGGCGCCACGGGGCTCCTGACGCGTCGCAACGCACTCATCATGTTCATGTCCGTGGAGCTGATGCTGAATGCCGTCAATCTGACCTTCGTGGCGGCAGGAACGGCGATCGGGAACTCGGTCGGGCAGCTGTCGGTGTTCTTCGTGCTGGTCGTAGCTGCCGCAGAGGTGGTGGTGGGACTCGCCATCATCGTGGCGGTCTTCCGGCGCAGGCGCACCGCCAATGTCGACACCCTCGCAGAGATGAAGGGCTAGGCGATGAACCCGATCTCCGAGTTCCTCATCGACTATTTGTGGCTCATCATCGCGCTGCCGCTCGCCGGAGCCGTACTCCTGCATTTCGCCGGAAGGTTCCTGGGCGAGCCCCGGGCCGGAATGCTGGCCACGGGAGCGATCGGCGGCTCTTTCCTGGTGGCGATCGGAGCCGCCATCCCCATGTTCCAAGGCGGAGAGCTCGCCGAGACGCATGTCGTCGGCCTATGGGATTGGATGCCCTCCATCGGCGCTTCCTTCGAGATGGCTTGGGACCCTCTGGCTGCCCTCATGACCCTGGTCGTGACAGGGGTCGGCTCGTTGATCCATCTCTACTCCATCGGCTACATGCACGGGGACGAACGGTTCCCTCGCTTCTTCACCTATCTCAATCTGTTTGCCGCCTCGATGCTGACGCTGGTGCTGGCCAACAACTTCGCCATGCTCTTCGTCGGGTGGGAATTGGTGGGCCTGTGCTCCTATCTCCTCATCTCCTTCTGGTACACCCGCCCCTCGGCCGCCGCCGCCGGCAAGAAGGCGTTCATCGTCAACCGGATCGGAGACTTCGCCTTCATCATCGGCCTGATGATCGTCTTCGCCTCATTCGGGACGCTGTCCTTCTCCACAGTGCTTCATGAGCCGGGACAGGTGATAACCGCGGGCACCGCGACCGCCGTGTGCCTGCTCTTCTTGATCGGTGCCGCAGGAAAGTCGGCGCAGATACCCCTCTACGTGTGGTTGCCCGACGCCATGGAGGGGCCCACCCCCGTCTCGGCCCTGATTCACGCCGCCACGATGGTGACCGCCGGGGTCTACCTGGTCGCACGGACCGCCACCCTGTTCGAGTTGTCCGGGACCGCGCCACTGGTGGTTGCCACGGTCGGCGCCGCCACGGCGCTTTGGGCCGCCACCATCGCCATCGGACAGAACGACATCAAGAAGGTGCTGGCCTATTCAACGATCAGCCAGCTCGGCTACATGTTCCTGGCGGTTGGATCGACCGCTTACGTTGCCGGCGTGTTCCACCTGATGACCCACGCCTTCTTCAAGGCTTTGTTGTTCTTGGGCGCCGGATCGGTCATCCACGGCATGGCCGGACAGCAGGACATGCGCAGGATGGGCGGCCTCCGGAAGGCGATGCCGTGGACCTATCGCACCATGCTGGTGGGCACGCTGGCTATCGCCGGAGTTCCGCCGCTGGCGGGCTTCTGGTCCAAAGACGAGATCCTGGCGTCGACCTTCGTGCAGGGCGACTGGTACGTCGTCCTCTGGGTGGTCGGCCTTCTCACTGCGCTGTTGACCGCCTTCTACATGAGCCGGATGCTGTTCATGACGTTTTGGGGCGAGGCCAGGTGGGAAGAGGGGGTCGAACCTCACGAATCGCCGGCCACGATGGTGTTGCCGCTGCAGGTCCTTGCTCTGCTGGCCGTCTTCGCCGGTTTCCTCAACACCTTCTGGTGGAAACCGCTCGAGCACTTTCTCGAGCCCTCCTTCCATGAGGTGCACGAGGTTCTCGAGCAGCTGCTCGAGGCGCTGGACGATCCAGCCCTCCTCACTGTCCTCGCCCTGCTCTCCATCGCCGCAGCGGGGGCCGGGATCGGCATGGCCTATCTCATATACGGCCGCGAGTCGAACTTCCGCGAATGGTTCCGTGACCACACCCGGCGACCTTTCCTGGCGTGGGAGAACGCCTACTGGGTGGATGACGTGTACGGGAACCTCCTGGTGCTTCCCGGCAAGATGATCGCCCAGCTGGCCGCTCGCTTCGACAACTCGTTCGTCGACGGAATCGTCAATGGAGTGGCCGGCTTGACCGGGCGGGCGTCGAGTTCGCTGCGCCCGCTGCAAACCGGGTTTGTTCGCAACTATGGAGCCGGCCTGGCGGCCGGCATCATCGGCCTGGCCATCTGGGTGCTGGCGCGGGGAGGGTTCTGATGGACTTCCCGATCCTCTCGGCATTGGTGGTCGTGCCCGTCGTATCGGCTGTGCTGGTGATGATGTTGCCAAAGAGCCGCACCGAGCTTCACCTACCGGTTGGTCTCGCCCTGAGTCTCTTGCCGCTTGGCCTGGCCGGGGTTCTCTTCGCGGAGTTCCAGAAGGTGGCCAGCTTCCAGTTCACCGAAATCGCCACGTGGTACGAGCCATGGGGGATCTCGTGGCACGTGGGCGTGGATGGAATCGCCCTTCCGCTCATCGTGCTCACCACGATCCTCATCCCGATCTCACTCGCCGCTTCGGTGGCGATCACCGATCGGACGCGCTTGTTCGTGGCGATGGTGCTCTTCCTCGAAGCGGGATTGATTGGCGTCTTCATCTCCCTCGATCTGTTCATCTTCTTCGTCTTCTTCGAAGCCATCCTCATTCCCATGTATTTCATCATCGGGATCTGGGGCGCCGAGGACCGCATCTACGCGGCCATCAAATTCTTCTTGTACACGGCGTTCGGCTCCGCACTCATGCTGGCGGGGATCGTGGCACTCGGCGCCTACCACGCTCGCCAGACCGGAACGTTCTCCTTCGACTACTTCGATCTGCTGGGCGTGGAGCTGAGCCGGACCGCCCAGATGTGGTTGTTCGGGGCCTTCGGGTTGGCCTTCGCCATCAAGGTGCCCATGTTCCCGTTCCACACCTGGCTCCCTGACGCCCACGTGCAGGCGCCAACCGCAGGTTCTGTTCTTCTGGCAGGCGTGATGCTGAAGCTGGGCACCTATGGCTTTCTTCGCTTCAACCTGCCGCTCTTTCCCGAGGCATCGGTCGAGCTGATACCGGTGATGGCGGTCCTGGCGGTGATCGGCATCGTCTATGGAGCGGTCGTCGCCATCGTGCAACCCGACCTCAAGAAACTCGTGGCCTACTCGTCGGTGAGCCACCTCGGTTTCATCGTCCTCGGCATCTTCGCCCTCACCCGGTCGGGTCTGGAAGGTGGCGTCATCCAGATGGTAAATCACGGTCTCACCACCGGTGCATTGTTCCTGTTGGTGGGGATGATCTACGAGCGACGGCATACCAAGAAGATCGCCGACTTCGGAGGCATCGCCCAAAGAATGCCGATCTACGCCGGTCTCTTCCTCTTCTCTGCCTTTGCTTCGATCGGCCTGCCGGGCCTCGCCGGCTTCGTGGGTGAATTCCTGATTCTCATCGGGTCGTATCCCTCCCTGCCCGTCTTCGCCATCGTGGCCGCCTCCGGGGTGGTCCTCGCGGCGATCTACCTGCTGTGGGCCTACGAGCGGGTATTCACCGGACCGATCGACAATCCAGAGAATGACCGGTTGGTGGACGTCAACGCCAGGGAGATCGCCGTCATGGCGCCTCTCGTGGTGCTCATCCTCGTGCTGGGTCTCTATCCGAAGATTCTGCTCGACCGGATCTCCCCTTCCACGGACGCCGTCCTGGACCGTGTAGTGGCGACCACCGATTATGAGATCCCCGAGTCGGGCCTGGTGCTGGGAGTCGACCATGAGTAGCTTCGAGCTGCTGGCAGAGACCGCCTCCTGGATGGCGATTGCCCCCGAACTCTTCCTACTTGCGGCCGTGGTTGTGATCTTGTCCTATGACGTCACGGCCAAACCCATCAAGTCCGATGTCCATGCGGTGGTCGTCGTGCTGGGAGTGGGCCTGGCGGCCGTCGCCACGGCCGTGCAGTACCGAATGTTGCGCGACGGCACTGCCATTGCGGGTGAGCGCTTCTTCATCGACATGCTGGAAATGGATGGCCTTGCGGTGCTGGCCAGGGCAGCGCTCCTGGTGGTCCTGGCATTGGCCTTGGCGCTCGGATGGCGTTTCATCACCGAGATGGAAGCCCGACGCGCCGAGACCATCGCGCTCATGCTGCTGGCGGTGATCGGGTTCTCGTTGCTGGCAGCATCCGCCAACTTGATGATGTTGTTCATCGGCCTCGAAGTCGGTTCGATCAGCCTCTATGTGCTGGCCGGAATGACTCGCGACCAACCATGGGCCGACGAAGCAGCTCTCAAATACTTCCTACTCGGCTCGTTCGCCTCGGCGGTGTTCGTGTACGGGGTGGCCTTGTTCTACGCGGCCACCGGCGGCGTCGGCATCAACGACTACGACGTGAACTTTGCGGGTGTGGTCAACCTGGCCCCAGGCGTCTCGCTGTTGGCCCTGGCGCTGATGGTGGCGGGTTTGCTGTTCAAAGTGACCGCAGCCCCGTTCCACAGCTGGGCTCCGGACGTCTATCAAGGAGCGCCGGCGGGAGCGGTCGGCTTCATGGCCGCCGCCGCCAAGATCGGGGGCTTCGCCGGATTGGCCCGCATCGTCTACGTGGCGTTCGGCTCCCAGTTCGAAGCGTGGCAGCCGCCGCTCGCCGGGGTGGCGGCCGCCTCCATCGTGGTCGGGACGCTGCTGGCGATCAGCCAATCCGACGTCCGCCGCATGCTGGCCTACTCGGGCGTCGCGCATGCCGGCTTCATCCTCGTCGGCATCGCTGCCGGAGCGGTCGCTCGGCAAGAAGTCATGTTTTACCTCGCCGTCTACGTCGTTCAATTAGTGGCTGCTTTCGGGGTGGTGGCGGTCGTCTCCGGTGCATCCAGCTCGGGTTCGCCACGCGAGAGCTACGTCGGGTTGGGCCGAACCTCACCGTTCCTGGCCGCCATGTTGGGGCTGATGATGATCGGGATGTCCGGCATGCCCCTCACCTCGGGGTTCGTGGCCAAGTTTGGAGTGTTCCGGCAGGTGTGGACCGAAGGTCTCGAGTGGCTGGTGGTGGTTGGTCTGGTGGCTTCGGTGGCGGCCTTCTTCTTCTACCTGCGCGTCGTCGTCGACATGTTCATGAGAGATCCGGTTGCGGAGGGTCCCGGCGCGGCGCGATCCGTGCCGGCGTTGGAGACACCGGCCCGTTGGGCGCTCGTTCTGGCGGCTTTCGTCACGATCGCAGCCGGCGTATACCCGGGACCGCTCCTCGATTTCATCTCGAATGTCCTCTAGCCGCTGGGCGGCTTTCCTCTTTCTCGTCCTGGCGTCGATGACCGCAGCTCCGGCTGCCGGAGCTGACACGGCCTCAGGCGACCGGGTTCTGATCCGCGAGGCCGACGTGATCACCGAGGACCTGTACTCGTCAGGCAACTCGGTCGTGATCAGAGGCCGGATCCAAGGTGACCTGGTGGCGACCGCCTTCGAATCGATCGTGGTCGAGGGCGTGGTGGAGGGGGATGTGATCGCCCTCACCACCCGAATCGAGATCACCGGTCGGGTCGACGGGTCGGTGCGAGGCGTGGCCGATCAGGTGGTGATCGACGGCCGCGTGGGGGAGGATGTCGTCGTGGCAGCGAGAACGATGCGCGCCTCTGGCGATGTGGGGAGAGACATCCTCGCTTTTGCCTATGCGCTGGAGACGGCAACCGATTCGACGGTAGGTGGAGACATTCGCATTCAGGTGGTCGACCGGGTCCACCTCGCCGGGCGGGTGAATGGCGACGCCGAGGTCAACGCCGACCGCCTGCTCGTGGCAGACGGGGCTGTTGTGGGAGGTGATCTGCGGTATCGGGCAGACGCCACCATTGGCGATGTGCAGGTCGATGGCGTGTCGATCGAACTCGGACGGGTTCCGACCCCGCTTCGGGTGAGAACCCTGCTCCTGCTGTCTGCGCTCCTGGCCACGTTGGTGATCTCTCTGCTCACCCTGCTCGCATTCTCGGTGGCGCCCCTCTCGGTTCGGCACGCCACCGCGGCGCTGTCGGGTTGGCGTTGGCTCCGGGCGCTGTCGATGGGCCTGGCCGTGGTGGTCGTGCCGCCGGCGGCGTTCGTCGCCTTGGCAGTCGGCGCCGCGGTGAGCTCTCCCGATCTGGTGCTGGTCGTGGCGATCGTTCTGGTTCCTTTCGTGGCGATGTGGCTGGCCGCGCTGGCGGCTGCGCTGGTGGTCGGTGTGGCGCCGATCGCCCTGGCGCTGGGTCGTCGCATCGTTCCAGGTCGGACGCTCTTCCCGCAGGTGTTGATCGGGTTGGTCGTCGTCGGCGTGGGGGTATTGCTTCCGACGATCGGACCGTGGGTGGCGGCGCTCGCCTGGGTCACCGGGCTGGGGGCGTGGGCTCTTGGGATCGGTCGGACCCGCAGGTCCTCGCCGCGGTTGGCCGCGCCACCTATCCCGAGCCGATGAGGTTGCCAAACCGATGAAGCGTCTGGCTGATCGATTGCTCGCGTAGATACCAAAGGAGCTCGATCCGGCCGGACGCTGCCACCGGGGCGTCGACGAGGTCGATCTCGGCGCGGTGCGCGGTGGGCAGGTGTTCCGGGTCGAACCCACCCACCACGCGGATTCTCGACCACGGTTGGAGGCGACCGATGAGTGTGACGGTGGGCTCAATGGTCACTTCGAGCCCGGCAGCCGCCAGCCAGGGCACCTCGCCGGGAGAGGAGATGTCGAGATCCACGCCGGCTCGAGCGCACGCCAAGATCGTTCGGAGCGCCTGGCTCGGGCGGGCGTCGCGCTCGATCCGGACCGCGACCTCAGGGCGGGGGCGGTATCGGAACCGGTTGGCCTCTACGGCCAGCCCGCTCGGGTCGTGGACCGCCCCGTACTCGCGTTCCCACCATTGCTGGTCGCTCCCGGCGCAGGCTCTGAGCCAGGTGGCATCCTCGGTACCGAGCCCATGTAGGAACCGTTCGAGCAGTTCGGAGGCTCGGTCGACCGGCGGGGCGGTGTCGGAGGGCGCCGCCACCGAATCCCAGCAGCCCAACTGAGCCACATAGTTGGGGCCGCCCGCCTTTCCTCCGGGCCCGACGACCGAACGCTTCCAACCGCCAAAGGGCTGGCGTTGGACGATGGCACCGGTGATGTGTCGGTTGATGTAGCCGTTGCCCACCTGTGCGTTCTCTTCCCAGAGTGTGATTTCGTGGGGATCGAGGGTGTGGATTCCCCCCGTCAGGCCGTATGGGGTGGCGTTCTGGAGAGCCAAGGCGTGCTCGACGGTCTCGGCCCGCATGAGTCCGAGTACAGGGCCGAAACACTCGGTTTGATGGAACCATGAGCCGGGTGCCACGGCGTCGACAATGCCCGGCGACCAGAGCCTTCCCTCGGCGTCGAGCTGCCTGGGCTCGAGCAGCCAGCGAGCCTCGGTATCGGATAGCGCCCTGGCGAGGGCCCCGGTCGGCGGCAGGATGACGGGGCCAACCACGGACGCCAGCTCGCTGGTCGGTCCCACGGACAAGCTCACCGTGGCGTCGACGAGCTGTCGACGGAATCGCTCCGAATCGAACACCTCGCCTACCAGGATCCCCAGGCTGGCGGCAGAACACTTCTGGCCCGAGTGCCCAAAGGCCGACGTGACCAGATCGGCGACCGCCAGATCCAGGTCGGCATAGGGAGTCACGATCATCGAGTTCTTGCCGCTCGTCTCTGCGAAGAGGCGGAGCGCCGGCTTCCACGACCTGAACAGGACCGCGGTGTCCCAACTCCCGGTCAGAATCAGTCCGTCCACCCCCTCGTGCGTGACCAGGTGTCGGCCCACGTCGTCGTCGGGGGTGCGGACGAACTGAAGCACATCGGTCGGCACCCCGGCTTCCCAGCATGCCTCCGCGACGAGTTCGGCGCAGCGAGGAGTTTCGGGAGCCGGTTTCAGGATGACGGCGTTCCCTGCCGCGAGGGCAGCCAGGACTCCTCCGGCGGGGATCGCCACGGGGAAATTCCACGGCGGGACAACCGCAATCGTTCCCAGGGGAGTGAACGTTCCTTCGTACGATTCGAGGTCGAGAGCTCGGTCGGCGTAGTAGCGGGCGAAATCGATGGCCTCACTCACTTCGGGATCGGCCTGACTGACGGTCTTCGACGCTTCGTGGACCATGGCCGAGATGAGAGCGCCGCGCCGGTGCACCAGCGCCTCCGCCACGTCGAGCAGGACCGCCCGTCGCTCGGCGCCGGAGAGTCGAGACCATGATGCGGCTCCTCTCCTGGCTGTGGCAAGGCGCTCGTCGATAGCCGAAGCCGTCGTGGTGATGGGTTCCCGAACCTGGGCGGGGCGGCGCCCCACCACCTGACGAGCCCACTCCCGGTTGGCGGGGATGGCGGGGTCCGTGTCGGGCTCGTTGACGAAGGGAATGTCGGTCGGGGCGGGCGCCTGCGGCTGGGTGCGGTCCTGGCGACGACGGGGAGAGGTGCTCACGTCCCACCGCGCCGCGAGTGATGCTCGGAAGATCTGCTCCTGGTGGACGAAGGCCTCTGACCCGGGCTGAAGGCTGAAGAGGAACCTGAGGAAGTTGTCACTCGAGGCGTTCTCTTCGAGGCGTCGAAACAGGTATCCGATCGCCACATCGAAGTCGGTGGATGAGACCACCGGTGTGTAGAGGAGCATCGAACCCGTGGCTTCGTGGACAAGGTGCGAGTGGGATGGCGCCATTCCTTGGAGCATCTCGAACTCGACGCGATCGGAGACACGACGGCCCTCGGCGAGGAGATGCGCCCATGCCACGTCGAAGAG
Organism: uncultured Acidimicrobiia bacterium; assembly: GCA_965366365.1. GTDB lineage: Bacteria > Actinomycetota > Acidimicrobiia > Spongiisociales > JAENVV01 > CBDUEV01. Next base: position 31,269 of record CBDUEV010000013.1, on the reverse strand, counting down.
ATTGTGGCTCGCCACGCCGATGCGAACACCGGCCAGATGCTCGGGGTGGCATACCCAATCGAGGCATCTCTTGAAGTTGGCGTCCGACTCGAGCTTCGTGGGATACGGTGCCTGCTCCCAGCCGTGCATTTCTGCTTCCACACGTTCCATGGCCAGGTTGGCTCCCTTGACCAGCCTCACTTTGATCGTGCCGCCTCCCCGGGCATGGCGGTCGTTGGCCCAGCCGACCAGCCGCTGGAGCGCGGCGAAGGTGTCCGGTAGATAGGCCTGGAGAACGATTCCGGCGTCGAGCTCAGGCTTCTCGTCGAGTAATGCGATGAAGGCCTCGATGGTGAGGTCCAGGTCCTCGTACTCCTCCATATCCAAGTTCACGAAGGTGGGCGGAGTGGCCTGCTCGGCCGTTGTGTAGAGGGTGCGGAGCCGCTCGACAACCCGGGCGAGGGTGGCGTCGTAGGCCCAGAGATCGAGCTGGCTGGCCAGGTTCGACACCTTGATCGACATGTAGTCGACGTCGGATCGCTTCACGGCTTTGAGCGTCCGTGCGAACCTTCGCTCGGCTTCCGCTTCGCCCAAGATCATCTCTCCGAGCAGGTTGACATTCGACGTGAAACCCTGGGTTCGGTGCGCGGCGAGGTGCTGCCCGAGCTTGCGGGGAGCGGCGTCGGCCACCAGGTGCCCGACGAGAGAGCGCATCCGGAGGCGGGCGAGGGGCATGGCGATGGCGGGGAGCATCGGTGCCACCAGACTCCCCAGCCGGAGAAGGACCCGGTCGACAGGCGACAAGAAGGAGGGCACCGTCGAATCCTCGACGAGTATTTGGAGTTGGTGGGCGGCGGCCGAGTCGGTTTCCGGGCGCGCCACTCGGTCGACGAACTGCATGGTGAAGGCGACCGCCGTCTCATCCGTGATGAGCTCCGCGAGGCGGTTGGCCAGGACCCGTTCCTTGCGTCCCGCGCCGCTCTCGGCCCGGCTCACCCAATCCGCCACCAAGGCAACAGCCTCGTCGGCGAAGGCGTCCGCGGAAGAGTCCTGTGGGAGGGCGGGCGCGTCCACGTCTCAGCGTCCCCTACCTTCGGCGCTCGGAGTCGGTCGTCGAGATTCGGTATTGACCAAGCATCGCCATTTCAGGCTACCGATCATGATGACCCCCGGCGGGTGGAACCCAACGGGAAGCCACGAGCACTAGCGTGCACCATGGAAGACCGGTCAGCTACGGGTGTCGAAGGATGAGCGAGATGACGAGGATACCGATATCGATCCTGGCCATGGTCTTGCTGTTGGCTGCTTGCTCCGGTGGGGCCCCGGCCACCTCCGCCCCTGCCTCTGTCACTTCCGTGACGCCCGCCTCCACCACCTCCACGACCACCGGCGCAACCACGACCTCGATCGTCGCCACCTCTACCACCACCACTACCGAGCCGCCCCCGGTGGAGTCGGTGGAGGTGTTCTTCTCGGTGGGCGACGGCTCGGATTGCAGCATGGTCGAGGGGTTCACGGTGAAGGTTCCGGCAGGCGACGATCCGATCGAGGTTTCCCTTGCAGCCCTGGTTGGCGGACCCACCGAAGAAGAAGCCGAGTCCGGGGCGAGCTCCTTCTTCTCGACGGATACGGCCGAGGTCATCACCTCGATCAGTCTGGAGGACGGCCTGCTGCTGGTCGACTTCGTCGATCTGAGGTCGGATCTCGATGACGCCTCGACCAGCTGTGGCAGTGAGGCGCTGCTCAGCCAACTGAACGCCACGGCGCTCCAGCATCCCAATGTCGAGCGAGTTCGCTACTCCGTGGTGGGGAGCTGCTCCTTGTTCTTCAACTGGCTCCAACGTGAATGCACCGAGTACGACCGGGAAGGGGCGACTGTCGTCGAGCTCTCTGTGGTGGAGTCTGCGCTTGGTTCCGGATGCGTTCCCGGCGCCACCCAGCTGCCGGACGGCACCTGGTTCGGCTACCTCGACGAGATGTCCGAGACCACGCTGGCCTTCGATTTGGCCTGCTGGTTCAACGGTGCCCCTGCGGCGGAGGCGGCGGCCCAAGACGGAGAGGAATCCCCGCCGCCCAACGACTACTACGTGCGCAACTCGACGGAGTTGGATCGCACGTTGGAGGTGGCCGCCGGCACGGAGGTGGTCTGGCTGCCCGACCTCGGCGACCCGGCCACGGTGGCCCGAACCGACTACGCGTCCTGGCTGGTCGAGCGTGAGGAGCGAGACTCGCAACCGGGGGTGTGGATCACCACGGTTGGGGGCGCAGTGACCCTCATCGAGGAACAGTACGTTCCGTAGGAGCCGGGGTTCGACTTACGAATCCAGCGTGAGCAAGGTCGGTGTCGTTTCGAGTGACGCAGGTTCAGCGCCAGGCAACTGCCTGTCGGGCGTGCACGGCAGGTCCGAGATGTTTGGCTTGTGCATTTCGTCGAGCGTGACACCATCACCACGACGTCGAACTGAACCGTGGCCGCATCGATCGCATAGGCGTGGAGGATCAAGCCGTTGGGCACATCGAACAAACCTCGACGGGGTCTGCGATGCTCGGGTCGTCGGTTACGGCTGGCGTTCGAGAGCCGCTTCCAGATGGAACTGCAGTGGTTGGTCGACCGCCGCCATGTCGAGGCGATACCGAAGCACGCCGTCCAGCACCTCGATCGCTCTCGACACGGCGGTGACGCTCTTCGCCGAGGGACTCAAGGCGACCGAACGAGCCCGAAATTCGAGTTTTGTGCCGGTCAGCGGGCCCACGTGGATCTCCACGACGCCGGTGGGTTGGGCTATCACCAGCTCGGGTCCGTGGACGCCTCCCGGTCGCAGATACCCGTGCTCCGTGTGGAGTGGGTCACCGCCCGGTGACCATGTTCTCTGGTGATACACCAGAAACGGTTTTCCGACGTGCCCGAAGGTCACTTCTTCTTCGTAGGTGAAGTTCTCGATGGTGGGGTACTCGCCCCGCCCGTGGCCCCGCCAGGTCCCGATGAGGAACGCCAGGGACTCGAGGTCCGGGTGCAGGTCGGGTGCCATGGGGCTTCCTTCGTTGGCTACCTGGCCCACGCTAGACGTGGACCTTGGTGGTCGTCGACTGGCTGTCGGGGATCTTCAGCCTGCTGATGCCGTTCTCACCAGAGCATCCGGAACGCCGCCGGTGGCGACCACGATGGGGGTGCCGCCCAGGCGCTCGACCATCCCGGCCGCGATCGAAGCGCGGTTGCCGGTTCGGCACACGAGCCACATCGGTCGGCCGGGGTCGATGCCCGTGGGGAGGGTCGAATCGAAGTCGGGTACGTAGTGATGGACGGAGCCAGGGAGATGGCCGGCCTCCCATTCCTTGGGGTCTCGAACGTCGACGACCTGGAGATCGGGGTCAGACGCCATTGCGGAGGTCAGATCGCCGATCGTGACGTTCTGATACGACGCCAGATCCCGGCCCGAGGCTCGCCATTCTTCGACACCGCGGAGCACTCCTCTCACCTTCTCGAATCCGATGCGCCCGAGCTCGGTGGCCCCCCAGCTCGGGTCCTGATCGGCGTCGGCGACCAGGACGAGGGGAGCGTTGTAGTCGAGCACCCACCCCGCCCACGGAGCAAACGAATCTCCATACTCGATACCGATCGAGCCAGGCAGATGGCCTGCCGCGAAGGCGTGGCGATCACGAACGTCCACCACCGTTCCTCCGGCTGCCACATGTTCGGTGACGTCGTCGGGTGACAGCTGCGGAACGGTCGTGTCGGGCATCGGGTCCGGGCCTAGACGGTTCGCCGGGCCCATGTGGGCGTAGTAGGTGGGGTAGGGCACGAGCACGTCGAGTTGGTTGGCGACGAACTCGGAGGCAGTGGTGAATCGGTAGAGCGGATTCTCCGCCTTCTCCTGGGCGATGGTGGAGGTTGTCCGCCCGGCGCCAGACGCCGTGCAGAAGGACCCCTCTCCGTGGGTCGGATAGACCCCGGTTTCGTCCGGCAGCTGCGCGAGCCGCTGCAACGATCCGTATTGGAGCGTGGAGAGCTGTTCGGCATATTCGACGCCGAGCAGATCGGAGCGCCCGGCCGCACCGACGAGAAGGCTGCCGCCGGTGAACACGGCGGTCGGCACTCCGTCGACCAGCACGAGGTAGCTCGTGTGCTCGGGGGTGTGACCGGGGGTGTGCAGTGGCCGGATCGAGAGTCCGGGGCCGCTCTCGAACTCCTCGAGGTGAAAGGCGGGCACGAAGGCGAATCCGGCTCCGGAACCGGCCGGCAGGACGAGGTCGGCGCCGGTCTCGGCTGCGAGGGTGCGACCCCCCGAGATGTAGTCGTTGTGGACGTGGGTTTCGAGGACGTGTGTCAGGGTCAGGTCGCCGATCTCGTCGCGAAATCGGTCGATGTCGCGCTGAGGATCGACGACGATGGCGTGCGTGCCGTGGCGAACGATATAGGTGGCATCACCGAGGCTGGTGGTGCGTATCGAGCGGATGTCCATGTGGTGGTGCTCCTTTAGTGACTGTGGGAGGTGGCGGGACGGCCGGTGCAGGCCCGCCATGAGATTCGGTTCGAGTTCGTGGCCGGTGTCATACCCGTTCGGGCTTCCAGTCGGGACCGATCCAGGCGCCGATGACTTCGACCGGGAGGTTCCACGAGCGGACCCGTTCGACGGCCTTGGCGACGATCAGCCGGTGCTCCTCTGCCGTGCCGGGGTGGGCGGCACAGTCGTGGTGGCCGGCCACGACGACGAGGCGCGATCCGTGTGCCGAGGCGGAGATTTCCAGGGCCCGCCGGATCCCCCCGATTTCCCCATCGGCCAGGGCGCCGTTGGCGCCCGGCCACGTGATGGTGTCGACGTATTCCACGCCGGCCACTTGGCGCACCCACTCGTTGAGGGTTGTTTGGATGCGGCCGTCGATGCATCCGATGGCGGTGGCAAATGAGGCCCTATGAGTCATGCCTAACGGTACCCTCCCGTCACCTTCCGTGACCGTTGGTGCGAACCCAGGGTTCTACACCGCCGTTTTGGCGGTCTAGAACCCTGGGTTCGATTGAGGAGCCGCTGGTTGACCACGATGAGTGAGGTCAGGCGGCCATGCCGAGGGCGACGACGCCGCCCGTCAGGTTGGCCACTTGCGTGTGACCGAGCTGTTTGAGGAGCAAGGCGGCGTGCTGGCTGCGGTTTCCCGACCGGCACACCATGAGGAGCGGCGTGTTCTTGTCCAACCGGGCCGACTCCTGCGCCAATGACGCCAGGGGGATCAACTCGGATTCCGGGAGGGTTCCGAACGACCATTCGAAGGCCTCCCGGACATCGATGATGACGGCGTCGTGCTCATCGACCCATCGTTTCCACTGTGAACTCTCGACTTGCTCGACCATGGCTCTCGGCCTCCTGAGGTACTGTTGGCGGGATCATCATATACTCGGGGGGGTATAACGCCAAGCTCCGGTGGTTATTCCAGACTCGCTCGTGTCGACATCCCTTGAATGAGCCTGTTGGCTGCGATGACCATTCCGTCGGGCGCCAGGCGCCTGCGGAGCAGTTCCTGGGAATAGCCGGTGCCGGCGGCCTCAGGAACCTTGGTCGGCCCAGAGCGTCAGGTGGTCCGTAACCGCCGAGTCGTCGGGGGATGTTCCAAAGACGGTCGTCTCTCCGCCATCCACAACAGTGGCGCTGACCCACAGAGCTTGGCGGCGTAACCGCAGCGTCGTGGGTGTGTCGCTAGGTCGCACCTTCGAGCACCACGATCGGATCCGAAGACTGCGCGGATGCTGCGGACGGGAGAAGAAGCGACGCGGCTACGAGGGCAAGCGAGACACTGCGCATTGAGCTCCTCGAGGTTGGGTGACCTCCCGAGCATACGCCGTTACGTGGCCTGCTCGGGGCGACATTGTTCGGGGAGCCGGTTTCTGGCGGCAATCCATCCGGGTTGCGGTACCCTACGGGGTATCGGTATCGAATCAGAGGTGAGGGCGATGCAGTTCGAGCAGGAGACCAAGGATGACGCGGTTCGTCGGCTGAGGAGGGTCGAGGGACAGATCGGCGGGATCATCCGCATGATCAACGAGGACCGAGAGTGCCGGGACGTCTTCCAGCAGATCGCGGCAGCGACGAAGGCGTTGGAGAGGGCCGGGTTCAAACTCCTGGCGAGCCAACTGCGCGAATGCCTACTCGACGAGGAGACCGCTGCCGAAGACGGTTACACGCCGGCAGAAATCGAAAAACTGTTCATGAGCCTGAGATAGGCTGTCTGTGTGAACGACACGCTGGGTCGCCCTCTTCGCGACCTCCGACTCTCCGTGACTGACCGGTGTAATTTCCGGTGTCGCTACTGCATGCCCAAAGAGATCTTCGGCAGAGAGTATGAGTTCCTCGCCCGCGAGATGCTGCTCTCGTTCGAGGAGATCGCCCGCCTGACCCGTCTGTTCGCCGGGGTGGGGGTCGGCAAAGTTCGAATCACCGGTGGGGAGCCACTCCTCAGACGACACCTCGATGACCTCATCCGAATGCTGGCGACTATCCCCGGGGTCGACGACCTCACACTCACGACCAACGGCGCCCTTCTGGCGCGTCAGGCGGAGAGCCTCGCCGAGGCCGGGCTGAGCCGGGTGACCGTGAGCCTCGACTCGCTGGACGACGAGGTGTTCATGGCGATGAACGACGTGGGCTTCTCGGCCACGAAGGTGCTCGAGGGCATCGAGGCTGCTGCGGCCGCCGGTTTGACGCCGATCAAGGTGAACATGGTCGTCAAGCGCGGAGTCAACGATCACACGGTCGTCGACATGGCTCGCCATTTCCGCGGCACAGGGCACATCGTCAGGTTCATAGAGTTCATGGACGTGGGGACCACCAATGGTTGGCGGCTCGACGACGTCGTTCCGAGCAGTGAGATCGTGGCGGCCATCAACGAGGCGTTCCCGCTCGAGCCGTCCGATCCCAACTATCGAGGCGAGGTGGCCAGCCGGTGGCGATACAAGGACGGCGCGGGTGAGATCGGTCTGATCAGCTCGGTGACGATGCCGTTCTGTTCCACATGCACCCGGGCGCGCATCTCCGCCGAAGGCACCCTCTACACATGTCTGTTCGCCGGGTTTGGCCAGGACTTGCGCGGGCCGATCCGCTCCGGCGCCACCGACGAGGAACTCCTCGAATTGATCAGCTCGGTCTGGGGCAACCGCAAGGACCGCTATTCGGAGATCCGCTCCAGCCAGACGGTCGACCTACCCAAAGTCGAAATGTCCTATATCGGCGGGTGACCGAAGCGGCCGATCGCTTCCTCGAGCGCCTCGGGCGTGTCGATGCTCAGCCAGGAGCGACCATCTCCAGGCCAATCCTTCCATGCGTCGAGGTCGGATTCGCGCAGGGCCCTCCACAGTGATCCGCCCTCTTGGAGGTGCCGTTCGCCCAGGGCGAGAAAGCCCGATGGATAGACGGCGCAGGTCACCTGGAGCACGCCCTGGTCCACCGGCACCACGGGTCGGTGCCCGTCGAAACGGGCCAGAAGCTGCTCGAGGAATTCTCGTTGGACGAACGGCTGGTCCACCGCCAGGGCCAGGATCGGCCCTTCGGCGGCTCGGAGTGCTGCCACCACACCCGCCAGGGGGCCCTGATGGGGGGCGCCGGCGTCGGGAATCGTCCGCAGGGTTCCCGATCGTTCGACCCCACCCACGACGATGACCGGGCGTGTCACCTGTCGAGCCACGCCGGCCACGTAGTCGATCATCGGCACACCGCCGATCTCGACAGTGGCCTTGTCGGTGCCCATTCTGGTGCTCGCCCCGCCGGCGAGAATCGCTCCCCACATGATTGGCGCACGATAGCCCCAGTGAAGGGCAGACAGTGAAGGGCAGACAGTGAAGGGCAGACAGTGAAGGGCAGACAGTGGGAGGGGGCCGGTGGGGCAGGATCCGGCCCCAGCACCAGGAGCTATTCGGCGCCCCTAGGCGCGTGCGGTACGAACGGAGACCCAAGGCCGCCCCCAGAGAAGCGCTACTCCTCTTTGGGGCGGACTCCCAGCAGGTCTTCTTCGGGGAGCTCGCTCTCCCACACCCGTCCTAGCGTGGTTCGGGAATGGGCGGGCACCCCGGCCAGCGTCACGGTGAGGTCGGCGGCGACTGCGTCATCGACCGCTTGCTTGAGCGCCAGGGCTCCGGTGTAGTCGATCCGGCCGAGCCGCTGCAGCTCGATCACGACCCTCTCGAGCTGCGGATGCTCGGCCATCTCCGAGGCGAGGCGATCACCCAGGGCGGGCGCCGAACCGAAATAGAGAACGCCGCGCGGCTGAAGGTGGATGCTCCCTTCCACGACCCACGTTCGGATGTCCACCCGCATTTCCCTCCACAAGTGGACCACCACACCGAGCCCGATGCCGAGAATGACCGCCTGGTCGATGCGAGGTGACAGCACCAGCGTGAGGGTGAAGGTGGCCCACGCCACCAACGCCTGGAGGCGGGAGTAGCGCACGATCCGGGCGATGGAGACCAGCCGGATGAGCTTGTAGACGCCGGCGATGACGATGGCGCCGAGGATGGCGGTCGGCAGTCGCTCGATGACCGAAGCGAAAGGGAGAAAGGCGAAGACCGTCAGCCCGGTGATCGCACCACTCCACCGGGTCCGACCACCGGCCAGCCGGTTGATCGAACTGCGGGAGAAGGACCCTCCCACGGGGAATCCCCCGGACAGGCCGGAGGCGAGGTTGGCGACGCCCTGACTGATGAACTCGCGATCAGGGCTCCACGGTTGGCGATCCTGGGTGGCATAAGTGCGAGCTATGGCAGCGGGCTCGGCGAAACCGACCAGGGCGATGACGATGGCCGGGACCAGCAGCCCGACGGAGGCACTCCACGGGAGAGCCAGGGAAAGCGGGGGAAGCCCGGCGGGGACGGCGCCGACCACCAGCCCGGAGTACTCGGCGACGTTGGCATAAACGATGCCAACGACCACCGCCACCAAGACTCCCGGGAAGAGCGGATGGAGGCGGCGACCGCCGATGATCACCCCGAACGTCAGGAGCGAGAGCGCAACGGCCCCTGAGTCCCAGCTGCCCGGCGACAACAGAGCGCGGAAGGCTTCGCCGAGCAGAGATCCGTCGCCCGCCACCACACCGACGATCCTCGGGAACTGGGACGCCGAAATGAGGATGGCGGCCGCCGCGGTGAACCCGATCACCACGGGCTGCGACATCAGGTACGCCACGAAACCGCCCTTGACGGCGCCCAGTGCCAAGCGAAAGACACCGACGAGGAGCGCCAGGAGTGCGGCGAGCTTGAGGTATTCGTCGCTGCCCGTCTCCAGGCCGGGGACCTGGGCGAGAGCCCCGAAAGTGAGAAGCGAGGTCATAGCCACGGGCCCGGTCTGCAGGTACGGCGACGACGCAAAGATCGCTGCGGCGATCGGAGGGAGGGCGGCCGCGAAGAGCCCGACGTACGGCGGCAGGCCGGCGATCTCGGCGTAGGCCAGCGACTGAGGAATGAGCACCAGCGCAACGCTGATTCCGGCGATGATGTCGTGGTACCCGAATCGGCGGTCCACGGAGGTCGGATCAGATGCCACGAGAGGCGAAGGATAACGCCGTGCCGGCAGTCTTCATCCGCGCCGGAGCTACTTGCTGAGGGCGCACTCGTTGCGCCCGACTTCGAGTTCCTTGACCTCTTGCGTCGTGGGGGTCATCCGTCCGAGGTTGACCTTGCGGATGTCGTTGTAGATGGCCGGTGGAGTACCCAGGTGGCTGACCACGTGCTCCACGAAGGTGGCCTCATCGGTGATCGACACCACAGGGTCGAACTCGAGAAGATCGCCCAGGCGCCGTCGCAGGCTCCCGTCCTCGAGCGACTCGGATCGGCTCGTGTAATGCGCGGGGCACACTTCGAGGTCGTGGTCGAGGTCGGCCAGTTTGTCGTGAATAGTGTGGAACAGGTCGCGCGCCCAAGGTTCTGTCTCGCCACCGAGGTCGGGTCGCCCGACGCCTGAGACGAACACCGCATCACCGGTCAGGAGGAAACGCCCGGCCACCTCGAGGGAGGTCGAGCCGGGGGTGTGACCCGGCGTAGCCACGCTTCTGACGATCAGTTCCACATCTCCGAACGTGAAGGTCTCGCCGTCGACGAGTTTCTGATACTGGAAAGCAGCGTCTTCCGCGTCCCCCTCGGAGATGTGATAGATCGCCCCATTGTGTTCCCGGATGTCGCGGGCCAAGGAGACATGATCGGCGTGGAGGTGGGTATCGAATACATGGGTGATGGGGGCCTCCATCTTTTCTGCCCAGGCAAAGAAAGGGGCCATATCTCCGGACGGATCGACCACCGCCATCTCGTGGCCTCGGGCTCCCAGCGCGTAGGACAGGCATGCCTTGGCGGTTCGGTCGAATTGGACGACGAAGTGAGTGCCGTCATCCCACAGCGTGCGCGGCACGAGGGTATTCGCCCAGGCGTCCATGCCGCCGGCCAGATTGACGACGTTGTCCTTGGCGAGCATCTCGGCGACCATCTCGGAGGACCCACCATGAGCGCAGACCACGACTACTTCTTGATCGGTGGGGATTTCGCCGGACAGCTTGTCGACATCCTCCAGCGCCGTCCAGTAGGGGATGTTCTTGGTGTCGACCGGAACCTTCCCCTCGATGCGCCAGCGCTCGAATTGGTCACTTGCCCGGACGTCGAGAATGAACGGTGCTGCCGCGGGATCTTCGATGCGGCGGGCGAGTTCGTCGGTGGTCATCGAGGCGATGGACATGGGTGAACCTCCAGGCGGCCAGGGAGATGCCTTTCGGCATACATGCATATATACGAATGCATGGTGCCATCAGGAGCGAGTGAGCGCAAGAGGTTCCTCGGGCGCCCGCGGCATGTGCAGTAATCGGGCGCCGATCGCCGGCGAAGACGTTTCAGGTGGTCGAACCGGTCGAGCCGGGGAGTGGCGTCAGGAAGCCAGGCTGTCGGGGATCTGGTCGTGCATGACCTCGCGGAGGAGGTCCATGGCTGCGACGATCTTGGGCGATGACACCGAATAGAAGACCTTCTGTGCCTCTTTGCGAGAGTTGACGAGGCCCTTCTCGCGGAGCACGGCGAGGTGCTGCGAGACGTTTGCCTGCGGAAGGTCGAGTTCGTCGCAAAGGTCCATGACAGATCGCTCGTTCTCTCGCAGGGCGTTGATGATGAGGAGTCGCTTGGGATCAGCCAACCCCTTACAGATCGAGGCATGCAATTGGGTGAGTTCGAGTTCCACTTCGTTCATACGTTTTCACTATGGCACATCGTCCTGACTATGGAAAGTGCATCGCGGCCAGGGGCGTGGCGCTCCTCGAAACTATCCCTTGACAGGGCCCCGCCTCGATACCAAGATTCGCATGTTCGCATATACGAATGTGTCGGCCTGGAGGGTGCCTCCGGCCGACGTTCGCCGGGGGGCGTGGGTGCGGCGGAGAGTCGGCTCCGGTGGAGAGTCGACGGGACGGAGGAGAGCCAAAATGACGATCGAAGAGGCAGAGGAGGCCGTCGAGGCTGCTGCGGAGGATGAGGCGCCACAGAAAGAGAAGATGGTGCTCATTGCTGCGTCGGGGGATCTCGACAAGGCGTGGCCGGTAATGATTCTCGCAACGACCGGAGCGGCCTACGGAATGGATGTGACGGTCTTCTTTACGTTCTGGGGTCTTGGGATCCTCAAGAGGCCGGACGCGGGCATCACCGGGGACGACTATCGACAGAAGCTGATGTCCGTCTTCAAGAAGGGTTCGCCGAGCGGCTTGCAGCTTTCGACGATGAACTTCGGAGGCTTGGGCGCCAAGTTCATGAAGGACCTGGCCGACGACAAGAAGGTGGCTTCGGTCCAGGAGCTGCTCGAACTCGCCCAGGGCATGGGGGTCAAGTTGTGGCCGTGCCAGATGACCATGGACCTGATGGGCCTCACCCTCGACGACATGATCCCGGATCTCGACCCCCCGGCGGGTGCCGGCTCTGCGATCAGCCTCATGAAAGAGGCGTCGATCAGTCTCTTCATCTGACCGATTGTCGAACAAACGATCCCAACCATTCCTGCGCGCTGATCGTGCAGACGAGAATCAAGGAGCAACATGGCAGACATGACAGTTGACGCACGGGGGCTTCAATGCCCGATGCCCGTGATCAAAGTAGCGCAGGCAATCGGATCGATCGGTTCAGGAGAGACGCTCGAGGTGATCGCCACGGATGCCGGCGCACTGTCTGATATCCCCGCCTGGTCGAAGGACATGGGACACAGCCTCAAGGAGCAGTTCAGCACCGAGGGAGAACACCACTTCATCATCGAAAAGAGCTGATCGCACCGCCGAGAGGTCAGGCTCGCCGGCGTTGGTTCGTCGGGCCGCGCCACCTCCCGGCGCGCCGTGGCTGGTGCAATCGAACAGAGATCACGAGAGGGACAACGAACAGCGGGGCTCATGAGATACGGATTCGTCATCGACCAACACAAATGCATCGGTTGTCACGCCTGCACCGTTGCCTGCAAGACGGAACACGACGTTCCCCTGGGTGTCAATCGCACCTGGGTGAAGTACCTCGAGAAAGGCGCCTGGCCCGACTCGAAGAGGTTCTTCTCCGTGATGCGGTGCAACCACTGCACCGACGCCCCGTGCGTGACGATCTGCCCGACCCGCGCCCTGCAAAAACGAGACGACGGCATCGTCGATTTCGACACCGACATCTGCATCGGGTGCAAGTCCTGCATGCAGGCCTGTCCGTACGACGCCCTCTACATCGACCCGCAGGAGCACACGGCGCAGAAGTGCAACTACTGCGTGCATCGGGTGGAGATCGGCCTCGAACCGGCTTGCGTGGTGGTGTGTCCAGAACAAGCGATCATTGCCGGCGATCTCGACAACCCCGCCACACAGATCGCCCAGTTGGTCAAGACCCAGAACACGTCACAACGTTCGGTTGAGCAGGGAACCGGGCCCAACCTCTTCTACATGGGAGCGGACGAATCCAGTCTCGACCCTCTCGGCGCCCCCGCCTTCGCAGGCGGTGGCATCTGGCGCGACCAATCCGGATCGTTCCTGGCCAAGGATCTCTCGACCAACGGCCATGAACCGAACGAGGGGCCCGAGGTCGTCTATGACGGCGCCGATGCCCGCCCAAGGGTCGTGTACAACACCGACCATCCGATGCCGTGGGGTTGGCGCGTGTCGAGCTACTTCCTCACCAAGGGCATCGCGGCGGGACTGGTCATCGCCGTCGCCATGGCGTTGCTGGCAGGTGGCTCGATCGAACAGGGTTGGATCATGTGGGCCACCCCGCTGGTCGCCGGATTGTTCCTGGCTCTCACGGGAGCGTTGTTGGTGTGGGACCTGAAACGTCCCGACCGGTTCTACTACCTGCTGACGAAGGGGAATCCCGGCTCGTGGCTCGTCAAAGGCGCCTACATCCTGTCGGCCTACGCAGCCCTCATGGGAGTCTGGTTCTTGGCCGGGGTCTTCGGGTCGGAAGCGGTCGTGCGGATCTGCGTCATTGTCGGCGTGCCGCTTGCCCTCGCCCTGGCCGGCTACACGGCCTTCCTGTTCGGCCAGGCCGAAGCGCGCGACCTCTGGCAGAGTCCGATGCTCCTGTGGCATATGATCGCCGGCGCGTTCTCGGCCGGGGGCGGTGCAGCGCTGGTCTTCGCCCTCTTCCTCGACCTGGATGACGTCACCGTGCGGGCCTTCACGTGGACCATGATCGGCGGAGCGGCCGCTTTGGGCCTCATCGCCTGGGGCGAACTGGTGTCCCGCCACCCCACCCGCAACATCGCCGACGCAGTGCACCACATGACCAAGGGGCGGTACCGCCGGGAGTGGTGGCTGGGTGGTCAGTTCCTTGGCGTTCTCCTACCGGTGGTGTTCGGCGGGCTGGCGCTCGGCTGGGACGCTCTGCCCCTGGCTGCTCTCGGAGGCGTGGCTGCCTCCGCGGGAATCTGGTTCGCCGACGACGCCATGGTCAAAGCCGGCCAGTCCGTGCCGCTTTCCTAGTGCGGAACGCCACCGGAGCACCCCAATGAGTTTTTCCACGACGGAACGTTAGGAAGGTCGCCATGACGACGAACAAGTCTCGAGACGAGGTTCAGATCCCCCGGTTGTTGCCGGGGAGCGAACTCACCAGCTTCCCCCCTGCCGACCGGTGGGACGATTGGGAAGAGTATGACGCCAAGGCGTGGCCCAACAAGGTGAAACACCAGGTTCGCTACGTGCCGACCACCTGCTTCAACTGCGAATCGGCGTGCGGGCTCCTCGCCGTCATCGACAAAGAGAGCGGCCAGGTCCGCCGTTTCGAGGGCAATCCCGCCCATCCGGGATCGCGAGGGAGAAACTGCGCCAAGGGCCCAGCGACCCTCAACCAGATGTACGACCCCGAACGCATCCTCTACCCGCTGAAGCGAACCGGCGCACGAGGAGGCGGTCAGTGGGAGCGGGTCTCATGGGAGGAGGCGCTCCAGGACATCGCCGGCCGCATGCGCAAGGCGATTCAGGAGAACCGGCACGACGAGATCATGTATCACGTGGGCCGGCCCGGCGAAGACGGCTTCATGGACCGCACCCTCAAGGCCTGGGGCGTCGATGGCCACAACAGCCACACGAACATCTGCTCCTCGGGCGCCCGGACGGGATACGCCATGTGGATGGGACACGATCGGCCTTCGGCGGATTTCGCCAACGCCAGGTTCATCCTGCTGCTTTCGTCACATCTCGAAACGGGCCATTATTTCAATCCGCATGCCCAGCGCATCATGGAGGGCAAGCAGGCTGGGGCGAAGCTAGCCACCATCGACCCCCGCCTCTCGAACACCGCATCGATGTCGGATTATTGGCTTTCGACCTACCCGGGCACGGAGCCGGCCCTTTTCCTCGCCATCGCCAAACTCCTGCTGGATCGGGGTCAGATCAACCGGCCGTTCATGAAGCGGTGGATGAACTGGGAACAGACAATGGCGCACAAGCATCCCGATCGTCCCCAGACCTTCGAGGAGTTCGTGCAGGTGCTCAAAGAGACCTACGCCCACTACACCGTCGAGTTCGCCGCCGAAGAGTGCGGCATCTCTCCCGATCTGATTCTCTCGGTGGCCGATCACATCGCCGACGCCGGAACCCGCTTCGCCTCCCACACCTGGCGGTCGACCGGTTCGGGCAACCTGGGAGGGTGGCAGGCGGCCCGCACGCTTTGGTTCCTCCATGTCCTGACCGGATCGATCGGAACCTTGGGGGGAACTGCACCGAGCGCCTGGGACAAATTCAAACCAGAGCACTGGAACATGCCTCCGCCGCACAGTCGGTGGAATGAGATGCTCTGGCCGAAGGAGTACCCGTTCGCTCACCATGAGATGAGCTTCCTGCTTCCGTACATGATCAAGGAGGGCCGCGGCAAGCTCGACACCTACTTCACGAGGGTCTACAACCCGGTCTGGACCAATCCGGACGGATTCTCGTGGATCGAGATGCTCACCGACGAGGATGCGGTTGGGCTCCATGTTGCTCTCACCCCGACCTGGTCCGAAAGCGCCTGGTACGCGGACTACGTCCTGCCGATGGGGGTGGGCTCGGAGCGTCACGACACGCATTCGTACGAAACACACATGGGTCAATGGCTGGGCTTCCGTCAACCGGTGCTCCGGGTTGCCGGCGAACGGGACGGGCACACCTACGACCGCACCTATGAGGCCAATGTGGGAGAGGTGTGGGAGGAAACCGAGTTCTGGTTCGACCTGTCCTGGCGCATCGACCCGGACGGCTCGCTCGGGATCAAACAGTGGTTCGAGTCACCCAACGACCCGTCGCGGCCCGTTTCGGTCGACGAGTACTACGGATGGATGTTCGACAATTCGGTTCCCGGCTTGCCTGAGAAGGCCGCCGCCGAGGGGCTGACGCCACTCGCCTTCATGCGGAAGTATGGCGCTGTCGAAGTGCAGCGCGACATCTACGAGGTACATGAGCGGAGTGTCGACGCAGAGGAGGTCGGCCCCGACGGCTTGGCCCGCAGAGACGGGAAAGTGGTCGGCGTGGCGGTGGGTCAGGAGGGCGAAACCAAGACGGGCTTTGCCTCTCCAACCAAGAAGCTCGAATGGTGGTCGAAGACCATGGAGGATTGGGGATGGGCGGACGAGTCCATCCCGCAATACCTGGGCACGCATGTCAACTGGCGAGAGCGGGACGCCGCCAAGGGTGAGAGCATCCTGATCCCCATCTTCCGCTTGCCGACCCTCATTCACACCAGGTCAGGAAACGCCAAGTACCTCTACGAGATCAGCCACGGCCACCCCCTCTGGATGAATCCCCGCGACGCAGCCCGGTCAGGATTCGCCACGGGCGACATGGTCCGGATCAATACCGACACGGGCTATTTCGTGATGAGGGTCTGGCGCACCGAAGGCATCCGCCCCGGGGTGGTTGCCGCCAGCCATCACATGGGTCGCTGGCGACTCGAGGACTCTTTCGGCAACGAGCGGTGGTCGTCCGCCCTCGTCGAGATCGACCAGCTCGGAGACGGCCAGTGGCGCCTGCGACAGAAGAAGGGCATCGAACCGTTCACGTCCGATGACCCTGATTCCGAACGCATTTGGTGGAAGGATGCCGGAGTCCATCAGAACCTGGCGTTTCCACCCCACCCGGATCCGATCTCGGGCATGCACGCGTGGCACCAGAACGTCACAATCACCAAAGCGGAAGACGGCGACCACTACGGTGATGTCGTCGTGGATACCAACCAGAGCTTTGCGATCTATCAGCAGTGGCTGGACCTCACCAAACCTGGCCCGGGCCCAGACGGGACCCGTCGTCCGATGTGGCTCGCCCGCCCGATCAAGCCGACGCCAGATGCATATCGCGCCTGAGGTTGCCGGAGCGGCAGCCGCTCACTCAGCCGAATCCGAAGCCACGACCTGGCTGGGGATTGCACGGTCGTGGGCGGCCGCGGATCACCCTGAGGTGTGGGGCGACGTTCCCGGCGACGAGGCGTCCGTCGTTGGTTTCTACGATCCCACCGAGGATCTCCAACGCCGGATGCGCACCTGGAGCTATGAACCTGCTGCGCTCGATCTCGCCGATCTGGCGAGGTTCGCCTCCGGTCTCGCACAAGCAGAAGCCGAGGCGTGGCGAGCGGACAAACCGCACATCGCCACCCAGGCGTACGAAGAGCGTCGGTTTCTGATGGGGGACCGAATCCTCCACTGGTCGGTCCCGTGGCTCGCCATGGTTGGCCGTTGGTATCCGGCTGGCGCAGACCTGGCCCACGAGACCCGCCGCCGCCTGCTCGAGCTGGGCGACATCCATCGACCCGCGCCGGCGCTGTCTGGCACCGAAGGTCTCGTTGTGCCCGGCTTTGACGGGTTCGGTCCGATTGATGCCGGCGTGAGCCTCCCGCGGCTGGCTCGCTCGGTGTGGAGCGGACTGGTGCTCTCGACCCCACAACTGTCGGAGATCCGTCACGCCAGGCTGGCGGACCGGCAGATCGAGGCCCGCTGGCTGGGCGAACCGGCCACCCGTCGTCTGCTGGCCGCCGCCTTCCGAGCGGGGTCTCGGCAGTGGGACGCGCTCGCAGCTGACCACCCTGGCTCTGCCCAACTGTGGAGAGATCTCAGCCTGCGGGCATACCGCACGGCCGCCCTGTTCGAGGCCTGATCCGGGGGTGAGCCCCCACGTCCGCCGGCGATGGAGTCGCCGTCCTGAGAGAGTTCACATAGCTATACCCGGTAGGGTATACTGTTCGCATGAGACTTCGAATGATCGCTGGTGCTCTCTCGTTGTCCGTCGCCCTCGTCGCGTGTGGGGGAACGGCAACCGAGGTGGCGCCGCAGGACCAATCCGCCACCCAGACCATCGAGCTGTTCTCGCCATCGGAGGCAGTCGCCTACCTCGGCGACAACCCCGAAGCCGTCATCCTCGACGTTCGCACGCCCGAGGAGTTCGCCGAGGGACACCTCGAAGGAGCCGTCAACATCGACTTCTACGCGGCCAACTTCCAGGACACTCTGAATGAGCTGGACCCGGCTGCCGACTATGTCGTCTATTGCCGATCCGGAAACCGGAGTAGTCAGACCCTCACGATGATGGAGGAGCTCGGCTTCGTCACTGTGCACGACGTTGACGGCGGGATCGCCGCCTGGGTCGAAGCAGGCGTGCCTACCGCCGGATTCTGACAAAGGTTTCGAAGGGGGTCTTGTTGCCTCCCAGCTTGGGATCCACCGGTCCCTCCTCGGCCTCCTTCGGAAACAAGACCGGAACTCTCCCCCTTCGGAGTTCCGGTCTTGTGCGTCGAGGGTCCGTTGTTCGGGCTACCGGGGGAAGGCGATGATGTGGTCGATCTCGAGGCGCACTCGGGCGGCCGGGGCCAGGATCGGATAGGGCCCGGTGCGGGCACGGACGACCTCGCCGGAGTCGAGACGCACGGTGTAGATCTGGTCGTGCCCGAAATACTCGCGACTCAACACCACGCCGGGGCCATCCGCGTCGCCCACCAGACCGACCGATTCCGGCCGGATCATGACGGAAACCGGACCCTCCAGATCCGTGGAAAAGCGGCCGACCACCGTGGAGACGACTCCGCCGAGCGCCTCACCGTCCAGGAAGTCGGCGTCACCGATGAAGCCTGCCACCCATCGGTTGGCGGGATGGAGGTAGAGCTGGTCCGGCTCGGCAGCTTGCACCACGGTTCCTGCGGTCATGACCGCCAGCACATCGCTCATGGCCAGCGCTTCCTCCTGGTCGTGAGTGACGAACACAGAAGTGGTTTCTGCTTCCTTGAGGATGGCGCGTACGTCCCTTCTGACCCGCTGCCGAAGGGATGCATCCAGGTTGGAGAACGGTTCATCGAGGAGGATCACGTCAGGCTGCGGAGCGAGCGCCCGAGCCAGGGCCACCCGCTGCTGCTGCCCGCCGGACAATTCGTGTGGCATCCGACTCCCCAGCCCGGTGAGGCCCACCAGTTCGAGTACCTCCTCGACTCTCCGGCGGTTCCCTCCGCGGAGTCCGAAGCCCACGTTTGATCCCACTGTCTTGTGGGGGAAGAGCGCATAATCCTGAAAGACCATCCCCACGTTGCGCGACTCGGGCTCGACGAAGACCCCGTCGTCGACCACGGTCCGCCCGTGCACTTCGATCGAACCCGACTGCGGCCGCTCGAAA
Organism: uncultured Acidimicrobiia bacterium; assembly: GCA_965366365.1. Lineage (GTDB taxonomy): Bacteria > Actinomycetota > Acidimicrobiia > Spongiisociales > JAENVV01 > CBDUEV01. The sequence continues at coordinate 12,207 of CBDUEV010000013.1, read as the reverse complement.
CCGGCGATGGTCCGAAGAGCGGTGGTCTTGCCGCAACCGGATGGTCCCAACAACCCAATGAGGTTGCCCTGCCAGATGTCGAGGTTGAAATCGTCGAGGGCGACCACCTCACCGAACGATTTCGACAGCCCGCGGCAGCGAATAGCCAGCTGTTCAAGCATGGCGGAGTTCCCGCGTAGCGAGGAAATACATAGGCACGGCCGAGATCAGCAGGAGTATGAGGGAGGCTGCGCTCGCCCGAGTGTAGAACCCTTCTGAGGTGTGCTCCCAGATCCGGAGGGCCAGCGTGTCGTAACCGGTCGGCCGAAGGAGGAGCGTGGCGGGGAGTTCCTTCATCACCGTCAGGAACACGAGGGTTCCTCCAGAGAGGAGTCCTCGGCCGATCATCGGGATCGTGATCGCCACCAGCGTGCCCAGGGACGTGCGCCCCAGACTGCGACTGGCCTCCTCCACGTGCGGATTGACCTGACGCAACGCCGTCTGGGCGGCCCCGGTTGCCTGGGGGAGAAAGATGGCGACGTAGACGCCGATCAGGACGGCGAGGGACTGGTAGAGAGGACTCAGGAACGTGATCGTGAAGTAGAGCACCGCCACCCCGACGGTGATGTGGGGGAGGGCGTAGACGGCCCACGCCCCCCGCTCGATCCGAGCAGACCAGCGGCTCGGATAGCGCACAGCCAGCACGGCGATCGGGATGGCGGCCAGCACAGCTGCACCAGAAGCAGCGAGGGACACGCCGAGAGATCGAACCGCCGGCATGACCACCGTGGCGCCGATCGGCTCGCCGAGACGGAGGCCGCGGGCGAGCCAGAACGTGAGGACACCCACGGGAACGACCAATGCCAGGACGACGATGGTACCGAGGAACCCGTAGGTGACGATGCGCCCCCGTCCTGCCAGCCGATAGCGGATGCCCTGGCGAATCGGTTTCTGCGTGTAGTACTCGGCTCGGCCCCGCGTCCGCCGCTCGGCCCACAACACGACGGCTGCCAGGAGAATCAGAAGCAGAGCCAGGGTGAGCGCGGGAGCTCGGTCGAGCCGCGCCGACCATTGGGTGTAGATGGCCCGCGTCAGGGTGTCGTATCGCATGAGCGAGACTCCACCGAAGTCTGAGATGGTGTAGAGGGCCACGAGCAGGATCGACGCTCCGACGGCGGGTCGCAGCTGAGGCAACGTAATGGTCCGGAACGCCTTGCGGGACGAGGCCCCCAGCCCGCGGGCCGCCTCCTCGAGAGCTGGATCGATCCTGTGGAGCGCCACGGTGGCGACGAGGAACACATACGGGTAGGTGAAGAGGCTCAACGAGATCCAGGCACCGAAGAACCCTTCCATGCGTGGAACCTCGATGGCGAATGCTTCCGCCAGGAGCCCGCGGGGGCCGGTGGCGGCCACCAAAACCAGCGCTCCCACGTACGAGGGAACGACGAGCGGGAGAGCCAGGAGGGTGGTCCAGGTGCGCCGAAACGGTATGTGGAGGCGTGCGATCACCCAGGCCGCCGCCACGCCGATGGTGGCGGCCGTGATGCTGACTGCCGCGGTGAGAAAGACCGTGTTGCGGAGCAGTTCCGCCGTTCGACTCGAGAAGAGAAGGTCCCAGGCCGGATCGGCCACGACCGTCCACCCCAGGTAGGCGAGTGGCATCAGGATGAGGGCGACCACCGTTCCCGCCATGGCCCAGAGCCACCGCGGGGCGGGGTTGGCCACGGCAGGTGCGGCCGGCCGAGGGGTCGTGCGGGTTGCCATGGTCAGCAGTCTGCCATCAAGAGGGTGACGGGGGATCGCCCCCGCGCCGGTTCGGGCGACTCGCCCACCTAGATCAGGCCCGCCAGGGTCACGAGCTCGGTCGCTCGATCCAATACTTCGGCCAGGAGCGACAGGTCGATGTCGGGCGTAGTCAGCTCGTCGAGTGGCACCAGGGATGGATCCGGGTCGATCCCGCTCAGAAGCGGATACTCGAACGTCTCGGTGGCGAAGTGCTCTTGGGCGGTCTGGCTCAGCATGAACCGAATGAAGCTTTCGGCCTGATCGGTCCGCTCGGACTGAGCGAGAATGCCGGCACCGGATGGCATGACGAGGGACCCGGCATCGCCGGCGGTCAGGAAGTGATTGACTGCGGTCACGGAGCCCTGTTCGGCGCGGAGCCGGAGCAGGTAGTAGTGGTTGACGAGCCCGAGCGCCGGGTCTCCCGCATCCACAGCCTCGACGATCGGCGAGTTCTTGGGGAAGTCGGTTGGCTGGTTGGCCGCAATCGCCTCGAGCCATTCCAGAGTTCGGTCCTCGCCTTGCTCGAGGATCATGGCCGCCACGAACGCCAGGAAGGAGCCGTTGGTGGGGGCGATTCCGATCCCGGTGTAGGCAGGGTCGGTGAGATCCCAGATCGACTCTGGAAGGGGCGTGTCGCCGAGAACGTCCGGATTCACCACCACGGTGCGGGCTCGCCCCGAGATCCCAACCCACTGGCGAGCCGGGTCGCTGAAGCGTTCGGGGACCAAAGAGACGAGATCCTCCGGGAGCGGTGTAAACGCTGCGGCCAGCGCGACCGCTCCCAGCGACGCCGGGTCCTGGGCCAGGAAGACGTCGGCAGGTGTGCTGTCACCTTCGAGACGGATGGTGGCAGCCAGTTCGGTGCTGTCGCCGTAGCGGACGTCGACTTCGATGCCCGTCTCCTCGGTGAATTGCTCGATGAGGGGACCGACCAGGTCCTCGGTTCGGCCGGAGTAGACGACCAAAGGGCCTTCGGCGGAGGCGTCGCCGCAGGCGGCGAGCGCCAGGGACAGCAGCACGAGAATGATGGGCAGGATTCGTTGTTTCACAACGCGAAAATAATAAGCACTATCGGGATAGTGCAAATCCGAAAAGCGCTGTTTTGGGGGGTCGGAAGTCGTCCACTCGAGCCGGCCTTCTAGTGAACGAGAAGGGGGATGGAGAGCTCGTCCGGTTCGAGTCCTCCGTGGTACCCCACGAGCCGGGCATCCATGTTGGACGGCAGAAGAATATTGCCCCGGTCGGCGAGAAGCACGCCGGCCGGTGAACGTGCCGCCAACTCTGCGTGAGCAGGTCCCGGACCCCACCAGGCTCTGATCTCATCGAGCGGAAGCCACCGGGCGGGCAGGGTGGCGGCCAGGGCTTCGGCACGTTCCGGGGCTCCGCGCACGTAGAGGGAGCGGGGATCTCCGAAGAAGGTGAGCCCCTCGGCCGCCCGACTCTCGATCGGGTACTTGTCGTGGGTTTGATAGTCGGCGTGGCCGTGATCGGCGGTTCCGACCAGTACGGCATGTTCGGGAAGATGATGAGCGATCCGCTCCCACACCGATGTGACTTGGCGGAGTGCGTTGGCGTAGTGCTCACTGGACTGGCCATAGAGGTGGGCTGCCACGTCGACGTGCGGGACATAGGTGAAGATCAGTCGGCCGGGCTGTTGGGCCAGGTCGATGGTGACCGCCGCCAGGTCGTCTTCGGTCCATGCCGGCTCGATCCGGCATCCCCGATAGAGAGCTTTGCTGAGCGGTGAGAATTCGAAGGCTCCCGGTTGAACCGTGATCGCCTCGACACCGTGGGCGGTGAGGCGCTCCCAAAGATTGGGGGCGGGCAGAAGAGATTCCGTGTCGTAGGGAACCGGTGCGCCGCCGGGCAGGATCCACTTGAGCACGTTCACCACTTGGCCGACGTCCGGGACCCACATGTGGTGGCCGATCACCCCGTGCTGGGCGGGCGGCAGGCCGGTGGCGATCGAAGACAGCGACACGGTGGTCGTGGACGGGAACAATGCGTCGATGCTTCCGACCTCTACCCTGGCGAGGTCGCGGGCAGCCGGATGGGAGAGCTGATGAGAGCCAAGACCGTCGAAGACCATCAGGACGTAGGTGGCCCGCTCAGGGATTGCCGCACTCGAGGCGGGATCGAGGGCAGGAAACGGCGCCTGGCCCGTCAGCCGGGTCTCCAGTTCGGCCACCAGATTGACGAGGCTGTTCCCATCGTATCGAGGCCCTTCGAATCGGGGCCCATCGAATCCGGTTCCGGCAGGAATCATGCCGACCAGCCTAGGCGTGACGGTGACGGCTCCCCGGTCCGAACAGCACGTCGGAGAACGGCCCGAAAACAGCGCGGGGGAGAGGCGCCGGCCCGTGGGCTCGAGTGCCTGCTCTGGGCTAGTTGGTTTCCTTGCGGACCTGGCGTCGCAGCTCGGCGGCCGGCTCATCCAGGTCGAGGACTCGCTGAGCAGCCGAGAGCTGCTGGGCCTCGAGTGCCGCGATCTCCTTCTGGGCCTCGAGTTCCTCCATCCTCAGCTTGTGTTGATAGCCGAGGACGCTCTTCACGCCGATCGTCACGGCGGCGACCGCCACGATCGTGATGAGGAGGGGAAGCAGCTCGGCTGCAGTCACCTCCAACAATGCGATGATGGGGATCATCAGAGCGGTGATGGGGATCAGGTAGGCCCAGTTCCAGCTGCCGTCGTCCTCGTCTGGCTTGGTGGATTCGTCGCTCATACGCACCACACTATCTCAGGAGCGGAGGGTGCACCCGCTCAGGATCGACCATGCAAGCCCGCTATCGTCGCGCCATGGGGAGTGGTGGTCGCGAATGGTGAAGGCGATGGTGCTCGGATCGGGGCAGGATGGCGGCCTTCCCCAGCTCGGGGCAGCCGGCCCGGCAGACGCTGCGGCCCGGCGCGGCGAACTCGCCGAACGAACCGCCTCCAGCCTCGTCGTGTCTCTCGACTCGGGCTCGCTCCTGCTGGACGCCTCTCCTGACCTGCGCCGGCAAGACGTTCGACGGGCCATGGCCGGTTTGGCGCCGATCACCGAGGTGGCTCTCACTCACGGCCACATGGGTCACTACACGGGGCTGGTGCATTTCGGAAGAGAGGCTGCCAACAGCGGTGGGCTTCGGGTGTGGCTCACCGGCTCGATGGCGCGTTTTCTCCACAACCATGAACCCTGGCGTCGGCTCTTCGATGCAGGCCATCTCGTGGCCAGTGTTCTCGAACCGGGTGAGTCGGGAGTGATCGACGGTCACACCATTCGGTTCCATTCCGTCGAGCACCGAGCCGAGTTCACCGACACCGTGGGGATCTCCGTCGACGACCAGCTGCTCTATCTCCCGGACATCGACGGATGGGACGGGTTCCCCGACGGCGAGGCAACGATCCGGGCCCATCAAACCGCCCTGCTCGATGCCACTTTCTTCGACCACGACGAGCTGCCTGGTCGAGCGATCGCCGAAATCCCGCATCCACTCGTCACGGACACGATCGATCGATTCGACCATCTCGCCGATCGGATCGTCCTCACCCACCTCAACCACACCAACGCCCTCTGCGATCCGGACTCGGCGGCCAGTGAGTTCGTTCGCTCCACCGGATTCCGCATCGCCACCGATGGCATGGTCGTCGACTGAATTCGAGTATCGTCAAACCATGGTGCCGGAAGCCGACGTTGACAGAGTGAGACGGTGGGCGACCACGCGATATCCGGTCCGGCTCCAGAATGAAATGAAGGCGGAAATCGAAGTCGCCGAAAGCGAAATCACGGTGTACGAGTGTCGGCCACCCTGGCGGCCGGACGGCGTCCTCGCCTGGACCCGCCAGCCGGTGGTGCGATTTCGAAGGTCGGAACCAACCGGGGACTGGTCGGTGATGTGGCGCGACTCGCTCGACCGGTTGCATCCCTATTCGCCGGCGGCGCCTTCCCCCCGCCTCGCCGACCTTCTGGCCGACGTGGACGCAGATGTGAGCGGAGTCTTCTGGGGGTGACGCCGCCGGTCGTCACGTCCCGGCTCTCACGCTGCCCGTTGAGTTCTGGCCTCGGGTCGCCAGACACCAGGTGACTCGGGATCCCGCATCCCAGTTCCCTTCCCGAGGGAATCGATACCACATCTCCAGATCCACCGTTTGCTCGGGGAGGGCACCGACGTAGGTCCGGAAGGCGCTTCGACAGAGGTCCACAGCCCACCCCTCCATGGCAGCCTCACCGGGGTAGGTGTCCCCGGGGTAGTTGAGCCGGCCGACGACCTCCCACAAGTGTGGCTCGGAACATGGGGTGGCGGTGACGGCCCCGCCAAACGCCTCTCCCAGTTCGAGGTCGGGGCCGTAGCAATCACCGATGGTGAGATGCGCCTCGATGGTGCGCCCGACCGCCGATATCCGGCCTGCCTCGTCGCGGGGAGCCACATCGAAGGGTATGGCGGCAAGGCCGCCCACCAGGATGATCCCCATCACCAGGACCACCAAACCGGTCGCACCGCGCGCCTTGACCGGCCTCGGCGGCGCCGCCCAAGGCGGCTGCGGGGGCGCAGTCGGACGCACTGATTCGGTGGAGTCGGCCTGGGGAGCGGGGCCGGCCTCGAAGAGCGCTTCCATGCTCCACCGCTCGCTCGGCTCGGCCGGTTCGTTGGGAATGCCCACATCGTCGGGAGGGACGTCAGGGATGTCCATGTGGAGGGGTTGGGGTCGGCCACACTTCGGGCACACGGCGGGAATGGGCTCGCCAAGGCTCTCCCAACAGTGTGGACACAACGCCATCGCAACTCCCTCGCTCAGCCGGACTGAGGGTACTTCCGAACCATCGAACGATGCCAGGCGAGCCGGTCGTTCCTCCCCAGGACGCCGATCCGGGAAGCCCATTCCGGGCGAGAACACGGCACCAAAGACGGGTTGACAATCTATGTACACGGTGATATAAAACTTGAGTGATAGTCACTCAGATTGAAGGATTCTGATGTTGAAAGGAGCAGAGTTCATGGTACGTTTTGCCGATCCTCTCTTTGAACTCGAGAAGGCATTCGGCCGCCTCGACCGAGAGTGGTCCGGAGGCATGATGCCGATGGACGCCTTCACGCGCGACGACCGGTTCTACCTGAAGTTCGACCTGCCGGGCGTCGACCTCGGAGCCATCGACATGACCGTGGAGAAGAACGTCTTGTCCGTCACCGTCGAGCGTCCCCGTGAGGACATCGAGGGTGTCACCTGGGCGGTGCGGGAGCGGCCCACCGGCCGGCACACCCGTCAGGTCCGGGTGGGGGACATGGTCGACTTTTCGCAGATTTCTGCCGACTACGCGGACGGTGTTCTCACCGTGACCATGCCGTTGCGAGAAGAGATCAAGCCGCGCAGGATCGAAGTCAACCGGGCCGACGGGGTTCTTGAAGCCTCGACCGCCTAGACGATCCAGCGGTCAACCCGAGCGGAGGCGCCCACGCGGGCGCCTCCGTCCGCGCCCAGGTGCCTGCTGGAGAGTGCATCAGACTGGCGGTAGAGGTCGTCAGATCCGATCGGCGTACGATGTCGGGACCCCGAGGACCGGAACCGGAGATGCGAGCATCAACGATTGGGCGTGGCTGCCCATCAGCAGTTTCCCGACTCGCGACCGGTTGGCCAGGGTGATGACGATCAGATCGATGTCGTGACGCTCGGCGTAGTCGAGCGTGGCATACAGCGGGTCCCCGAGCAAGACTTCGGTTGCCGCCTTCACGCCGCCGAGCGTGCGCTCCGCCTGGGCGACCAGTCCCGCTCTCCTGAGCGCCTCGGGGTCCTGGTCGGCTTGCCCAGAGAGAACGGCCAGTTCCTTGGCGGTGGCGGTGAGAGACCCGGCGACGTAGATGAGGTGGAGTTCGGCGCCACCATCCGCAGCAAGCTTGGCTCCATACCGCAAGCCGGGGTCGGAGCGTTGGTTGAGGTCGGTTGGGGCCAGGATCCGCTGAATCACGGCGGGTCACCTTGTGCGAGGTTGGTTCAGGCTACCGCCGATCGCCCTATCAAACCCGGGCTTCGACACACCAAATGTCGGCCGCCAAGACGCGTCGAGGCCCCGACGATGCGGGGCCTCGACGCGTTGGCGGAGAAAGGGTGAGGGTCACGCCTCCTTGAGTGCGCAGGTGCAGGCGGGTGCCTCGTCGCCCTTGGAGGGGCGGGCGTGGAGCACCATGGCGACCACCATCGGAAGGAACACCGCCAGGTTGTAGAGGAGGTGGAGTTCCGCCCGTGGGATCCACTGCTGGAAGACGCTCATCGGGATGTCAGAGTGGAAGAGATTCGATCCGGCGGCGACCTGTCCCTGCAGCAGGGCGTGTTCGATGAAGTGCCATGACTGGATCGCCAGGGAGGCGTACCACCATTTGGCGGCGGTCCCGCTGAATCCTGGTGCCAGGATGATCAGTCCGGCCAGCATGAAGACGGCGAACCCGAAGTGCATGAGCTCGGAGGTGACCAGCCACGGAGCGACGAGGCCCAGTGCGCCGAGCGACTTGGGGCGCGGCATGTCGAGAACCCAGATCTGATACGCCTGAGCGAGGTGTTCGACCCAATGGAGCGCCACGACGGCTGCGTACGCCCAGAGGGCCATCTCGTGCCAGCTGGTGTTGAGCCGCCTGACGGTCCCGACTCTCGGTTCGAGCCCCGTTTGCGGAGCGTGGATAGTTGACATGTATGTCCCTCCCTTTTTCCCTTTACGCCTGAAGCGGAACGAGCCCGAAAGCGCGTCGACGTCTCTTCATCAACCAATACAGAAACCAGAGCCCTGGCGGGGTCACCAACCCGAGTGTCGAACGGAACCACGGTGGTGCGGCGATCTCATTCAAAGCGAAGATCATCTCCTGGTCCCCGCTCAACGAGTCCCAGGCGACCACCAACGTGTCGCCGACCGTCGAGGTGAACTGGACCGTCCACGTGCCGTCGCCGTAGTCGGTCACATCGTCCAGCAAGAGCGGCCCCTGGGCCGTCTGCAACCAGATCTCGGGGGCGGTTGCCACCTCGGTCGCCTCGATCACTGCGTTGCCTGTGATGGTGCTGTCGGAATGCTCCTCGATCCACACCGACACGACGTAGGGGCCGGCCGGCTCGAACAAGGCCGCTGGAGCCGCCCCGTGACTCCCGTGGGCGAAGGCTGCTGACGCGGTGCCAATCACAGTTCCCAGCGCCACCAACGCCACCAGCCCTACGCGCACTCCCACCAGAATCCCCCTCATGCAGGTCAAGGTACCTGCCGGCTGCCTCGTCGCGCTAGTGGGTATGGACGCCGACGGTGGGGGTCCCACCGTCACTGCGCGTGGGGTGTTGCCGTCAGCCGTCGACGTCGAGTAGCCCCCGGCGAAACGCCTCGCGCATCAGTTCGACGATGCTGTGGGCGTCGAGTTTCGCCATGAGCTTGGTCCGGTGCCGCTCGACGGTCTTCACGCTGATCGAGAGCTTCTTCCCGATCGCCCGGTTGGTCAAGCCATCTCCGATGAGACGGAGGACCTCTAGCTCGCGGGCGGTGAGCCGGTCGTCCGCGGCTCTGCTCGGGGAAGCAATCTCGGGTTCGAGGAGTGATTCCGACGCCATCGGGCTGAGGTAGGTGGCTCCTCGATGGGCGGATCGAACCGCCAGCAGCAGCTCTTCGGTGACTGCCCCCTTCAGCACGTACGCTCTGGCTCCGGCCTGTACAGCCTTTCGGACCAGGGCGGCTTCCGTGTGCATGGAGAGAATCACGACCTCGGTCGCTACTCCCGAGCCGCGGATCAGGCGGGTTGCTTCGATCCCGTTCTGCTCTGGCATCGTGACATCCATGACGATGACGTCGGGTTGCATCTCGGCGACCAGTGCGACCGCCTCCGCGCCGTCGGTCGCCTCGCCGATCACCTCGATGTCATCGGCGCGCTCGAGCAACGCCCTGATCCCGTCTCGGACAAGGTGGTGGTCTTCGGCGATGATGACCCTGATCATCGTTCCCGCACCGGAAGAGTGGCCGAGAGGGTGGTCCCCGCCGGGCCGGTGTCGATGTCGAGGCGCCCGCCCAGCATTTCGAGGCGCTCTCGCATGCCGGCCAGGCCCAGGCCGCTCTGGCTTCTCTCGTCGAGCGCCTCCGGGGCGATCCCTTTTCCGTCGTCGGAGACGCTGAGCGTCACCGTTGTTTCCTGGTGGGTCAGCCGGACTTCGGCAGAGGTGGCGCCGGCGTGGACCGCCACATTGGCGAGTCCTTCCTGGACCAAGCGATAGAGGCATATCTCCTGGGCGTCGTCCAGAAAGCTGGTGTCCTCACCCTCGTAGGTGATGTCGAGGCGGGTCCGCGCCGCGAACTGAGCGCAGAAGTCGTCAAGGGTGTCGTTCAGCCCGAGAGCATCGAGCGCCGGCGGACGAAGATCGTGGGCGAGGAGACGAATCCGCTCCCTGGTGTCGTCGACCAGTTCGATGGCCTGGCCGAGATTCTGTCGAATGGTCTCGACATCGAGGTTCGACTCCTCCCGCAGGAGCTGCAGGCTGATCTTGAGGGCGGTCATGGCTTGTCCGGCCTCATCGTGGAGCTCGCGCGAAATCCGCTTCCGTTCGTCTTCCTGAGCGTCGACGACCCGGCGCGCCAGTTCGGCGAGGGCGGTCTCGGCACGACGGTGAGCGGTCACGTCATGGCTGTAGATCCGGATCAACTCAGCACCGGCGAGAGCCGAATAGCAGACCTTCTGCTCGAAAACCGCTTCCTCGAATTCGACCTCTCGCTGGGCGAACTCGCGACCGTCCTGTCGGAAGGCGGCCACCGTCCCCAGCACGCCGGCCAGAAGTGGGTGGTCGATACCGCGAGAGGTGAGCTCGGGGAAGCGCTCCACCGCCTCGGGGTTGAGGTAGGTGATGGTGCCTGTCATGTCGGTTTCGATGACGGCATTGGGGTTCTGCTCCGGAAAGGTGGCGAGGTGGGCCAGGCCACCGGCGGAGACCGCGTAGGCGTCGAATGAGATGGTCTCGTCGCGTACCGTCGGGTCCATGTGCCGCTCCTGAGAGTCGGGCGCCGTGCCCGCTCGACATAGTCTGGCATGACGCTACCGCGGCGATTCGGATCGCGCCTGGACCACTTCGATGACGTCGGACGTCATAGGAGTCTCCGGAGGCCCCGCGTATGCTGGCGTATCGAGGCGAAACGAGGCGGCTATTTCGGAGTTCGAGGTGTACGAGACGATCGAGGCTCCGGTGGTTCGCGTCTGGGAGGCGTTGGCTGACATCGGTTCGATCTCTCGATGGAACCCGGGGGTGTCGGATTCGCGGCTCCTCACCGACACCGACACGGGTGTGGGGAGCGCTCGACACTGCGATCTCGGGGGCCGCAACTACCTGCGCGAATCGGTGTTCGAGTTCGTCCCTCATGAACGCCTCACCATGCGGGTCGATGAGACCAACCTTCCCTTCGCCACCATCGATATTCGGTTTCGGTTGGTCGACCGGGACGGAAGGACCGATCTCACCGTCAGTCCGATCTACCGGATGAAGTACGGGGTGCTGGGGTTCATAGCTGATCGGCTACTGGTCCGGCGGATGTACACCAAGGGAATGCAGGCGTTGGCCGGCGGATTGAAGCGCCACGTCGAGGAGGCGGCGAACGAGAGGTCGCCGTGAGCGCTGAAAGCGTAGGGTGAGTCGAGTGAGCGCGTTTCCTACTGCTGATATGGAGATCACGACGATTCTCGTCGTGTCCGATCTCGCCCGCTCGAAGACGTGGTACCGCCAGGTCCTCGGGGCGGAATTGCAAGGAGAGTACGGAGGCACCTCCCTCGTTCTTCGGTTCGCCGGGGCATGGCTCTTGGTGGTCACGGGCGGGGATCCCACCGAGGACAAACCGACGATCACGTTCGCCGAGCCGTCGGACCCCGACCGCGTTGATCATGCCTTCACGATCCGGGTGGCGGACTGCCGGGCGGCCTACGCCACGCTCCTCGAGCGGGGAGCTGTCTTCTTGACGCCGCCGGTGGATCACGGGTACGAGGTGCGCGCCTTCTTCCGAGACCCTGACGGGCATCTCTTCGAGATCAGCGAGGTCGGTTCAGACTGACGTAACGGGTCGTGGAGTGACCACCTGCGACCTCTCGCTGGAAACCTATGCGGACGTGCCCCTGCTCGACCCCCGCCGGGTACCCGCCCGCTCGGAGAACCGCAGCGACAGGAACAGCCCGGCGATGATCAGAAAGGTGCCGAGCAGGCCGAGTTCCAGGCTGTTGAAGCCGGTACGGACGAGGTCTGATTGCTCGACCTCGACCGGCGGGACGTTGGGGGTGACGTCCGGCGGATTGATGATCTCCTCATCGAGGACCTCGATGACCTCGATGAGGAGTTGAGCCCGGTCGTGATCGTCCTCATCGCCGCCAGTGCGGCCGTTCCCGGTGACGCTGTCGTCCTCGATGAACGTGTCCTCGTTGGAGGTGTTGGGGGTTGAGTCGATGTCGTCGATGGGGTTGCCGTCGGCGTCGAGGTGG
>CBDUEV010000012.1:0-57209 GCA_965366365.1 uncultured Acidimicrobiia bacterium | reverse complement strand
GTGAGCGATGTCGTCTGTGATCTCCTGATCCACGCCGAGAGTATGACGGTACGCGGACGCCCCTCTCAGTTTGCTCGCGCCGACCGGATCCGTGTCAGGAACCGTGCTCTCTGGGCCGACGAGTACCTCCACGTGGGCCGGCTCCGCCCCGGCGACCGCTTCGCTCACCTGCGGTCCGCGCACCGCATCCAGTTTCCTGACCGGGAATCCTCCCAGCTCGGAGAGCCGGACCGCGACCGGGTCGAGCCGCAGGTTCTCCTTCACTTCTCCTTTGGGGCGGCCCAGGTGACTGGCCACCACCACCACGGCGCCGGCTTTGCGGAGGCGGTCCAAAGTCGGGAGCGCCGCCCGAATGCGAAAGTCGTCAGCCACCCGGGGACCGTCGGAACCCTCCTCCAGTGGGACGTTGAGATCGGAGCGCACGAGTACCGTCCGACCGGCGACCTCGACGTTGTCGAGCGTGAGAAATGTCGTCATGTTTTCACCATCTTCGAGAGTGTTTGTCCGAGCCGAATGGGGTGGTGCTGCGGCCAGTCCGCTTCATGGTCGGCGACGTCTGCCGTGATCACCGTCCAACCCTGACACTCGGGCTCAGCGACGGATACCGCTGACAGACCCCTGGGCACGTCGAGCACACCGGCATGGGCGACCATGGTACCAACCTTGCTCAGCCCGGCCACCACGCGGAGGGCCTCGGCGTGGTCGTCGGCGTCCATGGCGAGGGTCTCGGGGTTCTGGGTGACGAGGTTGAGGATGTAGATGAGATCTGCGTCGCTCTTCTCGATGGCCTCTGTCACTCCCGGAACGACCAAGGTGGCGATGAGGCTCGTATAGAGGCTGCCGGGGGCGAGCAGGATCTGATCAGCCGACCGGATGGCCTCGAGGGCGCTGGGGGTGGCCTCGGCGTCCGACGGCTCGATCCTGAGGGCTTCGACGTGCCCCGGCCGCTGGGCGATCTCCACCTGTCCGTCCACCTCGCGGCCGTCGATAGTCGCCACGAGATCCAGCCGATGCAGGGCAGCCGGGATGACCCGACCGCAGGCACCGAGCTGAAACTCGGCTACGCGCAGGGCGGCCGAGAAGTCGCCGATCATTTCGGTCAGGGCTGCCAGCATCAGGTTCCCCAGCGAATGTCCCGCCACGTCGCCACGTTCGAAACGATGGCCGAGCATCTCTGCCCAGATCGTCGGTTCCGGTGCCAGGGCCAGCAGGCATTTGCGAATGTCGCCGGGGGGCGGAATATCGAGGTCTTTGATCAGGCGTCCCGATGAGCCGCCATCGTCTGCCACGCTCACCACCGCAGTGATCGTCCCTGCGTAGCCCTGGACGGCTTCGAGAAGACAGGCGAGACCGTGCCCGCCGCCGATCGCCACCACGGACGGACCCGAAGCGTCGAGCGGGCTGAGAGCGGGCTCGGTCATCGGCAGCGTCACGCCAAGTCCCGGTCCCGGTGGCGCAGGTTGACGTTCACGCCGTAGTCCTCCAGCCAGGCGGCGATGGCCTCGGCCAGCGCCACGGAGCGGTGCCGTCCGCCGGTGCACCCCACCCCGATACTCAAGTACGACTTCCCCTCGTCCATGTAGCGGGGAAGCAGGAATTCGAGCAGGTCGGTCACTTTGGTGAGGAACTCCTGGCCGTCGGGCTGGTCGAGCACGTAGTCGCGCACCGCCGGGTCGGTGCCGGTCAGCGGCCGCAGCTCCGGTACCCAATGCGGGTTCGGGAGAAACCGCACGTCGAGAAGGAGATCGACGTCGCGGGGCGCCCCATGTTTGAAACCGAACGAGCTCACCGAGACCCGCATCGGCCGAACCAGATCCGCCTCGGCGAACTCGGACTCAACTCGCTCGCGGAGCTGGTGGACGTTGTAGTTGGTGGTGTCAACCACGATGTCGGCGCCGGCCCGGACCTCGGTCATGAGTTCTCGTTCGGCGCGGATTGATTCCTGGATCGTGTCCGAGGGCACCGGGTGGGGTCGGCGGTTCTCCCGGTAGCGACGCAGCAGCACCTGATCATCGGCGTCGAGGAACATGAGCGCCACGGTGAGACCGTCTCTCCGAAGGTTGTAGAGCGGCCCGCGCAGGTCTTCGACGGTCAGTCCCCCGCGGGCGTCGACGACCAGCGCCACGTTGGCTTCGCTGTCGGACACGTCGCGCAGCCTGACCACGTCTTCGATCAGGCTCGGAGGCAGATTGTCGATGACCGGATACCCGAGGTCCTCGAGCACCTTGGCGGCTGTGGACCGTCCCGCTCCCGACATCCCGGTCAGGATGACCACATTCGGCTGATCACGCATGGCGACTCCCTGGACTTGCTGACCACATCGTAGGGGAAGGACAGCCCGCCAGATCGTTCACCGGCCGGTTGTCCCGGCACCGTGGAGCGCGGTGAGGACGTTTTCGGCGACGCGGGCGGGCACCACCTCGGCGATTTCGTCGAGGCTGGCGGAACGGAGCTTCTTGAGACTTCCGAAACGACGCAACAGCGCTTGCTTGCGGCCCGCTCCCACGCCCGGGACTTCGTCGAGAATCGAGTCGATCATGCTCTTGGCACGCACGGTGCGGTGGTAGCTGATGGCGAAGCGGTGAGCTTCGTCGCGGACGCGCTGGAGCATGTACAGCGCCGGCTCGTCGCGGGGGATGCGCACGGGAATCGGGTTGCCGGGGAGGTAGACCTCTTCCATCCGCTTGGCGAGTCCCGCCACCGGAATGCTCAGGCCGAGTTCGTCCAAGACCTTGGTGGCTCTGCCGAGCTGACCCATTCCCCCATCGATGAGCAACAGGGAAGGCGGGTAGGCGAACTTGCCTCGCTCCTCTACGGGGAGATCACGCTCGGCCAGATAGGCCGTGAACCTGCGGCGGAGTACCTCCTCCATCGAAGCAAAGTCGTCCTGACCCGCCACGGACTTGACCCGGAATCGGCGGTAATCCCCGCGCCTCGGGAGCCCATCCTCCATCACCACCATGGAACCCACCGTGTGACTGCCCTGGATGGTCGAGATATCGAAGCATTCGATACGGAGGGGAGGCTCGGGGAGCGCCAGGGCGTCCTGCAGCGAGCGGAGCGCCTGGGCGCGGGCGTTGGGGTCGGACTGCCTGCGGAGCCGGTGGCGGCCCAGGGATTCCTTGGCGTTGACGTGCGCCGTTTCGAGCAGGCGACGCTTGGCGCCGCGTTGGGGCACCCGCAGTTCGACCTTCGATCCGCGCCGTTCCTCCAGCCAGGCGAGGAAGACATCGAGATCGGGCGGAATCTCGTCCACCATGATCAGGTTGGGTGGTTCCGTGGCGCCGTACCGCTCGCGCAGCATCTGGCCGATCAATTCGCTCGTACTGACGTCTTCGACCTTGTCGATGATGG
The DNA here is from genome assembly GCA_965366365.1 of uncultured Acidimicrobiia bacterium. Lineage (GTDB taxonomy): Bacteria > Actinomycetota > Acidimicrobiia > Spongiisociales > JAENVV01 > CBDUEV01. Next base: position 53,855 of record CBDUEV010000012.1, on the reverse strand, counting down.
CGGAGAACCGGCCCGTGACCCGGCCATGCCGGACGATGAACACGGAGATCGAGGCGTCGAGTTCGTCGTCCTCGATCGCCATCACGTCGAAGCTCTCGGCGCGCTCGGTGACCAGTTCCTGACGAGCGATCGCCTTCTCGAGGTCTCTGAGCTGGTCGCGATAGCGGGCAGCTTGTTCGTACTCCTGACGCGCGGAGGCGCCTTCCATCCTGGCCTTGACCTCTGAACGGATCTCGTCGGTGTCGCCGTCGAGGAAGCGGGCCAGCCCGTCCACGAGGCCTCCATATTCCTCGGGGGTGATCTCTCCGACGCACGGCCCGGAGCACTTCTCGATGTCGAACAAGAGGCACGGGCGGCCCCGCGAGGCGTGATCCTTGAATTTGCCGTCCGAACAGGTGCGGATCGGAAACGTCTTCAGAAGGAGATCGAGCGTGTTGCGGATGGCGTAGGCGTGGGCGAAAGGCCCAAAGTACTGGTTGCCTTTCCGTCTGGTTCCGCGACGCACCCGGGCGGCCGGCCATTCGTCTCGTCTGGTCAGCGTCAGGAACGGATAGCTCTTGTCGTCCCGGAGGCGAATGTTGAAACGCGGTCGGTGCTTCTGGATGAGCGAGTACTCGAGCATGAGCGCCTCGACCTCGTTGTCGGTGACGATGAAGTCGACCGAGTCGGAGGCGTCCACCATGGCTCTGGTTCGCTGCGCCACGTCCCGGTTGAAGTAGCTCAGCACTCGCTTGCGGAGGGACTTGGCCTTCCCCACATAGAGGACCTGCCCGTGCACGTCGCGAAACTGGTAGGAGCCTGGTGCATCAGGGATTTCGGCGGCAGAGGGGCGTTCCATCCGAATCGAGTGTACCGAGGGTCAGTTTCGTCGTTCCCAGGCGATGCCGACGAGGCGGGGCAGCCCCGCGTCGGGCAGACGGTCGCCGGATTCGGGTGTCTCGACCTCTCGCAGCTCTCGTAGATCCCAGCCGGTGCGGGCGGCGGCCGTGAGCAGATGTCCGAGGGGCCGGTGATGGAACTCGACCGTGGACGAACCGGCCACTTCGTGGGTCGACCCGTCCACGAGGTAGGCCCCCCACCTCCAGAAGACCTCGCCGTCGGAGGGGTCGACCACAGAGGCCGAGCCGGGAGCGGTGACGTAGGGATGGTTGGCGATGACCACGAACGCGCCCCCCGGCCGCGTGATCTCGGCGGCGGCGTCGAAGAGCGACTCGACGTCGGGGACGTGTTCGAGGACGAGCACGGCCAGGCACCCATCCACCGTGTCGGGTCGAAGCCACCGTAGGTCCGGGAGGGCGGCCTGCACCACCGAGCCGTGCCGAGCGGCCTTGGCCGCCAGCTGGGCGTTGAGGTCGCAGCCCAGCAGCGTGCGATGGGCCGTCCCGATCTCTGCCATGACCTGGCCCTGTCCGCAGCCGAGATCCAGAAAGAGACCCGACTTCGGGAGCATCTCGTCGACGAGTGGAATGACCACCTCACGGTAGGTCGGGTCGGACGCCACCTCACCCTCCCACCAGTCGGCCAGCTCGTTCCAGGAAGCGTCGCTTCCCTTCACAGCATGCCGGCCAGGAATTTGCCGGTGTAGCTGGTGGGAATGTCGGCGACGACTTCGGGGGGGCCCACGGCGATGATCTCTCCCCCGCCCTCGCCGCCCTCGGGTCCGAGATCGATGATCCAGTCGACCGTCTTGATCACGTCGAGGTTGTGTTCGATCACGACCACGGTGTTGCCGCCGTCGACGAGGCGCTGCAGCACTCCGAGGAGTTTGCGAATGTCCTCGAAGTGGAGTCCGGTGGTCGGCTCATCGAGGATGTAGAAGGTCCGACCGGTGGACCGTTTGCCGAGTTCGGAGGCCAGCTTGACACGCTGTGCCTCACCGCCCGACAGGGTGGGAGCCGACTGCCCCAGGCGCACGTAGCTGAGGCCCACGTCGAACAGCGTTTGGAGGATCCTGGCGATCTTCGGCTGGTTCTCGAAGAACCGCAACGCTTCTTCGATCGACATCTCCAGCACGTCGGCAATCGACCTACCCTTCCACACCACTTCGAGGGTCTCCCGGTTGTACCGGCGTCCTTTGCACACTTCGCACGGCACGTAAACATCAGGAAGGAAGTGCATCTCGATCTTGATGGTCCCGTCGCCCTTGCAGGCTTCGCACCGTCCGCCCGACACGTTGAAGCTGAACCGGCCCGGCTTGTACCCGCGCAGTTTGGCGTCGGGGGTGGAAGCGAACAGCGCACGGACGTGGTCGAAGACACCGGTGTAGGTGGCCGGATTGGAGCGAGGAGTCCGACCGATCGGCGATTGATCGATGTTGATGACTTTGTCGATCTGTTCGACCCCGATGATTCGCTTGTGCCGGCCGGGCACCGATCGAGCCCCATAGAGCTGAAAGTGCAATGCCTTGGAGAGAATCTCCTGAACCAACGACGACTTCCCGCTGCCGGACACGCCGGTGACCGCGGTGAAGACCCCGAGCGGAAACCGGGCCTCGACCGTCTTGAGGTTGTTCTCGGTGGCTCCCTTGATCTCGATGAATCTGCCGTCCGGTTCGCGGCGGGTGTCGGGAACGGCGATCTTTCGTCGTCCTGCCAAGTAGTCGGCGGTGATGGATTCCTTGACCGCCAGGACGTCGGCGAGGGTGCCCTGGGCCACGATATGCCCGCCGTGCTCGCCTGCTCCCGGCCCGATGTCGACCACATGGTCGGCGACTCTGATGGTGTCCTCGTCGTGTTCCACCACGATGAGGGTGTTACCGAGATCGCGCAGCCGCAGCAGCGTCTCGATGAGACGTTGGTTGTCACGCTGATGGAGACCAATGGAGGGCTCGTCGAGGATGTACAGCACCCCGACCAGACCGGAACCGATTTGGGTGGCGAGACGGATGCGCTGGGCTTCTCCCCCGGCCAGAGTGGCAGCCGATCGGGCCAGATTGAGATAGTCGAGACCCACGTCGAGCAGGAAGGAGAGCCGTTCCCGCACCTCCTTGAGGACCCGTTCGCCGATCACCGTCTCGCGTTCGGTGAGTTCGAGGCTCTGGACGAACTCGGAGGCGTGCTGGAGGGAGAGCGCCGACAGCTCGGCGATGCCCAGACCTCCCACGGTCACGGCGCGCGAGATCGGATTGAGTCTGGCCCCGTCGCATTCAGCGCAGGGCACCTCTCGCATGTACTCCTGGTAGTACTCGCGCGCCGAATCGGACTCGGCATCCTCGTGGCGGCGCCGCAGGAATGGCAGTGCCCCTTCATAGGTCGTCCAGTACTCCCGTTTCCGCCCGAAGCGGTTCGTGTACGAGACCAGGATGCGGGTGTCGCCGGTTCCTTCCAGCACCCCGGCCTGCTGCTTCTTGGTGAGCTTCTCGAACGGGCGGTCCATCTCGAATCCGAGGTGTGCGGCGACCCCCTCCAGGAGTCGCTGGAAGTACTTGCCGCGATGGCCGGACCAGGGGGCGATGGCGCCGTCGGCCAGGGAGGCTTCCCAGTCAGGGACCACCAGGGATGGATCGACCTGATAGCGGGTCCCGATCCCCGAACAGGCCGGGCAGGCTCCGTAGGGGCTGTTGAAGGAGAAGTTGCGCGGCTGTAGCTCATCGAAGGAGAGATCGCATTGCGGGCAGGCCAGGGCTTGACTGAATGAAAGGGTGGGACCGTCCTCGACGGCCACCAGGGCGGCGCCGTCGGCGATCCGCAAGGCTGTCTCCATCGACTCGGCCAGGCGGCGTTCGATGCCGTCCTTCCTGACCAGTCGGTCGACGATGACTTCGATGGAGTGGTTGTAGTAGCGATCGAGCTTGATGTCGTCGGTGAGGTCGCGCTGCTCACCATCGATCATGGCTCGACTGAATCCGTCTTTGGCGAGGTCTTTGAGCAGCGTTTCGAACTCGCCTTTGCGGCCCCGCACCACCGGAGCGAGTATCTGGAACCGGGTTCCCTCTGCGATCTCGAGGATCTGATCCACGATCTGGTCGGCCGACTGGCGCGCCACCGGTGAACCGTCGTTCGGGCAGTGCGGGATCCCGATGCGCGCCCAGAGGAGCCGGAGATAGTCGTGGATCTCGGTGACCGTTCCCACGGTGGACCTGGGGTTGCGGCTGGCGGTCTTCTGGTCGATGGAGATGGCCGGCGACAAGCCTTCGATGATGTCGACGTCGGGCTTGTCCATCTGGCCGAGGAACTGGCGCGCGTACGCCGAGAGGCTCTCGACGTACCGGCGTTGGCCTTCGGCGTAGATGGTGTCGAAGGCGAGCGACGACTTCCCAGAACCTGAGATCCCGGTGAACACGATCAGCGCGTCTCTGGGTAGTTCGAGGGAGAGGTCCTGGAGGTTGTGCTCGCGGGCACCACGAATGCGTATGGTTTCGATCGACATGGCGTTAGGCGGGGAGTGTACCGGAGTGCCCGGAATGACCGGCCGGGGCTCCTGGCGGCGAAGGTGTGGTGACGTCAGGCACGGGCTTCCTTCATCTGTCGCCACTCCCTCTTCAGCTCTCCCACTTCGTCTCGCAATCGGGCGGCGTACTCGAAGCGCAGTTCCGCCGCCGCTTCGTGCATCTCTTCTTCAAGGCTGAGGATGAGGCGCTCCATGTCGGGGCTTTCCAGGTCGAGCGGCTCCCGCCTGCCCATGTCTCGGCGTCTCCGATCCACCGAGGGAGCGTCCGACGACTGGATGAGTTCGAGGATATCCGACACCTTCTTGCGGATCGACTGGGGGTCGATGTCGTTCTCTGCGTTGTACTTGGACTGAATGGCGCGGCGCCGGCCGGTTTCGTTCAGGGCGGCCTTCATGGAGTCGGTGACCTTGTCGGCGTACATGATCACTTGACCGTCCACGTTCCGGGCCGCTCGGCCGATGGTCTGGACGAGACTGGTCTGGCTGCGCAAGAACCCTTCCTTGTCGGCGTCCAGGATGGCGACGAGTGAGACCTCGGGGAGGTCGAGTCCTTCGCGGAGCAGGTTGATGCCGACGAGGACGTCGAAGTCGCCCATGCGCAGCTCCCGGAGTATCTGCACTCGTTCGAGGGTGTCGATCTCGGAGTGCAGATACCGAGCTTTGACGCCCATCTCGAGCAGGTACTCGGAGAGGTCCTCGGCCATCTTCTTGGTGAGGGTGGTGACCAGGACCCGCTGATCGGCCTCGGCACGCCCCCGGATCTCTTCGAGGAGATCGTCGATCTGGCCCTTGGTGGGCCGGACGATGACTTCGGGGTCGATGAGGCCGGTCGGGCGGATGATCTGCTCGACGATCTGATCGGAGTGTTCACGCTCGAACGGCCCGGGGGTGGCGGAGAGAAAGACCACCTGGTTGGCCCGCTCCAACCATTCGTCGAATCGCAGCGGACGGTTGTCGAGCGCCGAAGGCAGCCGGAAGCCGTGGGCAACCAGCTCATCCTTGCGGCTCTTGTCGCCGGCGTGTTGCCCGCCAATCTGGGGAACCGTCACGTGGCTTTCGTCGAGGATGGTCAGGTAGTCGTCGGGGAAATAGTCGAGCAGGGTGTAGGGCGCTTCGCCCGGCTGGCGCCCGTCGAGGTAGCGCGAGTAGTTCTCGATGCCCGAACAGAATCCGATTTCTCGCATCATCTCCATGTCGTAGGAGGTTCGCATCCGGAGACGCTGTGCCTCCAGCAGCTTGCCTTGACTCTCGAACTCGGCGAGGCGCTCCTGCAATTCGGCGTCGATGCCCTCGACAGCTTTCTTCATGCGCTCCTCCGAGGTGACGTAGTGGCTGGCCGGGAACACCCAGACCTCGTTCATCTCCTCGATGACCTCGCCGGTCACGGGGTTCATGCGGAGGATCCGCTCGACCTGGTCGCCCCACCATTCGACCCGCACCACCGTCTCCTCGTAGGACGGAAAGACTTCGAGCGTGTCGCCCTTCACGCGGAACTTGCCGCGCACGACATTGATCTCGTTCCGCTCGTACTGGATATCGATGAGCCGGCGCATGGCATCTTCGACGGGGTAGTCGACCCCTCGAATGAGTCGCAGGACCTGACCGAGGTACATCTCGGGAGTGCCGAGACCGTAGATGCAGGACACCGAGGCGACGATGATGACGTCCTCGCGGGTCAGCAGCGCACTGGTGGCCGCATGCCGCAGTCGGTCGATCTCATCGTTGACGGTGGCGTCCTTCTCGATGAACGTGTCGGTTTGGGCCATGTACGCTTCTGGCTGGTAGTAGTCGTAGTAGCTGACGAAGTACTCGACTCGGTTCTCGGGAAAGAACTGTCGGAACTCGTTGGCCAGCTGGGCGGCCAGAGCTTTGTTCGGAGCAATGACCAAGGTTGGCCGCTGCACCTTCTCGATTGTCCACGCCATGGTGGCGGATTTGCCCGATCCCGTGATGCCGAGGAGCGTCTGCATGCGGTGGCCAGCCTCGATCCCGGCGGCGAGCTTGTCGATGGCCTGCGGTTGGTCTCCGGCGGGCTCGAACTCCGAATGAAGGCGAAATGGCGGCATGCCGCCAGCATATCGGGCTGGTGTGACAAGAAATCCCGCCGCTCCTCCCGCGGATCACCCCACCCGGTTGAGCATGAATCTCTCCAGCCGGTCGAGTTCCCGGTCCAGGTCGGCCTCACCACCGTTGTCGATCAGGAAGTCGGCGGCGGCGTGCCACTCGTGCTCATCCGGTTGGGCGGCCAGGCGATCGGCGATCTCTTCGCCGCTCATCCCGCGCTGCTCCAGCCGTGCGACGCGAACATCCAGCGGTGCTTCCACCACCACCCGTGGCCAGGTGGGAAGCCACTCGTTCAGGAGGGGAATCTCCAACACGACCCTGGCCCCCGCCGAGACGATCCGTTCGGCGATCGTGGCACGAATGGCGGGGTGGGTGTAGGACTCCAATTCGGCCAGATCACCCTCCGAGGCGAACACGATCCTTCCAAGGGCACGACGATCGATCGCTCCGTCGACGACCACATCCGGCCACCGCCCGGCGACCGCCTCGAAGGCCGCTCCACCGGGCTGGATCACCTCGTGCCCGATCCGGTCGGCGTCGATGACCGCCCAACCCCGGCTTTCCAGGCGCGCCGCCACGTAGCTCTTCCCGGAGCCGATGCCACCCGTCAGCACGAAGCGTTGACTACCTTGATGCATGCGCGCAGCCTAGGCCCGGGTGGCTACCCATGAACGAATTCTCCGAACGATGGCTCCAACGCCTGGTGGGCGTCGTGTCCGGCCTGAACTGGGTGTTCCTGGCGTTGGGGACCGTGACCATCCTCGTCACCTGGGGCACCACGTTCGCGGCGGTCAGCTCCCTCCTGGCCGCCGGGGCCTACGTGGTGTTGCTCCAGGTCACACCGCGCCGCATGTTGAGGATCCCCTTCCTCCGCGAAGCGGTCGTCCTGACCGGTACCCTCGCCACCGCCTTCGCCATGGTGGTCACCGGCGGTACAGAGAGCCCGTGGCTCCTGTTGGGCGTCACCCCGGTGGTTCTCGCCTCGCTGATCGGCGGATTCCGACTCGGCCTGGCCACGGCGGGCCTGACCGTCGCCATCGTGGCCGGCGGCGAGATGATCGCCGGCCGATTCGAGATCGCCCAGTTCGCTCCCGTGGCCGGCTTCGATATTCTCGCCGCCATCACCTTCGGGTACGCCCGGCGCCTCATCCTCGAGGCGGTCGAGAGGGCCGACACGCTGGCGCTGCTCTCCATGGAGACCGGCGCTCGGCTGGAACGCCTCGAGAACACCAACCAGCTGTTGCAGCGTCTCAGTTCGATCACCGACACCGCCGAACTGAACCCGAGCGAGGTCGCCGAAGCCACTCTGGCCACCGTGTCCGCGGTGGTGCCGTTCAGATCCGCCGAATTGATCCTGCACACCCAGGACGGGCCCCTCACCGTGGCCTCGCGTGGCCGGTTGAGCCTCGAGGCAAGTTCGGAGCCGTTGCAGGTCAACGGGCGGCAAGTAGGCGAACTTCGCATCGACACCGGCCATCCTTTGACCAGCCGGCAGCATGACCTGCTGCGCGACATCACCGAACCTGCCTCGGTCGCCTTCTCGAACATCCTGCTCCTCCAGTCGATCGCCCGCGAGGCGATCAGAGATGAAAGGACTCGCCTCGCTCGTGAACTGCACGACGAGATCGGACCCGGGCTCGCCTCGCTCGGACTCTCGCTCGATCTCGCCGAGATGGAGGCGCGCGAAGGCGCCCTGGATGACGGCCAGATCCGTGCCCTCAGGACCCGGGTCACCCAGCTCCTCGACGAGGTGCGCGCCGCCGTGGCGGATCTGCGCAACCCGGACGAACTCGGCTTGGCGGCCACGATCGCCCGCATCAGGGCCAAGCTCCCCGTGTCCGCCCCCGTCATCAAAGTATCGGTGGACGAACGGCGCCCGCCCCGACCGGCCGTCGCCGCCGACCTCTACGCCATCGCCGGCGAGGCAATCCGCAACGCGGCGCGTCATTCCACTTCCAAGACCATCATGGTGACGGGGCTCGTGGACTTCGACCACGGACGCCTCGAAATCGCAGACCGAGGGGTCGGGTTCGATCCGGGCGGCGTTCCCGATGGCCACTTCGGGTTGATCGGCATGCGCGAGCGAGCCGAGAAGATCGGCGCTGAATTGTCGGTGGTGAGCACTCCCGGGTCTGGCACCACCATTGCCCTACAATGGGATTCCACATCATGATCTCCCTTCTGCTCGCCGACGACCACCAACTGTTCGCCGATTCCCTCCGTCTGGGTATCGAACGGACACCCGACCTCACCGTGCTGGCCTCGGCCCACGACGGTCAGGCTCTCCTCGACGCCCTCGAAGAACACACCCCGGATGTCGTTCTCACCGACCTCGAAATGCCCGGGCTCGACGGGTTCGACGTGCTCCGGCGGGCTGCCGGGGTGGCGCCGGTGATCGTTGTGACAATGCACTCTTCGCCCGATCATCGCGCCACGGCCGTCTCGCTGGGGGCAGCCGGATTCCTCCCCAAGTCCACACCACTCGCCGAACTGGCGGCCGCCATCCGAGCCGTCGCCATGGGCGAGACGCTGCTCGATCTCACCACCCAACGTGAGATACTGAGCCGCCATATGGAGCCCGTATTGGATCCGGGGGCTGCCTCGCTGACCGCCCGCGAGCGCGAATTGCTCGGAAAACTCTCCGACGGCGTCACCTCCACCCACGACCTCTCGAACGAACTCTTCATCTCCGAGAAGACCGTAAAGAACCATCTGGCCAACATCTACGAGAAGCTGGCGGTGGCAGATCGAGCCCAGGCGGCCATAGAGGCCATCCGGTTGGGGATCACCGCACGGTGAACCTTCCGCCACGCGGGGGGAATGGGTCCGCCGACCTATGGACGCTGACACTCTCGGTGGTACTTTGGGTGCTGTAAGTACCGGATCCCCAGGGAGGGGTAGACATATGGAAAAGTTCCAAGCTGAGCTCACCAGTCGGTGGGTGGCGTTCAAGGATGACGAAGGCGCCGGCATGGTGGAGTATGCCCTGTTGGTGGTCTTCATCGCCCTGATCGCCATCGTCGGCATCGAAATCGCCGGTGGCTCGATCAGTGATCTGTTCAGCCGCATCGCAGGCGACCTCGATTCCGCCTAAGAAACGAAAGAACCGCTCTAGACCGTGAAGGCCATGACCGTGAAAATGCTCCTCTCAGACGAATCCGGCGCCGGGATCATCGAATACGCACTCCTCGTGGTGTTCATTGCTCTCGTCGCCGTGCTCTCGGTGGAGCTCGTCGGCAACTCGGCCAACGAGATCTTCTCGGAGATCGGGTCGACGATCAGCAACTAGCCAACGGTCAGAGCAAACCAAACATGGAGAAGGCCCCACACGGTGGGGCCTTCTCTCTTGGGTTGAACCTCTCCCTCCTCGATCCGGGGTCCAGCTCGATCCGGGGCCCGGAGTCGTGGGAGCACGATGACGTCAACGAAGTGACGTCCGGGGCGAGCCGATGACCGAGGGATCCGACCGGTGAAGCTTGACCGGGCTTCCGGCGTCAGAGGTTGAGGAGCAGGTCGAAGATCTTGATGGCGGCCGGGCCGAGCAGCACGATGAAGAGCGAGGGGAAGATGCAGAAGATGAGGGGGAACACCATCTTGACCGGGGCCCCGAAGGCACGCTCCTGAGCGTGCTGGCGGCGCTTGATGCGCATCTCGTCCGCCTGGACCCGCAGAACCTGGGAGATCGACACACCGAACGCCTCGGCCTGCATCATCGCCAGGAGGAACGAACGCAGTTCCTCGAGGTCGGTCCGCTCCATGAGATGACGCATGGCGTCCCGCCGGCTGACCCCCACCCGGGTCTCCTGAAGCATCCGGAAGAACTCCTCCGAGAGGGCTCCCGGCACGGTGTCGACCACCCTCGCCAGAGCGGAGTCGAAGCCGAGTCCCGCTTCCACACTGATGACGAGCAGATCGAGTACGTCCGGAAGGTCGCGCTGCATCTCCTTCTTCCGGTCGGAAATCCTCTGCCGCAGCCACGAATCGGGGGCGAACACCCCCAGCACGACGAATCCCACCGTGACGAGCACTGCCATCAAGCCGGACAGGTCGGTGGCGCGGATCACGAAGAGATAGGCGAAGAAGGCGCCCAGGCCGGCGAGGATCTTCACGACGGCCCATGTGTTGGCATCGATCTTGTTCGACAATCCGGCCAGAACGATCTTCTTCTGGGCATTGCGGAGCCAGCCGGTGCCCGGAACGAATCGGTTGAGGAAAGCGCCGACCGCCAGCACCATCGGCGCCACCGCCCGCTGGGAGAGCGGCTGCCGGAGGGTCTCGTCGCGCAGAGCGTCCGGCGTGTACATGGCGAGCCGCAGGGAGGCTGCCTGCTTCTCACGCAGGACGCCCGAGCCCACCCACAAGACGGCGGCACCAACAGCCAGGAAGACAGCAGCCGAGGCGAAAGCGATGTCCGTCATAGCGTGATGTCCACGATCTTGCGCATCCACAGCACGCCCAGCACCATCGTCACCACGCCGAGGCCGACGGCAATGAGACCACCGACCGTGCTGACCAGGGGATCCAGGTAGCCGGGGCTGAGGGTGAGCATCATGCCGATGACGGCGAACGGCAAAGCCACCATGATGATCATGGAGATGCGACCCTCTGCGGTGAGCGCTCGCACTTCTCGTCTGAGCCGATTGCGCTGCAGCATCGTGTCAGCCACGGTGCTGAGCACCTCCGAGAGGTTGCCACCCACCTCGCGCTGGATCTCGATTGCCATGACCGTCCACTCGAAGTCCATCGACTGGGTGCGTTCGGCCACACCACGCAGAGCGTCGACGACCTGCCGGCCCAGCCGGATCTCGACGATGGCCCGGGAGAATTCTCGGGCGGTCGGTTCGGGCGCCTCCTCCTTGACGGCCTCGACCGCCTGAAGGAGCGAATACCCAGCCCGCAGCGAGGTCGCCAGCAGAGTGAGGGTGTCCGGGAGTTGATTCTCGAAGCGTTTCCGCTCCCGGTCGCCGATGCGGCGCGTGAGGGCGAAGACCAGCAGCACCGCCACCGCCGAGACGAGCACTCCGAGCAGCAGATTCTGCGTGAGAGCACCGACCAAGGCGCCCACGATCACCGAAATCAGCAGAGCGAGGGCAATCGCCTCGCCCGGCCGGAGTGAGATGTTCGCCCGGTCGAGGGCACTGTCGACCGAGTGGAAGAGGCCTCTCTCGCGGGTGGCTTGTTCGGCTTGATCCGACAGCCGCCGAAAGAGTGGAAGTCGTTGGAGCAGACTCGGCTTGTCAGACGGAAGCGTGGGAGAGGTGGGTCGCTCGAACGAGCGCAGCCGTCCGGCCACCGTCCCGTCCTCGCCGGCGGCGACGCCGAAGAGGATGAAGGCCAGGAGCAGCAGCCCCACCCCCACCCCGATGGCAGCGAGAAGCTTGAGTGTCGTGATGGAGGCGGGGAGCGTGGACTCCACCAGCTGTCCGGTCGCCTCCTCGAAGAACGGCAGTGTCGTCGAGGTGGGCGCCAGTCGTTCCGGGACCACGAACCCGGGAACCTCGGCGTTCTGTCCGTCCCGCAGCCCTTGATACTCGAGCCCGAAGCTGGCCACGCCCGCCAGCGGCTGGCTGGCGTTGAACCTGATCACGATCTTGTTGTTGAGCTCGCTGCGGATCTGGTCGTAGAGGCTCTGCAGGTTCTCCGGATCGGTGGTGGGCAGGTACAAGCCCCGAGTGCTGCTGGCGATCTCCTGCAGTGGCTCACCCTGGAAATCGGCCGACTCTATGGCGATTCCAAACACGCGCACTTCTTCGAGCGTCAAGGCCGCGATGGCCTCTTCGAGCGTAGCCACGCTGCCTTCGTCGGCACCGTCGGTGAGGGCGATCACGTGCGGTTGCAGGTCCGCCCCCGGCCCGCGGTACAGGTCGGCCGACTGCACCATGGCGTCATAGAAGGCCGTGCTGCCCGACGGTACGAGATCGGCGATCTGGGTGGTGATGGAGCGGGCGTTCCTCGTGAAGGAAACCAGAACTTCGACGCTGTCGCCGAAGGTGACCAGGGCAATCGAGTCCTGTTCCTTCTTCTGGTTGACGAAATCGATTGCTGCGGCCTTGGCGGCGTCGAGGGCGCCGTCGTTCATGCTGCCGCTGACGTCGATGGCCAGGATCACGCCGACATCGACGATGGACTCCTCAACGGTGTCGACCGTGAAGTCGCTCACCACCACTCCGTTTTCGGTGAGGATGAGGTCCTCCGGTACGAAGGCGTCGAGGTTGCGCAGTTCGGCAACCATGGTCACCCGGCCATCGTCGGTGTAGCGAGTGGTATCGACTTCGACGATCACCACCTCCGCCTCCCCCGCCTGCGCACCGACAGGGGCGGCCGCGGCCATGAGACCGGTGAGAATCAGCAGCAACCCGACGGCGGTCCGCCTCATCAGCGCCGCATGAAGTCGTCGCTGGTATGTCGGGCGAAAGGCTCGGGATGGAAGATGTCTGCCGGCAGCTTGACTCCAAGATCCTTGAGCTGGTTGCTGAAGGTGGGACGGATACCGCAGGCTTTCAGGTGCCCCAGGTATTTGCCGTCTTCGTCGACACCCATCCCGAAGTCGAACAGGAAGAGGTCCTGGAGCGTGATGATGTCGCCCTCCATCCCCTCCACTTCTGTGATGTGGGTGACGCGCCGCGTACCGTCGCGGAGCCGCGCCGTGTGGACGATGAGGTCGACCGCGGACGAGACCTGCTCGCGGATGGCCCGGACCGGCAAGTCGAACCCGGCCATCAGCACCATGGTTTCAACACGAGAGAGCGTGTCACGGGGCGAGTTGGAGTGCACCGTGGTCAGAGAGCCGTCGTGGCCGGTGTTCATGGCTTGGAGCATGTCGAGAGCCTCACCGCCACGCACCTCACCTACCACGATGCGGTCCGGCCGCATGCGAAGGGTGTTCCGGACGAGGTCGCGAATGGCGATCTGGCCGACCCCTTCCAGGTTGGGCGGACGGGATTCGAGACTCAGGACATGACGCTGGCGGAGCTGGAGTTCGGCAGCGTCCTCGACGGTGACGATCCGCTCGGTATCGGGGATGTAGCTGGACACCACGTTGAGCAGAGTGGTCTTGCCGGAACCGGTTCCTCCGCTGATCAGGACGTTGAGCCGGCCCTTGACGCAGCCGGCCAGGAAATCGGCCACGCGCTTGTCGAACGTGCCGAACTGAATGAGGTCCTCCTCGGTGAGGGGATCGACGGCAAACTTACGAATCGTCAAGAACGGGCCACCGATGGCGAGTGGGTGAATGATCGCATTGACACGCGAACCGTCCGGCAATCGGGCGTCGACCATGGGCGTGGCCTCGTCGACGCGCCGACCCACCTGGCCGACGATCTTGTCGATGATCCGGCGGAGGTGGACGCCGTCGACGAACCTGACCTCGGTGCGCTCGATCTTGCCGAGTCGCTCCACGTAGACGGCGTGGGGCCCGTTCACCATCACCTCGGTGACGGCCGGGTCGTTGAGCAGAGGGTCGATGGGGCCATACCCCAGGACGTCACTGGCGATCTCGTTGATGAGCTGCGCCCGGTCGCCGCTCGAAAGCGGGAGCCCCTGCTCCTGCTCCACCGCCCATTCGAGCATCTCCACGACGCGGAGCCGGAGCTCGGCGTCACTCATCTGCCGGTCGTAGAGGGTGGGGCCGAGCTCCTCCACTACACGGAAATGGAGCTTTCCCCGTAGCTCGCGAAATAGTTCTTCCCGGCGCGAATCGAGCCTCGGCTCCGATGTCTTCGCAGCGGCGACTCTCTCAGAAAGAGATGCCATTGCTTCTCACTCCCCTGCATGGGACCACGAACAGGGTCCCGTCACTCGAAAAAGCTGTCTCTGTACTATCGCCATCTCCGACGCCCCGGTTTACTGCTTTCGATCTTCTGTTCGAGGACCAAGGCGGCCACCGTTTCGAATCCGCGGGCAACCTTCGAGCGCGGAGCCGACTCGACCACCGGTCTCCCCTCGTTCACCGAAGCCGGCACCAGACCGTCCGAGGGGACGGCTGCGGAGATCTTCATCTTCAAAGATCGTTCGATCTCATTCTCGTCGAGTCGGGCTCGAGCGTTACTCCGGTTCAGGACCAGCTGGATCTTCGAGGACTGGAACTTGAGGAGGCGCAGCGTTTCGAGCGCCAACTTGGCGTTCTTGACACTGGGTAGGTCCATGTCGACCACGAAGAGCGCCTGATCGGCTCGCTCCAACAGAGAAAGGAGCAGCTCGTCGAGCAGCGAGGCCGTGTCGACGATGACGTAGTCGTACATCTCACGGAGCTTGGCGACGATCTCGGTGATGACCCGCGTCGATATCTCGTCGGCAAAAGCCGGCTCGAGAGGAGCGGCGAGCACGTTGAGGCCCGACTCATGCCTCGTGAGGAGCGTCTTGAGCATGCTCTCATCGAGCCGATGAATCTCCTGAGCTGCACTGACGACGGTGTATTTGGGCTCGAGCTGGAGCACCAGGCACACGTCACCGAACTGGAGATCGGCGTCCACGATGACGACTCGATCGGGTCCCAGTTCGCGATTCAGCAGCATGGCCAAATTGGTGGCGACAACCGTCTTGCCGCTTCCGCCCTTGGCGGAGACGACGGTGATGACCTTCCCCAGGGCCCGAGGAGGAGGCGGGGCCACGGTCGGCGTTGCCGACCCGGCTTTCACACCGACCCTCTCGAACAAGGCGAGTGCTTCGATGGCCTTCTCCGTCGAGAGAGGCGCTTCGACGACGTCTTTGAGTCCGGCTCGCAGGGCTGATTTGAGAAGCGGCGCCGTCAACGTCTCGGCGACGAGCACCACCGGCAGTCCCGAGTCGATGTCCATGAGAGGTCCGACGATCCGGAGCGCAGCATCGTTGGCGTGGCTCGGGCCGAGCACCAGCAGATCGACCACGTCGCTTTCGACGTGGTTCTGAGCTTCTTCGAAGGTCCGCACGGTGGCGGCTTCCCCGTCGAAAGCGCGCTTCGCCTCGTCCAGAAACGACTCGTCGTCGTCAAAGACTACAACGGAAAGGCGTTCGCCTTCTTCTGCCAATGGTCTCAACCTCCCAAACCGAGCAAGATCTCGAGGTCTCTGAGGCCTGGGAACAGTGTAGTCAGGACACCGAAGTCCGGATACAGATTGTCGAAAATGACACCCTCGGTCCGGGCGGCCACGTAGTCATCGGGTACGAGGGTCAGCCACACATCGCTTGTTTCGAACGAAAAGGCGAGACGCTCTGCTTGATCAGGGGTCACCTCGAGGGTGTACAGCGAGAGGGTCTCGTCGGTCTCCTCCTGCGTTTCGTCGACGACGGCGGCGCCGGCCTCGGCGAGCGGTACATCCACCACCGTCGGGGCGTTCTCATCGGCAACGATCTCGCGCCCGACAGCCAACACCGGCACGTTCTGCATCACGAACCGGGTGTAGGTCTTCTCTGTCACCTCCTGCGGCGCAGTCGGTTCGTCCGTTTGACCGTCGGCCGGGGCGGCTTCCTCACCTCCGGGGGACTCGACCCCGGTGAAGGCCGGTGTGGCCAGCACCTCGAGGTCGGTGGTGACGATGACGTTGACCCGGTCGCCAGGTTGGATGAACTGGTTGACACCGCGCTCCGCCGTAGCCCGGATGGTCATCGCCTGCGACCCCTCCGGGATGACATCCTTCAAGGGGCGCAGATCCTCCGTCACATCAACCCACTGATCCGTGGTGAGAATCTGGTTCTCGCTGATCGGCCCAGCCGCGAAACGGCCCGTCAGCACCGATCGAAGCTGGTCTTCGGTGGTGATGGCGTTCAAAGGAAGGAAATCCTGGTTCTCTTCGCTGAGGACGATCGAATCCTGGGAGAGAAGCAGCGAGCCATCGGAGCCTTCCGCCAGCAGCTCCCCGCTCCGGTAGACGGGAACGAGAACCAGGCCAGCTTTGGCTTCTTCTTCGGCGCTGGACAGCACGCGCCAAATGGCGAGTGCTGCCAACCCGGCTAGCACCAGCGCGAGGACCAAGACCAGTGTCCGCCTACCCATTTCCACTCCTCAACTCAGTTTTTCTACCGCAGTGGCATCTCCGCCGACCGCCGATCGCGGGTGTCACGCACAGTCGCGTGCCACCACGCGGAGTCGCTGATATCAGTCGTTCCGACGCTCGCTCATCGCGGGTCTCCGCACTCACAGCGGCGGAGTGACCTCAGACTCGCACACATCCACGCCTTGTCAAGGATGCGAGCGACCCATTTTTCGGCGACGAACGGATCATGTAGACAACCCAAGTGGCCAAGCCGAGGTCAGCGTTTCCCGATGCCCCGCTCCTTCAGTTCCTGAAGGATGGCCTCCAAGGAGGAGTCGACGTTGAAGCTGCGCTCCTCCTCTTGGGACGAATCAGCTTCACGCTCGAACTCGCGCCTCTCGGGAGCACGGCGGCGGGGCGCCTCTCCTGGGCTGGGACGTTCATCGCGTTCCGTGTAGCCGGGCAGCGCCTGTTTGATCGAAAGGCTGACCCGACGGCGCTCTTCGTCCATCTCGGTGATCTTGACCGTCACCTGCTGGCCGAGCGAGAGTTCGAGTTCCGGCGATTCCACACGATGCATGGCGATCTCCGAGACGTGAACCAGGCCCTCGACCCCATCGCCGACGGACACAAAGGCGCCAAACGGAACCGTCTTGGTCACGGCACCCTCGACGCTGTCCCCCACGGCATGGCCCTTGGAGAACTGCTCCCAGGGGTCGTCTTGGGTCTGCTTGATGGAAAGCGAGATCCGCTCTCGGTCCCGATCGACCTCGAGCACCCGAACGGTCACCTGATCCCCGACCTTGACCACCTCGGATGGGTGATTCACGTGCTGATAGGACAGTTCGGAGACGTGAACGAGCCCGTCCATTCCCCCCAGGTCCACGAAAGCTCCGAAGTTCACCACCGAGGAAATGACACCCTCGCGAACCATCCCAACTTCGAGATCGTCCAGGAACGCCTGCCGTTGCTCGGCCTGGGCTTCTTCCAGATAGGCCCTTCGAGACAGCACGACGTTGTTGCGGTTGCGGTCCAGTTCGATGACCTTGGCTTCGATCGTTTCACCCACATAGGGATCGAGATCGCGCACTCGCCGCAGCTCCACGAGGGAGGCGGGGAGGAAACCGCGCAGGCCGATGTCGACGATCAGGCCGCCCTTGACGACCTCGATGACCGGACCCGTCACGGTGCCGCCGGCGTCGGTGATGGACTGGATCCGACCCCAGGCTCGCTCGTATTGAGCGCGCTTCTTGGAGAGGATGAGCCGACCTTCGTCGTCTTCCTTATCGAGCACCAGGCCCTCGATCACCTCTCCGACCGACACCACGTCGCCGGGATTGACGGCTTTGCGAATCGAAAGCTCCTGAAGCGGGATCACGCCTTCGGACTTGTAACCGATGTCGACGAGCACTTCGTCGTTGTCGATGGCCACGACCGTACCCTCGACGATGTCGCCCTCGCTGAACTCGAGCATGGTGTGGTCGAGCGCGGCTTCGAAATCCTCCGCGATGCTGTCGGGGAGGTCGCTGACCCGCTTCGCCACGATGGCCACCGGCCCGTGGGACACGGGGGCGTCCGGTGTCGGGGCGGCTTCGTCGACAGCCTCCGCCGGTGCGGCGGCGACAGTCGCTGGCTCTTCCTGTGTGGCGGCGGGCTCGGCCGGTGTGTCGGCAGGCTCGGCCGCCAACCCAGCTTCCTGCGGGGCCCCGTCGGACGCGACCGGAGTGTCGGAGCCGGCCGGCTCGGCCGCTTCGACGGGTATATCCGTCTCAGCCGATTCCACGGACTCAGCCTCTTCTGCGGACTCATCTGATTCCACGGACTCAGACACTTCCGGGGATTCATGAGACTCCACGGACTCGGTCACTTCCGCGGGCTCGGGCGCTTCCGATGGCTCGGCCGTTTCCGCTGCGGTTTCTGCGATGACCGTGTCGTCCACGGCCTCAGGAATTGCGGTGTCGTCGGACGACACAGACTCGTTTTCTTCATTCATAGGCGTTTGGTGATTCCTCCAAGAGAGCTCCCACGGCGCGCAAGGGCTGTGAGGCGAGCAGCATGGTAGCAACCGCCCGTCAAACCGCCAACCGGCTCGGCGTTCAGGGCTTGCAGTCGGCCAGGGTTGCTCCGGTGGCCACATCCACGGCCAGCGTGACGGCCAGGTCGGCGACCCCCTCCATCTCCGCCACGACGATCTTCGTCACGTCGTCGAGTTCCCCGGGAGGCGCCTCGACCACCAGCTCGTCGTGGATCTGCAGAAGGAGGCTGGCCGAGAACCCTTCCAGAGCCCGATCCACCGCCAGCATGGCCATCTTGATGATGTCGGCAGCGGTGCCTTGCACCGGGGCATTGAGGGCCATCCGCTCGCCCATCTGCCTGACCCGCCAGTTGTCGGACCGCAATTCGGGGAGGTACCGACGCCGCCCAAACAGCGTCGATGTGTAGCCCTTCGACTTGGCGTCGTCGACGATCGACCCCATGAACGCCTTGACGTCGGGGAACGTCGCGAAGTACTTCTCGATGTGCTCCTTCGCCTCCTCCCGGCCGATTTCCAGCCGGTCGGCCAGTCCAAAGGCCTCCATCCCATAGAGCAGTCCGAAGTTGATGGCTTTGGCGCGCCGCCGCATCTCTTGAGTCACCTCGTCGAGAGGAACGCCGAACACGGAGGCCGCCGTGGCCGTGTGGATGTCGCGTTGCGCCTCCCCGAAAGCATGCAGCAGACCGGAGTCGTTGCTCAGGTGGGCGAGGATGCGGAGCTCGATCTGGGAATAGTCCGCCACCACAAACGTCCACCCTGGCTCGGGAACAAACGCCTTGCGAACCAACCGCCCGGTCTCCGAGCGGACCGGGATGTTCTGCAGGTTTGGGTGGTCGGAGGACAACCGCCCCGTGGCGGCTGCCATCTGATTGAAGGTGGTGTGGATGCGGCCGTCGTTCTCGATGAGCGGCAGCAGGCCGTCCACGTAGGTTCCCCGCAGCTTCTCGAGTTCGCGGTAGCGGAGCAACGACGCCACGATCGGATGCTCGCCTTCCAACTTGGCGAGCACGGAGGCGTCGGTGGAGGGCACCCCCTTGGAGGTCTTCTTGAGGACCGGAAGGTTCAAACGGTCGTAGAGCACCTCTCTGAGCTGGAGCGTCGAGTTGATGTTGAACACGCCCCCGGCCGCCTCGTGAATGGCGGTCTCCAGGGTGGCCAGCTCTTCGCGAAGATCCTCACCCAACCCCTCGAGATACTCCCGGTCTATGGCAATCCCGAGCGACTCCATCCTCCGCAGCACGGGAATGAGTGGCATTTCGATGTCGTCGAACAGAGTCCGCTCGTCTCGAGAATCCAGCTCGCCGGCCAGGTGTTCCGCCAAGCGCTCGACGGCCGTCACCCGGCGCGCCGCCGAATCGAGATCAGGACCACCCACTCCCTCGAAGTCGAAGGCGCCTTGATCGGTGGTTTCCGTCTCCGCATCGGGAGACTCGAGTTCGAGTGCCAGGAAGCGTTCCGCCACGGACGCCAGGTCGTACCCTCGGGCGGCGGGATTGACCACATAGGCGGCCAGCGCCGTGTCGAAGGTCACCCCGTCGAGGTCGATGCCCAGCGAGGCGAGATGGCGCATCGCCTCTTTGGCGTCGTGGACCTGCTTGGCCACCGCAGGATCCTCCAGGAAGGGAGCGGCGGCCGCCAGCACCGATCCGGTCAGGTAGGCGGCACGGGATGCTCCCAATCCCACCATCAGCCCAGCAGGTTCGGCCCCCTCGAGCACGACGTCGATGGAGACCGGTGGAGAGGCGAAACACCCGGCCACCTCTGTCGGGTCGGTCACGACGGCCGCCTCCACCTCCAGCACCTCGCCGGTCTGTCCTCGCCACTCCGGGTGGACGGCCAGCAGATCGTCCCACATCGCGTGGAACTCGAGGCTCTCGAAGAGGTCCTTCACCGCCTTCTCATCCCACTCTGTCCAGACCAACGCATCGAGCTCGGCCCCCGTGTCGAGGTCCCTTTTCAGCTCCATCAGTTCACGATTCAGGAAGACCTGTTCACGGTGGGCGGCCAGATTCTCCCGCAGTTTGGGCGTCTGCTCATCGAGGTGTTCGAAGATCGCCTCCAGTCCCCCGTACGCCGAGATCAGCTTGGCGGCGGTCTTCTCCCCCACCCCCGGCACGCCCGGCAGGTTGTCTGAACTGTCGCCGCGCAGCGCGGCGTACTCGACGTACTGGTCGGGTCTGATCCCGTAGCGTTCCTCCACCCACGCCGAGTCGGCGAGCACGGTATCGGAGATGCCGCGTCGGGTGTAGATGACCTTCACCTCATCGTCTACCAGCTGAAAGCTGTCGCGGTCTCCCGTCACGACCAGCACCGACCACCCGGCCTCTTTCGCTTGGGTCGCCATCGAGGCGATCACGTCATCGGCCTCGTAACCCGGCATCCGGAACTGGCTGATGCCGAGCCCCTGCAGCGTCTGATCGATGAGGGGAAGTTGACTCTTGAAGATGTCAGGAGCGGATTCTCGCTGGGCCTTGTACTCCGGAAAACGCTCCGAACGAAAGGTGGCGCGCCCGACATCCCAGGCAACCGCCAGGCGGTCCGGTGGCCGGTCGCCGAGGAGCTTGACCAGCATCCGCATGAACCCGAAGGCGGCGTTCGTCACCTGACCGGACGTGGTGGCCATCTCCGAAGGCAGTGCGTAGAAGGCGCGGTATGCCAATGAATGGCCGTCGAGAAGCACAAGGGTGGGCATGGAGGCGATGATAGGCGGGCGCCCGCCCGCTCAGTCAGGTCAAGCGGTCCAGCAGCCGCTCTCGTTTCTTCTCGAGTTTGGCGCGCCGTCGGGCCAGATCCTGCACAGCCCTCTCGAAGCGGGCCACGTCGTTCCTCGAATCCGCCGCGAAAGCCCGGTCGTCGGCGTTGCCGACGGCGGCGTCGCGCTGGGCGTCGTCGTTGATATGCCGGTGGTAGGAGAGCTCTTCGGTGACCAGGCGCTCTTCCTCGTCGAGCGCGGCCAGGCGATCGTTGATGGTCATGATGCGTTGTTCGAGACGACCCATGGTTTTCGACTTCTCCGAGGCAACGGGTTGTGCTTGGATACTGGCTGCATGCCGGGATGGCGGAATGGTAGACGCGGCGGACTCAAAATCCGTTGTCCTCACGGACGTGTGGGTTCGAGTCCCACTCCCGGTACGAGTCAAGAGTACGACTGGCCTGTATCGAACGGCACGGCCCCGCAGGAGGAACGCCTCCGAAGGTGGCCATAATCCAGCCCTTTGGCGAGGTTTTCCGGTAGTGTCGTAGCCAGCATCGACCACTCACTGAGACTGTTTCGCCGATCCCCACTCCCCCCACTCCCTGGCCGAGACAGTCCGATCCCTGGTGAGTGGTCGTTGCGCGTTTGTGTCAGAACCCCGGATCACAAACCCTGGCCTGACTCGAGACTTCGTGGCCGGGCTCAGCTGCGGTGTCAGGGGCGTAGGGCCGCCGCCAGGGCGCCACTGGTTGCCGTGAGGCGACGGGCGGCGGTCGTCGCGTCGGGTGCGTCCAGCACCTCTCGGACGAGGGCCGATCCCACGATGATGCCATCGGCCAGCGGGGCCAAGGCCCTAGCCTGACTCGGAGTCGAGATGCCAACGCCGAGCACGATGGGCCGATCGGTGACCGCACGGATTCTCTCGACCATGGCGGCTGCGCGGCCGCCCGACTTCTCCCGCTCCCCGGTCACACCGACCTCGGCCACCCCGTAGACGAAGGCCGGTCGGGCGGCGGCCAGCCGCTCAAGCCGTTCGTCGGTGGTGGTGGGAGCCGCGAAGAGCACCATTCCGAGGCCCTCGGCCTCCACCGCCTGTTGCACCGGTGCGGCTTCCTCGAAGGGCAGATCGGCGACGATCAGCCCGCTCGCCCCGGCCTCGGCGATGCGTGCCGCGAACGATTGAGGGCCAACCTGGAACACCACGTTGGAGTAGGTCATGACAAGGGTCGGTTTTCGGGTTCGCTCACTCACCTGCCGCACGATGTCGAGACCCACGGCCAGGGTGGTGCCTCCCCGGAGGGACCGTTGCCCGGCGGCCTGGATCGTCGGGCCGTCCATGAGTGGATCCGAGTAGGGAATTCCCACCTCGAATCCGTCGGCATCGGCCATCGCTTCGTACATCGCCGGGGAGGTCTCGGGAGACGGAAGTCCCGCCGTCATGAACGGTAGGAAGGCCGGTCGCCCCTCGGCTCGACAGGCGGCGAACAGGGCGTCGAGGCGTGCGGCGGTCATGGCCTCAGCCGGGCGATTTGCTCGACGTCCTTGTCGCCTCGGCCCGACAAATTGATCAGGACCGTCTGCCCGGCCAGTTGATCGGCCTCGCGAGCGACCCAGGCCAGCGCGTGGGCCGACTCCAATGCAGGGATGATGCCTTCCGTGCGGGCAAGCATGAAGACGGCGTCGAGCGCTTCATCGTCGGTCACCGACGGATACCTGGCCAGGCCGAGATCCGCGAAGAAGGCATGCTCGGGTCCGACTCCCGGATAGTCCAAGCCCGCCGAAGCGCTGTGAGCCTCGATCACCTGACCATCGGGATCCTGGAGCAGCATGGTCCGGCTCCCGTGGAGCACACCCGGACTTCCTGCCCCGATGGAGGCGCCGTGTTCACCGGAGGCGATTCCGTGGCCACCGGCCTCCACACCCACCAGGTCCACGCCCAATCCCGCGAACGGGTAGAACATGCCGATGGCGTTCGATCCCCCGCCGACGCACGCCACGATCACATCGGGGAGCTGTCCGCCCAGTTGGAGCAGAGACTCCTCCCCGATGATCTTCTGAAACTCCCGGACGATCCATGGAAATGGGTGGGGGCCGACGACCGAACCGATCGTGTAGTGGGTCGTTTCGACGCTCCGCACCCATTCGCGCATCGCCTCGTTGGTGGCGTCCTTCAGCGTTCCGGCCCCTGCCGTCACCGGCACCACCTCGGTGCCGAGCATCTCCATCCGCCGCACGTTCAGGGCTTGGCGTTCGATGTCTTTGGCGCCCATGTAGACCTGGCACTCGAGTCCAAACAGGGCAGCAGCCGTGGCGGTGGCGACCCCGTGCTGTCCGGCACCGGTCTCGGCGATGATTCTCGGCTTGCCCATCCTCATGTTGAGCATTCCCTGACCGAGAGCATTGTTGATCTTGTGGGCACCCGTGTGCGCCAGATCCTCACGCTTGAGCAGAATCTCGACGCCGAGTTGTTCCGACAACCGATCGACACGATGCAGCGGAGTGGGTCGGCCAACGTAGTCGCGGAGAAGCTGATGGAACTCAGCAACGAAATCCGGGTCGCTCCAGGCCTGCTCGAAGACCTGTTCGAGCTCGTCCAGGGCGGGCATGAGCGTCTCCGGAGCGAACCGGCCCCCGAACTCGCCGAATCGACCCCGATCGTCGGGGCGATCGAGTTTGGTCATGCCTTGGCTCCTTCTACGAATGCTCGGATGCGCGCCGGGTCCTTGACGCCGGGGGAGGATTCTAGACCCGAGGAGGCATCCACACCCCAGGGCGCCGCCGACGCCACCGCTTCAGCCACGTTGTCGGGACCGAGGCCACCGGCCAGGACGTACGGCCGGTTGGTCGAGACGAGACCCCAATCGAAGGGTGTCCCGGTCCCCCCGTGGCGTCCGGCATCGTAGGCGTCCAGCAGCGGGGTCTGGCCGAGTGGAACCACGTCGAGGTCGGGCCGTTTCTCGGCGACCCGGATGGGACGGAGCACGAAGAGCCCGCGCTGGGAAGCGGCGGTCGCGGCCGCCTCCGCGTGGCGCCCGTGAGGCTGTACTCCCCCGGCGCCGGTTGCGTCGACCGCGGCGAGGAGCTCGTCGGGAGTCGAGTCGACCGTGACGAGCACGGAGAGCACGGGACACTCGGCAACCAACCGCCGGGCGAGGGCGAGGTCGATCTGCCGGGGCGACGGGGCGAGGACCAGCCCGACCGCATCCGCTCCGGCGGTGGCGGCGACCTCCACCTCGGCCGGCGTCCTCAGGCCGCACACCTTCACCCAGGTCACGTGGCCTGCCGCATCTGGCGCAGCAAGCCGGCCGGGTCGGCGGACCGCACCAAAGCTTCACCCACGAGGACGGCGTCGTAGCCTGCCTCCCGCATCCGGGCGGCGTCGGAACGCGTCCAGATACCACTTTCGGCAACCCGCACGGTGGCGCCGTCGAGGGCGCCGGCCACCCGCTCGGCCGTGGAGAGATCCACCTCGAAGGTGGAGAGATCTCGGTTGTTCACGCCGATCACCTGTGCGCCGGCCGCCACCGCCCGCACGGCCTCCTGTTCGTCGTGTGCCTCGACCAGCGCCACCATGCCGTGGCCGGACACCTCCTCCAACAAACGGCCCAACGTGGCGTCGTCGAGGACGGCGGCGATGAGCAGCACGGCGTCCGCACCGCCGGCGCGCGCCTCGAGGACCTGGATCGGGTCGACGATGAAATCCTTGCGCAAGACCGGGCATTCCACGCCGGCCCGAACCGCGGCCAGGTCTTCGAGTGACCCGTCGAAGTGGTGCCGTTCCGTGAGCACCGAGATCGCCCCGGCCCCGCCGGTCACGTACTTGACAGCCTGGGCCACCGGATCGAGGTCGGCGTCGATGACACCCCGGCTGGGCGAGCGACGTTTCACCTCGGCGATCACCGCCAATCGCGGCCCGACCAACCCGGCCACGAAATCACGGACGGGCGGGGCGGACGCCAATGCGGCGCGGAGTTCCGGCTCTCGAGCGAGAAGTGCGGGGAGGTCCCTTCGGACGCGAGCGACGATCGCTTCGAGCACGGCACCATGGTAGGCGGCGGTCCAGACCCACCAGAGCCGTTTCCGGCGACGGGCCAGGTGGCGAGGTGGGAGAATCGTGGCGTGGATCCGACCGTCGCCCTTCGCCTACTCCAAACTCCCGAATTCCAACGCGGACTGGTGGCGGGCCTGGCCGCCCTGGCGATCGGGCTGTTCATGCGCCGCATCCGCGTGGATTGGGGGCTGCTGTGGGCGCCGACGGTGGGCGCCGCCCTGTTCTGGGCTGATGTGCTCAACCGGCAGGCCTTGGAACGCTCCCTCACCCGGCACGGCTGGGTACTTCCGGCGGCCGCCCTCACGATCGCGGCGGTGTCCTACGGTCTGATCAAGAATCGCAGTCGCCCCGAACTGGCCCCGGCGCTGGCGCTTTCGCTGGCCGGTGTGTGGGCGACCGTACCCGACACCGAAGTGATATCGGTACTTCTCGGTGTGACCTCGGCGATGGTGTGGTTGTGGTGGCCGCGTCAGCTGCTTCCGCTGCGGGCAGCGGGCGCATTGGGAATCGCCACCGTTGCCGCCGCGTCCGGCGCCGCCGGGTCCGTTGGCCGTCCGGGGGCGTACGTCGGCGCCTTCGGGGCTTTGGCGGCGCTGGCTTTACTGTCGTGGCCTCGCCGCTCGATCTCGCCGTGGTGGAGCTTCGCGGCCCACGCCGCTTTGGTGATCGGGTGGTCGAGAGTGGCGGGACTCTCTCGGTCGGCGCCCACTGCCCTGGCCATCGGTGTCGGACTCACGGCGGTCGTGGGGGCAGCCACACTCTGGATACCCAAAGCCGGCCGCAGGACCTCACGCCACCGCTGAGTCCTCCAACACGGCATCGACGCTCCGATGCCGGTAATGCAGCATCGCCCAAAACCAGATCCCGCAGACGACTACGGCGATGGCCGTCACCGTGATGGCGGTCGAGCTGAACGGAACCAGGATGATGGTGCTGACCAACTCGATGGTGATGAGCAGGAGCAGGAACCAGATGATGTGATCTCGGTGTGCCTTGGACGCCACGTACGCTCCGAGAGGCGCTCCGAACACCACGATGGGTATGGCCACGAGCCAGTACTCCCCCGCGATGCCGATGTCCTGGTTCACGACGCCGTGCAGAAAGGCGCCGACGACGGAGTTGATTCCCATGATCACCACAGTGGTGGGCGTGCTCACCTTCTCGTCGATTCCGATGGCCAGCGTGAGCACGATGAACGTCAACATGTCGATCCCCGAGCCGGTGTTGGCGGCGAAGATCCCCCCGAACAGGCCGACTGCCAGGAAGACCATGCGGCTCTTGTCGGTCCACCTCGGCAGGGTCTTGTAGGGCTGCCACTTGAGCACCCAACGCGAGATGACGAGCGCCACCCCGAACACCGTCGCCACGAACGTGAACAGAATTTTCGAATAGGGGCTGGCCAGGCTGATCAGATAGGTACCGACCAGTTGTCCGGCCACGCCGCCCAACGAGACCCACAGGATGACCCGCGGGAGTATCGGTACCCTCCGCGCCACGATGACGACAGCGGCCATCGTCATTCCCACCGACTGGATGAGGAGACCGAAGGTCGCCGCTGTTGTCGGCGCGATCGAAAGGACCTTGGTGAATACCGGGAAAGCCACGGCTGCGCCACCTTCGGCCGTGGCTCCCGCCACAAAAGAGCCCAGGCTCATGGTCACACTGACGGGCCAATGCTCCGCGAAAAGCCCCCAGGAGTCGGTGAGCAGCATGTAGGTGAGCCACACCAGGTACACGATCGCCAAGGCAAGCGGATACCAGAATCTGCGTGGCAGACCCCGCTCGGCGCCGCGCTCCGGGATACGGTCGTCTTTCTCCTGGCCGGCGAAGCTCGAGCCCCGCGCGGCCACCCCCTCTTCAGTCGTCAAGAAACGCCCCCCTTGTCCTGGGTCGAGACATTAGTGGCTCACCGGCAGGCTGCAACCAGCCCGGTCGCACGAGCTGAGCCTCACCCGACCCCATGGGCCTCCAGCACCGCCCCGATGACACGATCCCGACTGCTGCGATCCATGGCAGAACCACTGGGCAAACACAGACCGCGCCGGAAGATGTCCTCGCCCACCGACCCTCCAACGATGCGAAACTCTCGGTAGTACGGCTGGAGGTGCATCGGCTTCCACACCGGGCGCGCCTCGATCCCTCGCTCGTCGAGATGACGGCGCACGGCTTCTCGATCAACGCCACCTGCGTCGGGGTCGAGCGTGAGAGCGGTCAGCCAACAGTTGGATCGCCCCTCGGGAGCTTCGGGCATGAACTCGAGACCAGGAATGGCGCCGAGCGCCTCTCGATAGGCGGCGTTGTGGGCCCGGCGCGCTTCGACTCGGCGGTCGAGATCGGCGAGCTGCGACCTGCCGAGGGCCGCCAGGAGGTTGCTCAGGCGATAGTTGTAGCCGAGTTCCGAGTGCTGGTAGTGCGGGGCCGGATCGCGCGCCTGCGTGGCAAGAAACTCGGCCTTCTCCGCCCAATCCGGGCGGTCGGTCAGGAGCGCTCCCCCACCACTGGTCGTGATGATCTTGTTGCCGTTGAAAGACAGCACCGACACATCTCCGAAGCTCCCAGCCGGTTGCCCCTGGTAGGTCGCGCCGAGCGCCTCAGCGGCGTCTTCGATCAACAACACCTCGTGGTCGGCGCACACCTGCACGATGCGTTCGTAGTCGGCGCACTGCCCGTAGAGATCCACGGCCAATACCGCGGCGGCCGGGTGGCCCTCTCGGTCGAGCGCGCTGAGAGCCTCGGAGAGGAGGTCCGGATCGAGGTTCCAGGTGGCGCGATCGGAGTCGACGAAGACAGGGATCGCCCCGACGTAGCGGACGGCGTTGGCCGTGGCCGCAAAGGTGAGATCGGACACGATGACCCGGTCGCCCGGCGTGACACCGCCCACGACCAGAGCGAGATGCAAACCCGCCGTGCCGCTGCTCAGGGCGCGGGCCGCCGTCCTCCCGGTGACGTCCTTCAGTTCGGCTTCGAAGGCGTCGACTTCCGGACCGAGCGGAGCGATCCACCCCCCGTCGAAGGCCCGCAGAATCGCCTGGCGATCCGACGGCGAGGTGTCGGGTGGGGACAGCAGAATCCTTGGCTCGTTCACGGGTTGAGGCCTCCGGTCATGGTGGCGGCCACGCTACCCGACACGCCGACTCCCGGTCGACTCTTCTGGTAGGCACCGCGAGTGGATACGATTGCGTTCACTCTTCAAGGATCGAGGTTCGACAATGACCAGAGCGGTCCGGCTTGCGCTGGTGATTCTGATGCTTCTGGGGGCGGCATGCGACTCCTCGTCGGACACCACGTCCGGCCTCGGCGCCGAGGCGCCCACCGGTGCGCCGGACGTAATGACCACGTCGTCCGTCCCGGCTTTCCCAACACCTACGACCACGACCACAGCCGAGGCGCCGCCCGTCTCCACCACCTCCACCACCTCCACCACGTCGGGCGAGCGACCCACCGGACCAAGGCCGTCCTCGACCGACTGCGATGCCACACCGGGCGCCCTCCAAGCTCGCCTCGACGCCACTCCCGACGGCCAGGCCATCGCGGACATGTGGGGGAAGCTCGTCAACGCGGCGTCCCTGGGCTTCACGGTGCTGGACATGAGCAGGGAATGCTACGTGAACCAAGGGACGGTCACCCTGGACGACCGCTACGGTCTGTGGATCGTGCGACCGACCACCACGGGCACCGACTGGGTACTCGCAGACACGTCGGACACGGTGATCTCGGGACTGAGCTTCGGCGACGGCTCGTTGACCATCACGGGTGGAAACCAGCGCATCGAGGCCGGGCAGGTCCACGACCTCACGGTTTCTGGCGCCACGGATTTCATGATGGGCAAGATGGTCATCACCGGTCATGCCGTCTTCGAGGACATGGCCGAGGCGGGGATCGGCGCCAGCTTCGCCCGCAACTCCGAATTCAACACCGTCGAAGTGACCGGGCTGATGGACGGCTTCAAGATCCTGAATTCGACGGCCGCGGTGTTGACCGACGACACCGTCCCGGGGAGCGACCTGAACATCTCGGACCTCGTGATCCGGTAGAGACGTCGGTCTAGCCGGACCCGGGATTGGAGTTCGCCTTGGCGATCACGGCCTCGAGCTTCTCCAACGCCGGAGACTTGGCTTCGCCGTAGATCCGACCGGCGAAGATGTCCACGAGTTCCTCCGAGTAGCTGGACTGGTGCACCATGTAGCCGAACGCCAGCGGATTGGCCCAGAAACCGTCCACCAGCGTCTGCAGCGCGTTCTGGCCGCGTTCGGCGAACGCCACGTGATCCTCGAAGACCTCGTCTCCCTCGCCGCGGAGGTGGCGGACGATGGCTCCAGCCGCGTGCTCCGCCTCCGCCATGGCCACATAGAGGCCGAAGGAGAAGATCGGATCGATGAAGCGGTGAGCGTCGCCGATCGCCACAAAACCGGGTCCGACATAGTCGGAGATCTCATACGAGAAATTGGCCGTCGACTGGACCGGTTCCGTCAGCACGACGTCCGTGACCCGGCGCGTGAGCTCGGGATTGAGGGTCTCGAGTTCTTTCTGGAAGTATTCTTCCAGTGCACCCTCGTGCTGTTTGAGGTACGTGTTGGGCGCCACGACCCCCACCGAGGTGATTTCGTCGTCGATGGGAATGAACCACGCCCAGTGCAGGCGATCGGCGTAGAAGATGATCGTGTTCCCGCTGTCGGCTCCCGGGTCTCGGACTGCACCTTTGAGATGACTGAACACGGCGGTTTGGGCTGCGTAGTGTCCCCGACCGCGTGGCCCCGTCAACCCCGCTCGGGAAGCCCATGCCGAACGGCCCGAGGCGTCCACGGTCATCGAGGCTGACATCTCGAGCATCTCACCGTCGTCTTGCTCGACCATCACCCCGATCACCGAGCCATTGTCATCCAGGATCGGTTCGGTCACCTGACCGTCCAGAACCGTGACGCCTCGCTGGCGGGCGGCGCGGATCAACATGGCGTCGAATTCGCTCCTCCGCACCTGCCACGTGGTCGACGGCTCGAGTGTTGCCTGATCAGTCCGGGACATGACGGGGACGCGGAATTTGTTGGCGCCGCTCGTTCCATAGACGTCGGTGGCGTTCTTGACCGGGTTCTTCATGCGCTCCATCTCGGCTTCGAGGCCGAGTCGGCGCACCAGTGCGCCGCACTCCCCGGTCATCGATTCACCGATGTGGAATCGCGGGAAGGATTCTTTTTCGACGATTGCCACGTCCAGGCCTTCAGCTGCCAAGCAGAGTGCTGCTGTGGCTCCGCCCGGTCCGCCGCCGACGATTACGACGTCAGTTTTCATGGATGCCCCCTTTGTCACCAGCGACACCCTAACCCAAGGAGCGCCGCTACCGGTAGTGATCTTTCTGGAGACGAGACCACTCAGGGTGACTAGCTGGCGTTTCCAGAGGGGAGGCCAGAGGGGAGGATGGTGGTGTCGAGCCACTCACGAACGACGTCGATCACATGCTGCTGAGCTTCGGCAGAGGCGAACCCGTGCATCTGGCCTGGCACCACCACCACCTGCACGAGGTCGCCGGCCTTCTCGATCGCCCGCGCCAGCCGTCCGTCCGCAGACGCCTCGAGGAATTCGGCATACTCGGGATCATCGCTGCCGTACGCCAGCAGGCACGGGATCTCCCGACGGACGAGCACCTCGAAATCGTCGATGAACATCCTCTTGCCCTCGATGCCATGGGAGCCACGCGACGCCACCGCGTTCTTGATCCTCTTGAATCGTCGCACGATGATCTTCCAGTACTGACGCCGGTGCTCGGCCTTGAAGACGTTACGGAGCACGCGCGGTGACGCGGCGCGCCGCATCAGCTCTCCGGTGCTCTTGGCACCGAGGACAGGGACCGCCAGAAACGCAACTCCGGCCGGTCGGGTCACCGCCGCCAGCGCCCCGGCGGTTCTCCCGCCGAAGCAGGTGCCGACCACCACCGAACGGCCGGAGGACCCGTCGGCGAGAGTCGACAAGGCAGCCCGGGCGTCCTTGATGAGCGGAAGGTTCATGTCGAACCTCACGTCGCCGGTGCTTTCGCCGACTCCGTGATAGTCGAATCGGAAAGATCGGTACCCAGCCTCGGCATATTCGCGACCCAGCCGGACCCACATCGACCCGCGGTGGGAGCCGGGGATCCAACCCCCACCGCACAGGGTCAGGACGTTCACACCGTTGGGATCGCCGACCGGTTCGGTGAGGATACCGAAGAGGGTTTCCTCGCCGGCCGGGAAGTACGTCGGGTACTCCAGGTAGGGCAGAGTCACGCTGACCTCGCCAGGGCCGCCTCGAACCAATGCGCCGTCGTCTCGGCGGCGTCGACCGGGGTGGGGTTCACCTCATCGACGAACCACCACGCTCTCGGCCCTGTGATCACCCGAGCGTCCACCTCGACCCCGTTGCTCCGCAGGTCTTCCACTGCCTCCAGGTGCGCTGTGGTCAGGTTGCCCTGGCGACCGGGCCCCAGGTACAGGACCTGTCTCGCCGCGGTTCCGAAGAGATCGACCAGAGACAGTTTCTCTCCCGATTCGAACAGGGCTCGACCCATCGGGAACCCGAGGATGTTCGCGACGCCGTTTGCAGCCAGCGACTCTTTGGGGCTGGCTCCGTCCAACCGCGACGCCATGTGGGCGACACCGCTGGCCTGGAGCGCTTCGCGCAGAAAAGCCTCTCCGGTGACGATGGGCTCCCACAGAGCGATCGGGGCGTCCTGGAAGCGGGCGCCGAGGCCGGCGGCCACCAGCGAGCCCCATCGGCTCCCCAAGACCCCGAGCCGAGCTCCGCCGTCGAGGTCGTCGAGATGTTCGGCCATACGGAGAGCGTCGGACACCATGGTCGGAAAGGTGGTGGCGAGGGGGTCGCCTTCCGAGTGGCCGGTTCCCCGGAAGTGAAACCGACCGACGATGAGACCCTCGGCGGCCAGAATTCGCGAAACCTCCACCTCGCGCCGATAGTTGAAGATGGTGTCCGTGAAGAGCGAGGGGCACACCAGCACAGCTCCCACCGGATCAGCGGTCGGAGCGTGAACCACCCCAAAAACGCGGTCCCCCGGCTCGCCGAGGAAGAAGGCCCGCTCGGTTCCCCACGGGGCGACCCGAGTGGCGCGTGAATCGAACCCGGCATCAGTAGACAAAGACAACCTCCCCTTGGCGCCATTGTAACCACCGAACCGATGCCATCCGAGAGCCACTCGGGAAGCGGACGGTGCCCGGGCGGGACCACGCTAGACACCTGCGAGCAGCACGGTTAACCTGGCTCTGCACAGGGGGGCTGGCCGGGACTGCCGGGGAGCATGTCACTGACGCCCGCGCGAACACCACAACACTTGGGGACATGATGACGACGAAAATGGGGGGTCAGAGCACGTTGACGGTGCTCCTGAAAGGGGATGATCTCGTCGAGATGCTGACGGCGGTCGACGGAAGCGAGACCCAGACCGGCCTCTCTCCTTTGGTGGCGGAGGCGTCGGAGGGACGGACCCTCGTCGAATGCCGCATGGAGCCCCGCGGACCCATGGCGTCGCTTGCGGCCGAACTGGCGACCGGCGGGGTCGAGCAGGAAGGCCCCCCGGCGGACATCGTGATTCTGTCGCTCGCTCCCGACGTGTTCGCTGATGAGGTGAACTCGTCGCCGAGCTTCTCGGAGGCGGCCAGCTCCGTCATCGAGGCCTACCAAAAGGCCGGCTGCCACGTCCTGATCATGAACGCATCGACCATCGACCCCACCATGATCGTCTCCAATTATCACGGCATCGCCGAACCTTTCACGCGCAAGGCGCAGCGTCTCGATCTGGCGTTGCTCGAACTGTCGATATCCGCGGGGATCTCCATCGTCGATGTGGACCGTATTCTCGCCGAGATGGGTGCCGAGCAGCATGTCGTCGGCCCCCTCTCCTACTCGCCGAAAGCTCGCCAGGCGCTGCGCGCCGAGGTGGTCCGGATCATCGAGGATTACGGGTTTTTCGAGGCACGGCCTGTCATGGCTCAGGTCGGCCGGCGTGGCAAGGAGGCATCGTGATCCTTTCAATCTCATTGCCCGAACTCGGCATGGGTATCAAGAAGGCCCGAATGGCGGCGTGGAATGCCCAGGAGGGCGACGAGATCGCTTTTGGGGATGTGGTTTGTGTCGTGAAGGTACGGGAGTGGGAAATGGCGGGCCGCACCAAGGATGCCTCGCGCCTTTCTCGGTTGAGCAGGAAGGGAAGGCAGGAAGCGTCCGGTCCGGCCCGCATGCGATGTCCCAGTTGCGGAGACATCGAAGCCCTCGAAGCCCAACTCGCCTGCCGCGATTGTCTCCATTTTCAGGTGATGGCCTCGGAGACAGGAACGCTGCGCAGTATCGAGGTCCCAGACGGCGAAACGGTGACCATCGGCGGGGTGTTGGGACTCGTCGAAGTCGGAGGAGAGACAGACCAAGCGGGTGCCGATCACCCGAAGATGCGAATCGTGGTCGATATGGTCGACAGGGCAGAGGGGGATCTGTGAAGCCGGTCCAGAAGGTTCTCAAGCAGGGGGCGAAGGGGTGGCGCGCCGTCGCCGGTGAGGATACGGCGCTCGAACAGGCGCTCAAGCGTCGCTACATCAATCGTGTCCGTCAGCAGTCAGGGAAGAACTACATACTCCAGACGGGACGCCAATTCGCACTGGCTCGGGCGCGCCGAGACCCCGACGAGTCCCGCACCGGTGTGCTCCTCAATGGAGGCTGCGATCTCGCCACGGCCTTCACCGCCGTGCCCCACATCGCCGAGAACGTACGAGGGACGGTGGCGGTCGCCAACATCGGGACGGGAAGTGTCCTCGGATCGCACCGCACCGACCAACTACTGCAGACGCTGGGACCAGCCGCCGATCTCGACACGGACGAGGTGACCGAGAAGCTGAAGCTCACCTCCAACTACTTCTCGCCCAGGCTCTTCGAAGAACCGGATTTCGAGATCGTCGACCACCCGAAACTCGGCAGATTCCCGAAGACCGTCATCGTGCTGTCCGTCGGCTCGGATCTGGTCCGCAACGTCTATCGGCACCGCACCGAGGGATATCTGGTCGACCCGGGCGGATTCTGGATGAACAAGCTCAGCGACAAGATCCTCCCCGACCCCGAGATCGCCAGGTGGTTCAGGGAGAACTTCGAGAGCATCGGCCGCATCGAGGTCGAGGACTTCCAGCGCAATCTCGAGGAGATCATCAAGACGATTCGCCAACGCCAGGGCAGCCATGTTCTCGTGTACAACAGTCTGGTGGTCGATCCGGGAAGTGCGCACCACAACTATCAGCTTCTCCCGTCAGCCCACCCGTTGCGACGCCGTCAGTTCATTCTGGCGTTGAGTGAGCTGTCGGAGAAACTCGACTTCCATGTCGTGGACGTTGACCGCATTCTCAAGTTGGGCGGCGTCCAGGAGCAGGTCGACTTCGCCCACGTGCCCCTCTCGCAGACGGCTCCGATCGGCGAAGAGGTGTACCGCATCCTGCGTGAACTCGAAGTGGTCAACTGAACGTGTCGCCTGTGGACAGCCGGTCGAGACCCCAAGGCTGCCGTGCTCCAGCGCCCTTCGGTACAGACAGCAACACGCTGCGAGCGGACTCTCGGATCGGTGGGGGCCACTAGGCTCCTGATCCGGCTCTCGGCACGGTAGCCATCGCCGCGGGGGCGGCGACCGAGAGGCGAAAGCGGGGAAGAACCGATGGTGCACCCATGAGAAAACCCGACCTCTTTCTGGTTGGCGCCGCCAAGTCGGGCACCACGTCGATGGAGACCTACCTGTCGCAACATCCGCAGGTGTTCATCTCGCCTCGCTCCGAGGTCCACCATTTCGGCACGGACCTGACGGTCCGCTACCGCGTCGAGGATCGGGCCGCCTATCTGGCGCTCTTCGCCGAGGCAGGAGAGGCGGTGGCAGTCGGTGAGAAGTCGATCGGCTACCTCTTCTCCAAGACCGCCGCACAAGAAATCCTCGAATTCAACCCCGATTCCCGCATCGTCATCATGCTTCGCAACCCCGCGGACATGGTCCACTCGCTTCATCGTCAGTTCGTTCGTTCCGGGAATGAAGATCTGATCGACTTCCGTGAGGCGCTGGCTGCGCAGCCCGCTCGCCGGAGGGGACAGCGGCTGCCACCCACATGCCACAAGCCCGAGATGCTCCAGTACGACGAGGTGGTGACGTACGCACCGCAGGTCAAGCGCTACCTCGACCGTTTTGGGACCCGTGTGGCGGTCATCCTGTTCGAAGACCTGAAGTCGGATGCGGCCGGGTCGTATCGGAGGGTCCTCGAACTCGTCGGCGCAGAGACCGAATTCGCGCCCAGCTTCGAGGTGCACAATCCGACGATCGACCTGCCCTCCGTGGCGGTCAGGCGCGTTATGACCCGTTTCCCGATGGCGGCGGCCACGCTGCGACGGGTTGCCCCTCCGGACCTTCGGCGGCGCCTGCGGCGGGCTTCGGCGCGCCTCCAGCAGCAACCCGACCGGCGCCTCGATCCGGTCCTCCGAGCGGAGATCCTCGAGCGTTGCGAGGACGACATCGTCGCCCTCGGTACCCTGATCGGCCGTGATCTCTCGACGTGGAGGGTCTGAGCCTCAGCGTCCCCACGGTGGCAGGTCGAGCCCGGTCAGCTTCTCCGCCATCGCCAGTTGTGTCGAGAACTCCTGTGTGAGCGAAGAGGCGAATGCCGGCTCAGGCGCCTGGCGAGGACCGCTATTGCGCCAATCGATCACGGTCCTGATCGGCACCCGCACCCGCTCCGGCACAGTTGCCCGCAACAGACGCTTGGCGGGACTCGAGCCGCGCAGAAAGGCGTGCAGTCGAGGCCACCTGGGTTGCCCCGCCGCATTGACCGGTCCTAGACCGTCCGGAACGAACCCCGCGTCCACCTGGAGGAATCGGTACACGGCGGCGAGTGTCTCCGATCGGCGATCAACAAACTCGTCGAAGACCACCACATGAATCTGATCCTGCGGAAAAAGGGAGTACCAGCGCTCGAGTTGGTCCCCGTAGCGGCTCATCGCCCGGTAATCCCAAAAAGGCGCCCATCCGGCCGCCACCCGGCCCGGCCCGGCCTCGACTGCCTCCTCGAATCCGAGTGTCTCACGCCCCTGCCACCGGTGTTGCGAGTAGTTACTGAAGGCGCGGTCGACGGGGTCTCGCAGCATCACGATGATTCTCGCCTCGGGCAGCTCTTCTTTGATCGCCACGGGTGCCACGTCGCTGGCGAGGTACAGGGTAGAAGCCTCCCCGATGGCTGCGGCCGACCCCGCTTCGGCGAAGAGAGCTTCGTACTCCCGGCGGTCTCGGATTCCTTGGCCGTCGCCGGGCCCGGTGAAGGGTGCCGGGTTCCCCTCCAGAGCATAAAACCAGGGCTCCTTGTTCGGGGTGGTGAACACCTGCGGATGTGCTCCGATCAGGCCGTACAGCATGCTGGTTCCGCAGCGGGGAGCGCCAACGAGAAAGAAGCCGGGCCGGCTCATGGCCGCCCCTCCCAGAGGTCGGTGAGCTCGGACAAGATCCCGTCGGCGATGCGATCCCACGTCATCGTGGCGAGGAGCTCGGATCGACGGGTGTCGGCGGCCTGTTTCATCTTCGGATACTCGACGACCATGCGTCGCAGCGCCAGCGCCAGCGCTCCCGCATCGCCAGGCTCGACGGTCAAACCTCCCTGGCCGATGATCCACTGCTGGTTTCCCACGGTGGTCCCGATCACCGGAATGCCCATCATCAACGCTTCCACCAAGGCGATGCCGAAGGGTTCCGTATAGGTGGGGATCACCAACAGGTCGGCGGCCGAGAAGTACCGCGGCATCTGGTCATGGGGAATCCGGCCCACCACGGTCACCCCTTCCGGCGCTGGTCCCCCGGGCCAGCCCCCGACGACGTCCAGCTCCACATGGGGATATTCCTGCCTGATCTCTGCGAAGGCGTCAAGCAGGTCGGGAAGGCCCTTTCGGCGCCAGTCGATCCCCACGAAGAGCAACCGGCGGCACGCCGAGGACTGGCGGTGGGGGCCGAGGCGGGCATTGGGTGCACCGCCCACGACGACCACCCGCTCGGGAACCAAACCGTACTCGGACACGGCGTACTCTTTGGTCGACGGTCCCATGACGAACAGCCGGTGCGCCTTCTCGACGAACCGTTGCTCCCTGGCCACCCATCCGGCGGTGGCGCGGGACCGAAACGGCCCCTCGGCATTGAGCCCTTCCCGGCCCAATCGATCGGTGTAGATGGCGTAACGACGCCTGGGATCGAGGTCGAGCGCAGGGGTGGTCTGCACGAAGAGGACAGGGCCGTTGTCGGCGAAGGGTGGAAGGCGAGTCTGCAGCCCGCGAGACCAGGCGGCCGTCTTCGAGAAGTTCACGCCGTCTCGTGCCAGGGCGGCTTCAACGACCGCGGCCGCCCGAACCAACCACATCGACGGCCGTCGTGCCACCTCGAGCAGATCGAAATCGTCCAGTTCGACCTTCGTCGCCAGCGCGTCACGGAGTGAGGTTCCCGAACCGGAGAAGGTTCCGACGCGCACGAGGCCGAGGCGGGTCATGACCGTTGGTCCTTGCGACGTCGTGCCCTCCGGATGGATTTTCTGCCCTTGGCCACCACCGACGCCACGAGATGATGCGCATACACGACGGGGGTGAGCATTGTTGCAGCTCCCCGACCCATCCTCGTTTCGTACCCGGCGGCCAGCAACTGCCGGTGCGTGGTGGCCTCGAAGAGCCAGGAGCCAAGTCCGGTCTCGCCTTGCTTCCACTTGTATAGGTCCGAGGGGGCAGGCGGACGGGTCAGCTTGGCGTGGAAGCCCCGCTCGAGCGCCTGTGGGGTGAGGTGCGCGGCTGCAGTTCGGTGAAAGTCGAGCATTCCTGGCTCGAAGGGCACATCGAGAAAATCGCACACATGGCGGATGGTCCCAGGGGTATCGAAGACGAGATCCTCGTATTTGATCCACAGCCACCGATCTCGGTCCAACACAGAGCCGGCGCTGAAGGCGCCGTCGATGCAGGCCGCCCAGTATCGGCCGATCCGGAGCGGGGTCCGGCCGCGCCAGCGCTGCTTCCTCAGAGACTCGAACACGTCACGCCCATCGCGGGTGATGTTGACGAATCGGGCCGTCGGGAACATCTCGGCCAGCTCGGGCAGATGAAGGACGTACTCGGGCGTCTTGTCGACCCAGCGCGACCGCCCGGTGGCAGCCGTCTCCAGCGTCATGAATGTGTCGAAGAACTCGGCCAGCGAAACGTCGGGGCTCCCTCGCATTGCCGCGCCCAGGTCGTCGGCCGTGATGGAGAAGTTCTTCCACCGGCGTTGGGAGGTGACGATTTCGATCGCTCGTTGGATGTCGTCGGACCCGAGGCTCGCCCCCACACCGAAAGCGTCGATGAGATCGATGAGAAACCAGGTCTCGGCGGGCACCGCCAGATCGGAATGCTCATTGAGTATGAGCCTGAGAAGGGTGGTGCCCGATCGGTCGGACCCCACGATGAAGGCCGGGGTCACGCCAAACCCCTCATTCGCCGCGTCGCTCCACGTCGGGAGCCAGCCACCCCGTTGGGCGACCGAGGAGCTCTTCGAGGTCGGCGATGGTCGGAGCGAACAACTCCGTCAACGTCTTCCGGCTCGCCTCACTCATGCGTTCGGTAGCCTCCTTTCCCGCCATGCCATAGCTGTGATTGGCGAAGGAGGCGGGAACCCATTCGTCGATCCCGAGGAACTGCTCGATGCCCGTCAGCGTCTCCGACGGGGATGCGATCAAGTCCTCGAAGCGCGCGACGTGAATCCGATCGGCCGGAAAGTGACGCTGCCACTGGCGCAGTTGTTCTGCATAGCGACCCCGCTGGACATAGCCATGCCGTCGCAAGGGCAGCGCTCGATAGTAAGGGTCACCAAGGAGCCGCTCGAACTCACCTTCGATCCGCTCGCTCTCGCATTCGATCGCCTCCTCGAAACCGAGTGGCTCGTGACCGAGCCTCCGATTGTGCTGGTACTGGGAGTAGGCGCGTTCGGTCGGATTGCGTACCAGGGCAATGATGCGGGCGTCGGGGACCAGCTCGGCCGCACGGGCGGCCGCCCGCGGATCGAGAAGGTAATCAGGGGTGGCTTCGAAGCACAGACGCGAGGCGAGCGCCATCCTCGCCTCCAAAGGGAAATGGGACCGGTACCAGGCTTCACCTTCGGTGTACCTGGTCGAGAAGTACTCCGTTTCCTTCCGCAGAGAGGGAACGACCTGAGGATGGGCACCCAGGTACTTGTACAGAGAACTGGTCCCGCAGCGCTGGGCTCCGACGATCAGACAGCCCGGAAGCGTGCGAAGGTTGGCGCTCAGCGACCTTCCCCTCAGACGAGCCTGCACGAGTCTGCGACGGTTTCTAGGAGAAACGCGCTCCTTCAGCCAGCGCGTAGCCTCCACTCTCACCTGAGACACCGATCAAGACCGGTCTTCGGCCGGGTTGGGCCATCCTCCCGAGCCCGGGGTCGGGTCGGCCGGAGCGATGAAGTTGGCGAGCTTGTCTTCCAGCCTGTCGAGCGCCTGACCGATTCTCGAACGTTGACCTGTGGGGCGCTCGGAGCGCGGCACCTCCTGCGGCAACGGCGGCACGGCAGGACCGGGCACGGCGATGACCGGCTCGAGGACGGTTTCCAACCGGTCGAGTGCTCGTTTGACGCGACGGGGTTCCTTCTTTGGTTCGGCAGGAATCACGATGGAAGGCTGGCGCCGTGTCACCGGCTCCTCGACGGCCGTGTGCCGCTCGGGTTGAGGCTCCTCGGCCCCGGAGCTGTGGGTGACCGGTGCGATGGGCGTGGCCTTCGCAGCCGGTCTCGAAGGTGTGGCTCGAGACGCCTGATCGGCCCGCACGGCCGGGCTCGGGCGGGCGTCAGGAGCGGCAACAGGCTCGGAGACCCTCTCAGCGGGCGCCGGTTGGGGCGCTTCGGAGCGTGTTTGGGCGAGGGCAGCCGGCCCGGAATCTGTTCGATTGCCGGACAGGACGGGCTCATTGAACAGGTCCTCGCCGTCCGGCGCCGCCCCATCGGGCCGAGGCGGATCGTCCAGCGCGGAGCGAACGGAGGCGACATGAGCATGTTTGCCGACCAACAACGCCACTCCTACGGCTTGGGAACCTCCCACGGCGCTGTTGGGGATGACATTGGCCAGCAGGCTCCGGCGGCTCTTGCCGGCGCTGCACACGGCGATCATCCCCTCGAACCGGCGACTGACCGTCTTGGTGAGGCTGTCAGCTGCGTCGGGGAGGACGATGAGAATGAGGTCGGCGTGATCACGCAACCGGTCGGTGAGCGTACGGAATCCTTCGGTCAACACGAGGTCGGTGGGGTCCTGATCGGTTCGCCCGGACCGGATCAGATGCATGGCACCTTTGCCAGGGGCGGCGTCCTTCATGGCCTCGTCGAGAGGCGCCAGGCCCGTCTTCGGGTTCTCGCGAACGGCACTCAGCAAACCTGCAATCGACACGTCGTCGACCGAGTCCTCATAGGCGTACTCCAGCGCGAAGTCCAGGTCGATGAGAACGACCGATCGGTCGGATGCTGCAAGGCGGTGCGCCACATCGAGCATCAGCATACGAACCTGTTCGCCGCCGACGCCGACCCCGGAGAGACCGATCGCCGGCGTTTTGGCGCTTTCCTCTCCGTAGGCGAGCAGCATCGATCGAAGTCGCCGGATTCCTTCGAGGCGCGCCCCGACCGCTGCTTTGTGGCGGCGGCTGTCCGGATTGCGAACCTGGAAAGAAACAGCGGGCAGCTCGGCCAGCACGGGGATCGGGCCAACATCCGAGGCAGCGTAGATATGACCCCGCACCGTCTTCTCGGCGAAGAGAGCTCCGATGGCCAGCAGGGCCCCGGCGATCAAACCGACGAATGCATAGAGAATCGGCGACCCCGGCTGTGGTGAGACATCGATCGCCTCGACTGCAGCCAGTTCGGCCGTGGTGTCCTCGACCTCGACAAAGAAGCTGGAGTATTCCTCGCCCAGAGTGTCGTACCGTTCTTGGAGGGCCTCGATGGTCCATTGGTCGGCCAACTCACCGCTCGATACCGCTCCATCGAGCGGTGGCGGGGTGGAATTCTGCCCTGGTTGGGACGACGGCAGCGTGGTTTCCGGCCGCAGGGTGGTCTGCTGTTGGGTCCCGATCCGAGGTGGCTCGATGCCGTTCTCCGCCGCGATGGCGGCAATCTCCTTGTAGATGTCGTCCAGCTTCGCCGCAACCGCGTCCAGCTCCTCCTGGATCTCCTCGGGGGTGCCGGCCCGTTCGTCGCCTGTCTCGGCGAGAACGAGGTCGACCTCCGCCCTGGTTCGCTGTTGGGTGAGCGCGTTCGCCAACTGGACGAGTTCGTCAAGGCGGGCCTGCACTTCCGGGTCGACGTCGGGCAGCGCCTCGACGACCTCGGGCGGATCGAGCGCTTCGATCTGGGCCAAAACGGCGGCGGCCTCTGTCACGATTTCGTCGAGGCGTTCCTGCCGGTCGGCCGCCATTCTGGCGTCGAGCCCTTCCAGGTAGGCCAGGCGCATCGCCGTTGCCGTCTCCACGGCGGTGGCTTCGTCGGGACCTCTCGTGGTGAAGACTATTTGGCTGGCCCGATCGTCGGTGGAGACTAGGCCGAGCCTCTCGTCGATGTACCGGGCGGTCAGCTCCGCCGCCTCATCGGCGGCCACGCGTAGTTCGGCGGTCGCCTCGTTTCGATCCCGTTGAGAATCGGAGGCCTCGAAGGGAACGATTGCCCTCGCTTCATAGGACGGCTGAATCCTCGAGTTGCGCAGGTTGGTGCCCGAGTAAGCGGCGGCCGCGCCGAGCACAGCCATCAACAGCACGATCCACCATCGGCGGCGCACCATCCGAAATAGACTTCCCAACCCCTTCACGACTCACACACCCCCGTTTTGGTACTGTCGAGCTGGCGCCCTGAACCGTGGAAATCGCACTTGATCCCTTGCGACACCTTAGCCCGCTTCGGGGCCTACGTCACGACACATCTGGCGGTGGCTCGACCGCGCCGGGCTCCCGTTCCCTCGGTTCTTGGCGTAGCGCTCAAACGCCAGTACCCTTCCCACCGCTGAGGAGGCACGAGCACCGCGACCTGGTCGCAGGCTCCCATGGACGCTACCTAGAGGTACCCCACATGCCCCTCGTCATCCCCAAGCGC
The DNA here is from genome assembly GCA_965366365.1 of uncultured Acidimicrobiia bacterium. Classification (GTDB taxonomy): domain Bacteria; phylum Actinomycetota; class Acidimicrobiia; order Spongiisociales; family JAENVV01; genus CBDUEV01. The sequence continues at coordinate 11,546 of CBDUEV010000012.1, read as the reverse complement.
AGAGCACTCACTGCAGTTGCCCTGTCATGCCTCCTCTTCGTCGGGGCCGTCTCGTTGGCCACCCCGGCCGAGGCGGCCACCCAGGTCATCTCCGGGTCGGTGAGCTACCCGAGCACGGAGACCGTGGCTGCCGGCGACGTTCTCCGGTTCGACCCCACTCAGGACACGACCCTCGAGGTGGCCGGCAACCTCATCGTTGAAGGAACCCTGGAGATGAAGCCGCAGCCCGGCGTGTCTCACACGCTGCGCTTCGTCGAGGTGGACGAGGAGGCCTTCGTCGGAGGAGGGCTCGCCGTCCTCGAGTCTGATCGAGGACTCTGGGTGGTGGGCGCCGGACAGCTCGACATCCTCGGCGAGAAAAAGGCCGGCTGGAACCGGACCGGAGACGATCCCAGCTGGGCCGCCACCGATGAACTCCTCGTGGCGCCCACCGCGGTCGGCGAATACGGGAGGGACGGTTTCGATCCGTTCACCAAGGGTTCCGCCGTGCCGCGCGTCGACAGCACACTGCCGGCTGCCGAAGTCATCAATCTGACTCGTTCGGTACATATCGAAGGCACGGCCGGCGGCCGCAGCCACGTCACCATCATGAGCTCGGCGCCGCAGACCGTCAAGTACGCCGAGTTCCGTCATCTCGGCCCCCGCCAGGACGACGGAGACGGCGCCACCGTCGGCGTTATCGGCCGGTACCCCCTCCACTTTCACATGGCCGGGGACGGCTCACGGGGTTCAATCGTCGAAGGAAACGTGTTTCGCCAATCCGGCAACCGCGCCGTCGTCCCCCACCACTCGCATGGAGTGACCTTGCGCGACAATGTCGCCTACGACGTGTTCGGAACCGCCTTCTGGTGGGACAAGGGAGACGGCAACGAGTCCCACGACTCCCTCTGGGAACACAACTTCGCGGGACACGTCAAAACCGATCCTGACTTCCGCGGGTTCCTCCTCGCCGGGTTCAACCTGGCGCTCGGCGATGGAAACGTTGCCACCGACAACGCCGCCGCCGGCATCCTCGGGAACGCCAACTGCTCGGGATTCTTCTGGCCTGGCCTCGGATCCGGCCTCGACAGCGGGATATGGGACTTCCGCGACAACGTGGCCCACAACAACAATTGCCACGGCATTCACGTCTGGCAGAACAACCCGTTTCACCATCACATCACCGAGTTCATCGCCTACCGCAACAAGGCAGCCGGCGTCTCGCACGGGGCCTACACCAACGAGTACACCTATTCGCATCTGTACCTGTACGAGAACGGTGAGGCCGGCATCATGAACCACACCTTCGCCGGTCAGCCCGAACCCAATCACGTCAATCAGTCGTGGTCGTGCGTGACGGTGGCGAAATCACCGGTAGCCGTGAGCATCCTGGCGTCGTCGGCGCCTCAGGACGGTGGTCCGGTGGCGTTCAACTACCTCAACCTCGTCGACACGCCGCTGCTGGCAGTAGTGGACCAGGCCGCCCTCGACAAAGGTCAGACGCTGGAGAAGCGTGCGGTGTTCAACCACTTGGGAGAAGCATGCCCAGCCGGGTTCGACCCGTTCGCCGCATACGACAGCGGTCGGTTCATCGACGACGACGGAAACATCCACGAGGACATGATCGAGTTGATCGCCGACGAGGGCATCACCCTCGGATGCAACCCGCCCACCAACGACCGCTATTGCCCAGCCTCGCCGGTGAGCCGCGCGCAGATGGCGACCTTCCTGGTGAGGGCGTTCGACCTGCCCCCATCGTCCAGCGACCGCTTCACCGACGACGACGGCTCCGTGCACGAGGAGGACATTCAGGCCCTGGCGGCTGCGGGGATCACGCTCGGATGCAACCCTCCGGCCAACACCCGGTTCTGTCCGGACGCCGGCGTCGATCGGGCGCAGATGGCCACTTTCCTCGTCCGGGCCCTCGGCTTGCCGCTGGGCGGTTCACGCGACTTCATCGATGACGACAACTCGATTCACGAACCGGCCATCGCCGCACTCGCCGACGCCGGCATCACCCAGGGATGCAATCCTCCCGACAACACGGCATTCTGTCCCACCAGTCTGGTTCTGCGCGATCAGATGGCATCGTTCCTGGCGAGGGCGATCGCCCTGAAGTAGGAGCCCAGTCAAGAGGCCCAGTCAAGAGGCCCAAGAGGCCCAGTCAGGGATCAACGCCCTCGTCGGGGGTTCGACCCGGTCCAGACCGGAGCAACCCGACGCCAGCCGCCGCTGCCAGAACCGCCACTGCGGCGGCGCCCCAGGCGCCCCAGCGCCCTGACCCTCCCTCAGACTCCGCGGCCACGGGCGTGGGGGTCGTGGAGGTGGTTGTCGTTGCGGCGGACACCGGACTCGACGTCGAGGGAACGCGTGTCGAGGGGGCCGCGGGCACCGTGGTTGGGGAGCTCGTCGTGGTGGGATCGGCTTGCTCGCCTTCAAACCACGCTGCTGCGGTCGGATCGGATTGGAGATGGTCGACGAGGAGGTGAGCGACCTTCTCCGAGGCGATCCTTCCAGGATGGACCCCGTCGGCGGCGTAGTCGGCACAATCCCAGGTCAATCCGTCGGAACGGGGGTTGGTGCCGTCAGCCCACAGGTAGGGGCCCCACGCAATCCAGGGCGCGACGACGGCTCCACGGCCTGGATCCGCATTGAGTTCGGGGTCACCGTCGATCTGCGCTTCGATCAACCATTTCATCTGGAACCCGTGGTGATAGGCGTTGGGCTCGGAATTCGCATCGGCGATGTAGCCGCCGTAGATCCTGCTCGAGATGTAGACGAGCTGGAGGTTGGGGAACTCCTGCTTCGCCCGTTTCAGCACGGCTACGAAATCGACGAGTTCGGCGCGCGCAGTGGCGAGAGTGGCCGGTCCACGCTCAGGCGAGGGCAACATCATCCACGCCACCTGCACCTGAGCGGGAGTGAGCCCGGCCCGGCCCAGGCGTGCACGGATCGTCTCCCAAACATGGTCGTTCCGCTCCGACGCCCAGCCTCGCAAGGCTCGCCCTTGCTGGGCACCGTTGACGAAGGCGAGTCGGGAAGTCGGCTGGAATTCGGTGCCCGCCAGGGCGGTGAAGGCGTCGAATTCGCCACTGGTGTTGGAGACCCCGATGGAGGTGAACACGATGGCGCCATTCGGATCGGGCGTCCCGTCGGCGGAACGCGGCACCACCGAGGCGGCTAGCGCCTGCCCCAGCGTCAGGTGGCCGGCGGGAACGGTGTTGCTTCCGTTCGGGTAGAGCCCCCCGACCTCACCCTGATAGGTGGCCTCGCCGAGATCGTTGAGCGGAGTGACACCGATGGCGGTCCCATCGCAGTCCTTGTCGGCGCGTGCTCCCGCCGGGGCGGCGCCTACGGTGAGGACCAGGAGCGTGGCGGCGAGCAGCGCCGCGAACATTCTGACGGTCATGCCACACCCCCGGTTCGGCTCGCCACAGCGTACCGACGTCAGGGTGATACCCGCCTGGCCAGGCGGCCGGCACGGCGCTTGAGTCGCTCCGTCAGCACCGTGAGCCGCAGCGCCTGCCAGCGCACCCATGCCTTCCCAGCTGCCGCCTTGGCCATGGGGGACGAGCGATCGGTGGTGAGCTCGTACCCCAGCTCGTCGAGCAGGCTGCCCGCCAGCGCCTCGAAGACGGCGACGTCTCCGGGTTCCATCTGGCTCCGCCAATCACGCAGACCCTGCGTGGGGGGAAGGGCGAGTCGACTGTGGACGCCTGGATCGGCGGTGGTGGCCACGAACTCGTCCGCCTTCTGAAAGTACTCCAGCATCTCGGGTCGAAAATCGAGGTCGAAGAACGGGCAGAGCGAGCGGATGATCGATTCCGGGTCGGCGAGGAAGTCCTCGTAGCGGACCTCCCGATAGCGGTCGGGGCCCAGCTGTGCTCCGGCTGCCTGGCCTGCGGTGATGCGAGACCGCCAGTACAGGGCCGCCGCCGGCAGGTCTTTCGGGCCCCAGTTGGTCTCCATGTAGGAGAGGGCTACATCGCGTCCGTCTCGGATGATGTGCAGGAAGCGGGCTTCCGGAAAGAGATCAGCCAGGAGGGGGATGTGGATCACGTAGCCCGGCGTCTTGTCGGCGTAGCGGGGCTTCCCATGATCCGCCGCGAACCGCGCAAACACCGTCCGCACTGCCGATGCGAAGCCGTCCGGAGGAGCGGTCTCGAGATCGGACGCCAGCTCGGCCCGATCGATGCCGAGCCGACGGAAGTTGGCGTTGGCGTAGAGGTCCTCGAGAAATCGGGCTACGTCGAAGCTCGACGCCGCCTCGTAGCGTGCTTTCTGCTTACCCATCGGGGCGATGAAGTGGGATTCGTGGGTAGTGGCCAGGTCCGGATGCTGGTCGAAGATCGCCTGGAAGAGAGTCGTTCCCGACCTCCCACTTCCCACCAAGAACGGAAACACCCCTTGCATTCGGCGAGCCTAACAGCGCCCGCTCCCCTGCCCACCACGACGAGGCGAGACCGAGCCGACCTAGACTTGCCGGCCCGACGACGCTACGTTGGTTGCGGACAAGAGGAGGGTCACGAGATGACCACACGAGGGGGGCTCGTGTCAATGGCGGCAGCGACAAGGGATCGAGTTCGACCAACTCTCCAGCCGGAGGGGACGGCGTGAAACTCCGTGTCGAACTGCCCAACCTCGGCCCAGCTGTCGAAGGTGCCGTGATCACAACCTGGCACAAGCGGGTCGGCGACCCGATCGCCTACGGAGACGAACTCTGCGACGTGACCGTCGAGGAAGTGACCAGACTCCGGCGCCGCCTCAACCCCAAGGACACTGTCAACCGCAAGCCGTCCAGGCTGAAGTACAAGAAGTGGACGGGAGTCAAGGTCAGCTACCGCCTCACTTCGCTCGATGCCGGAACACTCACGGAAATCGTGGCGAGCGAGGGCACCGGCGTCCGAGTCGGCGAACAGATCGCCTCGCTGGGACTCGACGGGGAAGCCGAATCCGGGTCCGCCGGGCACCCTTCTCGGGTCGTGGTCGACCGCATCGAATCCGAAGGAGACGGCTCGTGAGAGCGTTGAAACTGTTCACCGCCCGAGTGCTGCGCGGCATGGCGCGCCGCGTACCCGTGTTGGGAAGGCTTCTCTATCCGCTGGTGGTACGCATCCGCGAAGCCAAGGGCCGGCCCCGCGAAACCCGAGGCCCCGGCTACGTTCAGAGCACCGGTCGAAACCACACGATGATCAGCCCTGATCCGTACGTCGGTTCCGCCAAAGTGGGGATCTACCTGCGAGGCGGGTGCGACCTGCCCGCCGTGTTCGGCGTGGCGGAACTGATGCGTGATTCCGTCAAGACCCCCACCTGCATCCTGCGGGAGCCCCTGCAGATCTCCGGAGCCCGCTCCGACGTCATCCTTCAGACCTTGAAGCCGTTCGATGGAGAAGCGAGAGAGGCGATGAGGGAGGTGATGGAGCGGCTCAGCCTGAATCAGTCGTATTTCCGTCCGCAGCTCTTCGAGCCCACGTTCCGACTGCCGCGCAGCGAGGTGACCTTCCCGAAGGACGTGATCATTCTCACCGGCGCGGCGGACGTGATCCGCAGCGTGTATCGCCATCGCGAGCACGATTTCCTGGTCGATCCAGGGGGTTTCTGGCTGACCCAGACGCTCGACAACGTTCTCGCCGACACCTCGACGGTGGAGTGGTTCAACAAGAACTTCCGCAAGGTGGGAAGGATGACGGTTGATCAGTTCCGGGATTCCTTCGCTCAACTCCTCACCGAGATCAAGGAACGCACCGGTGCCCACGTCCTGGTGTTCAACATCCTGACCGTCGATCCGTCGGACCAGACTCACAACTACGGGCTGGTCAAACAACCCGACTCCGCTCGCCGCCGAACGTTCAACATTGCGCTTGCCGAGCTGAGCAGGGAGTACGACTTCGACATCGTCGACGTCGATCGAGCCCTCAAGATGGGCGGTGTGCAGGGTCAGGTCGATTTCGCTCATTTCACGGAAGATCAGATGGCTCCGATGGCGCAGGAGGTCCACCGGATACTGACCGCTCGGGGATTCGCGTGACGTGGGGGCTCTCGACATTTACCCCGGTGCCGGACTACGCTGGCCCGCGGGAAAAGGGGGGAATCTGCGCCACGCTTGGGCAGGTCCAAGACACACCGTTCGAATCCTCCTTGTGCATTTCAACTCACGGGACCATTTAACGAAAACGAGTGGTAGGAGAACGATATGTCGGAAATCAAACAGGCACTGACCGAGCAGATCGCCACGGAATTCCTCGATGGCCAAGCCGGCGACCTTTCGAACCAGACGCGTCTCGTCGAGGACGAGATCATCGACTCGTTGGGGATCTTTCTCCTTCTCGGTTTCATCAAGGAGCGGTTCGGCGTTGAAGTGGACCCCGAAGACGTCACGCTCGAGAACTTCGCCACGATCGACGACATCGCCGAACTGATCGAAGAGAAGCGGGTCGGAGCCTGAGGTCGACGTGACCGCGCCAACCCCGGAAACAGCCGCTGTTCGCGTGCTGCTGAGAGGTACTGAGGCTCTTCGGGCGCGCCTGCTCTCGGCAGCCCACGGTGGGGCGCAGACCTGGGGCGGACTCGTCGAACTGGTCGCCCGGCAGCACCCTGCCGCCCCGTCGATCGAGCCCTTCTTCGAACCATGCGAGGGGATGCGTGTCTTCGAAGAGGCGTTGGCGAGCCCGGTATCGGGGTCCGGTCCGGGTGGCACCGCCCTCCGCGACCTCTCGCCCCATGTCGTTGTGCTGTCCCTGGACGCTGATCTGGCGGCCTCCGATCGGACATGGGGGTCGCAGAAGGCCGACGAGTTCGAAGAAAGCATGCGGACCGTCATCCAGTCGATCAAGAAGTCAACGGGGAGTCACGTGATCGTGCTCAACGCTTCCTCGCTCGACCCCAAAGATCATGTCTCCGACTACCACGGGCTCGATCGCGAACCGCTCTCGCTGGCCGCCCACCGGTTCAACCTGGCCGTAATGCACCTCTCCTCACAAGAAGGCATCTCCATCGTCGATGTGGATCGTCTCGTGGCGGAGATCGGTGGGTCCCGGTCCGTGCAGGGATTCCAGAACTTCTCCGCCGAGGCGTGCGAGGCCATCGTGGCCGAACTCGTTCGCGTCGTCGCCGACTACGGCTTCTTCGACGATCGGCCCGTGCTCCCCCAGGTGGGCCGGCAAGCCTCCTGAGGTCACGACCAATCCTGGCGCTCCGCCGGATTCACTGCTGGTTGGTGATCTCGACCGCGATCCCCAGCCAGTGAGCCCCATTCGACCACTGGGCGGTCGCCACGGTGGGATCGTTCCCCACCACGGCGATCAGGAGGCGCTTCGCTCGGCCGACGGAACCCACGGTTTCGAAGCCATCGATGCCCTCTGCCTCGTTGGCGCCGGTGAAGAACGCTCCAACGGTGATGTTGCCGGAGGACTGCAAGGGAGCGAGCGCCACGGAGGCGCTGCGGTCGAAGCTCCCGGCTGCGGCGGAATCCGTCTGCACGACAGCGCGCCCACCGTTCCCCTCCGTCGGGGCATTCTGGACCTCGACCACGAGCGCGTTCACGAGGCCTTGGCTGGAGTCGAAATCCAGCGACAATTCGACGGGACCGCCGGCGCCGGTCGCGGCTCGGAACATGGACAGTCTTCTCGGCCCACCTCCACGCGTTACAGATTCGACCAACTCCCAGTCGAGGCCACTCCCCGCCACCGCGGGGAGGGGCGCCATCCCCCCGCCCAACGAGTTGGAGACCATGAGGAGCAGGATCGAATCCGGTCTGGTCTCGAACCGTTCGAGGGGTGCGGAAGTGCCGCCCGTCGATACCTCAGCCAGGAGAGAGACATCGAGATCACCCAGGGACGGTCCCCGCTCGGCGTCCACCGTGGTCGTGGAGGTGGAGGGCGAGGTGGTGGAGGTGCTCGACGTCGTAGGCGCCGGCAGGGTGCTGGTGGGAGCGGGAGTCACCCCGGGGTCGTCCGCGGTGGCCACGATGGAGATCGTCATCTCGTCTCTGGCGCCGATGGCGGCGTTCTCGACACCGACGATCTCTGCGGTGATCTCCTCTCCGGCCAGGCCGCGTCCGTTCGATGTCAGGCTCAGCGATGTGGTCGCCAGCAGTTGGCCGGGTGGGATGGTGAGCACCGCACTCGTTACCGAGTAGCGACCCGGTCGAACGGTGCCACGCAGCTCGAGTTCCACTGTGACCGTCTCGGAAACCGTCTCTGAGAGTTCCGCGGTGAGCCCGACCGGCGAACCGGTCTCCGCGACGACCAGGCTCTCGGTCTGCCATGACACCGATGCGGTCGGCCGGCTCCAGAGGTACACCGCCACCGCCACCGCTCCGGCGGCGAGGAGGAACATGCCGACAGCCAGGATTCGTCTGTACTTCATGGTGCCTCCATGGCGAGCAGCTCCAGGTACATGCCTTCGACCCTGTCCGTCACCACATCGGCGTCGAACCCGTCGATGATCGTCTGGCGGGCGGCGGCTCCCAATCGGCGCGCCGTGGCAGGGTTCGAGGCGAGATCGACAACGGCCGCCGCCAGCGCGACCGGATCCTGGGCCGGCACGAGAAGGCCGTTTTCTCCGTGCTGGACCACTTCTGTCATGGGCGCCACGTCGGTGGTGACAACAGGAAGGCCGGCGGCCATGGCCTGGAGCAGCGAAACACCCAACCCTTCGAAGAGAGACGGAAACACGAAGACGTCAGCCGCTCCGAGCAGTGCCGGGATATCGGCGCGGACCCCCAACCAATGGACCTTTCCTGAGAGCCCGAGTCGTTCCGCCTCCTCCCGAAGCGGCTCCGACATGGGCCCGGTCGTTCCCGCCGACAGCAGCACCGTGTTCGGGTGCGTCTCCTGGACTTTCGCCAACGCCCGCACCGCGTAGATCTGGCCCTTCTGCGCGACTTGGCGTCCCACGTTGAGAAGCACCAGGGCGTCCAAGTCCACTTCGAGATCCCTGAGGAGCGCATCCCGAATCTCCGGCACGGCGGAGCCTCCATACTGATCAGTATCGACACCCCGGGGGATGACCACCACCCGATCGGCTGGGATGCCGACGGTGTCCACCCAGGAGCGGGCAACTGCTCTGCTCAGGGCTTGGAACCGGGCAACCCTCGCCATCGTGAAGCGATCTACGGTGCGATGAACGGCCAGCTTCCAGGATGAGACGGCCGGATTGTCGGTGGTTCTCACGTTTTCGTGGCTGATGTTGACGAGACTCTCGACGACGGGCACGCCCAATTGCCGACCGGCGATGCGAGCGCCCAGGGCGGCATTGGGAAGACCGCAGTGAATGAGGTCGGGGCCGATCCGCTTCAGAGCGCGGGTCGCGTCGAGAATGATCTTGGGCCGGGGTGGCCGCTCCCCTTCGGCAAAGAGATAGTCGACCACCGTGTCACGGGGCAGCTCATCGTGCCGGCTGTCGTCGGTGAGTTCGTAGAGGCAGAGGACGCGATGCCGGAGCCGGGGATCCCCAAAACGCTTCAGGTTCTCCACCAACTGCTGCTCGGCGCCGCCCACCCTCCCGAGAGAGTCGATCATGTGGACGACCGTCTTCGTTTCAGGCCCTGAGAGGCTCACGCCGGCTCCTCTCTTGCAGCGGCTGCCTGGTAGAGCGAGAACATCGAATCGGCGACCATGTCGGGAGAAAGGCGTCGTGCGCGGAGGCGTCCGGCGTTGCCGAGCTTCTCTCGGAGCGCTGGGTCGGCCACGAGGGTGCGGACGGCCGCCGCGGCAGCCTGGGCGTCGTCGGGCGCAAAGAGCAGACCGGCCTCGTCGTCGCCTACCTGGTCGCGGAAGGGCGGAATGTCCGAGGCGACCACCGGGATTCCGTTGAGCATGGCCTCGGCCACGATGCGCCCGAAGGACTCTTGCCGTGACGGCACGAAAACGATGTCACACCTCCGGTACGCATCACGAACATCGGTGGCTCGACCCTCGATGCTCACCGCGGAAGGCGGCAGGGCATCCAGAGCCGACCAGACGGGCTCCCATTCGGGCTCATCGGATCGATTCGTGAAGACCAGCCACCTTCCACCGGCATCCGGGATCACCGCCGGCAGTATGTCGAATCCTTTTCCTCTGCCTCGCCGTCCGAGAAACCCGACGGTGACGGGCCCCGACTCCGTGTTTCGATCGGCCAGAATCGACGCAGGGTCGATCGGGTTGGGAACGATCACGATGTCCTCGGCTGAAGCCAACCGCGAATTGACGACGACCTCTGCGGCGGTGCTGCTGACCGCCGCCCAGGTGGTGGCAGGGAGCAAGAAGCGAAAGAGCCAACCTGTCTTGCGCCTAAGCGACGATCCTGCCCCGTCGTGCGCCCACACGACCACGGGAATACGCAGGATGGCGCCCGTCAAGGTCGCCAGGCGCATCCCCGATGTGGCGTTGGCGTGGATCACCGAGATGTCCTTTCGCTCCCTGGCTGTGCGCAGGAGCAGAGCCGTCATCTGCCGAAGTCGTCCCAGAATGGCCGACCCTCCTCGGCGGGGCAGCGGCCAGTACGCCTCGACGGTTCCACCGGAGAGAAGCAGTTCGCTCATCGTTCCCGGCGGTCCGGCGAAGATGCGCTCGACCCTGCCCTCGAGGTGTTCGAGCAGGGTCTGCAGGCTCACGTTCGACCCGCCCATCGAGGGAGGCGAAACCACGAACAACACCCGCGGCGGACGCGCGGCGGTCATGGGCCCTCGTATCCCGTCAGTCGACGTCGCACCGTCTCTTCGGTCCGCAGTCCGCGGATCGCCTTGCGAGTGAAGAACCGCACCCCATCACTCAGCTGGATCGGCACCCGGTTCACCAACCAGGAGTCGCGGGGCAGCTCAGCCGTCGGGCTTCCGCCCAGGACGGCGCTCTCGTAGCGATCACGCACCGCCGCATCGGCGCTCTCCGACCAGTAGCCGAACGGGTAGGCAAAGTGCACGGGCGTGGCGCCGGTGCGTTGCCGTATCAAGTGATCGCATCGCTCCAGGTCTTCCGCCACCTCTTGTTCGGACATGAACCGGAGATCCCCATGGGCGTAGGTGTGGGCGCCCAGAGTGGCGAGACCTGACTCGGCCATGTGATTCACCTGAGCCCAGGAGATGGGCGCCGAGCGGGGCCGATCGCTGAGCGGGACCTGGTCCTCCACGGACCTCGCCGTCAGATAGACCGTGAAGGGCAATCGGCGTTCCCGGAGAACCGGAAAACCTCGCTCGAACATGTCGGCAAAACCATCGTCGAAGGTGAGCACAAAGAGGTTCTCGGCGTCCGGCTCTGCGCGCCGCCGCAGCGCCTCCTCGAGCGAGACCACGGTGCCATGTTCGCTCAGCCAGTCGAGGTGGCGTTCGAAGGCGGTCGGGTCGACGTCCAATTCGAACCCGTGGCCTGCTCCGATCTGGTGGTAGATGAGCAGTCTCGGGCCGGCAAGAGGCTCCCGAATCGCGTCGACAAGCGAGAAGCCTGCCTTGGCCAGGGCGCGTATCGGCGCACTCACGTTCGGCCCCGGGGCACGGTTCGGTCCATGGTCACGAGATGTCCAACGATGATCCCACCGCCCCCTTCTGCCCCTTCAGCCCGGCCCCTTCAGCCCGGCCCCTTCAGCCCGGC
>CBDUEV010000011.1:0-61850 GCA_965366365.1 uncultured Acidimicrobiia bacterium | reverse complement strand
TCCATCGCCAACTCCGGGGTGAGGGAGGCGTTCGCCTCGCCTCTCACGCCGTCCGTTCCGAACAGGCGCTGGCCGTCCTTCAACATTCGGACTAGCGCTTGGTGTACTGCGGGGCCCGACGTGCCTTGCGGAGGCCGTACTTCTTGCTCTCCACCTGGCGCGAATCGCGAGTGAGGAGGCCCTCTTTCTTGAGCGCAGGACGGAGTTCGGGATCGACTTCGAGAAGGGCCCGAGCGATGCCGAGGCGGATTGCATCAGCCTGGCCAGTGGTACCGCCGCCCTCGACCGTGGCATTGATGTCATAGCGAGTCTCGGCGTCGGCCACGCGAAGCGGCTCCGTCGCCCGCATCCTCTGCTGCGCCGTTGCGAAGTACCCTTCGATGGGCTTCTTGTTGACGACGATCAATCCGCTGCCGGCGTAGAGGCGAACGCGGGCGGTGGCCTCTTTGCGGCGGCCCGTGGCCTGAACAAGCGGTTTGAGATTTGCCATTTACGACTCCACTTTCCGGATGTTGAATTCGAGCGGGACCGGCATCTGCGCGGCATGGGGGTGATCTGGCCCCGCGTAGACCTTCAGCTTCGATCCGACCTTCCGGCCCAGCCGGTTCTTCGGGATCATGCCCTTGACGGCCCGCTCGACGATCGCTTCGGGTGCGCGCACGCGCAGCGCCTCAAACGACTCTTCTTTGAGCCCGCCCGGAAATCCCGAGTGCCGGTAGTAGATTTTCGACTCCGACTTGTCAGACGTCACCGCAACCTTCTCGGCATTGACGACGATCACGAAATCCCCGACGTCGATGTGCGGCGCAAAGGTCGGCTTGTGCTTGCCCCGAAGGACCTGGGCAACCTCGGAAGCGAGACGTCCCAACGGCACGTCTGTGGCGTCGACGACGAACCATCGCCGTTCGACATCGGACACCTTGGTGGAGTGCGTCTTTTGCAGCCTCAATGTAAACCTCGACACAGAAGAAGTGGGCGCCGCGATTGCGGGCCGGGTCATGGTAGATGACGCCGGCCTGGAGAGTCAAAGCGGGGCCGCCAGCCCGGGGCCGGCAACCGGGTCAGGAAGTGTTCGCCTATCGGGTCTCGGTGGCGGGGCCGTGATGCGGGTCCGCTCGGTCGGATCGAGGTGATTCCGCCCTTGGAGTGGCCGGAGATGGGCCGGCCGTGTTCACGGGCGTGCCGGTGGTGGATCCGTAGAGGAGTGTCAGGTTGTCGAAGGCGGTCTGGGCTGGCGGGTCAGGAGGAGAGCAGGCTCTTCATCTGGCGTTGAATGAGGTGAGTCGACCGTTTGGGAGCGGCTCGATTCAGGACGCTCATCATGAGCGCGTCGCGACCGACGAAGATGTGGAGACGTCCCTTCTCGACGCCGTCGAGAATGATCTTGGCGGCGTCTTCTGGCGAGGTCGTCGGATAGTTCGAGGCTTGTTCCGAGTCCGCTCCCGGTACCTCGACACCCGAGTTGGTGGTGATTTCGGTACTGACCGCACCGGGCATGATGACCGAGACACCGACGTTCGTCTCCAGCAGTTCGGCGTAGAGCCCTTCGGTCATCAACTTGACGGCGGCCTTGGTCGCCCCGTAGATGGTCTGTCCGGGAACCGGAAGGAAACCGCCCATGCTGGACACGTTCGCCAGATGCGCCTCCGGCCGTTGCAGCAGTGTCGGCAGGAAGGCCTTGACGATGTTGATGGTCCCGTAGAGGTTGACGTTGATGACCCGGTCGATCGCCTCAAACTCGAGGTCCTTGAGCGGAACGAAGGGTTGAATGATCCCGGCGACGTTGATCACCGCGTCCACGGGGCCGTGAGCGTCGGCGATCTCGGCTGGGAGCGATTCCGTGGCCGAGCGATTGGTGATGTCCACCGCGAACGTCGCGAGACGGTCGCCGGCCGCGGCCAACTCGATCGTCTCGTCGAGGCTTTCCTGTCGGATATCCACCGCCGCGACCTTCGCTCCTCGCCGGAGCAACTCCAGCACGACCTGCCGGCCGATTCCGTTTCCGCCCCCGGTGACCGCAACCACCTTGTCACGTACCTCCACGAAACCTCCCTCGGCCGATGAGCGTGTGGCGCCAAGGCTACCCCGGCGGCGTCGGCTCTCCTGTCGGTTGGTCACCCAAGTGGCACCGCGCAGCTTCGAAGGTCGATTCCGAATACTGCGACCTGCCGACGCTCGGTCCAGGAGCCCGAGACATCGACTGGCGGCTGCATGACGAAACGATCCGGCGCATGCATGCGCCGTCCACTAGGTTCGGTTGAGCCGGGCGGAGAGGGAGGCTCTGAATGCTCGATGGATCGGTGCGCAGCTTCGACCTTTCGCGCCTGATACGGCGTGCCACGTTGCTGATCTTCAGTCTCATCCAGCTCGTTCTCGTCGCCCGGATCCTGCTCGACCTGGGGGTGATCCCAGAGGAAAGCGGCGTCGGTGAGTTCGTCATCACCTGGAGCGACCTCCTTGCGGCTCCGGTCCAGGGCGTCAGCAGTGGTCTCGACTCGATGTTCGGAGGCGGTGGCTTCACCGCCATCGCCGGCGACGGTTTCGACCCGGCGATCCTCGTAGCGCTGGCCGGCTGGTCCGTGGTCGAACGACTCGTGATGCGCGTGGTCCGCAAGTTCGATCAGATCTGACCGGAGAAGGGGGACGGCGATGAGCCGGGGCGCACAGGCTCCCGATCCGGCCGACATGGTTCGAGTGCTCTCGGTGTCGGCACCCTGCTCAGCCTCGGCGGTGACCCCGAAAACGTGGAAATCAAGCGGTCGCAGAGAAGGCCGCATCCTGCCCAACCAGGGCGGCCGCATATACTTCGCCGATCATGAGACGAGGGCTGAGCATTCTGCTGGTTCTGGCGATCGGAGTCGTGGCGTGTGGCGGCGAGGACGAGCCGGAACGTTTGGATCCCGCTGCGGCGATGGCGTCCGCCGCCACGGTGTTCGCCGAAGCAGAGACCTTCAGGTTCCAGATCGGACTGGCCGGCCCTCCGGTCATCATCGAAGACACATTCACACTTCAGGGCATCGACGGGGCATACCGGGCACCCATGGAGGCAGAGGCTGAGGTTCGGGTCAGCGTGCTCGGGCTCGGCGGGACGCTCTCACTCCTGGCCATCGGAGACGAGGTCTGGCAGAAAGGTCCCATCACCACCGAGTGGGAGCCGGTCGTCTCCGCTCAGCTGCTCACCGTCCGCGACCTCTTCGCTCCCGATGGGCTCACGGCTCTGTTCGCCGAAGACATCACGGGCCTGACCTGGGGGGATGACACAACGCTTGAGGAGTTCCCTGGCGAGACTCTCGAAGTCCTCTCCGGACGCACTGTTGGGGACCGCCTCGACCGACTCACCGTCGGGGTGTTGCAGGGGGAGAACACCGACGCCGTGCTCTACCTCGCCGACGGAGAGATCCGCAGGATCGAACTGACGGAACGCGAGAGCGCGAACCCGCGCACGTGGACCATCGACGCCTTCGCATACGACCGACCCGTTGACATCACGCCGGCCCCTTGACGAATTCGACATCTCGGACCGAGGGCGTTTCCTGGAAACTCCGGGTCGCCATCGGCCTGCCGGTCCTGCTTGGCGCCCTCGACCTCACCGTCATCTCGGCGACATTGCCGGTCATCATCGAGGAGCTGGACCTCCCGCTCCCAGGAGGCACCCGCCAAGCAGCCTGGTTGGTTTCTGCGTATCTCATCGCCTACGCCATCGGCATCCTCGGGGCAGGCCGGCTCGGCGACGCCCTCGGGGAACGGCGCACCCTGATCGCCGCCACCGTCATCTTCGGCGCTGCCTCGGCCCTGGTGGCGGGGTCGGGGGAGTGGTCAACGAATCTGGTGCAGGAGATCGCCTACCGGGCGTTTGAGGCCCGCCCGGGTTCTGACATCTCCGGCCTGGGAGTTCTGGTGGCGGGGCGCGCCCTTCAGGCATTGGGAGCAGGGGCGATGGTCCCGGTCGGGATGTCCTACGGTTGGCGCATCACCGGGTCGGCGAAATGGCTGGGCTTCATCGCCGCCGTCGACATGGCCGGATGGACCCTCGGTCATCTCTATGGAGGGGTGGTCGTCAGCCTGACCGATTGGCGGGTGGCGTTCTGGATCAACCTGCCACTCACCGCGGTGGCCCTGGTGCTCCTCAACCGGGTGAAGCGACCGAGCCGCCCGACACGGAAGGCGTTTCCCGTTGTCCAGTTCCTGGCTGGGTCGACCGGCCTCGCTCTCCTGGTCTACGGCACGACCGGCGAATCTGCCGAGCAGCCCATCGAGTGGGGGTGGGTGTTGGTGGGAATCGCCCTGGCCGGGGCGGCGTTCTGGCGGGGGTCCGACCAGCTCCTCCCGCTCAGGACCGCCGCCCGCCGGCCCGCTGTGGCAACGGCCAACCTCGTGCTCGGCTATCTCGTCTTCCTGACGCTGGCGTTCGTTCCCCTCTACGTCTCAGTCCTCTTCGATGCTCCTGCCGAGGTGGATGCCTGGACCACCGGATGGCTCCTCACCGCCTTCACGCTCCCCCTCGTGGCGACCACGTGGCTCGGCTCGCGGCCTCTCCCGCCGGCCGCACTCCCCCTCGCCGCGCTGGCGGCGACAGCCGGGTTCGCCATGATGCGCTCCTGGGATCCGGTCGCCTCGGCGATGGTCCCGTCTCTCATCGTCGTCGGGCTGGCCCTGGGTCTGTTCTTCACCCCGCTCGCCGAGGCGGTGTTGGCCGGCGCCCCCGCCGACGCCGCCGGCGGGGCATCCTCTTTGGTGATCCTCACTCGCCTGGTCGGGATGGCGATCGGCACTTCCGTGCTCACGGGCTACATCCTGCGGCGGGTCAGCGAGACGACCATTTCCGACGCGGCCACTCTGTTGGGCGACGTGGAAGCAGCCTTCGAGGGCGCCGCCTACCTCGGCGTGGCAGGCGCCATTCTCCTCGGCATCCTCGTCACGCTGGACGCCTTCGGCTCACCCCGGCGGGCCACCTGACCTGGGCTACTCCCCCGAGGAGGGCCCGGCAGACTTGTTGGTGATGTCCTCCACGATGTCGGCGTTGGCCAGTGTCGTCACGTCTCCGAGCTGACGGTGCTCCGAGATGTCCCTGAGCAGCCGCCGCATGATCTTGCCCGATCGCGTCTTGGGAAGGTCGGGCGTGAAGACGATCGATTTGGGCTTGGCGATCGGCCCGATCGAGCCCGCCACATGATCGCGTAACTCGGCGATCAGTTCGTCGTCTCCCTCCACCCCTCCCCGCAAGGTGACGAAGGCGGCGATGGCCTGACCGGTGATCTCGTCCTTCCGCCCCACGACGGCGGCCTCGGCGACCGCCGGATGGGAAACGAGAGCAGACTCGACCTCGGTTGTGGAGATGTTGTGGCCCGAGACCAGCATGACGTCGTCGACCCGGCCCAGCAACCAGAAGTAGCCATCCTCATCCCGCTTGCAGCCGTCCCCCGGGAAGTAGACACCGGGAAAGCGGGACCAGTAGGTGTCGATGTACCGTTGATCGTCTCCGTACACCGTCCGGAGCATGGAGGGCCACGGCCTCTTCAACACCAGAAAGCCGCCGCCCCCGAGTGGCACCGAGTTGCCGTCGTCGTCCACGACGTCTGCGGCGACCCCCGGGAACGGAAGGGTTGCTGAACCCGGCTTGGTGGCGACCACGCCTGGCAGCGGAGAGATCATGATTCCGCCGGTCTCGGTCTGCCACCAGGTGTCGACAATCGGGCAGTCGACCGGACCGATGTGCTCTCGGTACCACATCCACGCCTCGGGATTGATCGGCTCCCCAACCGTGCCCAGCAGCCGCAGAGACGAGAGATCGTGGCGAGCCGGGTAGTCGTCGCCCCACTTCATGAAAGCCCGGATGGCCGTCGGGGCCGTGTAGAAGATCGACACACCGTACTCGGCGACGATGGACCACAGCCGGTCGAAGTCCGGGTGATTCGGCGCACCTTCGTAGATCACCCCGGTGGCGCCGTTGGCGAGCGGACCGTACACGATGTAGCTGTGCCCAGTCACCCACCCGATATCGGCTGCGCACCAGTAGACGTCGTCCGGTTTGATGTCGAACACGTAGTCATGCGTGGTCGCGATGCCGGTCAGGTAACCGCCCTGAGTGTGCACGATCCCTTTCGGCTTCCCGGTCGTCCCCGACGTGTAGAGGATGTAGAGCAAATCCTCCGCGCCGAGGACTTCAGGCGGACACTCGGCGGAGAGGCCGTCCACCACATCGTCCCACCACAGGTCGCGCCCCTCCACCATGCCCACGTCATTGGCGGTTCGGCGCACCACCACGGCGTGTTCGATACTCGGGCAGCGAGCCATGGCGAGGTCGGCATTGGCTTTGAGCGGAACGACCTTGCCGCCCCGCCAGGCACCGTCCTGCGTCACGAGGACCTTCGCCTGCCCGTCGATGATCCGATCGGCCAGCGCCTCCGAGCTGAATCCACCGAAGACCACGGAGTGCACGGCCCCGATCCGGGCGCACGCCAACATGGCGATGGGGAGTTCGGGGATCATGCCCATGTAGATGGCGACCCGATCGCCCCGGGCCACGCCGAGTTCCTTGAGGGCATTGGCGAACCGGGCAACATGCTCGGTGAGCTCCCGGTACGTGAAGGTTCGGGTGTCCCCCGGTTCCCCGATCCAGTGGTAGGCGACCTTGTCGCCCTGACTCTCGAGGTGGCGGTCCAAGCAGTTGTAGGAGAGGTTCAACTCTCCGTCGGTGAACCACTTGTAGAAGGGCGGGTTCGAGTCGTCCAAGACCACCGTGGGTTCCTTGAACCAGCTGACACGTTCGAGGGCCTGCTCCTTCCAGAAGGCCAGGTAGTCGGCCTCGGCCCGCTCGTGGATCCCTTCCTGCGCATTCGCTTGCGCACGAAACGCCGGCTGCGGCGCGAAGGTCCGATCTTCCTGCAAGAGGTTCTCGATGGCTTCCGACATGGTTCTCCTCCGACGATCGAAGCTGAAACTATCAGGCGGGCCGGGTCCGCGTTGCGGCCGGCTCGTCCGAATAGTGCACGGCCACCAGGGTCAACCCGCCCGGAGGTGCCGCCCCGCGGGGCGCCGCGTTGCGATCGCGCGCCGCCAGGATGGCGGGTATCGCTTCTGCGCTCACCGTGCCTTTTCCCACCTCGACACAGGTGTCGACGATCGATCGAACCATCTGATGGCAGAACGCTCGCCCGGTGATCTCGAAGACCACCACATCGCCGTCCCTCCTCCACTCTGCGGAACGGACGGTCCGTTCGGTCGTCCGCCCCGGGGCCTTTCGACAGAACGAGGCGAAATCGTGCCGGCCAACCAGGTAGGAAGCCGCCCGGTGCATGTCGGCGACATTCAGACTATGGCGAAGGTGCCAGTGGGTATGGCGTCGAAACGGGTCGGGCACCTCCCGGTTGAGAATCCGATACTCGTACGAGCGCCAGGTCGCGGAGTACCGAGCGCTGAAAGTGTCGGGAACCACCGTGCACGAGTGGATGGCGATCTCACGGCTGAGCATGGTGTTCAGGGAGCGGACCACCCGGGCGGGATCGAGACTCACGTTGGACGAGAAGCTGACCACTTGGTGAGCGGCGTGCACCCCGGCGTCGGTGCGTCCCGCCACCACGGTGTTGACCGGGCCGGCCATCTTGCTCAACGCCGCCTCCAACTCGCCCTGAACGGTCCTCACATCCCGCTGGCGGGCGAAGCCGCGAAAACCGGAGCCGTCGTAGGAGAGATCGAGCCGGTACGAGGTCATCGACCGATGAGAAGCCGAACTGCCAGCCAACCGACAACCGCCAGACCCGCGGCCACACCGGCATCCCGCTTGGACAAACCGAACGTGTCCTCGGCGATCAGATAGAGACCCCCACCGAACCACGCCAGCGAGATCAGGACCAGCCAGCTACCAACGATCTCCAGCTTCAGGAAATCGAGGGGCGCCAAGGCGAGCAACACGAAAGGGAGGTACGCGAAGCCGACCATCCGCAGCACCGTCTGATACCGGGCCTCACCTCTGAAGAGCTTCGTCCCCACGAGCCACAGGATGCCGGCGGCGATCACCCACCCCCAGAGGGTGGCCAGCACCACATTGAGCAAGGTGGCCACGAGGCTGGCTCCGAACGTCAGTCGAGGATCGAGACCGACCTGACCGACGGTGGTGATGACTGCGATCCCCGCCAGAAGGAGAATGGCGTTGCCGGTGGCGTAGTCATCGAAGAGCAGCTGGCTGTAGACGGTGCGGTCGAAGCGTGCGGCGCGAATCGCTTGTCGGAGTGCCTTTTCCATCCGTTCAGGCTACCCCAGGAGCCGGCGCAACTTCGCAGCCGGGCGAGTGATGCTCAACTCCTCGGTGAACTCCGCAATCTGCGAAAACGGGACCCACCGGGCGTCGAGCACTCCATCGAGCGCCTCAATCACGTCGTGACGCGAGAAAAACGCAAAGCGGACGTCGAAGTGGAGGTGGCGGGGAAGGTCCCCCCGCGCAGGGAGATCGTGAATGTCGATGTCTAGGAGCTCGGGGTCTTCGAGGGCAACCAGCCCGACTTCCTCGGCCAGCTCTCGGCGCGCCGCCGCCTCCAGGCTGGCGTCCTCAGGCTCGACGTGCCCGCCGGGTTGCAGCCACTTGTCCAGCTTGGCGTGATGGATGAGTAGCAGCGACCCGGCGTCCGGCGAGACCACGAACCCGCTGGCTGTGACATGGCCAGGCGAGAAGTGGGATGCATCGAAGACATCACCGGGCAGACCGAGGAGCTCATCGAAGCCGACGAGGAAGCTCGCCTCCGTCGGTTCGTCCGGGACGAACCCATCGAGGGCGTCCGCCAACCAGGCGCGTCTCGGATCAGCCATCAGATCCGGCGCAGCCTCACCCGACGGATGGAATGGTCTTGGTGCTTCTCGAGGATGAGGTGGGCGCGTTCTCGGGTGGGAAGGATGTTCTGGCGGAGGTTGGGCCCATTGATCGACTCCCAGATCTCGTCGGCGGTCTCGATGGCCTCGGCTTCACCCAACCGGGCGTAACGGTGGAAGTAGGCCTTCGGGTCGCGGAACACGGTCTCGCGCAGGGTCATGAACCGCTCGATGTACCACGTCTTGATGTCTGCCTCATCGGCGTCGACGTAGACCGAGAAGTCGAAAAAGTCCGACACGAACACGGTGGAGCCGGCTCCGGCCTGGAGCACGTTGAGACCTTCCACGATCACGATGTCCGGCTGAGCGACGAGGTTCGAGGCCCCGGCGACCACGTCGTACGACTCGTGGCTGTATACCGGCGCTTCCACCTCGAGGTCTCCCGACTTGACCGCGGCAAGGAAAGCGAGCATCTCGCGCAGGTTGTAGCTCTCCGGGAAGCCTTTCCGATCGAGCAGTTGGCGACGCTCGAGTTCCGCGTTGGAATACAGGAAACCGTCGGTCGTGATCAGGTCGACTTTCGGATGCGCCGGCCAGCGAGAGAGGAGGGCCTGCAGCACACGAGAAGTCGTGCTCTTTCCCACCGCCACGCTCCCTGCCACCCCGATGATGTACGGGACCTTGGCGGCGGGCTGTCCGAGGAAGGTGTCGGTGACCTGATAGAGGCTCTGAGAGGCGGTGACATACAGATTGAGCAAACGTGACAGGGGCAAGAAGATCTGAGCGACCTCATCGAGGGAGATACGCTCGTTGATACCTCGCAGCTTCTCGAGATCATCCTCGGTCAGCGTCATCGGGGTGTTGGCCCGTAGGCGTCCCCAGGCGTCGTGGTCGAAGGAGATATAGCGGTCTGCCATGGAGCAACAGGCTAGTGGGCGGCCCGCCCGAGCCGGCGAGGGCTCGGCCGACCCGGCGTTCGCACGGAGCCGCGACCGGTCAGGAGCGGCGTCGAGTGACCCATTCCATGAACTCATCCACCGGCCAGGTATTGGCGACCTGGCCGGCTCGGGCCCATCCGGCGATGGCGTTCTGTACTCCCCACCTGATCTGGGCCAGCTCGCTCACGCGATGCGAGTCGGTATCGATGACGAACACCACATCCCGGTCGCGAGCGCGCCGAATCAGTTCGGCGGGCAGGTCGAGGCGGTCGAGGAAGGAGTTGATCTCGAGCGCCGTCCGGGTCGCCGTCGCTCCCTCGAAGACGGCGTCGATGTCGAGTTCGATGCCGGGGCGCCGCCCGATCATCCTGCCCGTGAGATGCCCGATGGCGCTCACGGAAGGA
This sequence comes from uncultured Acidimicrobiia bacterium, assembly GCA_965366365.1. Taxonomy (GTDB): domain Bacteria; phylum Actinomycetota; class Acidimicrobiia; order Spongiisociales; family JAENVV01; genus CBDUEV01. Next base: position 51,706 of record CBDUEV010000011.1, on the reverse strand, counting down.
TGCCCCATGGCAGTGAGAATGCGGGCCGTCTGCCGAGATTCATCCATGTCGAAATGCGAGTGCACGCTGGCAACCGCCCAGTCGTAGCCGGCCAGAAACGCCGCGTCGTAGTCGAGGTGCCCGTCCGGGTCGATATTGAGCTCCACGCCATGCAAGATGCGAAGGTCCTGGTATTCGTCCTGCAGGGCGCGGATCGCCTCCCGTTGCTCGAGCATCTGTTGGCGGGTAGCCCCGTTGATGGTGAGGTTCTCGGCGTGGTCGGTGATGGCGATGTACTCGTAGCCCCGGCTCGCTGCGGCGGCGACCATGTCGGCGAGACTGTCGTGCCCATCGCCGGAGAGATCGGTGTGCACGTGGAGATCACCGCGGATCATGTCCGGTCCGACCAGATCCTCGAGCGGCCCGGCTGCCGCCGCCTCCACCTCCCCCGAGTCCTCCCTCATCGGAGCCGGCACGAACGCCAACTCGAGGGCCGCATAGATCTCTGCCTCGGTGGCGGCGGCCACGACCTCGTCCGAGTCGGCCACCGAGAGGCTGTACTCGTTGAGGGTCCAGCCGCGCTCGAGAGCTCGCTGGCGAAGCTTGATGTTGTGGGCTTTCGAGCCGGTGAAGTAGAGGATCGCCGCCCCGAACGACGCCGGCTCGACGACCCGGACGTCCACCTGCATGCCGGCCTGGTTGAGGAATGAGGTCTTGGTCGTCCCGGCGGCGATCAGCTCGCGCACAGCCGGGAGAGACTGGACGGCTTCCATGACCGGCTTGGGGTCGGTGGCCGAAACCAGGATGTCGATGTCGGCGATGGTTTCGCGAAGCCGCCGCGTGCTGCCGCAGGTGACCGCGTCCACCACCCCCTCGATCTGCCGCAGTTCGTCGACCAGGCGAAGAGCTTGGGGCATGACCTCGGCAATGGGGACCCGATGGTCCTTGCCGGACATACCGAGTCGTTCGATCGCCCTGGCGATCTTCTCCTCCGTCTTCGCACCCAGACCGGCCAGGTCCCGCAATTCCTGGCGCTCCAACGCAGTGCGAAGCGCTTCGACACTCGAGACGCCCAGTTCGGCGCGAAGCTTGGCGGCCGTCTTGGCGCCGATCCCGGGAATCCGCACCATCTCGCGGTAGTCGGCAGGGAAGGCAGCGCGGAGCTTTTCGAGCTTCTCGATCTGGCCGGATTCGACGAACTCGCCGATTTTGGCCGCCGTGGACTTCCCGATTCCGGGCTGGGCCACCAGCTCCTCGGGGGCCAGGTCGGCTGCGTTCTCGACGAGGGAACCGACGGCACGCGCGGCCGATTCATAGGCTCGAGCCCGGAAGGACTGAGGGTTCTCGTCTTCGAGCTTGGTGAGCTCAGCCAGTTCTCGGAAGAGTGCGGCCAGTTCCTGATTGAGCATGGAGCCTCTCGAACGACGTCAGCCGAACGCTAGCGACCGCCCGACATCGTCAGTCGATCGAACGCATGAAATCGAGCACCGCCTCGAGGGTCTGTTCCTGCTGTTCGAGGCGAGGGATCATGGCTGTCCCGTCACCGGCCTGAGAGCCGTACCAACCGAATTGGGCGTGATTCCCGCCTTGGATCAACACATACTCGGCGTTGGGAGGAAGCCGGCTCTGAGCTTCCTCGACATCCTCCACCGTGACGAGGCCGTCCTGGGTGGCGTACACGACCCAGGTGGTCAGTGAACTTCGCCGGCTCAGGTCCGTGTTGCTTCCCGGCCGGCTGCCCAGCAGAAGGAGGCCGTTCATGCGCGAAGACCGCGTGATGTAGCTCGCCGCCATCGACCCGCCCCTGGCATGACCGGCGATCCCCCAGGAGGTGATCTCAGGATGGTCAGCCAACACGTCGTTGGCGGCGGACTGACCGAAGACGGGGAAGTTGAACGGCATCGACGGAATGGCAACGAGGAAGCCTTCCTCGGCCACCTGGCGCGCCAGTGGCGCATACGCCGCCGGGGGAACACGCGAAGCGGTGTACAGCACCAACCCGGTGTCCGGCTCTCCGTCGGTGGGACGGAAGACCAAATAGGGGTTCTGGTCAACGATGACCGTCCCGGCGGACACGATGGCGGCGTTGCCGTCGATCATCACCTCGTAGGGCGAGGCAAACCGGTCGTAGAGGCCGTAGCCGACCACGAGGAGGATGACCACAACGGCGATGCGTTTCAGGGTGCTGGTTCTCAGTTCGACCTCCGGATGCCATTCTCACAGGAAACCGGGCGGTTTTCGCGGACCGCTCCGTTCACCAACCCGTGGGTTCCGGGGCGTCGGGTAGTCGGGCCTCTCCCCCGTACGCAAACACCTGGATCAGTTCACCGGTCCGTACCCGTTCCTGAATGTCGAGCCACGGCTCCACTTCGAAGAGGTCGGCGTGGTGCGCTTCGAACACCTCCTTGAGCCCCGGTTGCAGCCCGAGAAACCGTCGATGCTCTTCGGGGAACACGTCGGAGGCGCCGACCGAGAACCAGGGCTCGGCCGACATTTCGTCGTCGTCGAACCTGGCCGGTGGGATGGCCCGGAACGTCATGTCGGTGAGCGCGCTGAGCTCGTCGTAGTCGTAGAAGACCACCCGCCCGTGTCGCGTGACACCGAAGTTCTTGATGAGCAGATCACCGGGGAAGATGTTGGTGCAAGCCATGTCCTTGATGGCGAGCCCGAAGTCGACGACAGCCTCTCGCGCCGCTGCCTCGCCGGCTTCGCGAACGAAGATATCCAACGGAATGACGCGCCGCTCGACGTACACGTGGCTGATGATGAGCTGATCGCCCTCGATCCGGACCGTGTCCGACGCCTCCGAGAGCAGCTCGGCGACCAGATCGTCGGAGAACCTGGTCAGGTCGAAACTGAGATGCTGGAAGTCCTGCACATCCATCAGCCGACCGGCTCGATCGTGCTGGAACACCATCCGATACTTCGCCATGACCGCACTGCGCGTCGTCTTCTTCACGGGAGGAAACCTGTCGCGGATGATCTTGAACACGTCGTCGTAGCCAGGCATGGTGAAGACCACCATCACCATCCCTTTGGTCCCCCGCGCCAGCTCGAACTGCTCAGAAGACGAGTCGAGGTGCCGGAGCAGATCTCGATAGAGCTCCGTCTTCCCGTGCTTGTTCTCGCCGATCCCGATGTAGATCTCGGCGGCCCGCTTGCGGGGGACGAGTGTCTTGAGGAATCTCATCAAGTCGTAGGGCCGCGGCACGTCCGCCTTGAAATACGACCGCGTGAACGAGAACAGAATGCTGACTTCGTTCTCGCGCAGCAGGACGGCGTCCACATAGACCCCCGACGCCTCGTTGTTCAGGGCGAGAACGATCGGAAAACGATCCGAGCCGGAGAACATTCGACCGACGATGAAGGCCGACTGACCCCGGAAGAAGACAGGTCGGACCACTTCGGTGCGCTCCACCACCTGCAGCGCCCCGACTTCCCTGAGCCGGGTCGTGACCCGCTCGGCGACGGCTTTGGCGTCTCGGTCGATGTCGGCGTAGGGCGCCTCGAAGCGGTAGTCCTCGAGGATGGTCCGGATCAACTCGGTCACCGACTCCGATCTTTCGTAGGTTCGGTAGACCGGCTCGGGTGACCGGGTGGGGGGATGCGCGAAATCCGTGGCAACGAACTCGATCCGCGGGTCGACGCCCACCGTGGTGAAGATGCGTCGGGTGACCGAATTGAAGAACGTCTCGGCCAACTCCCACTCGTCGCGCCCGGCGATGAGCCCCGAGTAGACCGCCTTGATCCCAGCCCACATGAACGGGTCCTCGACTCGTTCGCCGAGCAGATCGCGGATGTCCGGCTCGAGGACGTCGACGATCTCGCGGTAGAGGGCAAGTCGTTCGACACCGTCGGCCTGGGCCCCCACCCAATCGCGCTGCGCGAATCGGAGAGGGGCTCGTCCCGTGATGATCCTGAACCGGGAACGATAGGCGTCGAAAGCGGCGACGATCGCCTGCGCCCCGAGGTTGGATCTGCGAGAGTCGGAGAGAGTCACCCGCCTATTCTGCCCGGCGCCGGGCAGGTTGCCGAACCGAGCTGCTCGGGTCATCGCCGGGCCGGGGTGTCACCTCGGACCTCAAGATCACGCCATCGACTCGACCGCTTTCGCCATTTCCTCCGGCGAGACGTCGCGGACATGAGTGTGGAGCGACCACTGGTGACCATAGGGGTCGGCGACGACCGCGGCTCGATCACCATAGAACTGATCGGCAGGTTCCCGAATGAGGGTCGCTCCCGCCCCGATCGCTTGTGCCACCACCGCGTCCACGTCATCGACGTACTGGTGCAGGAGCACGCTGGTGCCCCCCAGTTTGCCGGGGTTGGCGGCATCTCCCTCCATGTCGTTCGGCGCATCGGCGAGATACACCGTGGCGCCGTTGACGAGGAGATCGGCGTGGCCGATGCTGCCGTCCGGCATTTCCAAGCGGTAGCGCTCCGTTGCCCCGAACGCCTCCTTGTAGAACTCGAGGGCCGCCGCCGCTCCGTCGATCATCAGGTACGGCACGATCCGGCCTTCCAGGCCTGCGGGTATGGGGTCGACCATGGTGTCCTCCTCCCGGATTGGATCCTCCGAATCTACCGAAGCAGCGGCTCTCCGGGACGGAAAGTCTGGCGGGTGGCCAGAGCCAGGGGCACGAACCGAGCGAGAACGGCGCCACCGTTCGTGATCGGCTGGCCGCTCCGGTCGAACTCCTGGTGCCCCGGGTGGGATTTGAACCCACACGTCCTCTCGGACAGCGGATTTTAAGTCCGCCGCGTCTGCCGATTCCGCCACCGGGGCTGGTGGACCGCCTGGCCGGCTGAAGTCATTGTGGCAGGAGAGATCTGGCCACACCGTCGAGGATGTCGTCCTCTGAAACAGTGACCTCATCCAGGGCCAGCACGCCCATGAGCTGTTCGACCACCACGGCGCCGGCGGCGATCACGGGAGCCCTTTTCGGCTCGAGGGACGGAATGGCGGCCGTCTCTTCGACGGTCATCGAGGCCAGTCGTTCGACGAGCTGCTCCACCACGCCCCGCCTCAAGACGCTGTGGTGCACCTTGGCCCGGTCGTAGGCGGGCAGGTCGAGCGCCATGGCGGACAGCGACGTGAACGTTCCCGCCACACCGATGGTCGCCTGGGCGTCGTCCGGAATGACGAGCGGCTCGAGGATGGCACGGACATGGCGGCGGGCTCGTTCGAGCGTGGCGTGGTCGATTGGGCGATCCGTGAGCACCCGGTCGGAGAGCCGCACCGAACCGATATCGAAGGAGCGGGCCAAGCTCGGCGCCCCTCGCCCGTATACGAACTCGGTGCTGCCTCCCCCCACGTCCACCACCAGCACGGTCTCTGCCGCGTGCCCGCTACTCGTCGCCCCCAGAAACGACAGAGCCGCCTCCTGGGCGCCCGAGATGAGCTCAGGCCGCTGCCCGAGTGCTTCCTCGGCGGCGTCGAAGAACTCCTCACGATTCGCCGCGTCCCGGGACGCCGAGGTGGCGATGACCCTCACCTTGTCGACACCAGTGAGGTGGGATCGATACCCCGCCAGGACGCCGAGCGTGCGGGCCATCGTCTCTCGATCGAACCGGCCGGTGGCGTCGACACCTCTCCCCAGTCCGACCACGTCTACCAAGCGGACCTGCTCGGTCAGTTCACCGCCGTGCACGGACGCCACGTAGAGGCGGACCGTGTTCGTACCGATATCGACGGCAGCCACCTTCATTTTGGTTCGGTCCATCGCCGGTTCTTGGTGGCGACGCCATCGTCACCGTCCACGACACACGGCAGAGCGCAGTCGAGCGGTTCGATCCATGCCGCCACGAGTTCTCCGATCGGGTTGTCGTTTCCCGCTGCCGTGTCGGCGTAGTGGGCATGGAGGCATTTGGCGCCCCGTTCGATGCCGGCCACGCCGCCGCTCGGCCGATGAACCGCCTCGGCAGGCGTGGCGGCCTGGCGTTCGGCGGCGTATCGGTCGTGGGCGGCGGACATTCGGGCCGCGAAGCTCTGATCGGCGGCGATCCTTCGATCCATTGCCTTGACCCCTCCCGCCCCCTCGAGCCGCCCGATGCGCCGCTGGGCGAGAGGACAGGTCAACCACCATCGGGTCGGGAACGGTGTGCCGTCTTCGAGCACGGGCGGCACCTTGGTCACGACAGGGAGACCCAGGTGGCAGCGGACCACCACATCGGCGGGTGCTCGCGGCGGGCGCCCGATCTGCACCTCGACCACCTGGTCGTCGGTCACCGGTGGGCTGCCATCACAGCTCTTCGGCGACGAGATCCGATCCGGTGAGGAAATCCCACACGGCCGCGTACCAGGGGCGGCGCTCCGGGAGCGTCGCCTGGACCGGCGCCGGCGCGTCCGGGAATTCCGGCGTGGTGATGACGTAGGAGGTTTCCCCCGGCATGACATATCCGAGATCCTGGCGCGCCATGCGCTCCAGCTCCTGCTCGGTGCCGAGAGCCTCGACTTCATTCTCGAGTCGCGAATTCTCGGCCTGGAGCGCCAACAGCCTCCCTCGAGCGAGATCGATGGTCTGCTCGTTGGCCATCATCTGCCGGAAAGGAAAGATGTTGGTGAACACCACCGCCAAGACGACGAGCAAGAGCACCGGAGCCATGGTCTGGAACCGGGATCTGGCGGTCACGGGTTCCCTCTGAAGGTGGACCAACCAGCGAACCGTGCCTGCGAACCGAGGCGCTCCTCGATGCGGAGCAACTGGTTGTACTTGGCTGTCCGCTCTGACCGGGTGGGTGCGCCGGTCTTGATCTGCCCACAGTTCGTCGCCACCGCCAGATGGGCGATGAAGGTGTCCTCGGTTTCTCCCGAGCGATGGCTCACCATCCGCCCGAACGAGGCGCGCTCGGCCGTGGCCATCGTGTGCAGCGTTTCGGAGAGACTGCCGATCTGGTTGACCTTGATGAGGATGGCGTTGGCCGACTTCTCGGCGATGCCGCGACGCAGAATCTCCTCGTTGGTCACGAAGAGGTCGTCGCCCACCAGCTGGATACGGTCGCCGAGGCGTTCGGTGAGGGCGGCCCAGCCGTCCCAATCGGCCTCATCGAGTCCGTCTTCTATCGACACGAGCGGGAACTCGTCGACGAGGGCCTCGAGGTAATCGATCATCTCGGCAGCCGATTTGGCGCCGCCCTCGAACTGATAGGCACCGTCCTCGTAGAACTCCGAGGCAGCCACGTCGAGCGCCAGCGCCACGTCTTCTCCGGGGGTGTAGCCGGCAGCTCCTATGGCTTCCGTGAGGAGCTCGAGAGCAGCCCGGTTGGCGGGAAGATTCGGCGCGAATCCCCCTTCATCCCCGACGTTCGTCGAGAGTTTGCGTTCGGTCAGGACCTTCTTGAGGGCGTGGTAGACCTCGACACCCATCCGCAGAGAATCGGAAAAACTCGCCGCTCCGGCCGGCACCAACATGAACTCCTGGATGTCGACCGAGTTGGCCGCGTGGGAGCCGCCGTTGAGCACATTCAGCATGGGGACCGGAAGGACCCGCGCAGACGGCCCACCCAGGTACTTGAAGAGCGGGATGCCGAGCTGGCCGGCCGCGGCACGCGCCACGCCCAGGGACACGGCCAGGATGGCGTTGGCGCCCAGGTTGGCTTTGTTGGGAGTGCCGTCCAGGTCGAGCATCACCTGATCGATGAGCTCCTGGTCGGTGGCATCGACACCGATCAGTGCCGGTGCGAGAACCTCGTGGATATTGGCAACGGCCCGCGTTACGCCCTTTCCGCCGAAGCGGTCTCCACCATCTCGAAGCTCCACGGCTTCGAGCGCCCCTGTCGACGCACCGCTGGGAACCGCCGCCCGACCAAAGCCACCGCCAGCAAGACGGACTTCAGCCTCCACGGTGGGGTTCCCACGGCTGTCGAGGACTTCACGGGCCCGGATTTCGCTGATGTGCGTGGTCACGGACCCTCCTTGTGGGTGAAAATCTACCATGGCTCTCCCTTTCTCCAAGGACCTCACGGGGTCCGCGTGTCAACGTTCGTCTTCTTTGGCGCCTTTCCAGCGCCGCTCCAGTTCGTCGAGCGACACCCCGGTGACCTGGCCGCCGGCCTCCATTGCCCGAAACCTTCGCTCGAATTTGCCGGTCGCTCGTCGCAGCGCCACCTCCGGGTCGGCGTCGAGATGCCGAGCCAGGTTCACCACTGAGAACAGTAGGTCCCCGAGTTCGGCCTCGATGGCCTTCCTGTCATCGTCGGCGACGGCCTCGTCGAGCTCATCGAGTTCCTCGCGGACCTTGGCGGACACCCGGTCGGGCGACGGCCAGTCGAAGCCGGCTCGCGCAGCTCTCGATTGGAGCTTCTCCGCCCGCACGAAGCTGGGCACTCCCATCGCCACCCCGTCCATCAATGAATCGCTCGGCTTCTCCCTCTCCTTCACATCGTCCCAGACGCGCCGCACGTCCTCGGCAGTACCGGCCTCGGCCTCGCCAAACACGTGGGGATGGCGGTGCACCAACTTGCGACGGAGGGTCTCGGCCACGTCGTCGATTCGCAACGCACCGACGCTCTCGCCCATGACGACGTGGAACAACACCTGGAGCAGGACGTCACCCAGCTCCTCTTCGACCTCACCGTAGGCCCCATCGCCTGCCGCTTCCACTGTAGGAGCTCCGGGTGGGAGGGCGGCGAGGGCATCGGCCAGCTCGTGTGCCTCCTCGATGAGGTTGGAGACGATGCTGTGATGTGTCTGTTCGCGGTCCCACGGACACTCACGACGCAGACGGCGCATGGTGGAGATCACGCCAGGCAGGCCGCCCGCCGGTCCGTCCACGAACAGCGAGGTTCGCAACCCGGCCACCTCGGGGTTGATCTGGTGTGGGAGTGCCGAGGAGACATGCACACCAGGGCTCCCGGCATCGGTGATCACCGTCACCGGGACATCGGCAGGCAGCACGCTTTCGAGGCGACTGAGCGCGTCTGCGAGGACCACCGGCAGATCCACCTGGGCGATGATCGTCGGTGCGTCGAGCCACAGCGGATCAGGCAGGTCGCGGCCGTCGAGAATCTGAAGGCCCTTCTCGAGTGGATCGATGCCAATGTCGAGGCAGATCGCGTCGACGAACGACGCCGCCCCTCGCACCTCGACGCTGATCCCCGCCGCCGCTGCCCGCGCTCGTATTCTCGGCACGGTGAATTCGCCCATGGTGGGGCTTCCCGGAACGGCGAAGATGACCTCCTCTGTCCGACCCGCCTGCACGACCCGTTCGGCCAAGGCGTCGTAGACCTCCTCGAACGAGGCCCCGGCCTCATAGAGGTCGTCGCCCGACTCGACGGGTCGAAGCTCGGCCAGCTCCGCAACGGCGGGATGCCGGAGGGTTCTGGCGATCACCCGTCGGTTCGGATCCCCGAGGAGCTCTCGACTGGCTGGGTCGACCAGGGCGTAGCCGGCCGGACCAAGGCCGATGACAACGACACCGGACCCTGCCACTGGGGAGCTTCAGGCCGACGGCGGCGTCAGCGTGGGCGGTCCAGCCGGGTCGTCCGGGGTGGTCCAGGTGCCGTACGCTTCGGAAACGGTCACCTCGGCGGCGCGCATCTTGGCAATGAACCACTCGCTGAACAAGTTGGCTTCTCGTTCCAGCTCGAGGCTGGCGAGGATGTCGTCTCGTACTTCTTCGAGGGTCGGGAACGGCTCCGGTTCGGCCGGTGGTTCCACCTCGGCGTCTTCGTCGACCTCGCGGGAATCGACGAGGATGACGTGGAAACCGAACTGCGTCTCGACCGGGTCGGTTGGAACACCGATCTCCGCGTCCATGGTCGCATCTGCGAATTCGGTGACGTACTGGGCCGGGGAACCGCACCCCAGCTCGCCACCGGCTGCGCCGGAACCGGTGTCCGTGGAGAGTTCGACCGCCAGATCGGCGAACTCCTCGCCGGCGTCGAGCCGGGAGAGGATGTCTGCTGCTTCAGGCTCGGTCGGGACGAGGATGTGCTTGGTGCACACGGTCACCCCGGCATACTTCGCCTGAGCCGCGGCCTGCTCTTCCTGGGCGGCCAGCTGGGTTTCGTAGTTCGTCAGCTCGGCGTCGTAGACGGCCTGGACCTCTTCATCTTCGATCTCGGGGAGGTCGGCCGCCAGCGCCTCGATGACCTTGCGGGACAGCACTTCTTGGCTGGCCAGAAGGTCGACGAACTTGTCGGACAGGCCGAGTTCCTCGAGGCGGGCGTCGAGATCGGTGCCTTGGGCCGCCAGTTCCTCGCGGATGGTTTCCAGCTCGGAGGCGAGTTCCTCCTCGGTGACTTCCAGGCCGAACTCGTCGGCGGCGGCTTGCGTGGCCACCATGTCCGAAATGATGTTGTAGAGGTCATCGGAGAAGTCCGCCTCGGCGACGGAAATCGATTCGGTCCGGAGCGCAGCCACCTGCTCCACGGTGATATCGACACCGTCGACGGTGGCGGCGACTCCTCCACCGCAGGCGGTGAGGGTCAACATCAGAACGGCTGATGCAATGAGTAAGCGTTTCAAGAGATCACCTTTGTCAAAGTCGATTCGAATGGTAGGGCAAAACGCGTGCTGAACAGAAGTCAGGAATCGACCGGCCACATGGCGCCGAGGAACCCGAGAAGTTTCGCAACGATCTCGTCCTCCGCCGGTGCGGGCAGGAAGATGAGCCCTTCGTCCGCTCGCAGCACGGACCCTTTCACGAGTCGCTCGAGGCGGACTTCCTGGGACGGGGCAAGGTCGACAGGACCCAGCCTCACCTCGTCGCGGAGTTTCACGATTTCCGTGAGCCCCACCCGGAGGGCCTCCGCGCGGAGCCGGGCCATCTCCAACAGTGCGGCGGCGGCGGGAGGGACGGGACCATACCGATCAGCCCACTCGACGGCCACCTCCTCGACTTCGCGGGCGGTCGCCGCGGCGGCCAATCGGCGATAAGCCTCGATGCGCGCCTGCTGGTCTTCGACATAGGCCGCCGGCAGGTGGGCATCGACCGGTAGATCGATTCGGATCTCGACGACATCGGACTCTTCACGGACCGGCAACCCCTCGAGTTCGCCGACAGCCTCGGCCACGAGCTGGCAATAGAGGTCGAAACCAACCGAGGCGATCTGCCCCGACTGCACCTCGCCCAGCATGGAACCCGCTCCGCGGATCTCGAGGTCGCGCATGGCGAGATTGAACCCGGAACCGAGATCGGAGTGCTCGCCCACCGCCTCCAGGCGCCGGTAGGCGGTCTCGGAGAGACTCTGGTCGGTGGGATGAAACAGATAGGCGTACGCCCGCTGGTCCGAGCGCCCGACCCGGCCCCGCAGCTGATACAGCTGCGCCAACCCGAGAAGGTCGGCACGCTCCACGATCAACGTGTTGACCTGCGGAAGATCGAGACCCGATTCGATGATGGTGGTGGCGACCAGGACGTCATATTCCCGACTCCAGAAATCCAGCATGACCTGCTCGAGCTGAGCCTCGCTCATCTGACCGTGGGCGACGGCATAGCGAGCGTTGGGAACCAGCTGACGAAGGCGTGCCACGGCGCGGTCGATCGACTGCACCCGATTGTGGACGTAGAACACCTGCCCTTCCCGCAGCATCTCCCGGCGGATGGCTGCCGACACCGACGACTCGTCGTAGGGGCCGACGTAGGTGAGTATCGGATGCCGGTCGACGGGAGGTGTTCGTATGTGACTCACCTCTCGGACACCGGTGAGCGCCATCTCGAGGGTGCGCGGAATGGGGGTGGCGGTCAAGGTGAGGACGTCGACACCCACCTTCAGCTGCTTGAGCCTGTCCTTGGCCCCCACCCCGAACCGCTGTTCCTCGTCCACCACCACCAGCCCGAGATTCTTGAACCTCACCGATTCCGACAGCACCCGATGCGTTGCGATGACCACATCGACCTCGCCGCTGCCAAGGCCTTCGACGACGCCACGCTGCTCCGCAGGGGTGAGGAAGCGAGAGAGCATCTCGACTCGCAGCGGGTACGCCTCGAACCGTTCCGAGAAGGTCTGATGGTGCTGCTGGGCCAAGAGAGTGGTCGGGCAGAGGATCGCCACCTGCCGACCATCGGCAACCGCTTTGAAAGCGGCGCGAATGGCCACCTCGGTCTTGCCGAACCCGACGTCGCCGAACACCAGGCGCTCCATCGGCTTTTCGTCTTCCATGTCCCGTTTGACGTCCTCGATGGCAGAGAGCTGGTCGGGGGTCTCCTCGAACGGGAAAGCAGACTCCATCTCACGCTGCCAGGGCGAATCGGGGCTGTAGGCGTGTCCGCGCGCCGCCGCCCGCCGGCGGTGCAGCGAAACCACCTCTTCGGCAACTGCCGCCACCGCCTTGCGAACCTTGCCCTTGGTCCGGGCCCAATCGGCACCTCCCATCCGGGAGATACGCGGTGCCTCACCACCTTGGTATTTCTTCACCGCGGCCAGCTGGTCGGTGGGAACGTACAGCTTGTCCTCGCCGGCGTACCCGACGACGAGGTAGTCCCGCTCGATGCCGGCGATGGTTCGGGTGACCAGACCTTCGAAATGGCCGATACCGTGACGATGGTGGACGACGTAGTCGCCGGGCACGAGATCCTGGTATCCGACACCGACGTCGCCCGTTCTCCGCTCCCTGGCCCTCCGATGCGATCTGCGCCGCCCGGCGATCTGTTGCTCGCCAAACACCGCCACCGACAACTCGGGCATGTGAAATCCGTGATGAATCCCCGACGCCAGCACGGCAGAGGGGCCACCGTTGAGACGTTCACGGCGGGGGAGGTCGACGCCCGACTCGGCGAGGCGCTTCGCGACCCGATCGGCTGCGTGCGCGCCGTCCATGGCGATCGTGACCGACACCCCACGCCCCAGCAACGCGGCGATCGCCTGGGCAACGCCCTCGGCGTCACCGGGCGGCGCATCGAGACTTCGCACCTCCAGGCGAAGATCGGCGGGGCCGGCCGCCAGCGGCGGCGCCTGCAAGATGGAACGGGTTCCCACCGCCTCCTCCAGATCGAGATAGAGCGCCGGGTGGTCACCTGCCTCCGGAGCTCCCTGGCCCCAGGTGGGAGCCAGGGCCGCCGCCAGCTCGAACTCCTCTTTGAGGAGGTCACGTGATCGGTCCAGCGACCTGACGGGATCGAAGATCACCACCGTCGCTTCGGTGTCGTCGAGAATGGTGCGCGGTTCGGCGAGCCAAGGCATCCAGGACTCCATGCCCGAGAACGACACCCCTTCAGCGATCCGGTCCCAGGTCGCACTGGCCCAGGCGTCAGTGTCGAGGAGCCGGGTGGCCCGCTCTCGAATGTTCTCGTCACAGCGAAACTCCCGGGCAGGGAATACCGCGACTTCATCTAGGGTGTCGTGCGAGCGCTGGGTCGAGGGCGAAAAGAGACGAATCGAATCGATGTCGTCGCCCCAGAACTCGATGCGGGCGGGTTCTTCACGGCCGGCAGGGAAGACGTCGATGATGCCGCCCCGCACCGCGAACTCCCCTCGGCTCTCCACCCGATCGACCCGGTGATAGCCTCGGTTCACCAGGGCTATCGTCGCCTCCTCGAAGTCGACACTCGCACCGCTCCTGAACGTCAACGGGTCGGTCGACGAGGGCGAGATTCTCTGGGTGGCGGCTCGCACAGACGCCACCACCACCACCGGCTCGGGCTGGGCGAGCAGATGCCGCGCCTCGACACGGTGAGCCATCGTGGCGACGTTCGGCGAAACATGCTCAAACGGGAGAGTCTCCCAGGCGGGAAGGAAAGCCACCCGATCGGTGAACAACTCGAGGTCGTCTGCGAGTTCTTCGGCGTCGCGCTCGCCGGGCACGAGGGCCAGGATGGGACCGTCGGAGCGGGCAGCCAGCCCCGCCAGGAAGTAGGCCCGCGCCGGTGGGGGGACGACGACACGTCCATCGGCGGTGAGTTTCGAGAGGAGCGGAGGGGTCCATCGATCAACGAGTTGGGAGAGAGGCGCAACCATCGTTGCATTGATCGTAGCGGGGCCGCCATCACCCCCAGAAGACGGGTCGGCTAGGCCGCCTAGGAGGACGAAGGGGCCACATACCGGCCCTTGGCCACACTCACGATGCGCTCGGGTGATCCGTCGACCCAGAGTCGGATCTCACCCACGATGCCTGACCTGCCCACCTTGAGGAGGTCGGCGCGAGCGAGGAGATCGCCGCCCGCCGCGGACCTCAGGAACGAGATGTGGAGATCGGAGGTGACGGCCATGGGCTCGATCCCCAGCTTCGTGAACACGGCGAAATAGAGGGCCAGATCGGCCAGGGCAAACTGGGTCGGGCCGGAGATGAGACCCCCTGGCCGTAGCACTGACGGGTCGTACGTCCAGCGCGCCACCGCCCAGCCGTCGCCCAGTTCCTCGCACCGGGAACCTGCGGATGCGGACGGGAACCCCTCCGAGAGGAACGCGTTGACATCTTCGGGTCGAAGCTCCCTGTGGGTCAACCTGGGCCGTCCGGCGATCTTCCGACGAGCGGACGATCGATGATGCCTGTTTCGTTCGCCCAGGCCAGAAAACGTCGCATCGTCTCCTCGGGGTTCCGGTAGGTGATTCCAAGCTCTCGTTCGGCACGGGATCCGTCGTAGGAGTGCGACGCCGTCATCGTCCGAATCGCCTCGCGACACAGAGGCGGGCCGCCGACGGCTCTGCTGATCGGGGCGAGCAGCGGCCCCACGACTCTGGCGATCGTCGCCGGGACGAATCGGATCCCCAACGGTTCGCCGATCAGGTCCCCCAGCAACTCCACGGCCTGGCGGATCGAAATCGTGAACCCCGACAGAATGTAGCGCTGGCCGGGCGAGCCCAGACGGCAGGCGGCGAGATGGCCGGCGGCGCAATCGTCGATGTCGACGATTGAAACGGTTGCGTCGACCAAGACGGGGAGTCGCCCCGCGGCGAGGTCCAGAATGATCTTCCCGGTTCCCGTGGCGCGGCCGGGTCCCTGGACCGAGGCCGGGTTGACCACCACCACGTCGGTGCTCCCCGCTTCGGCGAAGGCGACCTTCTCCCCGGCCCACTTCGACTCGGCGTACTTGGACGAGAACGATCCGACCGGCTCGTCGGATTCGACGGCGGGCCGCCCGGCAGGATTGCCGACTGCGGTGACCGATGAGGTGATCACCACCCGCTCGACGCCGGCCGCGCCGGCGGCCCGGACGACGTCGCGGGTTCCATCGACGTTGACCGCCCACAGCCGGCGGGGGTCCCTGGGGCAGAGTTCGTTGACGCCCGCCACGTGAAAAACGAACTTCCGGTTGGCGACGGCCCTCGCCACGGAGTCCGCAGCGACCACGTCACCGTCGATGGCTATCGCACCGAGGTTCTCCACGGCGGCGGCGGCTTCGGCAGAGCGGGCCAGGGCGCCGACCTCGGCCCCGGCGGCCACCAGGCTCCGCACCACGGCCGAGCCCACCACGCCCGAACCACCGGTGACGAGCACCGGCGCTCCCCGCCAGAACGACTCAGGTGGGGGCATCGACTCGACGCGCCACCTTCCAGAAACGCGCCAGATACTCCCAACCCGACAGAACGGTGATGACCACCGCCACCCACATGACGTACTCGTCCAGGTAGAGGGGCCCCCAAGGTTCGGAGAGCCGGACGATCGCCAGAGCGAGGGCTGTGAACTGGACGACCGCCTTGAGTTTGCCCCAGATCGAAGGTCGAACAACCTCGCCCTCCAGGGCGGCCATGCCTCGCAGAGCCACGACCACGAACTCCCTGACGATGATGATCAGGGCCGCCCAGATCGACGCCCGATCGACTCGGATCAGGACGAGAAACGTCCCCGTCACCAGGAGCTTGTCTGCCGTGCTGTCCAGGAAGGACCCGAGCACGGTGGTCTGGTCCCATCTCCGAGCCAGGTAGCCGTCGAGGAAGTCCGTTCCGGCTGCGACGACAAAGAGAACTGCCGCCCATCCGTATGCGTGCGAGACCCGCTCGTGGCCGGCGATGAGGGCCATGATCACCGGCACCAACACGATCCTCAGGGTGGCGAGCTGATCAGGTAGTGAGATGGGAACTCCCTTTTCGTGTGCCTTTCGATGTTACCGGGACCGCTCGTTCGGCTGGTTCAGACCCATCCGAAGGTTCTTGCAACCGCCTTCTTCCATCCGGCAAAGAGGGTGCTCCGGGTCGAGTCTTCCATCGACGGCTCCCAGCGTTGCCCCAGCTGCCAGTTGGAGGTCAGCTCATCCAGATTCGACCAGACCCCGACTGCCAAACCCGCCGCATAGGCGGCCCCCAGCGCAGTGGTTTCGGCCACCTCCGGCCGAACCACGGGCACATCGAGAAGGTCGGCCTGGAATTGCATGAGCAGGCTGTTGACGACCATGCCTCCATCCACCTTGAGCGTGGTCAACTCCACGCCCGAGTCCTCGGCCATGGCATCGAGGACCTCCTTGGTCTGGTAGGCGTTGGCCTCGAGTGCAGCCCGTGCCAGGTGCGCTTTGGTGGCGTATCTGGTCAACCCGGCGATCACGCCCCGGGCGTCACTCCTCCAATACGGAGCGAACAGCCCCGAGAAGGCCGGCACGATGTAGACCCCCCCGTTGTCGTCGACCGAGGCGGCCAGCGTTTCGATTTCGGCGGCTGTGGAGATGATCTCGAGGTTGTCACGCAACCACTGCACGAGAGCACCGGCGATAGCGATCGATCCCTCCAGCGCGTAGACGGCCGGTTGGTCTCCCAGTTTGTAGCCGACGGTTGTCAGCAAGCCGCTGTTCGATGGCACCGGCTCGTTCCCAGTGTTCATGAGCAGGAAGCATCCGGTGCCGTAGGTGTTCTTCGCTTCTCCGGGAGTGAAGCAGGCCTGTCCGAACAGAGCGGCCTGCTGATCGCCGAGGATTCCGGCGATCGGAACTCCCTCGAGGATCCCGGTTGCGGTTCCGTAGACCTCCGAGGAGGACCGGATCTCCGGGAGCACGGCGGCGGGGATCTCCATGGCGTCGAGCAGCTCCGGGTCCCATTGGAGGGTGGACACGTCCATGAGCAAGGTGCGGCTGGCGTTGGTCACATCCGTGATGTGGATTCCGCCCTCCGTTGCCCCCGTCAGGTTCCACACCACCCAGCTATCCATGGTCCCAAACAGGATCTCGCCCGCCTCTGCCCGCGCCCGGAGTTCCTCGTCACCTTCCAGCAGCCACGTGATTTTGGGGCCGGCGAAATACGTGGCGATGGGCAGCCCTGTCTTGGCACGAAAACGATCGGGGCCTTCGTCGCCGGCCAGGTCGAGGCATACGTCTGCCGTGCGGACATCCTGCCAGACGATGGCGTTGGCAACCGGCTCGCCGGTTGCGCGATCCCACAGCATCGTGGTCTCGCGCTGGTTGGTGATTCCTACCGCTTTGAGATCGGCGGCCACCAGCCCACCCGACTCGAGGGCCTCGGCGATGATCGCCCACATCCTGTCGCGAATCTCGAGCGGGTCGTGCTCCACCCAACCGGCCAACGGGAAGATCTGCTCGTGTTCTTGTTGGGCACTGCAGACGACGCGTCCGTCATGATCGAAGACGATGAAACGCGAGCTGGTGGTGCCCTGGTCGAATGCTCCGACGTATGCTGCCATGCCCGACAGCCTACCCACGCAGTGGAGGCTCGCTCTCGTTGGAGGGTCGGCGTTCTCCGGCCGCCTGAATCGCCGCCTGCGGGTCGTCGATGAACCGCTCCACGACGTCGGCGGCATCCTCGACGAGAAGATCCACCTCGGGGCGTTCACTCTTTGAGAACGGCTTCAATACGAACGACGCAGGGTCCATCTGACCGGGCGGCCTCCCCACCCCGATCTTGAGTCGGTGGAAATCCCGGGTGCCAAGTGCTTGAGCCACTGACTTGATCCCGTTGTGTCCACCGGCGCCGCGATCGCGTTGAAGGCGGAGACGCGCGAAGGGCAGATCGATGTCGTCATGTACGACGAGGAGGTCGTCCACGCCTTCCTTGAAGTACTTCAGCACGGACCTGACCGGGCCGCCCGAGACGTTCATGTTCGCCATGGGCAGGGCGAGAATGATGGGCCGGCCGTTTCGCGTTGTCCGCGCCACGAGGGCGCGCACTCGCAACGGCCCCTTCTTGAGTCGAACGTCCCATCGCCGCGCCAGAACCTCCACAACCTCGGCTCCGACATTGTGTCGGGTGCGCTCGTACTGGACTTCGGGGTTCCAGAGCCCGACGATCACGGGCATCGATTACCCGCCTACTCGCCGTCGGACTCGCCGTCCCCGGCATCCTCTTCGCGCTCTTCGCCCTCTTCGCCCTCGAAGCCTTCTTCGCCCTCGACGGCTTCTTCCTCCTCCTCGGCGAGAATTGCCGCGGGGAGGGAGACCGAGGCAATGGGCGCGTCGGGATCTTCGATGTATTCGACTCCTTCGATGACCGGCAGACTGGCCATGGTGATGGTGTCGTTGACGTCGAGGGCGGATACATCGACGGCGATGGACGAGGGAATAGCGGTGGCGAGCGCCTCGACCGTCACGGTGGTGCGGATGGTCTCGAGGATGGCGCCAGCCTCTCTCACACCCACCGGTTCACCGACGAACTCGAGGGAGACATCGCCCTGGACCTTCTCCGTGAGCGAGATCTGTACGAAGTCGACGTGGTTGATCTGGGCGCGGTACGGATGCCGCTGGATCTGGCGAGCGAAGGTCGTGATGGTGTCGCCGCCTTCCACCTCCAGGGAGATGATGACGTTGAGACCGGCTTCCGTGTGGAGCGCCGCATTCAATTCACGATGATCAACGGCCACCGAAACCGGGGCGAGATCGGATCCGTACACGGTGCCAGGCACCAGGCCCTCGCGGCGCAGGCGTCGCGATGCTCGGCTTCCTTGTTCCCGACCGGTCTGGGCGCGCAACGTGATTTCCATGGCAAAACTCCGTGAGTGAGGTGGATCGGCCACATTATGCCCGATCCGGGGCCTGTCAGGCAAAGCGCCTGCGCGGTGGGGCTCCCTCCCGGAGGCTCACAGCGATTGCACCGACCAGAGAGTCCAGCCCTGCGGACCGGGGTGGAAGGTCATGCGCCACTCGAGACGTTGGGTCGCCTCCCCGGTCCTGGTGAATGACACCGATCCCTCGACGACGGCACGACCCTCCGCGTCGAGGGAGGCGGTAGCCGATTCGAGGGTCACCACGTAGGGAGGGTCGCCCAGGGGTGCCGCCTTCAGCGCCGTCGATTCCTCTACCAGTTGCGCGTACTGGGGGCCGTCCGCGGCAAACCAGGGGCCGAGGGGTTCGAGGTCCCCGGTCACGGCGAAACGTCCCCACGCCTCCAGGGCGCCCCTCGCCGCCGCCAGCACCTCCGCTTCCGTCTCCGCAGCCGGCATGGTCGGGGCCGACGTGGCGGTGGTCGAGGCCGAGGTAGTGGACGGGGTGGTGGACCGGACGGAGGACGAGGTCGAACCAGGCCCGGAGGCACTACTCGGGGTCACCTCAGGCGCGCCGAGAATCGGCTCGACTGCGGCCATGGAACTCGCCGGCGGAAGCGGGACCGGCTCCCGGCCGAGCTGCCACAGCAAGACGGCGGCGAGCCCACCGATGATCCCGGCAACGGCGACCAGCCGCCACGTGGCCAGACCGGTGCCCTCCCCTGCCACGTTCACCCCCCTGCGCGTGGTTCAGACGAGCCCGAGACCGAGACCGGCACCGATTCGGCGCTCCCGATCGTGAGAATCTTGAGAAGCGTGAGGTCGACTTCCCGATACACGGTCACCGTCATGAGGGTGTCGGTGGCGGTGAGGTCGGGCGCGGCGCTGAAGGAAGACCCGGCGAGGTAGGCGGCCGCGGCCGCCTCGGCACGGGCTCGATCCAGCTTGATGACGTCGGGGTTCTCGCGGAAGGCCACCACATCGACTTCCGAGGCGCCTGCCACTGCCGCCGAGTCGGCGATGACCGCCAGCTCGGCGCGGGCTCCCATCACCCGCCACAGGTCGAGGCTGATCCCTCCCAGGCCCAGCATGGCAATGGCCAGGCCCAAGACCCAGATGGTCACCTGCCCGCTATCGCCGGCCAGCCGGGCCCTCATGGAAAGCTCCGGTAGAGATCGACGCGTTCTTCGTGCACAGCCGTCCACACGAAGCCGCCGGAGGACACGGTGCTGCCGCCGTCCCCGATCAACGGGATGCTCACCGCCGGCATGACGACCGCCACCTCCACCCGGATCGTGTCACCTCGAACGAGGGTTCCGCAGTTCGAGTCGGCCGTGGTGCCGCAGAGATGCACGGTGACCTCGCCGGCGGGTATGCCATGGTTGGCGGCGATCTGATACCCGAGGGCGCGGGCGGTGGCGTTGTCGGGCTCGGCCGCCACCGACGTGACGATGGCGCGGGCAGCTTCGGCGGCAGCGAGTTCGGCCATGTTCCGCCTGGCAAACCAAGGGGCGAACATGAGCGCCAAGTAGGCCATCGGGATCAGCAACAGCATGATGGCCAGGGGAAATTCGACGACGGCAGATCCGTCTTCGCGTCGCAACCTCACGGCAGCTGCTCCTTCACGGCCGTGGCGGACATGTCGAGGTCGAAATCAGGAACGAGCGGCGAGAACTTGGGGAAGGTGGCGGTCGCCCTCGCCACCACCTGGCCACCGCCCTCGGTGCATCCGAAGGTGATGTCGTCACCCATCGGACCCGAAAGCAGGCTATCGAAAGCCGCCTGGATGGCGGCTTCGCAGGACCCGGCAGGCGCTTCAGCTGAAGACTGGGCGCGGACGCCATCGTCGAGAGCCGTCCTCACGACGCCCTCCGCATACTGGTAGATCACCAGGTTGGCCAACGCAACGAAGAAGATCATCGAAAAGCCGACCGCCAGGATGGTCGTTATCGATGTCAGGCCGGCTTCGGAGGCGTTACGGACCCGCCGAGGCGCGATCGAACATGTCGTTGAGGAGGTCTTGACCACGGCCAGAGATGACGCCCCAGAGAATGATGAGCACGCCGATCGCCAGAGCGACATTTCCGAGCAATTCGGCGGTGCTGAGCCCTTCCTCATCTCGCAGTCTCCGCAAGAGCAGGTTGGTCCGGGCCTGAAAGGTTTCGATGTGTTGGAGCAATCCATTCCTCCCTGGGTTCCTTCACATTGTGGCACAGATTCTCGCCCGTCCAAACAGAATCAACCGCACTCACACCACCACCCAACCCGCCACCACCCGTGCCCCCGCTGCACAGATTCTCGCCCGTCCAAACAGAATCAACAGGGTGCATACGAGCCGAGAACCCAGGAAGAACAGGAGCGCTACCGGGCCCCCGACGGCGCACATCAGTCATAGGCCAAACAGAATCGAAGGGATGGGCGCCGCCACGAACAACAGCAGAATCGGCGCCAGGATGGCGATGGTGGGAAGAAGCATGGCGGCTTTGCGGCGCGTGGCGGCCCGCTTCAACGCCTCTCTCCGACCCTCACGAACATCCTCGCTCAACGCCAGCAACGCCCCTGCCAGGTCGGATCCGCGCTCTTCGGCGGCGGCGAGAAGCGAGTACGTCCGCGCACAGTTGCGCTCGGGAGTCAGCTCGGCGGCGCGCTCGAAGGCCTCCGATGCCGGCATCCCGTTGCGGTGGAGCCGCAGTGCCTCCGCCATCTCGTCGATGACGTCGCCATTGCCCCGGTCGACGAGCTGCTGGACGGCCTGCACGACCCCACCTCCCACCCGAATGTGCATCGCAACGAGTTGATTGACGGTGTAGATCTCGATCCTCATGCGGGCTTGCCTGTCTTCGATGGCAGTGTCCAGGGAGCCCCGCTTGCGAGCCACGAGCCCGAAGAAGCCGAGCCCGCCGAAGAGCAGCGATCCCAAGGTTGACGAACCGAGCACCACGCCGACGCCGATCCCGATCGCTCCCCCCAAGAGTCCGCTCCCGAGCAGGCGCACGCGGTACTCCGCCAGTCGTTGGTGCTCCGGGATGTTGTGGTACATGCCCGCTTGCCGCAGCTTGATGAGGACCGCCTCCTCCGACCCGCTGTCCATGAGCCGGCCGACCCGATTGGCCAGCGACTCGAGGATGGGACCGAACACCTGCCTGAGTGAGCCGGCCCCGATGGCCCCGGCCGCCGACCCGAATGCGATCACATCCGGGCTCCTGCCCAGCGAGGTACGGCTGATCACCGTGTACGGCCTGACGCGCGGGGCCAGGCGTTTCGTCGGGCGAAAGATGAGGGCAGCGAGACTTGCCACGGTGACCCCCGTGACGAGCGCTGCAAACAGCATCCTGCCGGTCAGGTCGACGATCATGCGCCGGGATCCTCGATGATCACCGATGCCCCGCCCAGCACCCGCTTCTCGTCGGGTTCTTGCCCGAGGCGAGTGACCAGCCAGATGCCGAACATGCTCATCCCGGCGCCGACCAGAACGACCGCGGTGCCTGAACCAGTCCGATAGAAGTCACGGATGAATCCCTCACGAGCGGTGAGCGCCAGGAGCACGAACCACGGGAGAGCGAACACGATGCGCGCGTTGATCTTCTGCTCCAGTGATTCGCTCTGGATCTCCTCCAGGGTCCATAGATCTCGCGTGGTGGCCTGAGCGAGGTCTTGAAGGATCTCGGGGACGATCGTTCCGCCCCGCTCCTGAGCGAGGATGAGCACCTCGATCACCCGATCGGTGGTGGGGTCCGCTACTTCTTCCTTGATGATTTCGAGCGCCGGGACCACCCCGAGCGCCCTCGAGAGCAGCTGAAACCGCTCGAACGCCAGCTGCAGCGGCTCAGGGCCCTTGTTCGCCAACGCCTCGACGGCCCGCTGCAGCGACATCCCCGAAGAGATGGAGGCCGTGAGGTCGCGCAACCCATCCGGCCACGCCTCTTGGACCTGCGACATGCGCCGGCTGCGCTGTCGGCTGAAATAGGCCCGCGGTACGAGGCTCACCCCCACAGCAGGCACCAGCGCCACGGAGGGGATCCCCGTCATGAGCAGGAAGACCAGGTAGGCCACGACGCCCGCCGCCACGGACGCCAGCCAGAACTGGCGCGGGGTGAGGTCGACGCCCGCCTGGGTGAGCCACAGCTGTCGATCACTCACCTCCTGGCGTCTCCCCCGGTCGAGCTCGAGCCGGGGGGCGTTGCCGGTGAGGAACCCGATGAGGAAATAGACGAACGTGGCCGACAGCAAGCCGGCGACCAGTCTCATCGGCACCGCCTCATAGCGGGGAAACCCGGCCTTCGAGGATGCCGCGCAATGTCATCTCCTCCGGGAGCGATTGCTCGAGCAGCGCCACCTTCTGTTCGGAGGGGAGGCTGCCTGTCCAGTCGAGGGGCTTGCCGAGACCTTCTCGCTGAAAGATCGGTTCCGTAGAGAAGTCCTCGGTGAGGGCAGGCACCACGGCGAGGATCTCCATCACCTGGCGCCGGAGACCCGTTTCGGGGTCCCGAGCCAACGCGTCCCGGCCGAGGTGGATGACGAAATCGAGGGAAGAGGCGAACACCTTCCGTACGATCGGTTCGCTGACGTTCTCACCGGCCATGAGGGCGGCATTCGTAATGGCGTTGAGGGCGTCCCTCGCCGAGTTGGCGTGGACCGTGCAGGCGAATCCGCAGCCGGCGTTCACCGCTCTGGTCAGTTCGAAGGCTTCGCTCCCCCGCACCTCGCCGACGATGATGCGATCGGGGCGCATGGCGAGAACCACCTTGACGAGGTCGCGCAGGGAGATCTCGCCCGAACCGTCGAGGGAGGGAGGGCGGGACTCGTAGTACGAACCATGCACGATGGGCACGTGGAGTTCGCGCACCTCCTCGCAGCACCGCAGACAATGCGAGGGAGGGGCCGCCGAGATGAGGGCGCTGAGCATGGAGGTCTTGCCCGCTCCGGGCGGCCCCGACACGAGAATGCTCATGTTGGTCTGCATGACCGCCCACAGAAAGCCGGCGGCAGGCGGCGTGAGCGACCCGAGTTCGACCATGGATGCCAGTGTCTCTTTGCGGAGAGCGTAACGGCGGACCGTGGCCGACAACCGGTCCGCAATGGGAGAGATGACGGCCGTGAGACGGGCGGTGTCGGCCAGAACGCGGGCCTGGACGATGGGGCTCGAATTGTCGAGGTGACGGTCCGTGTCGGCCAAGAGCCGATTGACCACCTGGCGGGTTTCGTCCTCGGTGGTCGGGATGGGTAGAGCTTTGAGGGTACCGCCACCGTCGATGTAGCTGACCCGGGAACCCTCGATGAAGATCTCCTCGATATCGGTGCGGGTGAAGAGGTCCGTCAGGGGCCCGTAGTCGGCGATCGCCCGCACCACTCGATCGACCATCTCGTTGGGATCTCTCAGGGCGCGGGTCTCGCCGAGGTGGGCGCGGCGTTGATAGTCGTCCACCGACTCGGCGACCACGGCCCGGGTGCCGTCTCGGTCTCGCACCGGGTCGATACGGCGCTCCTCGACCAGTCGGACGGCTGCCTTGCGGATCACCTCGTAGGCGTTCTCGGCCATCAGGCCACCGCCTCCTGGTTGGCGCCTCTCTGCCCGCTCTGGGCAACGACGGCGGAAGCGACCGGCGCCAGAGCCTTCGCGAACGGGCCCGACGCAACGAACTCGCCGGCCCACGCTGCCACCGCCACCCGCCGTTCTTCCGGGGCGAATACCAGGGAGCGGGGCGAATAGGAGCGAGTGATCTCGTGGGTGAGCTCGCCCCGTTCGTAGGCCGATTTCGGGGCGCGATTGAGAACCACGTGGAGAGGTCGGTGGTGGGCGAGCGTGCGGGCGTCGGCCACCCAATCGAGCAACCGGGCAACGCCCACCGGCGTCGGCGGCGCCACCACCACGACATGGTCGGCGGCGCGCAGGAGGCTGCGAGCGAGGCTGTAGCGGCCGGGGCCACCGTAATACGAGAGGTCTTCGATGGCGCTGGAGATGTTGACGATGACGTTGGTGCGTTGCCCTGCCATCTCACGAACCAGATCGACGACATCTCCGTCGCGCACCTCGATCCAGTCTTTCGGGTTGGAGAGCCCCCCGATCACGTCCACCTGGGTGAGGCGGGGCGAAAGCAGAGTCTCGGCCAGACGGTCGGAACGGTGCAGGAGTGCGTCCACAGAGGTGCGGAGGTTGGGGTGGACGGCCAGGCCCAGGCGCTGGGCGATGGAAGGCACCACGTTGTCGGCGTCGACGAGGACCGGCCGGTGAATCCCGGAGCCGGCCGCGGCAGCCGCCAAGGCCAAAGCGACTTCGGTGGCTCCCGCCCCTCCGCTGGCCGCACCCACCACTGTGATACCGCCTCGCCGTTCCGCCACCGCTTCGGGAATCGGCGGCGGGGCAGTCCCGGCGTCTGGTTCGAGGCCGCCTCGCTGGATGTCGAGCGTCGAAATGAGCCGCAAGAACTCGTCGGGTGAAGCCGAGGCGTCGATGATCTCATCGACACCCAGATCACTGAGACGCCGGAAGCCCTCCGGGCCCGTGGCCTCATCGAACACTCCGATCACCTTGCGGCCGGAGGACTGGACCTGTTGAACCAAACGCTGGTTGAGAAAGGAGGTGATGTCATCGACGAAGAGGACGTCGTATTCCTCGGCCAGGGCGTCCTCAGGTCGCATGACCCGCGCCCGCACACGAGCGCCACCGTGGTCCGTGGTGAATCGGTGGAGTCGTTCGGCCCAATCCCTCGAGGAGACGACCACCCCGAGCTCGGTCTCCATCATCCGCCCACCGTCGTCGGGGTTGTTCCGGCGCCGGGGGTTTCCTCGGCATCAGGTGAGACAGCCTCGACCGCCTCATCGGGAAGCTCGTTCGGATCGAAGGTGAGCACCTCGGGCACATCAGAGCCGGTCGACCTGATCAACATCACGGTGCCCTCGTCGAGCGCCGAGGCGATGCGCAGCGACGTGTCGGCATCCACAGCCACGGTCACATAGAAGTCGACGGTGGCGCCGAATCCGGTTTCTTCGCCGGCGACCGCCAGAACGGGGACCCCCACTGCCACGTAGCGAGCGACCTGGTCCTGGACGTGAATGATGTCGATGAGGTCGGACTCGCTGATCGCACCCCCGACCGCTAGATCGGTTTCGATGGGAATGCTCATCGCCCTTTGCTGGAGAGGGGCGGCGGGTTCCTGGAAGTCGGCGGAACCAACCAACTGGCCGGAACGAAGAGGGCGTACGGCGATCATGCCTTCGACACCAGCGACATCCTCGAAGAGCAGCAGGGTGGCGAGGACGCTCTCCGTTGCTTTGATCTCTTCGGCACGGAAATCGGAGGCGGTGACCAGTTGGCCGGGAATGAGTTCGGACTGAGCCACGGCGACGGGGAAGGTCACATCGCGTTGTTGAAGGAGGTTGTAGTTGACGAGGGCGGCGAGAAGGCCGGCCACGATCATCACGATGTGTCCAGCCGAAAGGCGGCTCATCAAACCTCTGCGGGACGTGGACGCACCCAACGACCGAACCGGATCTTGATTCAACTCAGGTGCTGCCACGACTCTCTCCCATCGGGAACGAGCATGATACGGTGACCGAGCAGCCGCGACCAAAGAAGGCGGAGTCGATGCCAGAAGAATTCGACGCTCTCGAGGACCTGGCCGCTGAATTGCGCCAGCGGGTGGAACGTGAGATCCGTTGGGAGGCGGAAGACGTCGAAGCCGACGTCGAGAAGGGCCGGGTCCGGAAGCGCTCTCTGGGAGACGTCGCCGCCGAGTTGATGCACCACGGCGACACCGTGGCCGTGGGTTCGGCCCAGACCGAGCTCACCGGACGGTTCATCTACGCCAGCGGCGATCTGGCGGTGCTGCAGACCGGTCACGCCATCGCCTCCGTCAACCTCGCAGGTCCGATCTACATCAAGGTGACGCGACGATCGCCGCAAGGGGGCGTGTCGTCCACCACGGGCGGATCGGGATCCTTCAAGGCTCGCCTGGCGGAATTCGAGCAGACAGGTGAGCCGCTCCGTGTGATTGCCACCGGCTTGGCAGAATCGATCGAGGCCAGGATCACCATTGCCGCGTCGGATCATGTGGTCGTCACCAATCGGGATGGCATCGAGTGGATTCTTCCGTCGACCACGATCGCCATGGTCCTCCAGCCGATTACTCGGCGCTGACGGAGGTCTCCGCCTCGGCGTCTGCTTCGACGGGATGCGCCTTGAGGAATTCGAAGATCTCGTCCCGGAAGAACTTGAAGGATCGTCCCCCGGGCAGTCGGTAGGCGGGGATCCGGGCTTCGCGTGCGTATTTGCGGACCATTTGCACGTTCATGCCCAGCAGGTCCGCTACCTGGGACGCGTCCAGGATGGGAGGTAGCTCGTTCTCCATCATCGTCCTTTCCGGCGAGCCCGCATTCCGTGCCCCTCAGCGAGACTCGACATTATAGAACGTTACTCTAGCGTATACAGCATGACCTTGCCAACGGTATCGCGACGGCCCGCGGCGAAAGCGCTCCGCGAGGCGCTCGCCGGGATTCGTTGGGCGGAACCCTCCGTATCCGTCGGCTATCGTCTCGCCAATGGCACTGCGGCCACTTGGGATCGGGGAAATCGTCGACGGCGCCGTCAAGCTCGTCCGACTGGATCTCCGGCACCTGTGGGGCGCGGCCGCCGGTATCTTCCTCCCGGTGGCGCTGGTGCAGTGGTGGGACCTGCTCGACGCCGACCTGAGCGGCGAAACCACCGCATCGGGGATCGCCTCGCTCATTCTGATGGGGTCAGGTTTGGAGGGCTGGAGCTTTCCCGTGCTGGTGGTGCTGGCCCTGATCGTGCTTCGGCCATTCGTTCTGCACAGCGCTGACGAGGTGCTGTTCGGCAGAGTCCGCGCGACTATTCCCCAGGTACTCCGCAGCCTTCCCAAAGCAGCGCTCTCCTCGCTCCTCAAGATCCCGCTGATCCTGGTGGGCGCACTGCTCGGTGGCGTACCCGGAATCGTGGTTGCCACCAGGTTGGGGGTCGTCGAATCCACTGTGGTGTCCGAAGGGACAGGTCCCTTGGCGGCCATCCCTCGCTCCTACGGCCTCGTCAAGGGTCGAACCCTTCCGATCCTGGGCACGTTGTCCGTGCTGCTTCTCGTCCGGCTCGGGGTGGCTCTGGTCCTCAACGGGGCGGCCGGTTCCGGTGTCTTCCTCGACCTTCAACCGGCCGCGACCCGGCTCTTCATCGTCCTCGCAACGTATCTCAATGCGGTGATGATCTGGCCGGTGGCGCTGGCGGCCAAAGCCCTGGTTTTCGCCGACCTCCGCGTGCGCAAGGAGGCTCTGGACCTCGACCTCTTGATCGGCAGCCTCGACCAACCCGGGGCGAGCAGCCCAACCGCCGGTCGGGGGCGGCGAAGCGGGTGGGCGGGGATCCCGCCCCGGCTATGAGACGGCCCGCGATACGCCCCACACTCTTCTTCCTGAGCCTGGCCGCGGCCATCCTGGGCACCGTGCCTTTCGCGGCGGCCCAAGAGGGATCGGAGATCGATGCCGACGAGCTGCGTGAAACCGCCGAGCGGATTCTGTCGCAACGTGCCTATGCGGAGTCGCCACCGGGCGTGTTCAGCCGCCTCTTGGACTGGCTGGCCGAGCTCTTCGACATCGACCTCCCGAGCCCCGAGTCTGCCGTTTCCGACGTCGATCCGGCGGGCCTGGCCGGACTGAGGACCCTCCTGATCGTGCTGGCGATTCTCGCTCTGGTCGCCTGGGGCGCCACCTACATCATCCGACGACGGACGGCCCTGCGCATCGCCGCAACGGGATCGAGCAAGGCCAAGGCGGAAGTGAGCGCCAATGACCTGGACCGTCGTGCGGCCGAGGCCGCCCGACGGGGCGAGTACGCCGAAGCCCTCCGGTTGCGATTCGAAGCAGGTCTGATACGGCTCGAGAGACGAGGCGTGCTGTCGGACCATGCCACCCGGACGAGTGGGGAGGTGGCCGATGCGGTCCACCTGGCGGAGTTCGACCGCGTGGCCGGCACGTTCGACGCCGTCGTCTACGGTCGTCGGCCGGCAGCCAAAGCCGACGACGACTTCTCGGCTTCGGCGTGGCCGGTGATCGTGGCGCGAGCACCCGAGGAGGGAGGCGAATGACCGACAAGGCTCGCCGGATCCGGAACCGGCTGATCGCCGGCTTGGTGACACTGGTCATCCTCAACGTCGCTCTGGCGGCCGCCAATGAACTGCTCCCGGCCGGTCGCGTGGACGGCGATCCGGGATCCTCCTTCGTGACAACACCTGCCGGGACGGCAGCCTGGTTCGAGCTACTCGATCGAACGGGACGCCAACCGCAACGCCTCACGATCCCTCTCGAGGAGGCGGACATCGACCCGGCGGTCACCCTCGTGGTGACCGATGTCTGGTTCACGGAACGCCCTTCGGTCCAGGCCGTGCTGGACTTCGTGCAGGCGGGCGGGCGAGTGGTGGTGGCGGCACCCGAGGGTGCGGCAGGCGACCTCGGTGAGGCTCTCCTCGGCCAGAGATCCGTCGAAATCACCGACGCCGCCGGTGGCCGGTATGAAGCGGTCGCTGACAACCCGGCGGTGCGGGGTGTCGCGACCGTCGAATCCGCCGGCCTCCAAGCGTGGGAAGCCACCTCCGAGACGGAATCGCTTCTCACCAACGAATACGGCGAGGCACTGGCGATCAGCCACCGCATCGGGCGCGGGACTGCCGTCCTCGTCGCCGATTCCACGGTGTTCTCGAATGCCTATCTGGCCGAAGCCGACAACGCTGCGTTCGCCGTAGCCGTTCTGGGCGAACGTCCCGCCCTCTTCGACGAATACTCACACGGCTACGTGGACGACCTCGTCACAGAACCCCTCCTGCCGCGCTCCTGGAGATGGACGCTCTACCTTCTGGCCGCCGC
Source organism: uncultured Acidimicrobiia bacterium (assembly GCA_965366365.1). Taxonomy (GTDB): domain Bacteria; phylum Actinomycetota; class Acidimicrobiia; order Spongiisociales; family JAENVV01; genus CBDUEV01. The sequence continues at coordinate 22,062 of CBDUEV010000011.1, read as the reverse complement.
CACCTTGGTCTTTCTGGTCGCCGCCGGGCGTCGTTTCGGCCCCCCGGAGGCGACGGCGCGAACCCTGCCGCCTCCCCGCCGCTGGTTCGTGGAGTCGCTGGCGACCACCCTGGCCAGGACAGACCTCGCCGACGCGACAGAGCCCCTTCGCCTCGAGGCCCAGCGAATCCTCCTTGACCGCACGGGACTCACCGCCGACGCGTCACATCGAGAAATCCTCGCCGCCGGGCAAGCGCTGGGCATCGCCGGCCCCGATCTCGAAGCACTCCTTCGGCCCGCCGGAGACGGCGAGGATGCCATGGCAATATCGAGAGTCATGGCGGCGGTGAGGCGCCGAGCCGGGTCGGGTGCCCGTCCGTCGCCGGCCATGGCTATCGTGCCGAGCCGGAGTTCTGAGGAGGCCCCCGGGTGAAAGAGATCAGAGAACGCCTGCACGCTGAGGTCGGAAAAGTGGTCGTCGGCCAGATAGCCGCCATCGATCTGATGCTGGTCGCCGTGGCCGTGGCCGGCCACGTCCTCCTCGAAGGAGTTCCCGGGACCGCCAAGACCCTGGCCGCCAATGCCGTCGCCATAGCCCTCGGAGTCGACTTCACCCGCGCCCAGTTCACCCCCGACATGCTTCCCTCCGACCTGACCGGCACCATGACGCTCGCGGCCGGCCACCTCGAGTTCCGCAAGGGGCCGGTCTTCACCAACCTGCTCCTGGCAGACGAGATCAACCGCACGCCACCCAAGACGCAGGCGGCCTTGCTGGAGGCGATGGCCGAGCAACAAGTGACCGTCGACGGGGTCAGCCATCCCCTCCCCGAACCGTTCATGGTGGTGGCCACCCAGAACCCGATCGAGTACGAAGGCACCTACCCGCTGCCGGAAGCCCAGCTCGACCGCTTCCTCGTGAAGGTGGACATCGGCTACCCGAGCGAGGCCGACGAACGAGCCATGCTGCACCTCGCCCGCACGGGGGTCAACCCAGCCACCCTCGACGACGTCCAGCCGATCAGCACGATTGCCGAAATCCTCGCCTTGCGAGCCACAGTGGACGCCACGTCCGCCACCGACGAGGTGATCAACTACGTCAGTGCCCTCGTTCGCAAGACCCGAGACCTCCCGGCGGTGGAACTCGGTGCTAGCCCAAGGGCCGCCGTTCATCTCCTGGCGGCGTCTCGAGCAGCTGCGCGGATCGTCGGGCGGGACTTCGTCACCCCGGACGATGTGGTCAGGGTGGCTCCGGCGGTCCTTCGCCATCGGATCTTGCTCCGACCCGAAGCCGAACTCGACCAGTACCGACCAGACGACGCCGTGCGAGCGGCCATCGCCTCGGTGCCGGTCCCGCGTTGACGGCCGTGACCGCCCGGCCGGCGCTCCTCCCTTGACCCCCACCATCCGCGCCGCCGTCCTCGCCGGCTGTCTGGCGCTGATGCCGCTGGTCGCTCCCCTGCCGGTGGCGCTGGTGGTGTTCCTGGCCGGGGCGGTGGTGGTGCTGGTGGACATGATCATGGTGCGCTCCTCACCAACTGTCGTGCGCACCGTGCCAAGAATCCTCTCCCGGGGTGTGGCCGCTCCCCTGACGGTGAACACGTCGGGAGCCCGAGGCTCGGTCCGAGTCCGCCAGCCATCGGGACCCGATCTGCGCATCTTCCCCCAGGAGAGCGACGTCCGTCTCGAGGCCAGCCTCACTCCTCTCCGGAGAGGCAAACACACCTTGCCGGCCGTGGCGACCCGTACGACGGGGGTGCTGGGCCTCGGCGCAGCCCATCATCGGCTCGGCGACGGCACCGAGCTTCTCGTGTACCCGGACATGCCGGCCGCGCATCGTCTCGTTCAATCGGTCCGCAAAGGCAAGTTCGTCGAAGAAGGTCGCCGCAGGCGAGGTCCTCTCGGCTTGGGAACGGAGTTCGAGTCCATCCGGGAGTACTCACCCGACGACGACATCCGCCAGGTCAACTGGAGGGCGACGGCCCGGGTGGGGCGGCCCATGAGCAACCAGTTCCGGGTCGAGCAGGACCGCGACGTGATCATCCTGATCGACGCCGGAAGGTTGATGGCGACGCCGCTCGATCATCGAACTCGCCTGGACGCAGCGGTCGACGCCGCCGTTGCCGTCGCGCTCGTGGCCGACGAGATGGGCGACAGGGCCGGGGTGATCGCTTTCGACTCCAACCTTCTCCGCCGCCTGCCGCCCTCGCGAGCGGGGGGAGACGCAGTGGTGCGAACCATCTTCGACCTCGAACCTTCCGACAACGAAAGCAACTACGAAATCGGCTTCCAGGCGGTGGCAGCCACCAAGCGGGCGTTTGTCTTGGTATTGACGGACATAATCAACGAGGCGGCCGCTCGATCTCTCCTGGCCGCGACTCCAGTGCTGGCGCGGCGCCACGTGGTTGCGGTGGCGTCTGCCCTCGATGACGAACTCGAGGAGATGTTGGTGCAGCCGCCGGAAAGAGTCGAGGACGTCTTCCGGGCGGTGGCAGCTCTCGACGTGCTGAACGAGCGATCGACCGTGACCAGGCGACTCCGGCACATGGGAGCTGACGTCGTCGAGTCCCAGGTCGACCAGCTCAGCGCTCAATGCGTGGCGGCCTACCTGCGGGCGAAAGCACGGGCACGGCTGTGATGGCGCCCTCCGCACCATGCGCCATGGCGGGGTCGACCGGGAGCCGACCCCGCCAGAAGTAGAGACCCCAGAAGACCGTCCCCACGATGACGCCCACCGCCAGGGTCGGACGCCATCCGAGCCCGACCCGGCTGAGGAAGCCTTCGAGGACTCCCGCCAGCACCAACCAGGGGGCGGTGCCCAAGGCCAGCCTGAAGGCCTCCAATCCCTCGATGCGCAGTGACTGACCCCTGCGCAATCCGCCCGGCCGGAGGAGGGAGCGGCCCAGACTGAACCCGGCAGTCCCGCCGATGAAGACACAGGACAGCTCCAGGACTCCGTGGCCGGCCACGGCGGCCACGAACACATCGCCGTTGCCGGCGTCTGCGGCCAGGGCGCCCAGGGCCCCGAAGATGAAACCGTTGTAGGCCATGGAGTAGAGGGTGCCGACCCCCCACGCCACCCCCATGGCAAAAGCGGCCAGCGTCACCAGGATGTTGTTCGTCATCACGAACAGCGAGAAGCCGGCCAACCCCGCTGCGCCGGCTTCGATGTCGGTGTTCTCAGCCTCGGTCACCCACCGAAAGCCCTCGGGCATGGCATCGAGGGTTCCTGCCGGGTTCACCACCGCCACCGCCACCCCGATCAGAGCGGCCGCTGCCACCACAGCCAACGTGAGACGCAGCATGCTGCGCCTGGCATGGAGCGCCTGCCAGTAGCCGGTGGAGAGGTAGCCCCAGACGGTCCGGGTGCGATCCGGCCGTTCATAGACCAGAACCCTCGCCCGGCCGACCATCGTTTCGAGACGGTCGACGATCGGGTCGTGGGCGAAGTGCTGACGGGCGTAGGCCAGGTCCGCGGTCGCTCGCCGATAGAGCTGGGCCAGCCGGCGAACCCGGTCGGCGCCCAAGGACTCGAGCCGCACGCCGGCAAGATGCGCCAGGTCTTCGAGCTCAACCCATTCCTCTTGGCGTTGTTGTTCAAAACGAGACAGGTTCATGGGCTCGCTCTTGGCGCCGTCCGGCCTCCGTCACCAGCGATGGCGACTCGGTCCCTCCGGACTCCACGGTAGCGGCGGATGTCAGGGTTGCGCCGCGCCTAGGGGACGAGGGCGGCGGGGTTCTCGGCGTCCGCGGCGGGCAGTGTGACCCGGAAGACGTTGCGATCCCCGGCCCGGAAGAAGACCACATCTCCCCCTTGCAGCCTGGCCAGCGCCCGCGAAACGGTGAGTCCCAGACCGATGGAGCCTGGCTTGGCAGGCCGCGTCTCGGCCCGCTCGTACGGCTCAAAGATCACGTTGGCCCGATCCGGCGGGATCTCAGGTCCGTTGTCACTGACCTCGACGATGGCGGACCCCGCCGATCGTCTCACTTCGACCTCTACTTCCGAGCCGCCGTACCGCACGGCATTCGTGGCGAGGTTGCGCACGATCTGCCGCAGTCGGGCGGGGTCGCCGATTGCCTCGACTCGGCCATCGGGTTCTCTGACCGTCAGGCCCGAGCCAGGCACGAGATTCAGGGAAGAACGGACGCCGCCCCCCAGATCGAACCGTTCTGCGCTCACACTGACCTCGTCGATATCGCCACGGGCCCAGACCAGCAGGTCTTCGATGATGTAGGAAAGGTCCGCACTATGGAAGGCGATCAACTCCTGGAACTCTTTCTTCTCGGCCGGGCTGTAACTCACCGCCTCGGAATTGAGCTCCTGGGCGAATCCGACCACGGCGGTCAGAGGTGTCCGCAATTCGTGAGCCACCGACGCCACGAACCGGTCCTTCGACTTCAGAAGCTCCTGGAGTTTGCGGCCGATCTCCTTGAGTTCCGTCACATCGGCGATGGTCAGGATCACTCCCGAGTAGTCGGGCCGACCGTCGAGGTCGGGAGCCTGCCAGCGAAGGTCGAGGTGCCGGGACAAGCCGTCGGCCCCCCTCGTATGCACGACCACCCCAGCCGACACCCGACCTTCCCAGATCGCCACCAACGTATCGACAAAGGTGTCTTCGGCTTCTTTCGTGTATCGATCCAAGAGCGTCTTTTGCCCTGCCTGGCTACCAAGATGACTCTGGAGCGCGTCGGCGGCAGGATTGGCATCGATGATCTTCACTCTCGCCAACAGCTCGGTGAGGACGGAGGGTTGCTCGGCTAGGTGCGATCTCAGATCAGTCACTCCGCTCGCTCGTAGCTCCTCCATCCGCTCGACGGCGCCCGTGTAATCCTCCCGCTGGATGGCGATCGGAGCCAGTTCGAACAACTGACGGAACCGGATCTCGCTCTGAGCCAGCGAATGCTCGGCGATACGCCGATCCGTGACGTCCTCGACGATGCCGATGAAGAGCTGCTCGTTGGTGGCTTCGTCAGCGATCATCGTGAACCGGACCCGGCACCAACGGGGCAGACCCTCGGCGCTGATCCGAATCTCTTCTTCAATCATGCGTTCACCCTTGGCGAGCATGTCGACACGTCCCTCGAATCGGGAACGATCCTCGGCGCCCACCAGATCCAGAGCCTCCCAGCCGACCAACTCCTCGGCGTCCTCGAAACCGGCGATGGCCGCCAAAGACGGATTTGCCGAAACCACCCGTCCTGCTGAATCGACAATCAGGAGCCCCACCCCGGCGTGCTCGAATGTCACCTGATAGCGGGCTTCGGCGAGCGCCAACTCACGAAGGGCCCGCGCTCGCTCCTGAGCGAGCAGGATGGGCCGCTGGACGAGGTTGAAAGCGAGCCAGCCGGCGAGACCGGCCGCCAGGAAACCGCCGGCCCACAGGGCCCACGAGGTGTCCGTGGCGGTGGGCCAGCCGGCGAGCGGTCGCACCCCCAGCTCCCAGACCGTGGCGGTCGCTCCGACCTGAACCTGGCGGAGAAGCGGGTCACCTTCAAAGGCGGCCGCATCGCCGGCGATCATCTGATCGGTTCCCGGCAGGCGGGCGCCGGCCAGCACCATGTCGGATTCGGATTCAAACTCCGTGAGGGCAACCACGCCGGGCCAGTCGAGCACCACAGCGGTGAACCCCCAGAACGTCCCATCCGGGCGGTAGACGGGCGACCTCGCGATGAGACCGAGACCACCCTGGACGAGTTCCACCGGCCCTTGAATCACCGTCTCCCCTGACACGATGGCGGGCTCGAGGAGGGCTCGTCGATCCGGATCGGCCAGGAGATCGAGCCCCACGGCGGCCTCGTTGCCCTCGATCGGGTAGACGAAGCGCAGGATGGAGTCCGGTGCCAGCTGGATCGACCGGATGGTGGATCCTTGCTCCTGGAGCGCCTCTGCGTACAGGGCGAACTCGTCGTCGAGGTGCGTGGAATCGTCGAGGTCCACGGCCACGAATGCGGCGAGCGCGTTTACAGCCGAGGTCTCCCTGGCAACGGTGTCGATGAGGTTGCGACTGAGAGATTCCGCCTCGACGTTCACAGCTGCTCTGACATCCGCTTGGTGGACCTGCCGCGAGAAATTCTCCAGCACCCCTGTGAGGGCGAGGATGATCAGGGCGGCGCCAATGGCGGCGAGTCGAGATTTCAAGCGCGATCCATCGTTATCAGTAGTGATCGGCACGAACACTAACGACATCAAGGGTTTGTTTGAGCAGGCGGTGGCGAATTCCCGCTCGCACGGTCCGCGGAATGCCTCTAGGTTGCTCGGTCATGCAGCTCGATGACCGCGTGAGGATCGCTACACCGGAGGGGGTGGCGTTGGAGCTCACCTTGGCCGGGGCTGGTTCCCGGATCATCGCCACGGCCCTCGACAGCCTCATCCAAGGCATGTTGTTCCTAGTTGGCTCAGGGTTGTTCAGCCTGGCCGTCCTGGGCGGCGGCACCGACTCGGAGCTGGTTATCATCGCCGTCCAGTCGCTCTGGCTGGCCCTCGTCTTCTTCGGCTATCCGACCGCCTTCGAGCGTTTCGGCGCAGGCAAGACCCCCGGCAAGAGCGCCCTGGGTATCAGGGTGGTCACCACAGGCGGCCAGCCGATCTCCCTCACCACGGCGTCGCTGAGAAACCTGTTTCGCATCATCGATCTTCTTCCGGCTTTCTATGTCGTGGGGTTGACCTCCATCCTGGCCACCAGCCTCAATCAGAGGATCGGCGACGTCGTGGCCGGAACGATGGTGATTCGAGAATCACCCCCACGCTCGGATCTCCGGTACCTGGCCACGATCGACCTGCCCCTCGACACCAGCTGGGATGTCTCGGCTCTCAGCGAGCTCGAAGTAGTAGCGATCAGGAGGTACTTCGAACGCCGCCCTGAGCTCGATGAGGCCACCCGGGAGCGCCTGGCAGCCCGACTGGCCCTTCACATCAAAAATCGAATCCACATCACGGATCGCCCCCGGTCGGACGAGGATTTTCTGCTCCGGGTGCTCGCCGAGAAACTCCAGAGAGGTACGCGGTGAACCTGTCAGGCACCGCCCAGTCGACAGCCGAAGCGCACCGGCAAGTTGACACTAGGGTGAGGGCATGAGTGAATCCGCCAACGACGAGGCGATCCGCCCCGACGCCATCGAGCAAGCCGAAGACGGCTCCGATCCGGCAGATCCCGATCTCCCGGGAAACTCGGTATCGCAACCCACCAAGATCATCCGCATCGCCTCGATGACCCGCGCCATGCTCGAAGAGGTCCGCCAGGCGCCGCTCGACCCGGCCGGCCGTCGGCGCCTGCTCGACGTGCACGAGCGGACCCTCGCCGAGCTGGCCGACATCCTCTCAGATGACCTTCGCGAAGAGTTCAACGACATCTTCCTTCCCCTTACGTCGGAAACACCAACGGAGTCCGAGCTGAGGATCGCCCAGGCTCAGCTGGTCGGGTGGCTGGAGGGCTTGTTCCACGGCATCCAGGCCAGCCTGGTGAGTCAACAGCTCGCCACCCAGGCACAGCTGCAGGAAATGCAGCGGCGCGCCCTGGAAAGCGGCAACCCTTCGGAGCGTCAGTACCCGGGCGTCTATCTCTGAACCGCCGGTGGTCTGATATCGTCGCCCCATGCCTTCATTTGACGTGGTTTCTGAAATCAATATGCAAGAAGTACGCAATGCCGTCGACCAGGCGATGCGCGAGACCACCACTCGCTATGACTTTCGCGGCACCGACACCACCATCACGCTTGGCGAGGACGGCCTGACGGTGGAGTCAGCCTCGGAAGGCCGACTCGAGGCAGCGGTCGACGTGCTGCAGTCCAAGCTGGTGAGACGAGGAGTCGATCTCAAGGTGCTGTCAGGCGGAGAGCCGAAACCGGCCTCGGGTGGTCGTGTGCGGGCGACCTTCGAGCTCGCATCCGGGATCCCGCAGGATGCCGCCAAGGAACTCAACAAGCAGATCCGCGACATGAAGCTGAAGGTGCAGGTCCAGATCCAAGGCGATCAGCTCAGGGTGAGCGCCAAGAAGAGGGATGAGCTCCAGGAGGTCATCGCCCACCTGAAGTCGATGGACTTTCGGCTTCCCCTTCAGTACATCAACTTCCGCGATTGAGCCGGGGGCGCCGTCACGACCACCGTGCCGGCCATCCTGTCCGCGGCAACGGACCCGGGCGAGGAAGGCCGACCTGAACCCAGCCGGCGTTTCACGCGGCCGGCGGACCGAAGGTAACTTCTTCCCGTGCACCACTTCACCGCTCTCGGCCGTCCCATCGACCTTCGGCACGCCTCCAACCGCCAAGCCGTCGGCTTGACTGTCCTGGCGGCTGCCATCGGTGCGGCGGCGGCTGTCGGGAGGCAGGTTCCCACCGTCGAGATCGGGAGCGCTGCGCTTGCCGCCGGAGTCGGGGCTTTTCTCGCCTGGGCACTCGGCCGTGAATTGGACCCTGATGCACCCGTCACCGCGTTCATGGCTGGGCTGGCCTCCATCGCCACCAGCCTGTGGCTGGGATCGCCCGCTCTGGTGTTGATGGTTGGGGTTCTGTTCATCGGTCGTGTTCTCCTTCGACCGACCGGCCACCCCCTTCGCCTCCTCGACTTGGCGGGACTGCTGGCTCTCGGCGTCTACCTCGGGTCTCGGCCCGGCGGCTGGGGCTTGGCAATGGTTCTGGCCTTTTCCCTCGCCCGCGATCGCCAACTACCGGGAGAGGCGGCCCGATTCGGCAGGTCGGTGGCGGCGCTGATCGCCGGCGGCGCCACCGCTGTGGCGGCGATGACCGGCCAAGCCGGGTGGTCGCCTCCCTCTCCGGGTGCGTGGACGGTGCTCGGCATCGGGTTGATCGCGGCGGCGTCCACGCCGCTTCGGCCATCTCTTTCGTCCTTGGCCGACATCACGAAGAAGCCGCTCGACCCGGTCCGGCTGGCCAGCGCCCGCCGCCTCACCCTGGTCGGTCTGCTCGCCGCGGCGTTGACCGGCCAGCCGGGCATCGTCGGTGTCGCACCCGGTTGGGTGGCCATGCTCTCGCTGGCCTTGGTGCATCGTGGTGTGGTCCCCGGCGGACAACAGTCCCCTCGCTGAGCCGCGGAGTGGTCGAGGCGCGCCGCCCGGGCCGCTCGACCAGAATGGCGGCCATGAAGAGCCGGCCACCGTGGTGGGGATCGCAGCCCCACGTCATCTATACCGTGGTCATCTTCGTGGTGCTGGCTTCGCTGGACAACGCGGCCATGCTGCTCCTCCCGAACATGCTGCTCCCCGTTGCCGAGGACCTCGGGGTCCCCGAGTCGTCGCTGGGTGTGGTCACCGCTTCCGTGATCCTCATCACGGCACTGACCGCGGTGGCGTGGGGGTACTGGGGAGATCGCTCGAGCCGCAAACGCCTGCTCTTGTACGGGACCGTGATCTGGGCGGTAGGCACGGCTGCCAGCGGCACCGCCGGGTCCCTGGCCGGCCTGTGGTGGTGGCAGTCGATGACCGCCGTCGGGCTGGGTTCGATCGCCTCCGTCGGGTTCTCGGTCATCTCGGATTTCATCCGCCCTGGTCGAAGAGGCCTGGCCATGAGCTTCTGGGGTCTCTCGCAAGGCGCCGGGGGGTTGGCGGGAGGTCTGGTGGCCAGCCAGCTCGGGGCCGAGCAATGGCGGGTGCCTTTCTTGTGGCTGGCCGGCGCCGGCGTTCTGTTCGCCGGTCTCTACCTGACCACCTTCGATCCGGAGCGGGGCAGATCCGAGTCTGCCATTTCGCCCACCGGCGCCGAGTTCGTCATCGACCGTTCACAACTTCCGGGCCTATTGAAGAAGAAGACCAATCGCTGGCTGATCTTGCAGGGACTGACCGCCCAGGTCGCCTACGGCTCTCTGGTGTGGGTACCACTTCTGTATCAAGCCAAAGTAGCCGCCGAGGGCTACGACGTGGCCACCGCCACTCGCGTCGGAGGGATGTTCGCGGCGATCTTTCAGCTGGCGGCCGTCTCCTCGATCGTGGCAGGGCACCTCGGCGACCGCTGGCAGGCTCGGAACCTGCGCGGCCGCGCCTACCTCTCGATGATCGGGATCCTGGGGGCCGTACCGTTCTTTCTCGTGTTCTTCTTCGTTCCTTTGCGCGGTCTGGAGGTCACCCCTCTTGCCGAAGGGGGGACCACGAGTTCTCTCGTCGGTGAGGTCCTCGTCAGCCTGGTGACCAACCCATGGGTGGCGCTGGCCTTCGGCATGTCGATCGCCGCCCTCGTTCTCACCTCGGCGGACTCACCCAACTGGTTCGCCCTGATCGCCGACGTGAACCTGCCCGAGCACCGTGGCACGGTCTTCGGAGCGGCCAACCTGGCCAACGGCATCGGACGAGGGTTCGGGAATCTCCTGACGGGGGTGGCAGCGGCGAGTTTGCTCGGATGGTTCGACGAGCCCCTCAACTATGTAGTCGGTTTGGCGGCGTTTCAGGTGTTCTTCCTGCCAACGGGATACGCCTACTGGCGAGCCGCCCGAACGGCGCCGGAGGACATCGCGGCAGCTCGGGCGATCCTGGCGGCGCGCTCCTCGCCGCCTGTGGGATAAGGTCCCTGGGATGACCCCTTCACCGGACGATCGCCACCACCCGTTCATTCCCTACCGGCCTGCCCATCTGGACGTCGTCGAGATGGAGCGACGCGCCGCAGAGTTCTTCGAGGAAATGGACACCCGCCGCTCGGTGAGAATGTTCGCGGATACCGCGGTTCCGCGTTCGGTCGTCGATCTCGCCATCCGGACTGCGTCCACCGCTCCATCCGGAGCTCACCGGCAGCCATGGACCTTCGTGGTGATCGGCGATCCGGAGATCAAAGCCAAGATCCGAGAAGCAGCCGAGTCGGAAGAACGCCAGAACTACGAGGGGGGCCGCCTCCCGCCCGACTGGCGGGAGGCACTTGCCCCACTGGGTACCGACTGGCGGAAGCCCTTTCTCGAGACCGCACCGTGGATCGTGGTGCTGTTCGAGCAACGATACGGAATCAGCCCGGAGGGCACTCGAATCAAGAATTTCTACGTGAAAGAGAGCGTCGGGATGGCCGCCGGTCTCTTCGTCGCGGCTCTTCACCATGCCGGTCTGGCCACCCTCTCCCATACGCCTTCGCCGATGGCGTTCCTCACCCGGGTTCTCGGCCGGCCCGAGAATGAGCGCCCGTTTGCGCTCTTTCCGGTCGGGTACCCGGCCGACGATTGCACCGTGCCCGCCCTCACCAGAAAACCACTGTCCGAGGTGATGGTCGAGTTCTTGTGATAGGTCCCGCTGATCTGGGATTCCTTGGGTAGGGTTTCGCCTATGGACGCTCCCACCGACGCCCGCTCTGCCGCCTTCTTCCGACTCTTCGAGTACGGCGCCGCTACCGACACGGTCTTCCCGATGCCGTCCGCCGTCGACGGCTACCGCCGGCTCTGGGAGGGGCCGCATGCCTGGGCGACCGGGCCGTTCTCGGTCTCGGTCAATCGGCTGGACGAGTACATCACGAGCGCGGGAAACGACGTCGGGATCTGGCCCGTGGGGATCTCACTCGATTTTCCGGACCCCGAGTGGGTGGCGGCCACCCGCGCAGGTGTCGCCACCGCCCAGGTCTTTGGGATCCGCACCAAGGCGAAGATACGCCATTTCGACACTCGACTTCCGATGGGCGCCGGCCTGCGACACGGGGTGAACATCGCCATGACGGCCACGGGCGACACACCGGTCTATTTCGAGGTGGAACTACTCAACGAGCGAAGCGTCCTCACCTCCTTGGAGTCGCTGGTGGCTGAGCTGGACCTCGCCGGACCCCGTCTTCGGGCTGCCGCCGTTGTCGATCCCGGCACTCCCGGCTGGGCTCCACTTCTGGCGTCCTTCATCGCCGAGGCTCAGGACGCAAGGATCCGCACTCGTCTCCGGGGTGGGCTGACACGTCCGATCAGCACCTCCGAAGGCCCCGGCATCGTGAACGTGTTGGCGGCCTACGCCTTCGGGTCTGATCGCGCCGAGGTCGAACTGATTCTCCGCGAAACCAACCCGGCCGCCTTTTCACTCGACGATCGGGCGTTCCAGGTCGATCAGCGTTCGGCCGGGCGTGATGAGCTGGGACACCTCCGCTGGACAGAATTGAACGCCATCGAACTGTCCAATCCCGGAGCGGCCATCGAAGGGTTGACCGAGTTGGGTTTCATCCTCCCCGACTGAGGTCGGACGGGAATCTCACTGTGCCGGACGCTGCACCGAAACCGACCCGCTCCTCGGAAATCGTGTGGAGGGCCGACGAGACAAGGGCTTCCGCGACCGTCACGGCACGATTCATGCGAGCCGAAGGCATCGGCACCTACCAAGATCTGGTCGAGCGGTCGTTGTCCGACCCGGACTGGTTCTGGGATGCCACCGTGCGGTTCCTCGAAATCCCCTTCCAGCGGCCCTACGGGGTGGTGGCCGATCGCTCCCGTGGACCGCAATGGACCACCTGGTTTCCTGACGGTTCGTTGAACCTCTCCGAGGTGTGTGTGGACCGCTGGGCGGCCCGCGTTCCCGATCGACCGGCGGTCATTTCGGAGAACGAGCGGGGCGAGATCTCCCGTCTGACCTTCCGCCAACTACAGGACCGAGTCGGACGCACCGCGGCGGTACTGGCCGACCTCGGTGTGGACCGGGGCGACAGGGTGGTCGTGTTTCTTCCCCTCGGGCAGGCAGCCGTGGTGTTCATGCTGGCCATCGCCCGGATCGGCGCCATCTTCGTTCCCGTCTTCTCCGGCTTCGGTCCGGAGGCGTTCGCGTCCCGGCTCACCTCGGCCCGCCCCGTGCTGGTGGTCGTGGGCGACGGTGTCGAGCGGCGTGGGCGCATGGTCCCGATGAAAGCCACCGCCGACGCCGCTCTCGAACTCACCGAGATCGCACCGAAGGTGCTCGTCGTCCGGACGGCTCCCGCGCCCGATCCCGACCTGCCCTGGACCGATTCCCGAGACTCCTGGTTCGAGCAACTGGTCGACGCCGCCGTTCCGATACCGGCGGTGGAAACGAACACCGAGGATCCCGTGCTGCTCACGTACACGTCCGGCACGACCGGGCCCCCGAAAGGCATCGTCCATGTTCACGGCGGGTTGACCGTCAAGATCGTCCAGGAGGGAGCGTTCCAGCTCGACATTCAACCCGGCGACCGGCACCTGTGGTTGACCGACATGGGTTGGGTGATGGGACAGTGGACGGTCATCGCCGGACTCGGCAACGGAGCAACGGTGGTCACCTACGACGGCTCGCCTGACAATCCGGACGCCGGCCGAGTGTGGGATCTGGTGGAGCGTCATCGCATCACCGCGCTGGGTCTTTCGCCGACCTTCGTGCGTTCCATCCAGGGTCAGGGAGAGGAGTTTCCCCACCGCCACGACCTCAGCTCGCTCCGATGTTTCGGTAGTACCGGCGAGCCATGGAATCCGGACCCGTGGTGGTGGCTGTTTCGGGCGGTTGGAGGCGACCGCGTCCCGATCGTCAATATCTCGGGTGGCACCGAGATCGGGGCATGCCTTCTCTCGGTCAACCTGCTTCAGGGCATCAAGCCGACCTCGTTGGGCGGCCCGGCGCTGGGCGTCCCGGTCGACGTGTTCGACCAGCACGGTCACCCTGTGCGTGGTTCGGTTGGGGAACTGGTGGTGAGGGACTCATGGCCGGGCATCACGCGTGGCTTCTGGCAAGATCGCGACCGCTACCTCGCCACTTATTGGAGTCGGTGGGATGACATCTGGGTCCACGGCGATTGGGCCACGGTCGACGATGACGGTTTCTGGTACCTCCACGGTCGATCGGATGAGACGCTCAACGTAGGAGGAAAGCGCCTCGGGCCCGCCGAGGTGGAGAGCATCGTCGTCGCTCACCCGTCCGTGGTCATGGCTTCGGCTATCGGCGTGCCCGACGAGATCAAGGGAGAGGCGGTCGTGGTCTTCGTGGTCCTCGACGACCCCACCGCGGCCGACGACCTCCTCGCCGACATCCTTGCCGACCACGTGGCAGACCATCTCGGCAAGCCGTTTCGGCCCAAGGCGATTCGGTTCGTGGAGGACCTTCCGCGAACCCGCTCCGCCAAGATCATGCGCCGGGTCATCAAGGCGCGAGCACTGGGCAAGGATCCCGGCGACCTCTCGAGCCTGGAGAACCCCGACAGCGTTGCCGCCATCGGGAAACTGTGAGGCCTCACCTCGGTGAGGGCGGTGCGATGAGCCCAGTTCGATGAGCCCAGTTCGATGAGTGCTGGGGCCGGCGGTCCGGCCCCAGCACTCATCGCAGGTCAGGACCCGGGAATGGTCATGAGCATGAGCTGACCAGACTCCATCTTGCGCAGGATGCCCTCATCGTCGATGAACTCGACCACATTGCGGCCGTGCCCCTGGACGTCGAGCAGCCACGAACCTTCACCAAACCATCGGGAGGCGTCGACGATGCCGCTCGACTCGCCGTCGGGATCATTGACCGTCGCCACCACGCCCCAGGTGTCCCCGGCAAAGTCGTAGTGCCAGATGCTCGCCTCGTCGGTGTCCTCTTGGATCATCAGACTGTTGGCGCTGGTATCCAGATTGTCCGGACTCACGAAGGCGACGTAGTCGGCCCCGAGCGGGTCATCGCCCTGAGCAAGCACGGAGAAACTGTCGACCACCTTCGGATTGGCGGCGTTGAGCACCATCTTGAAGACCGAACCATTGTCGGCCGACCCGATCGTGCCGCTCGGTCCCCGCATGGCGCGTCCGGTGTCGGGATCGGGAACGACTCGACTCCGGCCTGTGTCGGCGATGTACACCGTGCGTGGATGGTTCTTGTCGTAGGCGATGTCTTCGAGTCGGATGAACTGGAAGACGTTGTTGTCGTTCGACCAGTCTTCGAGGACTCCCTGATCCGCCAGTGCCACGGTAGGCGGAACTCGGATGAAGCGGCCCGTCCAGTCGTCGCCAGGCTGGAGGTCGAGGTAGTCGTTGGCGCCGTTGAAGGCATCGAACGGCCGCACCCGACCGTCCTGGGTGCCGGTCACCTGGAAGGCCCACAGGGTGCCCTTGTCTTGCCAGACATGACCGGGCCGATTGGCCAGGTACATGTACAGCTGGGCGCTGGGGCCGTTGAACGTGTCGTCTGTGGTGAGCATCACGGTCCGGTTCCAGCCGCCAGGAACGGCGATGGTGTTCTCGTGATTGAGGCGACCCATCCCGTAGATGGCCCGCGTCTCTCCCGAATCGACGTCGTGGGCCACGACGAGGCCGGCCTGCTCGTAGCCCTCCGGCTTCGGATCGAGCGCCTGCCAATCGGGATTCGAGATGCCGTGGCCGGTGTCACGGTTGATCCAGTCGTCGGTCTCTTCGCCGGTGAAGAACATGTACCCGCCGAAGCCTTCGTCCGGCCCGGCCATGGCGGCCGAGCAGAAGCGCAGATAGTTCTCGTCGGGCGAGACAGCCACGGAGGCTTCCAGCACCTCGTGGGTGGCGGTGTCGATCACTAGCCGCGCCACGGAGGCGTTCTGGAGATCGGAAGACCCGAAGAACGGAACCGTCGTCTCTTCATGGGCGACATAGACGGAGGCGGTGCCCCGCCGTGGTCCGGGGGCGATCCCGATACCGTCGGGCAGGCCCTGGAAGGTGAAGTCCCCGATCGATTCGCCACTGCTGATGATGGCGGAAACCTCGCCGGGAACGGTCAGCGTGACATATGGGTCTTCCGAGGTTTGGAACGGTGGATCGTCGGCGCGTGCCGCGGATGGGACCAAGAGCGCCCCCACCAGGGCGACGGCGAGCACCCAGGAAAGGCGGAGGGAGGGGCGGTGTGCCCAACTGATCGGGTGTGACATACGAATTCCTCCTTCTGACATGGCCAATCGGCCATCGGCAAGGGACCCTGCCACCTCCAAACGTACCGAGCCGGCCCACCGGATCGCGCCGCAAAAAGGGTTCTCACCGTATGCGGTCTGATGAACGCGCCTAGCCGTCGAAGTGCTTCTCGAGGAGCATCGTGTCCCAGTACCTCCCGAGCTTGAAACCGACCTCCGTGAGCACCCCCACGGTGCGGTACCCGAGCTTGTGGTGCAAGGCCACCGAAGCAACGTTGGGGAGCGCCACGATGGCGACCGCCCGGTGAACGCCCTGGTCCGCCACCCGATCCAATAGAGCGGAAAGCAGGGCAGTTCCCACCCCCTGGCCGAGGTGACCCTGGTCCACGACGATGGTCGTTTCCATGGTGGACCGGTACGCAGTCTTGGGGCGGTACCAGCTCGAGTAGGCGACCCCCACCACCCCGGGGGCCCGCTCGGCCACGAGACAGGACAGCTCGGGAGCGCGCTCTCGCCACCAGGTTTCCCGGGCGGCCAGGTCGAACGGGACACCGTCGAAAGACACGTGGTTGTCCACGATGGTCCAGTTGTAGATGGCATTGATTCTTGGAAAATCGGAGGCTGTCGCCTCCCGAATCGCTGTCATCGACTCCTCTCGCTCTTCCTGAACGATACCGGGGCGAAGTGGTCGCCCCGATGGAGGATCCGATACAGTTGAGGCGTGGAACACCTCAACGAACTGCAACCGGGCGCCCCCGTGGTGTTTGGCGGGAATCGAGTCACGAGGGTCACCGAGGAGCTTGCCGCCGCCTTTGTGGCCGGGGATCGCCTCGTGGTGGTCCAGGACACGGGAGCCCTACTGCACATCCCCGCCGCGGTTTGGGACCTGGCCATGGGCGCCGTCGACCGGGCCGCCCAGGCGTTCTCGGCGATGGGGAGTGTCACCGACGATCAGATCACCGAGTTCTACCTCGCCTTTGCCGATCGCCTCGCCGATGACACCCACTTCGCCCCGATCGCTACGGCCAACGAAGGCGACGTCGACCGGGCCAAAGCACGAGGCCGGTCGACAACCCGCCTCATCCTCAGCTCCAAGATGCGGTCCGACATGATCGACGGGCTGAGAGGATGGGCGAAGACCGAGTCGGTTCGGAACCGGCGCATCGACCACATCGCCCACGACGGTTGGTCTGTCGATCTGCTCATGGCCGGCCTCGGACCGGTGGGCTTCGTATTCGAGGGTCGACCCAACGTCTTTGCGGACGCCACCGGCGTGCTCCGGGCCGGCAACACCGTCGTCTTTCGCATCGGGTCCGACGCGCTCGGAACTGCAGAGGCCATCGTCGAGCACGCCCTCGATCCGGCGCTCGCCACGGCCGGTTTGCCCAACGGTGCAGTCTCGCTGGTCGCCTCGGCCTCGCGAGCCGCCGGATGGGCGATGTTCTCCCATCCTGGATTGGCCTTGGCCGTTGCGCGCGGCTCGGGGGCGGCCGTCTCTCAACTCGGCTCGGTGGCTCGCCAGGCTGGAATCCCGGTAAGCCTGCACGGCACCGGCGGAGCGTGGATCGTGGCCGGAACTGAGGCCGACGCCGCGGCCCTTTCTCGAGCCGTCTACCACTCCCTCGATCGAAAGGTGTGCAACACGCTCAACACCCTGTGCATCGCGGCCGACCGGGCCGATGACCTGGTCCCCGTGTTTCTCGATGCGCTGCTCGCAGCGGGTGAGCGTCTCGGAACCCACCCGAAACTTCACGTGGCGGAAGGAAGCGAGTCCGCCGTGCCGGCAGATTGGTTCTCCCGACTCGTGCCCATCGCCCGGGCCGAGGGTGACGTCGAAGAACCCCAGGCGGAATCGATCCCCGCCGACTCCCTCGGCGTCGAGTGGGAGTGGGAGCAGAGCCCGGAGGTCACCCTCAAGATCGTAGATTCGATCGACGAGGCCATCGACCTCTTCAATGCCCAGAGCCCCCGTTTTGCGGCGTCGCTGATCTCCACGTCCATCGAGCAGCATGAGTATTTCTTCAACCGGATAGATTCCCCCTTCGTGGGCAACGGCTTCACCCGCTGGGTGGATGGTCAATACGCCCTCAGCCGCCCCGAACTCGGCCTGTCGAACTGGCAATTCGGCCGGCTCTTCGGTCGTGGAGGGGTGTTGAGCGGTGACAGTGTCTTCACCGTCCGGACCCGCGCCACCCAGACCGACCCCGACATCGGTCGATAGGAGGTCTCGAGCCAGGATCTCGGCCCGGCGCCGGGCGGGATCCCGTCGCCCCCTCGTTCAGTGGGTCAGAGGCCGAAAATGTGGGTGCCGCACCCGCCGCTTCTCACCCCCGGTCAGCGTGGGTCGCCCTGGCTGGTTGGCTCTCCGAGCTGCTGCGACGAATCTGGCCTGCTCGGCCGTGCGTAGCCTTTCCTCCTGGAGGACCCGAACGGAGAAGGGGCCGAACCCACCAAACCGCCGGTGTTCGGAGGTGCTGAACAAACCGCTGGTGAGGGCCCGGATCACGCCTTCGGTGAATGGAGGACCCAGCATGGAGTCTCCTCCTCGCTTCGTTTGCGAGCGTATCAGCCGCCGACAGAGTCGCGGTAGGGAGGCTGGCCTCTTACGCGGAGGTCCGCCTACCTCTCTGCCGGTGGCGATGTGACAAGGCAGCTCGATGCCAACTGCGGGACCCACCTGGCTGCTCTCTTTGGAATGCTCTCTGTGTGGTCCGAACAACGGGCGATGGTTCCCTGCGGCGTCCGGAAGAAGGGCGCGGTCATCATGGTCGTAGGCGCCTTCTTCGTTGTGGCCCCGGGGTGAGCAGCCGCCCGCCGGCACCCTGTTGGTCGGCTACACACCGACGACGTAGTCGCCGGTCTGGTCGTCCCACTCGAAGGTCACCACACCACGGGTGTTGGCGGCCTTGATGAACTGGAGAAAGCTGCTGTAGCCGAACTGCTTCTCGGAGAAGTGGGGGTCTCGCTTGCGGATCTGGTTCTTGAGTCCTGACATGACCACCGGCCCGTTCTTCTCCCTCAGTTCGGTGACCACCGCCTTGACCATGTCGAAGGCGGCTTCCTCGTCGGAGCTTTCGGCGGGGAAGTCGACCTCCGGATCGCCTTTGGCGAGACCTTCGGACATCTCGATGATGCTGTGTTCTTCGAGGTATCGGAGCAGCTCCCCGAACGCCCTGAAGCCGTAATTGGCTTCGGAGAACGTGGGGTCCTTGCGGAGCAGGGTCCGCTTGAGTTGCGACCCGAGGACGACGCCTCCGGCACTCCGCTTGAGGCCTCCCAGGGTGGTCGAAACCAGTTTCCCGAGGTCTTCGAGGGTCTCGGCGGGCTCGGTTGCGTCCACTTCGACGCTGTCGGGCACCGCGGGGTCGGGAGCAGGGGGTGCCTGCCGGCGAGGTGGCTTCTTCTCGGTCGGTTCGGCCACCTCGACGCCTTCGAGGTTGTCGTAGAAGAGGAATTCGTCACAGGCAGGTGGGAGCAGCTTCGATGTGGAGGCTTTGATGCCGACGCCGATCACTCGCTTGTTGAGCTCGCGAAGTTTGTGCACGAGGGGGGTGAAGTCGCTGTCGCCGGTGCAGATGACGAAAGTCGAAATGTAGTCGCGCTCGAAGGCCATCTCGAGTGCGTCGACCGCCATCTTGATATCCGCGGCGTTCTTGCGTACCGACCCCATCCGCTGGGGGATTTCGATGAGCTCGACATGGTGCCGGGTGAGCATCCGACGATCCTCATCGAAGTAGGACCAGTCGCCGTAGGCCCGACGGGCCACGACACGGCCCCGCTCGGCGAGCGCGTCGGCCACCGGGGTCATGTCGAAAGGAACTCCGCCTAGATCCTCGCGGGCTGAGATAGCGAGGTTCTCGTAGTCCATGAATAGGGCGATGCGTTCTTCTTCCAATGCCATACCACGGACGTTAGACGGTTACCGGCCGCGAGGTGGATTCGGAACGCCCGTCGAGTGTGCTTCGAGGCGTCGTGGCGACGCCTCTAGGCACACTCGACCAGATCAGGGCGGCCGGACGAGGGTGAACCGAGCTGAGGTGCGGGCGTACTCCATGCCGGCCATCCGGCCGATCGCACCCAGCCGGTCGGGATCCACACGGCCATCGGTGACCAGCCCGTCGGCGAGGTGGAATCGGACGACCTCGCCAACGACCACATTCCCGGACATCGACCCGTGGCCGAACTCCAGAATCTCGACCAGGCGGCATTCCATCGAGGCCTTGGCTTCCAGCACCCGGGGGGCTGCCACGAGATCGCCGGGGATCGGAGTGAGTTGGGCGATCTCGAACTCGTCCACGCCGTGCTCATAGCTCCCCGCCGTCGTGTTCATCGCCTCCACCAGGTCTTCGCTGACGACGTTGTGGGTGAACTGACCGGTGGCCCGAATATTGGCGAGGGTGTCCTTCGGTTGTCCGGGCGACCCGAGAGGCGAGAACAGCAGGGTGGGCGGGGTGGCCGCCACGGCGTTGAAGAACGAGAAGGGCGCCAGGTTGTGCACCCCGGTCTCCGATGTGGTGCCGATCCAGGCGATCGGCCTGGGAACGATCAAACCGATGAGCAGCTTGTAGGCGGCGAGCGGCTCGAGATCCGCCGTGTCGAAGGCGGTGGCCGTCACCGGGTCTCCCAGCGATCCCGATGTACCAGCTCGTCGAGCGGCTTGCGGCCGTGGGGAAGCCACTGCCGCTGTGCCGATCGACCTTCCCGTTCGGCAGTCTCGTCGGGGTATCCGACGGCGATCGCGTAGCGGCAGGCATGGTCGTCGGGGATGCCCAGAACGGAGCGTGCCACTTCCTCTCTGTGGAGGGTGACCGGGCAGGAGCCAACCCCGACTGCGGCCGCTGCCAGCATCATGTTCTGCGCCACCCTGCCCATGTCGAAGTCGTAGCCACCCGGCAACCGGACGATGGCGATGGCCGTCGGAGCGTTGACGACCGGCGTCATGAAATCGCCCGCCGCGACCAGATCGGCTTTCTGCTCCGGATCCGCAACCACGATGAAGGACCAGTTCTGGAGGTTCTTGGCGGAGCCGGTCCAACGCCCGGCCTCCAGGATCTCGGTGAGGTGCTTGTCGGTGACCTGGGCGGGCTTGAATCGGCGGACCGTCTTGAGCTCGAGGATGGAACGGTAGGTCTCCTCGGATGGATGCAGCATCGGCCTGGTCCTTCTCTCTGGGCGTCAAGTCGAAGCCTAGGTGCCGAGGTTGACGCGCCGTAGCTGGGAGCCGTCCGCTGGTTGACGACGCCGAGCGAAACACTCAGCCTGTGATGCTGCGAGCAAGCTGGGCGAGCTCAGTGGCAACCTCTCGTTGGCCATCCTTGAGGTTCCTGAGTTCCGCCAGAACCTCGTCGAGGAGTTTCACTATCTCCTCGTTGGTTGGCTGAATCGCCGCCGCCATGGTCCCCCTTTCCTCCTTCTGACCGTAGTCGGGCCCGACCTGGCGGGGGTCGTCCTGGACGCCCTCTCGATTCGCCTCTCGCCGGGCGTGCCAGACTGGTTCGATGCGCGAACGGATCACGATCACGGACACGGGTATCGGCTCCTGGTACGGACCGAAGAAGTTCGAGCGCAGGACGATCGAACTCGAATTCACGGACCGGGCGCAGACGACTCCAGCCCTCTTCGTGCGGTCGGACATCGTATGGCACAAGATCGTCGACGGGCGCCGGGCAACGACGACGAAGCGATTCGTCACAGCACGGGACCGCCTCGCCTGGGAGGAGTCCAACCTCGGTGGCGTGGAGTTCGAGCCCCTTGATCCACCTGTGATCGTCGAGCGCGGGACCGCTCTCAGACAACTCATCGGTCACCGGTTGGCGGCCATCACTTTCGACGACCCGACCCTCGCCCTCGTCGTTCATCCGGCCGGCAAGTCTTCGCCGGCACATCGCTTCGCCATCACGTGCGACGCATTGGTGGCGATCGTCACACCGGAAGGCGTCGTGACACCCGACGACTTCGGATACGCCGACACCCTGGTTGCGCAGCTCGGCCAGGATGTGGTCGGAGCGGACGAATACACCGACACCGGGCTCACATTGGAGCTGGCCAACGGCATCGCGATGTCGATCACGCCCCACCTCGGTCGTGCAGCCGAAACCATCGCCACCTTCCCCACGCCCACGGGTCCTGCACGGTGGGCCTCAGACGCCCCGGCCTTCTCCTTGCTCACAGGGCAGCGATAGGACCTCGGCCATTCTGTGGGCCACAGACCGCCATTCTGGCGGTCAGGAACCCAGGGTTCGCCCAAAGGGCGCCCGCGGCAGGATTCGAACCTGCGGCCTACTGCTTAGGAGGCAGTTGCTCTATCCCCTGAGCTACGCGGGCGGGATGGGTTGGAAACGCGGTTGGAAA
>CBDUEV010000010.1:0-63730 GCA_965366365.1 uncultured Acidimicrobiia bacterium | reverse complement strand
AACGACAATGAAGACTTGGCCGGGCTCGGACCTCGCGCCGGCGGCGAATGGCCGCACCAGATCACACAGTGGGACCTATCTGAAACCGAAGTCGCGGCGCTCAGCGCTTTCGACGACCTTGTCACCGCCCGCGGCTTGGGATGGAGCGAGATCGACTTCTGTGGCGACGTCCACCTGGACGGCTGGCTTCCGGCCAACGCGACGGTCATTTCCTACGCCGAAGACCCTGACCAACATCGACTCATTTCTCTCACTATCGACGGGGAATGGGAGTGCAGCAACCAGCAGGTCGTCATGGTGTCCGCCACGTACTGGTGGTCCGACTTCCCCGAGCCCGGCTGGCACTCCGGATATGGGACCAGCTGGGAAGAGAACTTCAGCGGCGGTCTTCACGTCACCGGCGAATTCTCCTTCCAGTGCCTCACCATCTTCGATGGACCCGATCCGGCCAACTTCTCCAGCGAGATCATCCCCGCCCAGGTCCAGCTCAACCCCGACGCTCGCGGACTCACCGGCCTCGAGACCTGGATGTGGTACGAATTTCCGACCAGCGATACGTTCCGAATCGACCAAGAAGTCATCACGATCAACGTCTACGGGCGGGAATGGATTCTTTCGGCGCACGCCTGGCTGAGCGAGATCCATTGGGATATCGACTGCGAGACGAACTGCACGTATCGGGGACCGCTGTCGAGTTTCGATCTGAGCGGCTACGAATACGAACTCGACTTCCCTGACACTCCGCTCTCCCCCGCCCCCAGCTACGACGGCGGTTCGGGCACCGAGGGCGGTGCCGCCGTCGAGCACCTCTACGAAACCCTGGGCGACTACCAGGTCTCCACCGCCACGCTGTGGCAGGGCTACTGGACCTTCGAAGACCAACTCAACCTCTACCCGCCCGTCGTCGTCGCCGAAGGTCGCCCCTACCAAGTCATCGAAGTCCGCCCCGTCATCATCAATTCCGGCTACTAGGCGCGCCACAGGAAAGGCGATCCGGGATAGTGCAGGCTTGAGTTCGGGAGCTTCTTCGAGTTCCGGGCGCCGAACGGCGGCGATGAGTAGCGTTCCACCCGATGACCGGAGCACTGCGACGCGACCTCGGGCTCTTCGGCGCCGTTGTGACAGGCCTCGGCTCCATCCTGGGCACCGGCGTGTTCGTCTCGATCGCCGTCGCCGCCTCCGACGCCGGGCGAATGATCCTGATCGCCGTTCCGCTGGCAGGTCTCGTCGCCACCTTCAACGGCCTCTCGTCTGCTCAACTCGCCGCAGCCCACCCCGTCGCCGGCGGCACCTACGAATACGGCTACCGCTTCCTGAACCCGTGGCTCGGCTACAGCGCCGGATGGTTGTTCCTCATCGCCAAGACGGCCTCCGCCGCCACGGCGGCTCTGGGACTCTCCGGCTACGGCCTGGCTCTCCTCGGAGTCGATCACCGCTTCGTCGTCGTCGGAGCAGTGGGCGCCGCCACGGCGGTCACGTTGCTCGTCGTCTCGGGGATCCGGCGCAGCGCCCGAGCGAACGCCGTGCTGGTCACTCTCACCGTGGCAGCCCTGGGAGTGTTCGTTCTCGCCGCGTTGGTCCAGGACGGCGGAAGTTGGACCGCAGCAGGACGAGAGGCGGTGGAGCCGTCCTGGAATCGGTTGGTGACGGCTGTGGCCTTCATGTTCGTGGCCTACACCGGGTACGGGCGGATCGCCACGCTCGGCGAGGAGGTCCGCCAACCCGCCAGGACGATCCCGCGCGCCGTCGTCGTCACGCTCATCGTCAGCGCGACCCTCTACACGGCCGTGGGCGTGGCAGGCTGGTATGCCTCGGGGGGCGCCTGGGGGGAGCCGGCCGGCTCCGGAAATCCGGGAGCGCCCCTCGCCTCGCTGTTGTCGTCTCCCACCGCGGCTCGCCTGGTGGAGATCGGGGCGGTCGTGGCGATGCTGGGAGTGCTGCTCAACCTCGTGCTGGGTCTGTCCCGAGTGTGGCTGGCCATGGGTCGACGGAGGGACATGCCTGCTCGTTTGGCGGGTGTGTCCTCGGCGGGTTCCCCGTTCGCAGCAGTCGTGCTTTCCGGGGTCCTCATCGGCGCCGTCGCCTTGGTGGGCGATGTCCGGCTCACGTGGTCGTTTTCGGCGATGACAGTTCTCCTGTACTACGCCATCACCAACTGGGCCGCCCTCCGACTGCCTGAGGATCTGCGTCGTTTTCCTCGGTGGGTGTCGTGGGCGGGGTTGGTCTCGTGCCTCTCCCTTTCGGTCTTCGTGGAGGCGCCAGTCTGGCTGACCGGCGTGGCGGTCATCGGCGTTGGCTGGGGGTGGAGGGCCGTTCGCCTCGCCACCCTTCGCTGAACCTCAGCGCCCGATCCCCCAGTAGCGGAGTTGATGGGACCGCACCTCGGTCGGGTCCAGGATGTTCCGGGCGTCGATCACCGCATCGCCGGCCATTGCCTCGGCCAGGGCAGCCAGGTCGACGTGTCCGAACTCCGGCCATTCGGTAACGATGACGAGGGCGTCCGCGTCGGCGGCTGCGTCGAGGGCGGAGGCCGCCATCTCCCAACCGTCGATCGGGCCTTCGACCGCGGGGTCGTAGGCCCGGATGACGGCACCCTCCTCGGCGATCAGATGCCCGACCTGAAGGGCGGGCGATTCTCGGGTATCGCTCGTGCCCGCCTTGAAGGCCATCCCCCACAGGGCGATCCGCCTGCCGTCGAGGTCGCCGAGCGCGTTCCGAACTTTGGCGACGACCCGGCGCCGCTGTTCCTCGTTCTCGGCAATGACGGCCTCCAGGAGCGAAAAGGTGTAGCCAGCATCAGCCGCCGACCACACCAGCGCGGAGGCGTCCTTGGGGAGGCAGGTGCCGCCGAACCCTGGACCCGGCTTGAGAAAGTGGGAGCCGATGCGGGGGTCGTAGCCCATGCCCTCGAGCACCGCGGCGACATCGGCGTCCACCACCTCGCACAGGTTGGCGAGTGAGTTGGCGAAGGTGACCCGAAGGGCGAGATAGGCGTTGGAGCCGTATTTGACGAGTTCTGCGGCGACGGGATCCATGACGAGAATGGGAGCGGCCGCCATCGGCTCGTAGAGCTTGTGCAGAACGGCCGCGGCGTGCTCATCCCGGGAACCAATGACGACGCGGTCGGGGTGACGGAAGTCTGCCAGGGCGGATCCTTCCCTGAGGAACTCCGGATTGGAAGCGAGACTCAAGCCCAAGGCGTCCGTTCCGTACTGGTCGGCGATCATGTCGAGAGTGCCGACGGGAACCGTCGATTTGATGGTCACCACGGTGCCGACGGCAAGGCCGGGGACGATCTCGGTGAGCACGGAGCGAAGAATTCGCAGGTCGGCTGAACCGTCGTCGAGTGGAGGAGTGGGAACTGCGATGAAGACCACCTCCGCTCCCGCCACAGCCGCCAGGTTGTCGCCGTGGAAGGAGAGATGCCCCGACGCGAGACGCCCGGCGATGACCTCTTCGAGGTCGGGTTCGATGATCGGCGACCGACCCGCTTGGAGGATTTCGAGGCGCTGCGGATCAGCCTCGCCGACGCGCACCTGGTGGCCCAATTCGGCGAGTCCAGCCGCCTGGACCAGACCAACGTATCCCGCACCTATCACGGCAACCCGCATCAACAACCCCCTTGTGACCCCGCCGCCAAACCGATCCCCGGGTCCGACCGACACTCTAGTGGTCGCCTCGGAACCAGGACAGGGCTCCCCCTCCGCGGAATGCGGGATCGTGGGACGCCGCCCCGGCCGGTCCGTTAGCCTGCCCCGGTGACCTCACACGATCGCGACGCCGCCCTTCGAACAGACATCCGCCGGTTGGGAACCCAACTCGGAGAGACCCTGACCCGGCAGCACGGCCCCGAACTCCTCGAGCTCGTCGAGAAGGTCCGCGCTCTCACCAAACGCCTGCGCGACGAACCCACCGAGACCGACGCCGCCGAGCTCGAGCGACTACTCACGGGACTGGACCTCTCCACCACCATTCGACTGGTTCGAGCCTTCACCTCGTACTTCTACCTCGCCAACGTCGCCGAGCAGACTCATCGAGTCGAGCAGCTGGCCGCCCGCTCTGACCGAGAGGCGGAATGGCTGGAGGCAACCGTCGACCGCATCGAGGCGGCCGGTCTCGACCGAAGCCAAATCGCCGAGATCGTCGCCCGGGTCGAGCTCAAGCCGGTGTTCACCGCCCACCCCACCGAGGCCGCCCGTCGCTCGATCCTCACCAAGTTGGCCGACATCGCCCTCCTCCTCGAGGAACGCCTGGACCCCCGGGCAACGGACGCAGATCGTCGCCGGATCGACCGACGAGTCGCCGAGGTCATCGACCTCATCTGGCAAACCGACGAACTGCGCCTCGACCGGCCACAGCCGCTCGACGAAGCTCGCTCAACCCTCTTCTACTTCGATCAGCTCTTCAACGAAGTGGTCCCGCCGCTGCTGGAGGAATACGACCTGCAAGTCCAGCGGCTAGGCATCGACCCACCCGATACCTCCAGCCCGATCCGCTTCGGCACGTGGGTGGGAGGCGATCGCGACGGCAATCCCTTCGTGACGCCCTCCGTGACGATGGAAGTCCTGGAAATGCAACACGAACACGGGCTCAGGAATCTCATCGCCGGCATCGAGGCTCTGTCCGCCGACGTCAGCTCATCGGTCGCCATTCATGACATCAGTGAGGAGCTTGCCGCGAGCCTGAGCAACGATCGCGCCTCGCTGCCTGAGGTGTTCGACCGTTTTGGGGCTATGAACGCCGAGGAGCCGTACCGGCTGAAATGCGGCTACATCCACCAGCGGTTGCATGCCACCCGCACACGCATCACCGAGCGCAGCAAGCACCGACCCGGTCGTGACTATCTCAGCTCTCAGGAGTTGATTCACGACCTGCAGATCATGGCCCGATCCCTCTCGGCCAACCAGGGTCAGCTGATCGCCCAGGGTTCGCTCGCCCGCCTGATTCGGACGGTCGCCGCCTTCGGATTCCGCATGGCCACCATGGACATCAGGGAGCACGCACAGAAGCACGAGGACCTCCTCTCCCACCTCTACGATCGGCTCGACATCGACCTTCGGGCCATGTCGGTCAGCGAGAGAAGAACCCTGCTCTCGCAAGAACTCCTCGCTCGGCGTCCGCTGTCCTCACCGACGGCGAGCCTCGACGGTGAGCCGCGCACCACCATGGAAACCTTTCGCACGATCCGCGAAGCGCAGGACCGGTTTGGCCCGGAAGTCATCGACAGCTACATCATCTCGATGACGAGGGGCGTGGAGGATGTTCTCACCGCCGTCGTGCTGGCCCGCGAGGCTGGTTTGGTCGACGTCCATACCGGGCTCGCCACGGTCGGTTTCGTGCCCCTCCTCGAAACGATCGACGAGCTGCGGATAGCCGGGCAGATCCTCGACGAAATGCTGGCCGACCCGGGCTACCGAAAGGTGGTGGCAATTCGAGGTGACGTCCAGGAAGTCATGCTCGGCTACTCGGATTCGAACAAGCACGGAGGGATCACCACCTCGCAGTGGGAGATCTACAAGGCGCAACGCGACCTGCGCAACGTTGCGGCGCGCCACCAGGTGGTCTTGCGGCTGTTCCATGGCCGCGGCGGAACGGTCGGGCGAGGCGGTGGCCCCACCCACGCCGCCATCATGGCCCAACCGTTCGGAACGGTCGACGGGCCGCTGAAGCTGACCGAACAAGGCGAGGTGATCTCGGACAAGTACGGGCTCCCCCGGCTGGCTCGACGCAACCTCGAACTCACGCTGGCGGCGGTGCTGGAAGCGTCGACCCTGCACAGGAAGCCGCGCCAGACGACGGAGACACTGGCGGGATGGGACCAGACCATGGACGCCATCTCGGGGGCGGCGTTTGCGGCCTACCGGAATCTCGTCGAATCCGAAGCCCTCGTCGAGTTCTTCCGCTCATGCACCCCTGTCGACGAGTTGGGAGACCTCAACATCGGATCTCGCCCGGCCCGCCGCAAGGGCAGCGACGGGCTCGAGAACTTGCGGGCGATTCCCTGGGTGTTCGGGTGGACTCAGACCCGCCAGATCCTGCCCGGCTGGTTCGGGGTGGGAACGGGCCTGGCGCATGCCCGAGAAGCCGGGCTCGGCGACGAGCTTCGTTCGATGTACGAGAAGTGGTCGTTCATGTCCACCTTCCTCGCCAATGTGGAGATGACCCTCCGCAAGACCGACATGACCATCGCCAAGCGTTACGCCGATCTCCTGGTCCCCCCCGAACATCGGAGCGTCTTCGACGTGATCCGTCAGGAATACGAACTCACGGCGCGAGAAATCCTGGCCGTGACCGGCGAAGACGACCTCATCGACACGAACCCGACGCTGAAGCGGACGCTGGCGGTTCGAGACCGGTACCTCGACCCGCTCAACTATCTCCAGGTGGCGCTCCTGGCTCGGTCACGCACCGAGTCCGGTGACGACCCGCTGCTCAGGAGGGCGCTCCTGTTGACCGTGAACGGGATTGCGGCCGGACTCCGCAACACCGGCTGACGCACCGGGTCCCCTCACTCACTAGAGTCGCGGCCGGATTCGTCGAGGAGGATTTCGTGAGCCTGACCGTGGTCGACCACCCGCTTGCCCAGCACTATCTGACGTTGCTGCGCAAGAAGGACACGGGCCCCCAACAGTTTCGCGAGGCGGCGCGGCGGCTCGCCTATCTCCTCATTTTCGAAGCGACCCAAGACGTCAAACTCAAAGAGGTGCAGGTCGACACGCCGCTCGAGACCACCCCGGGAAAGCTCGTCGCCGACAATCTGGTCGCCGTTGCGGTCCTCCGAGCAGGTCTCGGGCTCCTCAACGCCGTCTTCGATGTGATCCCCGACGTCAAGGTCGGCTACATCGGAGTCGCCCGAGACGAAGAGACAATCCAACCGATGGAGTACTACACGAAGCTCCCCGACCTGGCGAGCAGCAAGGTCTTCATCCTCGAACCGATGCTCGCCACGGGCGGATCGCTGTCGTGGGCGGTTCAGAAGGTCAAGGACAAGGGCGCCTCCGACATCACTGCGCTGTGCGTGCTCGCTGCTCCGGTCGGGGTCGAACAGATGGAGGCCGACCACCCTGATGTGCGAGTCGTCACGGCAACGGTGGATCGGGAACTGGACTACAAGTTCTACATCCGTCCCGGTCTTGGAGATATGGGGGATCGCCTCTTCGGAACCTTCTGATGGTCGGGCCGCCCAACGGTCCGGATTTCGAAACCGCCGTGCGGGGCGTCTTGGAGTCCCTGCAACCCGGCGAGGTCGTCACCTACGGAGAGGTCGCCACCGAGGCTGGGTTCCCCGGCGCCGCCCGAGCGGTCGGCAACCTCTTGCGAGGATCCGAAGGTTTGCCGTGGTGGCGCGTGGTCAACTCGTCGGGACGGCTCGTCCCCGGTCACGAAGACCGCCAGGCCCGTCTCCTCGCCGAGGAAGGGGTTGAAACCCGCAACGGCAGGGTCCGCGTTAAGCGCTAGGCGCCCGCCTCAGCCGAGCGCTACCCCTGCACTGTGTCGACGAGAGAACGAGCATGCTCTCGGACCCGCGTGGCGGCCCAGCTATGAAGAGCGTCCCCGATGTCGCGCCAGGAGGCCTGGTCGGTGGGTTGAGCGAATGTATGCGGAACCTCACCCAGCACGCGCCGCGCCAGCCGCTCATCGATGGACGCCGCCCGGATCCGCAGGTCGGCCCACTGCTGCACCTCTCCCTCACCCACCCCGCCCAGCCGTATGGTGGTCACCTCCATGCCTGCCCATCGCGCCCACCTGCTCAGGTCCTGATGGGTCCCCACCACCACAGTGGCGTTGCGCCGCCTCATCCTTCGCAGACCGGCTGCGAGGGCGGGAGGCGGGATTCGGTCTGCCTCGTCCCAGTAGACGACGCGACCCGACAGCGGGGGAAGGCGGAGACGATTCCAACCGGGCGCCACATGCCGGTAGGGCCCGGCTGCCTGCCGTTGCCAGTGGAGAAGGTGGGCGGTCTTGCCTGCACCCTTCTCCCCGAGGAACTGCACCAGAGTGTTGGGCGCGACCACCGCCTCCGAGAATCCACGGTCCAGCCAGACGCTGCGGTCGACTCGGGGCCCGTCGACGACAAAGGGATTTCGTGCCAAACCCGCCGC
This sequence comes from uncultured Acidimicrobiia bacterium, assembly GCA_965366365.1. Lineage (GTDB taxonomy): Bacteria > Actinomycetota > Acidimicrobiia > Spongiisociales > JAENVV01 > CBDUEV01. Next base: position 55,628 of record CBDUEV010000010.1, on the reverse strand, counting down.
GCGATAGGGATCGATCACTTGGCCACCACCGCGAAGGGCGCTTCCTCGTGCGCGTCGATCGCCCACGGAAGATCGAGGCGCACAGTGACTCTCCACCTCACTCGGATCAACTGTCCGTCGTACGTGCAGGGAGCGTCGATCGGTACGTCGAACGCAAAGTCGACGGTTCCCTCAGTCGCAGGATTAGGGATCGTGCGCTCGAACACCGTCAACTCATCGCTGTCGCCTCGCCCCTCCGTGACGAGACCCGCCGCCACGATCACCGCCTTGGGCGCCTTCTGTTCGGCGGACCAGGCGACCGTTCCTCGGATCTGTTCACCGGGTCGGGCCCGCGGGTCATCGAAACGAAACGAGATCATGCGGTCACCTCCGGGCGCACCCATAGCTTGAACCGCGAGTCATCTCCGTCCGCCACCGGTTCGAGCTCGACCCACCATTGCAGTCGGTTGTGTTCCAACTCGAACGACGGCGGGGCGTCGGCCGGCACCGTGACGGTGAATGCGGCTGCCACACCCGGCGCGTTCGAGAGCTGCATCGTCACATCCAACGGGAAGACGGCGACATCCTCGGTCACCGTCCGCGTGTCGGTGCCCTGACGAAACGTCACGGATTCCCGAAGCACCAGGCGACCAGTCAGGTCGACACCCGTGGGATCAGCGCGACGGGCCAGACGCCTGAATCTGATTTCGACCGGAGTCCCCAGCGGAATGGGCCAAATCGGCGAGATCAACTCCCCCGGTTCCCACTGGCGCGTGATCCGAAGCTTCCCGAACGCGGTAGCGAAGATCGCTGCACCCACGAGGAGGAACACCCCGGCCATCCCAAAGCCGATCACTGCCGGAAAGGCCGAACCCTGCGACCTCGTCCCGAACATGATGATGATGCCCACCACCAACGGGATCAGCATGAAGATGCCCGCAAACCCCATCGTCGCCAAGGCGGCCGCCGGGGTGTCTCCCACGTCTCGAAGGACGAATCCGTCCGGGCGCCGCTCGACCCCCGGAATGCCCCGTTCCTGTGGATCATTCACCGTGTCGAGCCTACCCATCGCCTGGTCTGTAGCTGCGCACTCTCCAGGGTAGGGTGAAAGAATGAGAGAGCTGAGAACCGCCGTCATCATCGTCATGGATTCGTGTGGAGCCGGAGAGGCACCCGACGCCGCAGACTACGGGGACGAGGGCTCCGATACCCTCGGGCACACCGCCGCCGCCGTCGGTGGGTTCGATCTTCCGAATTTCGCCGCCGCCGGGTTGGGGAACCTCCATCCGGACCTGGCGGGCGTCCCTCCCCATCCATCCCCGTCGATGGCCTACGGACGGTGCGCCGAGGCTTCCGCCGCCAAAGACTCGACCACGGGGCACTGGGAAATCGCCGGTGTCATCACCAGCCGAGCCTTCGCCACCTACACCGACACCGGATTCCCTGCCGAACTGGTCAACGCCATCTCCGACGAATCCGGGTACGAGTTCATCGGCAACTACGCAGCATCCGGGACGGTCATCATCGAGGACCTCGGGCCCCAACATCTCGAGACAGGCGCGCTGATCCTCTACACCTCGGCGGACTCGGTGTTTCAGATCGCCGCCCACACCGATCGTGTTCCCCTCGACGAGCTGTATCGCGTGTGTGAGATCGCCAGACGGCACTGCAACGAGTACCGCATCGGACGCATCATCGCACGACCCTTTGTCGGCGAACCCGGTTCCTTCCAGAGGACCTACCAGCGCCACGACTACGCCATGCCGCCGCACTCGCCCACCCTCCTCGATCACGCCAAGGACGCGGGCATGTCGGTGCACGGGATCGGAAAGATCGAAGATCTCTTTGCCGGACAGGGGCTCACGTCCGCAGAACACACGGAGGGCGACGCCGATGGCCTGGAACGCACCCTGGCCGCCATGGCCCGTACGGACCGAGGGATCATCTTCACGAACCTGGTGGATCTCGACATGGTGTACGGCCATCGGGAGAACCCCGCCGGCTACTACCAGGGGCTCCAGGTCATCGACTCCTACCTACCGAGGTTGGTGGAGGCGCTCGGCCCGGACGACCTGCTGGTGTTCACGGCTGATCACGGGAACGACCCGACCGATGGCTCGACCGATCACACCCGCGAATTCGTTCCCCTGCTGGTAGCCGGAAGAAACGCGGCAGGCGAGGATCTCGGTGACCGCTCCCAGTTCTGCGACATCGCCGCCACCCTTGCGGAGGGCTTCGGCCTGCCGGCGCCCGACCAGGCCGTGTCCTTCTGGCAGGAGATCGCATGACTGCGGTCGAGCTGATCCAGAAGAAACGGGACGGCGGCCGCCTCAGCGCCAATGAGATCCGCTGGCTGATCAGCGGATTCACCAGCGGTAGTGTCCCCGACTATCAGATGGCGGCCATGGCCATGGCGGTCTACCTCAACGGTCTCTCCCACGAGGAGTTGGCGGTGTGGACGGAGGCGATGATGCACTCCGGCGACGTGCTCGAGCTCTCGGCCATCGCCGCACCAAAAGTCGACAAGCATTCGACGGGAGGCGTAGGTGACAAGGTCTCCATCCCCCTCGCCCCGATGGTGGCCGCCTGCGGGGTCGCCATCCCCATGATGAGTGGGCGTGGTCTCGGACACACGGGCGGCACCCTCGACAAGCTCGAGACGATTCCCGGCTTCACGACCAACCTCGATCCCTCCACCTTCGAGCGCATCCTCTCCAAGACAGGGCTGGTCCTGGCGGGCCAGTCGGAGACGCTGGTACCCGCCGACCGGAAACTGTATGCCCTGCGTGACGCCACAGGGACCGTCGAGTCGATCCCGCTCATCTCCTCGTCGATCATGTCGAAGAAGCTGGCAGAAGATCTGGATGGGTTGGTGCTCGACGTCAAGGTGGGCCGCGGCGCCTTCATGAAGGACGTCACGCAGGCGCGGCTCCTGGCTGAGACGATGGTGGGGATCGGTTCGGCCCACGGCACGAAAGTGGTTGCCCTCCTCACAGGCATGGACCAACCGCTCGGCCACGAGGTGGGCAACGCCTTGGAGGTACGGGAATCGATCGACGTACTGAAGGGCGAAGGTCCGGCCGACCTCACAGAGGTGACTCTGGCACTCGGCGTCGAGATGCTCCTCCTGGCCGGGGTCTCGCCCGACGAAGCCGATGCTCGAGCACAGCTCGAAACATCGGTGACCTCTGGGCGCGCCCTCGAGCTGTTCGGCGAGGTGATCGAAGCCCAAGGCGGCGACCCGTCGGTGATCGACGACCCCACCGTGCTCCCCGCCGCGCCCCACCGTGAGAAGGTGGGGGCCGAGAAAGCCGGAACCCTTCGCAAATGCGATGCCCTCGATATCGCGGTGGCTGCGATGCGATTGGGGGCCGGACGAGAACGCAAAGAGGACTCCATCGACCCCGGCGTCGGCATCACGGTTCACCACAAGGTCGGCGACCAGGTGACCCGCGGGGAGCCACTCGCCACCATCCACTACCGGGAATCAGAGCAACTCGAACATGTCATGGCGCTCGTGTTGAGCGCTTTCGAGATCGGAGACGCGATAGCGGTTCCACCTCTCATCATCGACCGAGTGGAGGCAGGATGACCGATACCTATGAACGAATCACAACCGCCGCGGCCGCCATCGCCGCCACCACCGGCCACCGACGACACGACGTGGCGCTGGTGCTCGGGTCGGGACTCAGCGACTACGGCAGCGGGTTGGCCGAAGCGGTCGCCGTCTCCTACGACCAGATCCCCGGCTTTCCGCTCCCCGGCGTCTCCGGTCACGCCGGCACGCTGTACTCCGCCCCCATCGCCGATGGCCGAGTCCTCGTCCTCGCCGGACGGGCCCACTACTACGAGGGACACAGTCTGGACACCGTCGTCTTCGCCGTCCGCTCAGCCGTGGCCGCCGGTGCCAAGACCGTGGTGCTGACGAACGCGGCCGGAGGGGTGGGATTGGGTCTCGAACCAGGCGACCTGGTTCTCATCTCCGACCACATCAACCTGACGGGCCAATCGCCGCTCCACGGCCCCAACGACGACCGGCTGGGCCCCCGTTTCCCCGACATGTCGCACACCTACGACGCCGGACTCCGCTCGCTCGCCCAGAGGGTCGGGCACGAGGTCCACGTGCCCTTGAACCAAGGCATCTACGCATGGTTCACGGGACCGACCTATGAGACGCCGGCAGAGATACGCATGGTGGCCGGAATGGGAGGACACCTCGTCGGGATGTCCACCGTCCCAGAGGCCATCGCGGCTCGTCACATGGGAGCCAAGGTCCTCGGTATCTCGTTGGTCACCAATCTGGCAGCCGGCATCTCGCCGACTGCTCTCTCCCACGAGGAGGTCAAGGAAACCGCCGACCGAGCGAAGACCCGATTCAGCTCCCTGCTGGATGCGCTGCTGCCTGAACTGATCTGAGTCCCATCGGGCTACCGCTCGACGCAATCCACGCAGATGTCGGTGTCGGGAACCCGAAGGTGCTCCACCTTGGTCCCAAAGCAGGCGGCACATACAAAGGTGGCGTCTGAGATCCGGAGCGCAGGCCGAGGCCGTGACGGCGATTTCCGCCGTGTCGACCGCCTGGTTCGAGCCTCATCGGGTGGCGCCGCCTGGTGCGTTGTACCATTGCGCCTCGTCTCGTCGAGCCACCACAGACCGTCGAGGGTGGCGAGATCCACGCCGACCTCGCGGGCGACGGTCCTCAGTGCTCGATTCACCAGTCCGTACTGGGCGCCAAAGGTCCCACTTCCCCGCAGCGACGGGTAGAGCCCGAGATAGTGCATACCCGACCTGCTCAGAGCGTTCCACACCCCGTATTCCGTCGGATGGGCCGCGGCCAGGATGGGGGTCACCGCATCTTGATCGAGAGCCGTCAGCGCGTGCCGGCCGTCCTCGCCGACCAGCGTATCGAGCCGGTCCGCCACCGGCGCCGACTCGTCCAACAGGACGGTGAGGGCCTGGCGGATGGACGGCATCTGGGAATCCCGTTTCATGGCGTGATGCCCGGCGCCCCACCAATGCCGGTCGTTCTCGTACCGAAGGAAGGCGTTGAATTCGGCGGCGTTGAGATCCGACACTCGCTCGAGCCGAAACAGCTCTCCGTGGGCCGCCAGCGCCCGCTCCTGATCCGCCACCAGTCGCCGATATGCCGGGTCCGATACCTTCGTCAGCGCCCTCAGGTACTCGACGGCCTTCTCGCGATTGGTCGGTTGCATGAACAGAGCGTAGAGGCTGCGGCCACCGCCTCAGCTACGCCACTAGCCTCCAAGGAGTCGATTCCGAGTTTCAGTGAACCGTCGTTAACATCAGAAGCAGAGGCAACCTCACCAGAAGGAGCATCGCATGAAGATCGCTGTCTGCGTCAAGCAGATTCCGGATCCTGCGAATCCGTACGAGCTCGACCCCGAGACTCACAACCTCCGTCGTCCCAACGAGCAGGTCCTGGACGATACCGATCGCTACGGCGTCGAAGTCGGCCTGCAGATCGCGGGACAAACGGACGGTACCGTCACCCTCATCTCGATGGGCCCGGCGGGCAACCTCAACGGAATTCGCCAGGCCCTCGCCATGGGAGCAGACAAGGCTGTGGTCGTGGACGACACCGCCCTGGCGGGCGCCGACTCGCTCACCACGGCCAAGGTACTGGCCGCCGCCATTGCCCGCGAAGGCTTCGACCTGGTGATCGCGGGAACCGAGTCAACGGATGGATACAGCGGTGTCGTTCCTCAACAGGTTGCCGCTCTGCTGCAGGTTCCGGCCCTGACGTACGCCAAGAAGATCGAGGTGGACGGCACCGTCGTCAAGATCGATCGGCAGACTGCGACAGGCTACGACAGCGTCGAGGCCGACGCTCCGGCACTCGTCTCGGTCACGGCCGGCGTCGTGGAGCCGCGGTACCCCACCTTCAAGGGGATCATGGACGCCAAGAAGAAGCCCATCGACCAGATCTCCGTCGACGAGTTGGGCGTCACGCCCGTGGCCGGCCAGTCGGTGACCGACGTTCGGCCGGCACCCTCCCGAAGCGCCGGCGAGAAGATCATCGATGAAGGCGAAGCCCACCTCAAGATCGTGGCGCTTCTCGAACAAGCGAAGGTGATTTGATCATGGCGTGGGTATTCATCGAAGAAGCACAGGGTGTCCCGGCCACCGTCGGACTCGAGTTGTTGACCAAGGCGCGCAGTCTCGGAGAGGCGTCGGTCGTGTACTACGGCGCAGGCTCGGATGCCGCCTTCGCCACGCTCGGATCCTTCGGAGCCGGCACTGTCTATCACGTGGCACCGTCGGACGGAAGCCTCGACACCGCCGCCGTCGCAGCAACGCTGCAGGGCCTGATCGCCGAGCATTCACCCGACGTGGTGCTCTTCGGCCTGACCTACACCGACCGCGACGTGGCGGGAGCGCTCAGTGTCATCCTCGATAGACCGATCATCTCGAACGCGGTGGACTTCTCGATAGAGGCGGGGACCGTGAGTGTGGTCAACGAGATCTTCGGAGGAACCACTCTCGTGGAAACCGTGTTCGCGGCAGAGCCACCTCACCTGGTGATCGCCCGACCGAAATCGTTCGCGGCCGAACCGGGCAGCGACGGAACTCCCACGGTGATCTCCGTTCCCCTGGCCACGGTGGGCCACGAAGGTGAGGCACGGACGACTGGCTCCTTCACCGAGGAATCGGCTGGGCCGAAGATCGAGGACGCCGCGGTGATCGTGGCCGGCGGACGCGGACTCGGTTCCGCCGAAGCCTTCGACATGATCGAGAAGGTGGCCAAGCCCCTCGGCGCCGCCACCGGCGCCACGCGTGCCATCGTCGATGCCGGATGGGTCCCGTTCGCCAAGCAAGTCGGTCAGACCGGCAAGACCGTCAAGCCCGACGTGTATCTCGCCGCCGGCGTGTCCGGCGCCATGCAGCACCTGGTCGGAATGAAAGACTCGAAGGTGATCATCGCCATCAACAAGGACGAGGACGCCCCCATTTTCGGGGTGGCGGATCTGGGAGTCGTCGGCGATCTCCACCAGGTCCTTCCCAAGCTGATCGAAGCGCTCGAAGCTCGCTGACGGTAACGATCGAGGGTCAGCCGAGGGGCCGCCGATGGGCGGCCCCTCCGCTTTGGCGATCGGATGGTCGCCGACGGCACACCCAGGGACTCCTGCCGGCGTCGTCCGCCCTCCTATGCGCAACGCCATCCCGGTGAGCGGGCCGCTCCGGCGCGGCCCCCTAGATTGGGGTCATGGTCCATCAATCCGCGCGCCCGCCCAAGGACACCGGACGAGGCATCGCCGTCGAGGTCTCACGACGACCGCTGCATGACAGGGAACGGGCGATCCTCCTCGCCGATCTCGAGCGTCGGGGAATCGCTCCGTCGATGCTCGACGTGATTCCTCCCAACGGACGCTTCTTCCAGCTTCTGCGCGCCGTCGACGGAGACGGCCATCTCCTCGGAGTGACCAGCTTGATGAGCGTCCGGCCATTCGTCTCGATCAAACAAATCCTCGGAGAAGGCAACCATGTCGGCTGGGACACGTCGATCTACTACGCAAGCGGCGTGGATCGGCCCGCCGTCGCCGGCGCCCTGCTCCGCGCCATCGCCGCCCGATCGATGTACTACGGCGTCTTCTTCGGTCGCATCGACGCCGACATTCGGGCCGCCCTGCCATTCGTCCGGCACCGACTCCTCCGCACCGACTACGAGATCGGCGAGATCGACACCCGCCAATTGAACAGCGGAGATGAGTTCCTGGCCGGGCACAAACGCCTGCGCCGCCACGTGCGGGACCACGCCAAGGACGGCAGAGAGGTCCATGCGGTCGAGGGTCCGGTGGACGCCGAACTCGCCCGTCGTTTCTCGGATCTCGTGTACTCGACCTACCGCCACCACGGCGGAGTGGGACGGTGGCAGTTCCGTGAGTACGCCTATCGGGCGTGTGGTTCCTTCTTCCGCAACTGCGCCGACGCCGTGCACATCTACACCTCGGACGGGGGTCGTCTCACCGGTCTCCAGTCGTTCGTGCGCCATCGAGATCGCCTCGAGCTCTCTGAGGGCGGGTTCGATCGATCCCGGAACAACCATCACGCCTACGAGGCGATCATCGCCGAATCAGTGGCCTTCGCCACCGAACACGGGCTCGCTGCCGTTGGGTATGGCGGTATCTGGAACGCCGCCAAAGACCGGTACACGTCCAAGTCCGATCGCTCGCCCGTCTACCTTCTCCAGCTCTACCGCGGGGCGGCCCAGTACCGCCTGTTCGGCGATCGGATCTCAGCATGGGGATTCCGTACGTATTTCGGCGGCCGCTTCGCCGGCGCCAGCGCCGCGACCGTCGTCGAGTCCAGGCGATCACGACTGCCCGCCGAACTCACCTGAGACCGGACCCTACCGAATCTCGACGGCCTCACCCGACCAGCACGCTGGTACCTGCGGCCACCTTGGCGCCCACCTCGACACCCACCAGGTCCTCGACCGTGACACCGACGAGGAACAGGTCGACTTGGCTCCCGCGCCGGATCATGCCGATCCGCTCACCTATATCGACCCGGTCGCCCGGAGCGACATAGCAGTCGATCTTGTTCACCTGCTGGTCGGCGATCTGCACGACGAAGGCGGTCAGACGCTCGCCGTCGATGCGGACCACATTCCGCTCGTTCTCGTAGATGTGAGGTGACTTGGCGTAGAGCGGCTCCATGCCGACGAGGTTCCGCAGGAACATGCTCCCCATCACATGGTTGAACGGCGCCGGATGGTACGACACCTCGCTGACGACACCTGCAATCGGACTCCGCTGGTAATGCACGTCGAAGGGCGACATGAAGATGCCAATGAGCACTCCGCCCGGCGGGCGTTCCTCGCCCTTGACGATCTCGTTGAGCGATATCTCCCGTCGCTCTTTCACGGCGATCGGGACAACGCCCTCCTCTACGGCCTCCACATAGACGATACGCCCGTCTGCCGGGGCCACAACTCCCGCCGTCGAATCGATCTGCCGGTCCGGGTCCCTCGGGAACCACCACCGCTCGTAGGCGCGAACCAGCAGCAGCAATGCACCGGTCGGAATCGCAATCGCCGGCAGAAGTCGTCGCATGCGCCGCATGCTAGGGGAGCCATCGAGGTGGACCGCCTAGCGGTGGGGTCCGGCCACGGACCGTCCCGGGCCTGCCGAGCGCTTCCGAACCGGCGGCTCGGCCCAAGTAGGGCCGGTTGGCCATGATTGGCGAAGTTGGGACCTCCGGCCGATCCGGCTCGCCTCGCCGACCCCCATACTGGGACGTGACGGAGGCGTCGTGGAACAGGTGACGGCAACCCGGTCCGAGCTGCTGGCTCGCAAGAGCCAGCTCGAACTCGCCCGACGCGGTCGCAATCTCCTCGAAGACAAGCGCGATCAGCTCATGAAGGAGTTTCGCAAGGTCGCCGACCTGGTTCTTTCTGGCGAAGGCGCCCTCGAACGCGCAGCTGGGGCGGCTCGCCGGGCCCTGGCTCTGGCTGAAGCCTTCGACGGCCCCGACGCGGTCCGCTCGGCCGCCGGCGTAGGCGCCACCGGCATTCCGCTCGACGCTCGGCCGGTGTACATCATGGGCGTGCGAATCGCCGACATCGAGTACGAACCGGTCCGCCGGTCGATCCTCAACCGCGGATATGGACTGACCGGCACGAGCAGCCGGATCGATCGAGCTGCCGACATGTTCGAGACGGAGCTCGAACTCGCCCTCGAACTGGCGGGCCGGGAACTCAGACTGCGCCGGCTCGTGGACGAAATCGCCACGACGACCCGGCGCGTCAACGCCCTGGAGAATATCGTCATCCCTCAACTTCAACGCGAAACCGGCCTGATTCAGTCGATCCTCGACGAGAGAGAGCGCCAAGACCGGTTCCGGCTCAAGCGAGCCAAGGCGCAGCGACAGCGACGGCTCTCCCCCACGGCGGGAATATCGTGACCTCTCCGCAATCCCCCCTCGCAGAGATACGCAGTGCGGAGCTGGCAGCCGCTCGATCTCTGGCCGACGCGTCCGAACAGGCAACAGAGGCGATGGCCGGCGCGCGTGTCGAGGCGGCCCGAATCGTCGAAGAGGGGCGGACCCGCGGCGACGACGCGGCCGACGAACGATTCGCGGCGGTCGTGGCGAAGGCTGACGCCCGCGCCACGGAGATTCTCGAAGCCGTCGGTGGCCGGATCACCCACCTCCGAGGACAGGTCGAACCACAGCTCGACACCTTGGTGGAGCAACTGCTGGCAGTCGTACTGCCGGAACCGGAATAGCGATGTTGGTCCCCATGACGAAAGTCCACGTGATCGGGCACCGGCGAAAGCTGGAATCGACGATGGCCGCCCTTCACCAGCTTGCGGCCATCCAACTCATCGACGTCACCCAGGACGCCTCCGTGACGCTTCCTCCCATGGCAGCCGACGACCAGCAGCTTCACTCCATTGAGGAGCTTCGCTTCCTCAGGGCCAGGCTGGACGCCCTGCTGGCTCTCAGCACCGAACCTGCGCCAACCAACGACGCCGTCGTCGACCTCGCTCTCCTTCGCTCAGAGATCGAGGTGGCGGGACCAGAGATCGAAGACTTGGCTCGCACTCTCGACGCCCGTTCAGCCGAGTTGGAAACCCTGCCTCGCCATCTGCAATCCCTCAAGCGGCTGCTCCCCCTGGTTCCAGAGCTCACGGAGCTGGGAGGGTACGACACCGACGCGGTGGTTCTCGATGCGCGCCACGCTTCGGTGCTCGGCGAGCTGAACCAGGCCCTCGACCAGCTTCTGGGGGGCAACTTCGAGATCATCTCCGGCCAGGTCGACGCCGACACCGTCGGGGCGGTCGTCGTCACACCCAAACAGTCCAAGGGGGAGGTTCAGGCGCTGCTCGGCCGTCAACAGGTCAACCGGGTACGGCTCCCTCACGAATTCGAATCGGTTTCCTTCCGGGATGCCATCACGCTCATGGAGCGGCGCCTCGCCGAATTGCCGGTGGAGATCGCCACGATCCAAGAGAAGATCACGGCCATCATCAGAGCACATGACACATGGGAACCAGCCCGCCGGGAGCTGGGTCGCCAACTCGACCAACTGACCGCCATCCGGCACCTCGGGGCGACACCGCATACGTTTGTACTGTCCGGCTGGGTGCCCGCCCCCCGTTTGGAGGACGTGCGTCGCAGCCTCGCGGCGGTTGGCGCCGGGGAGGTCATCGTGGAACTCGCTCCCATCACCGAGGACGACGAACCACCTGTTCTGATGGCCAACCGGGCCTCCGCCCGCCCCTTCGAGACACTGGTCAGCCTCCTGGCCACCCCTCGCTACGGCAGCCTGGATCCCACCACGCTGATGATGATCTTCCTGCCGCTGTTCTTCGGGATGATGCTGGGCGACATCGCCTACGGCGCCCTGCTTCTCGTCATCACCCTGCTGGTTCGGCGCCGGCTCCGGGTCTCCGCCCCGAGCGTGGCGGAACTCTCCAAGATCTTCGTCTTCGGCTCCATCTGGACCATCGCGTGGGGAATCGTCTACGGGGAGTTCCTGGGTGACCTGGGCCACACCCTGTTCGGACTGGAGCCCCTCTGGATCAACCGAGAAGAAGCCCTCGAGCCGCTGCTCGTCTTCTCGCTGGCGATTGGGGCGGCCCACATCATCCTCGGTCTGCTGCTGGGTATATGGACGGCACAGCGGCGCCACGACCGGAAGGGGCTCTCCACCTCCGTGGGTACCCTCCTGGCGCTGATGGGTCTCATGCTCATCGTTGGCGTGGCGGTGGGACAACTGTCGGACGGCCTCATGACACCCGCGGTCGCCATCGTGGTGGTGGGGACCGTCCTCATGATTGCCATGGAAGGGCCCACCGGCTTGATCACCGGACCGCTCGAACTCATCGGCATCGTGGGAAACGTGCTCTCCTACCTCCGCCTCGCCGCCATCGGCATCGCCTCGGTCTACCTAGCCAGAGTGGCCAACGAACTCGGAACGCTCGGACCGGTGTGGTTCGGCATCATCGTGGCGGCTCTGTTCCATACGCTCAACCTCGCCCTGGGCGTGTTCAGCCCGACGATCCAGGCGCTGCGTCTCCACTATGTCGAGTTCTTCGGCAAGTTCTATGAGGGCGGCGGAGCCGTCTTCAGTCCCTTCGGCATGCTCGAAAGAAAGGAATAGTCATGGAAGTAGGACTCCTCGCCATCGGAGCAGGTCTGGCGATCGGGTTGGCTGCCCTCGCCACCGGCTACGCCCAGGCGCGCATCGGAGCCGCCGGTATCGGCGCCCTCGCCGAGAAGCCCGAACTGACCGGTCGGGTCATTCTCCTCATCGCCCTGCCTGAGACACTCGTGATCCTCGGCTTCGCGGTTGCGGCCATGATCATCCTCCTTCTCGGCGGCTGATGGGACTCGAAGCCATCGTCAGCGCCATTGCGGCTGAGGCTGCCACGCAGGTGGCGGAGATCCGCGCCGGCGCCGAACGCCAGGTCGCCGAACTCCTCGACGAGGCTCGCATACGGGCCGATCTCGAACGCCGGGAACGCGAGGTCGGTCGCGACGCCGCCGCCGAACGGGCCAGAGCCCGGATCGTCAATCGAGCTCACCTCGAAGCCGATCGTCTGCTGGCTGAAGCCAGAGAGGAGATGTTTCAGGAGGCTCTCGTTCGCCTTCATCGCCGCCTCGAGGAGGTGGCGGCCGGGGACGAGTACCCGGACATTCTGCGCCGGCTCCTTGCTGAGGCCACCGCCGTTCTCCACGACGAGGGCCTGACGATCCGGGTGCGAGCCACCGATGGTCCCGCCATGCAACGGATCGTGGCGGAGAACTCGATGCAATCCGCCGTCGACCCTTCCCTAGAGTGCCTCGGAGGCCTCGATCTCGAGACGGCCGATGGTCGGGCGGTCCGCAATACCGTGGCCGCACGCCTCGTTCGTGCAGAACGGCAGCTCCGCCTCACCGCCGTCGAGGTCATCCCCGAGCTGGCCACCGGGAGGGCAGCCCTGTGATCGGCTACGAGTACGGCAACACGCGCCTCCGGGTCCGGGCCGGCCAGATCCTCGGGGCCGAGGACTACCGGGCCCTGCTCCGATCTTCGAGCCTCGATGGGATGCTGGGCGCCCTCTCCGGCGGCCCCTATCGCGCGGAGCTCGAATCGGCGATGACACGCTATTCCGGCATACGCCGCCTCGACGAGGCAGTCCGGATTCACCTGACCACCCAGGAGGGAGACGTCCTGTCCTTCTACCAAGGCGAGATTCGGGACCGGCTCGTACTCTTCCAGAGCAGGTGGGACCGGCGCAACCTTCGGGCCATCCTGCGAAGCCTGGGGCAGGCCGCTCGACCCGAGAGGCCGGCGTTACTCCTCGTGGCTGCCGGAAGTCTCGACACGGCCGCTCTCTCCGAAATCGCCAGTCAGCGGGACGTGCGAGCCGCCGTCGACCTCTTGGGAGTCTGGCAGCTACCGACTGCCTCGGTCATCCGGCATCTCCGCCGGGCCATGCCCCGCTATGCCGAGACCGGAGACGTCGGGGTACTCGAGCTCGCACTCGATCGGTCGTTCGGCGAATCGGTTGCTGCGGCCGGCGGAGAAGACAACGACGATCCCGTACTGGGCGAGCTGCGTCGTCAGATCGACCGGATCAATCTGATGTCTGTGATCCGGCTTCGTCAGGCGCGGCTGGGTGGCGAGGTCACCGATGGCTACACCCCCATCCCCGGTGGGCGGGTGAACGACGCGGCATGGACCGACACCGTGCAGTTCGATGAACGGGCCGACGTGCTGGACAGGCTCAGCGGGCTGCTCCCTTCCTGGTGGCAGCCACCACTCGCGGCCTGGGTCGAGCACGGCGAAACCCTCACCCTCGACAACCACCTCGAGGCGGCGGACGCTCACGAGACGGCTGTTCGATTCCGTCGGGCGGATCCGCTCGGGATCGAAGTCCCGTTGCGATACCTCGGCCGGAAGGAAGCGGAAGCCAAGAATCTCCGGCTCGTGGCACGGGCCGTTGCGCACGACGTCTCGCGCCAGGAAACACTCGAACAACTGCTGGGGGTGGCATGACCAGCACCGAAGCCCGCCTCGTCGTGATCTCTCCCTCCGAACTCGCCGACGGTTTTCGCCTCACCGGCGTGGACACGGTCGAGGCCGAGACACCACCCCAAGCCGAAGAGACCCTGCGCCGGCTCCTGAAAGACGGCGAACGGGGAGTGATCGCCGTCTACGGCCCGCTCTTCGAAGGCATCGACGCCGACCTACAACGACGGCTGAAGGCCTCTGTTGCTCCCGTCGTGGTGGAGATCCCCACCGGAATGGACACCCAGGGCGACGAGCTGAGACGGAGCCGCCTGGCGCGCCGATTGGAGCAAGCGATCGGATACCACGTCTCCTTCGGGGAAGACACCCCATGATGTCGAACCGCCCGCCAACCGACGAGTCGATCGGGCGAGTGCAGCGGGTGGCTGGACCCGTGGTCGTGGCCACCGGTCTCGACCGGGCCCGGCTGTACAACGTCGTCCGCGTCGGTCGACGTCGCCTGATCGGAGAGGTGATTCGCCTCAGTGGCGACACGGCGGTGATCCAGGTGTACGAGTCGACCGGTGGCCTCCAAGTCGGATCGCAGGTGATCGACACCGGAGCCCCCCTCGAGATCCAGCTCGGCCCCGGGCTCCTTGGCCAGGTCTTCGACGGAGTTCAGCGGCCGCTGAGAACACTGGCGGCCGACGACGACGGCCCCTACGGCCGACCGTTCCTTCGGCGTGGCATCGACATCGAGGCGTTGCCACCCCGCGCGTGGACCCTGACCATGAAGGTGGAGGTCGGTGATCGGGTGTCCGACGGAGACATCATCGCCACGGTGCAGGAGACTCCGGCGATCGAGCACCGGGTGCTCCTCCCGGTCGGTCGAGGGGGCACCGTCACCGAGGTGGCGGACGGCCCCGTGGCGTCCCACGACCCCGTCGTCTGGGTCGACGACCGCCCCGTCGCTCTCGCCACGAGATGGCCGGTGCGCCGCCGGCGGCCGGTGGCACGGCGACTCGACCCCGACGCACCCCTCATCACCGGCCAGCGCGTCGTCGACGTCCTCTACCCCGTCGCCCGAGGGGGAAGCGCCGCCATCCCGGGCGGGTTCGGAACGGGCAAGACCGTGCACGAGCAGACTCTGGCCAAGTGGTCGGACGCTGACGTCATCGTGTACGTCGGGTGCGGCGAACGCGGGAACGAGCTGGCCGAGGTCCTGGAGGAATTCCCAACCCTGGTGGATCCACGCACCGGCGCCTCGCTGATGGATCGGACCATCCTGATCGCCAACACGTCCAACATGCCCGTGGCCGCCCGAGAGGCCAGCATCTACACGGCCATCACCATCGCCGAGTACTACCGGGACCAGGGGTACGACGTCGCCGTCATGGCCGACTCCACCAGTCGCTGGGGCGAAGCTCTGCGCGAAGTGTCCAGCCGCCTGGAAGAGATGCCCGGCGAGGAGGGATACCCTGCCTACCTCCCCTCGCGACTCGCCGAGTTCTACGAACGGTCCGGAGCCGTCTCGGCTCTCGGAAGCCCACCGAGGGAGGGATCCGTCACGGTGGTCGGGGCAGTCTCCCCGCCGGGCGGGGACTTCTCGGAACCCGTGACCCAGTACAGCCTGCGTCTCGCAGGAACGTTCTGGGCGCTCGATCCCGATCTGGCCCGGCGGCGGCACTACCCGGCGATCCACTGGAACCGGAGCTACAGCCTGTACGCCCTCGACGCCTGGTTCGACGAGCACGTCCACCGAGATTGGTCTCGCCACCGGGCGTGGGCGCTCGAACTGCTGGGCCGAGAGGAAGAGCTGCAGAGCATCGTCCGGCTGCTGGGCGCCGACGCGCTGGCACCCGTCGAGCGGATCACCTTCCACACGGGACGAATCCTCCGAGAGGATTTCCTCCAGCAATCCGCCTACGACGAGACGGACGCCTACTGCGCATTGCCGAAGCAATACTGGATGCTGTCCACAATCCACCACGCACACGACCTGCTGGCGGCGCGAGCCGGCGACGACGACACGGACCCGGAGGCGCTCATGGCCACCCCGGCCCTCGCCGAACTCGGTCGAATGAAATCCTGGGAGCCTGCCGTCGCCGAGGATCGAGCCCGGGCATTGATGAGGCGGCTCGGTGAGGAGGTCGGCTCGTGACCGATCGCGGGTGGAGAACCATTGAGCTAAGGACCGTCAACTACGTCTCCGGCCCTTTGCTCTTCATCGACCACGCTCACGGCGTCCACGCCGAGGAAGTCGTCGACGTGGTCACGCCCGATGGAGAGATCCGCAGCGGCCAGGTCCTCGAGGTGGACGGGCCGCGAGCGGTCATCGAGGTGTATTCGGGGACGCGGGGACTGGACTTGGCGACGACGCGCGTGCGGCTGGGAGGCGACAGTTCGCGATTGGGGGTCGGTTTGGACCTCCTCGGCCGCATGTTCGATGGATCCGGGGCACCCATCGACGGAGGCCCGCCGCCCATGCCCGAGGAGTTCTGGGATGTCAACGGGCTCCCCATCAACCCGGCGGCACGGCGGTACCCCTCCGAGTTCATCGAGACAGGGATCTCGACCATCGACGGATTGAACACCCTGGTGCGTGGGCAGAAGCTCCCCATCTTCTCGGGCTTTGGCTTGCCCGCAGGCGAACTGGCCGCCGACATCTCGACCCACGCCACAGTGGCGGGCGCCGAGGACGACGAGTTCGTGGTCGTCTTCGCAGCCATGGGCACCACCGCCCGCGAAGCGAGCTTCTTCCGACGGCACCTCGAAGAGAGTGGACGGCTCAACCGGACGGTGCTGTTCCTCAATCTCGCCGATGACCCCACCATCGAGCGCCTCCTCACGCCGCGCTTGGCGCTGACGGCCGCCGAGTTCCTCGCCTTCGAGAGGGGGCTCCATGTGCTGGTGATCCTCACCGACATGACCAACTACTGCGAGGCGCTCCGGGAGGTTGCCACGGCGCGCGAGGAGGTGCCTGGCCGGCGCGGCTTTCCCGGGTACATGTACACGGACCTGGCTTCGATCTTCGAGCGGGCCGGTCGCCTCCATGGCCATGCCGGGTCGGTCACCCAGTTGATCATCCTGTCGATGCCCGACGACGACATCACACACCCGATCCCGGATCTGGCCGGGTACATCACCGAGGGTCAGATCGTGTTGTCGCGTGACCTGCATCGGCGAGGCGTGTTCCCACCCGTGGATGTGCTTCCGAGCCTGAGTCGGCTGATGAACGCCGGCATCGGAGAGGGAAAGACCAGGGCCGATCATCGTCCGGTGGCGGACCAGCTCTACACCCTCTACGCGCAGGGTCGTGACCTTCGACGCCTCATCGCGGTGGTCGGTGAGGGAAGTCTCAACACCACCGATCGACGGGTGCTGGCGTTTGCCGACGAGTTCGAGCGCCGCTTCGTACACCAGACCGGCCGCCGTAGCCTCGACGAGACCGTCGAGCTGGCCTGGGAGCTGCTCTCCGTCTTCCCAGAAACCGAGCTCAAACGGATACCTCCGGCCATGCTCGCCGCTCGGTCGACGGAATCTCCGACCCACCGGTCGCCTACGGATTGATTCACATCCCGATACGGCTGAGTGGCCCGGCCTTCCGGTGCGGACGGCGATCAGCGGGGAGGAAGGCCGGCGCCTGGTCGTATCGTCCGATCGTGGCGAGGAGGATGAGCACACTCACCAAGAAACCCCATGCTGCGTCCGCCCACCACAAGGCGGTCGGCACCAGGGACAGCAACGCCGCCAGAGGCGCCAGCGGCCGCCACCAGCGCGTCTTGGACATCATCATCGCCGCCGAGGTGACTATGAAGGCGAGCCCCGCCACCACCCACAGGACGGCAAAGGCACGCACCGTTTGGTCGGTGACCGGACGATCAGCGAGGAAGAGCGTCGGTGGGTTGGCGAGGTCGGGAAGATCGGCCAGGTTCCAGATGGCCAGGAACCCGAGCACGTGAATCATCCCGTGCAGACCGATGAGGCCGGCGCCCACCACCCGCCGGGCCATCGGCCAGGGAGACTCGGGCTGAGCTCGAAACGCATCCAATGGCGGCCTCACGTCGACGGCAGCGATAGCCAGGTTCAGCCACCGCCTCCCCACCGTCGGACAACCGTCGCCTCTCGTCTAGGGCACGAGGACTCGACTCAGGCACCGTCCTTCATCGCACACCAGGCGCGGACCACCGCTTCGAGCTCGGCTCGAGCGCGATCGACCTCTTCGAGGTCGGCAAACCGCATGACCTTCGCCAAGGGACCTTCCCCTTCGAGCCGCGGGTGGTTCCCTGGGATCTCTCCGCCCCTGTGAAAGAGGAGGCTGGTGAACTTCTTGGCGGGATTGAAGCTGGCGATGTTGCCCTGATACATGAAGGTCGGGGTCTTCCATTTGATCGTCTCTGTGATGCGATCATCCGCGCCCAGGATCACTTCGCGGACTTTCTGCATGACCTCGGCCTGCACGGGCCGCCGATCATCGAACCAGGCGTCCACCTCTGGGTTGACGTTCATCGAAACACCTCCTGGTGTGGAATGTACCTCTCGACGCATCCCCACGCCGGGAGCGGCTAGTGCGCCGGCTCGGATACGCTTGACCTCCCAGAGACCGCACCAGCCGTATCAGGAGGCTGCCATGTCCACCGACGATGACCTCACCCGCCGCATGTTCCTCGCCCGTTTCGGGAAAACGAGCATGGCGGTGGCGATCCTCGGGATGGGTGCGGTGGCATGCTCGGACGATGCGACTGAGCCGACCGGCGCCGGCGTGCCGGCCACCGGGTCCCCGACCAGCGGCGTTCCCACCACAACCACCACCTCTCCGGTGGCCACGACCGAGTCGGTGGTCACGGAGTTGGCCGCCACCGATTGGGCCCGGGTCGACCTCGGCTTCGTTTCGGCCTACCTCCTGGTTCGTTCTGGCGAGGCGGCGGTCATCGACACCGGAAATCCGGGAAGCGCTCCGAGCATCGAGTCAGGGCTGGCCGGTCTGGGGCTCGACTGGTCGGCCGTCGCTCATGTGATCCTCACCCATCAACATGGTGATCACATCGGCAGCCTCGAAGATGTGATGGTCAATGCCGCCACGGCCACTGCCTACGCCGGTGCCGAGGACATTCCCAATATCCGGTCTTCTCGGCCGCTCACGTCCGTGGGCGACGGCGATCAGGTCTTCGGCCTGGACATTGTCGCCACGCCCGGGCACACGCCGGGGCACATCTCGGTGGTCGACCCGGTCGGCCGGCTCCTGGTGGCCGGCGACGCCCTGAACGGTGAAGGTGGCGGAGTGGTTGGACCCAATCCTCAGTTCACGCCCGATATGGCCACGGCCAACCTGTCGGCGAAGAAGCTGGCAGACCTCGACGTCGACACGTTGCTGTTTGGCCACGGCGAGCCGGTCCTCTCCGGCGGGCGTCGGCTCCTCGCCGAACTGGCTGCCAAGCTGTAGCTCCTCGCCGGTCCGAAGTTCTCAGACGATCGAATCGAGGGCGATTCTGACCATGTCGTCGAAGGTCGTTTCGCGTTCATCCGCCGTCGTTTCGGCGCCGGTTTTGAGGTGATCGCTGACCGTGAGGATGGTGAGGGCTCTGGCGCCGAACTCGGCTGCGGCGCCGTACAGACCGGCGGTTTCCATCTCCACGGCGAGCACCCCCATCCGATCGCATGCGGCCACCATTTCTGCACCCATCGGGTTGTAAAAGAGGTCGGCGGTGAACACGTTCCCGATGTGCACAGGCACGCTCGCCGCTTCTGCGGCCGCGGCCGCGGCGCTGAGCAATCCGAAATCGGCCACAGCGGCGAAGTCCCAGCCTCCGAATCGCGTTCGGTTCACCTGGGAATCGGTGCAGCCGCCACTGGCCAGGATCACGTCGCGCATGCCGACCGCTTCGCTGATCCCGCCACACGATCCCACCCGGATCAGCTTGTCGACGCCGTATTCGGTGATGAGCTCCTTGTAGTAGATCGATGCCGAAGGCACCCCCATCCCCGAGCCCATCACGGAGACCGTCCGCCCACGGTACGTGCCGGTGAAACCCAACATGTTTCGTACGTCGGTCACCTGACGATGATCGAAGAGAAAAGTGTCAGCGATATGCTTCGCCCGCAACGGGTCGCCAGGCAGAAGACACACATCGGCGAAATCTCCGGGCTCGGCATTGATATGGGGGGTTGGCATGGCTCTCCTCAGTGAGTAACGGTCGAAGGATACCGGGTCTCCCCAATCGACACGACTGGCCGCGAACACCACCAAAGAACAGCGAACCGCCCCGGCACCGGCAGTGGCGGCGTGACCGAAGTAGCGGATGGGGTTGGCGTGACCGTACGTGTACCGGTTCAAGCTGATCAGGCTTTCGAGTTCCCCGAAGTAGGTGTCCCGGGACAGGAAGGGCGGCCCACCCGCCGTCATACCAACGGGCCGGACCGTCAGGTCCGCTCCATCACACATATGCTCAGACACCGGATCCGTGAAATCGGCCTGGAACCCCAACGTCGGCGAGGTGGCACCGGTTTGGGCGGCGGGGTCACCGAACGGGGTTTGGTCCCCCCAGTGAGCGAAGCGAACGTCCGGGGGGGAAGGTCCCTGTGACGCCGAGGCGTCACAGGTAGGGGAAACCCTCACCGCCGTATCCGACACCACCCCCGTCGGGGAGGTCAGGGTACGACCGATCGCCACCCAGCCCGGTAGTCCGGTCTGGCAATCCATACCGCCACGGACCAGAATCGCCCGATGACCTCAACACACGACTTTCCGCCCGGGTTCCTGTGGGGTGCCGCCACCGCCAGCTACCAGATCGAGGGCGCCTGGAACGAAGACGGCAAGGGTGAATCGATCTGGGATCGGTTCACCCACACGGAGGGCACGATCGAAGACGGCTCCACCGGCGACGTGGCCTGCGACCACTATCACCGTTGGGCCGAAGACATCGAACTGATGAAAGAGATGGGCTTGGGCGCCTACCGGTTCTCGGTCTCCTGGACGCGGGTGCTACCGCAGGGAACCGGCGACATCAACGAAGCCGGTCTCGCCTTCTACGAGCGTCTCATCGACGGGCTGCTGGCGGCAGGAATCGAACCGGTCCCGACGCTCTACCACTGGGATCTGCCCCAGGCGCTCCAGGATCGAGGGGGATGGGCCAACCGGGAGACCGCCGCCGCCTTCGCCGAGTACGCGGCAGTGTTGGCCGGGAGGTTTGGCGACCGGGTGACCCGCTGGATCACCCACAACGAGCCGTGGGTGGTGGCGTTCCACGGCAACTTGACCGGCGAGAAGGCTCCTGGTCTTCGGGACGGATACACGGCCCTTCGGGTTGCCCACCATCTCCTCCTCTCGCATGGTCTCGCCGTTCCCGAGATCCGCCGGCTGGCGCCCGGAGCCGCGGTCGGTATCACCCTCAACAATGACCCCATGGTGCCGGCATCACCGAGCCCAGCAGATCGCGACGAGGCCCGACGCCTGGACGGCTGGATGAACCGATGGTTCCTGGACCCGCTCTTCGGTCGGGGCTATCCGGTTGACGTGATCGACGACTACCGGTCTTCGGGTTGGCTCCCCCATGGTGTGGACTTCGTCGAAGACGGCGATTTCGAGGTCATCGCCACACCCACCGAGTTCCTCGGGGTCAACGTCTACAAGCGCACCGTGGCCAGGAGTGAGGATCCGAACAACCTCCCGGTCACCGTTCACACAGCTCCGCCGAGCGAGTGGACCACCATGCCGTGGGAAGTGCATCCGCCTGCCATCCGCCAGGTCCTCACCCGGATCTGGGAGGTCTACCGTCCCGCCTCCATCGTCATCACCGAGAACGGCGCCGCCTTTGCCGACGAGGTGTCACCCGACGGCCTGGTCCACGACCCACAACGGGTGGCCTACCTCCGCGGCTATCTCACCGAGTGCGCCAAGGCCATCGAGAGCGGGGTGCCCCTCGATGGCTACTTCGTGTGGTCCATGCTCGACAATTTCGAATGGGCCCATGGATACACGCAGAGGTTCGGCGTGGTCCGGGTGGACTACGACACCCTCGAACGCACGATCAAAGACAGCGGCCGCTTCTATGCCGGGGTGATCGCCGCCAACGCCGTCTAGCCGGCAGGGCTGGTCGCACCGGGTTTCGCTCGGCGCTTCCGGCGAGCCGCAAAGGTGGTCATCGAACCTGGCTCCCAAGTGGTGACACAGTCGGTGCTCGACGATGGGGAGGGATTGCCCGAATCGGAGTGGGAGGAGAGCCTTGAGCTACCGGCACCGGGACGGCTGGAGCCGGTTCGATTTCCGTCTTCCTGCCTCGGAGGTCGCAGCACCTCACAGCCGCCTTCCGGAGCCGGCCACCTCGTTGCGCTAGAGGCGAAAGCCGTGCGGCAGGAGATCGTGAAGGTCGTGATGGCGGATCTCGCCGCTGGCGGCGGTCACGATCACCTTCTCGACGCCGAACTCGTTCATGAGCTGCCGGCAGTTGCCGCACGGGTAGGCGTCATCCACACCTTCGGCGTCCACGCACGCCACCGCCACGGTATGGATACGGCGAGCCCCGGCCGCCACGGCTGTCGTTATGGCGTTGGCCTCGGCGCAGATGGTGGCGCCATAGGCTGAATTCTCGACATTGCAGCCCACGAAGAGCCGATCGTCCTCGGTGATCACCGCCGCTCCAACGTGGAACTTCGAATAGGGGGCGTAGGCACCCACCGCCACTTTGCGGGCCGCCTCGATGACTTCTGGGTCGGTGATGTTCATGGGCCAATACTGCCCGATTCGGCGGCCAAAAGGGGGTTCCGGGACCTCAAACCTCGCCGAGCAGGGCGTCGATGAATGCCTCCGGCTCGAAGGGGATCAGGTCGTCGACGCCCTCCCCGACCCCGATGAACTTGACCGGGATCGAGAGATCCTTCTCGACCCCGATGACGATGCCCCCTTTGGCGGTTCCGTCCATCTTGGTGAGAACGATTCCGGTCACCCCCACCGATTCGGTGAACTGCCGCGCTTGGGCAAGGCCGTTCTGCCCGGTGGTGGCGTCGAGGACCAGCAACACCTCGTCGATCTTGCCGGCCTCTTTTTCGAGGACCCGCACGATCTTGCCGAGCTCGGCCATCAGGTTGGCCTTGGAATGCAGACGCCCGGCGGTGTCGACGATCACGACATCCTTGCCGCGTGTGCGCGCCGCCGTGTAGGCGTCGAAGGCCACCGAGGCCGGGTCCGAGCCCGGCTCGGCCGAGACGATTTCGGTCCCCACCCGGTCGGCCCAGGTACGGAGCTGGGTGTCGGCGGCTGCTCGGAACGTGTCGGCCGCGCCGAGAAGCGCCTCGGCGCCATCCTCCCGCAGACGGGCAGCCAGCTTGGCGATGGTGGTCGTCTTACCCACCCCGTTCACGCCGACCACGACGATCACTGCCGGCTTTCCGAATCGGTGAACCGTCCGGTCCTGGTCGGCGAGCTCCTCGAGCAGTTCGTCTCGGAGGATGGCTCGAGCGGCCGAGCCGTCCTCGGGGTGGCGACGCCTCACAGCCTCCACCACCTCGGTGGTGGCGACCAAACCGACGTCGGCCGCCAGGAGCGCCTCCTCGAGTTCGAGCCAGAACTCCTCGTCCATGACCGACCGACCCAGCACCGACCGAAGGCGCTCGCCCATCGAATGGCGGCTCTTGGCCAAACGATCGCCGAGCCCTGGCCGAGCCGAGGGCGTCTTCAATCCCGGGCGAGCCCGCTCCGGCAGGGCCCGCCGGGAGCGGGATCGAACGACGAGAGCGGTTCCGGCGCCGAGCACCACGGCGATCGCAACCACGATGAGAATGATCTGAATTGGGTCCACTGAGAACTCCTTCACCGGCGCGGGGTTCGCCCGCCGAGAGTCTAAGCGTCGAAGACGAGCTGCCCGGCCATGCGTTTGGCGATCACCTTCGACGATCCGCCCGGTTCCATGGTCACGCCATAGAGCACGTCGGCCGCCTCCATCGTCTGTTGCTGGTGAGTGATGATCATCAGCTGAGCAGATCCACGGAAGGCGTCGACCAGCTTCAGGAAACGCCTCAGGTTGGCGTCATCGAGGGCTGCCTCGACTTCGTCCATGATGTAGAAGGGGCTGGGTCGGGCCTTGAACACCGCAAAGAGGAACGCAAGGGCAGCCAGAGACCGTTCCCCACCCGAGAGCAGCTGAAGCCGGCTCACCTTCTTGCCGAGCGGCTGCGCTTTGATGTCCACGCCCGTGGACAGGGGATCAGAAGAGTCCGTGAGCGAGATCTTGCCCCGCCCGCCGGGGAACAAGATCGAAAAGTACTCCTCGTAGGACGCGGCGACCTCATCGAAGGCTGCCACGAACAGCTCCTGGATGGTCTCGTCCAGAGCCCTGATGACCTTCTTCAGCTCGGACCGCGACTGTTCGAGGTCGTCGAGTTGTGCCTGGAGGAACTCGTACCGCTCGTTGAGTTCCGCGTATTCGTGTGCGGCCAGCGGATTGACGGGACCCATCCGCCGGAGCTCATTCACGCGTCGCTCGAGAGCGAGTTCCAGGTCATCCGTTTCTTCGAGTTCGGGCCGGCTCATTGCCAGGGCTTCCTCCTCGGAGGCGTCGGCGTCTCGCCGCAGCATCTCGGCAACCGACTCGTGGCGGATTCGTAGCTCGGCCATCTCCACGGCCAGTTTGCCGCTCAGATCCTTTGTCCTGGACAGCGAACCGTGGAGTTCTTCTCGACGAGACCGAGCCTCGGCGAGCTGAGCCCCTGCCTGACCGGAACGCTCTCTGAGGACCACCTGGCGCCGGCGTAGCGTTTCGATGTGGTCGCGCACGACCTCGATGGCCGCCTTGGCATGCTGCTCAACGCGCCCGAGTCGTTCGACCTCGGTGGGGTCGACCGGGTGCTCGGCGAGGTCGGCCAGTTCCGCATTCACCTCCTCGATTCTGCGGACCAGCATGGCTTTGCGTTCGACGATCGCTCCGTGGTCGGTGGCGGCCACCTGTCGCTGATGGCGAGCCTCATCCCGCCGTTTGGCCACCTCTTGGCGCCGGGCGGCGAGTGCTTCCCAGGCGCGTTGGCGCTCTGCTTCTTCGCCTTCGAGGGCCGCCAGCCGCTCCTCGAGCCGTGAGATCTGATCGGCGCGGTCCTGGGCGGCCTCCTCCAGCGCAGCTTGCCGGGTCTCCAGCCTGGCGGTCTCCTCTTCTGTGGACACTCGCCGGCGGGTGATACGGTCGAGGGCCTCCGTGGCGCCCGCCAACCCCGCCTCCAACGATTCGAGGTCCTCCAGCTTCTGCCGCTCTGTCGCTCGGGACGCCTCAAAGGAGCGACGGGCGGTCACCACCCGGCTGGCAGCACGGGCCGCCTGGCGCTCGGCCTCGTCGAGAGCCCCGTGGGCGGCCTCCACCATCGCCGGCGTCGCCCCCTCGGGATTCGGCACGCGGATACCGAGCGCGGTGATGAGGTCGCCCTCAGGCGTCACCACACGCAGCGTCGGGTTTTTCCTGGCGACTTCCCAACCTGCCGACCAACCTTCGGCCAAAAGGACGTCGCCCAAAAAGGCGGCGGCGATCTGCGAGTCGTGTGCCGATCCGAGCAGGTCCACCAGGGCGTCCAGGCCCCACTCGGTGGCGGCTGCCCGAGCTACTGGCTCAGCCGACGAGGGCACCGACGTAACGAGGGGAACGCCACCTAAACCATCAGCCTTGAGTTCGGCGACCAGCGCACCCAAACCGTCGGCGTCGCGGACGGCCAGCGCATCTGCCCAGGTGCCCAGAGCGGCGTCGGCGGCGGCGGCCAGCTCAGCCGGAATGTCGAGCAGTGCGGACAATGAACCCACGACGGCGTCAGCCCGCTCCGCTCTCTCGCGGGCAGCTGGGTCCGCCAGTCCGGCGGCTGCGGCCTCGAGGGCCTCCACCCGGGCGGCGGCTCCTGCCCGAGCCAAATCAGCTCCTCGCGAAGCCTCTTCGGATTCCTCCCAAAGGCGCTGTTCGTCGACGCGCTGCGCTTTGGCAACCTGGTAGGCCCGTTGGGCCTCCCCGGCGAGACCATCCTTGGTTTGGATCTCGTCCCTCAGACGCTCTATCTCGGCGGTGTCCTCTTCGATCTGGATGCCGAGGGCACCGAGTCGTTGCCGGACCAGGGCCAGCTCGGAGGCGTCACGGTCAGCGGCCGATTGCATGGCCCGCAGATCTCCGCGCACCATCGCCACGGCACCTTCCGTGGGCATCGTCTCCTGCTCGGCCAGAGAGCGTTCTTCCGATTCCAGTGCCGACAGCACGCGTTCGGTTCGTTCCGTTTCGGCGGCGGCCACCAGCTCCCGTTCGTTCGAGATCTGGAGATTCACCTGCAATTCCTCTGCCTCCGCCGTCAGGTCGGATCGGCGCTCGTCAGCGCCTTCCAGCCTGCCCCGGAGGCCGCGGGCGCGCTCTGCCGCGACCTGGGCGATGGAACGAAGCCGTTCCATCGTGGTCTCCAGGCGGGCTGCGGCGGCCGTGTCCCGATCGAGGGCACGTCCCGCCTCCCCGGCCGCTTCCGCCAGTGGTTCGAGGTTTCGCTCGATCTCGGCAAGCTCACGCTCGAACGCCACCACCTGGCCGGCCGCGCTCGACTCCGCAGTGGCGGCCTCGGAAAGCCTTCCGGTGATCGTTCTGAGTTCCTCGGCGCCGAGATACAACCGAAGTCGACGAATCTCGTCCCGAAGGCCGTCGAAGCGCTCGGCGTCGCGCGCCTGCTTCTTGAGCGGACGGAGCTGACGTTTCAACTCTTTAATGATGTCGAGGAGCCTGAGGACGTCGGCGTCCGTTCGTTCCAGACGGCGAATCGACCGGTCCTTGCGAAGACGGTGCTTCAGGATTCCGGCCGCCTCCTCGATCACCGCTCGATGTTCCTCGGGCTTGGCGTTGAGGATTCCGTCAAGGCGGCCCTGACCCACGATGACATGTTGGTGGCGTCCGACCCCGCTGTCGGACAGGAGCTCCTGAACGTCCAAGAGCCGGCATTCCATGCCGTTGATCTCATAATCCGACGACCCGTCGCGGTAGAGACGGCGCGTCACCGTCACCTCGGGCATGTCCAGGGGCAGCATGCCGGACTCGTTGTCGAAGACCAGCGAAACCTCGGCCCGCGCCAGGGCAGGCCTCGTGGCCGTACCCGCGAAAATGACGTCTTCCATCTTCTCGGTGCGCAAGTTCTTGGTCGACTGGGTGCCCATCACCCAGGCGATCGCATCCACGATGTTCGACTTGCCCGAGCCATTCGGCCCGACCACCACCGTGACGCCTTCTTCGAGTTCGAGGCGGGTTCGGTCGGCGAACGACTTGAACCCTGTCACCTTCAGCGACTTGAGATACACGTAATTACAACCCTGTGATTCGGTGGGGGCAGAATATCACAGAGGTAGGCAGGCTGCGGCGATCGGAGACGGCCCGAGGTCCTCCGGTACTCTGCAGGGCGCATGAAATGCCCACGTTGCTCCGTGATCCTCATCCCCACCCACCAGACCGGGAATCGGTACGAATGCCCACAGTGTCGCGGCACTGCCTCGAGCAGGGCAGACGTCGGCCTGATGATCGGCGTGCGCCGCCGCGCTCGGCTTCGCCGGGCGGCCGAAGACGCCGACCACACCTCGGACCACCTCTGCCCGTTCTGTGCCGGCCGGATGGCGCGGCTCGTCATGCCCATCCGGGCGGGCGAGATGGAGTTCGACTGTTGCGCAGCCTGCGAGGGTGTCTGGCTGGATCACCCGGGGATCGCCCACTTCTCGGCCGTCGACCCGCAGCCGGACGGACATGAGCCGGACTCGGCGACGCCGACAGCTCTCTTTGGGCCGTCCTCCTCATCGGGCCTGGGCGCCCAGATCGCCGCGGTCATTCGCACCCTCTTGCGATCCCGCTAGCGCGACCCTCACCGCTGGCATACCGGACAGAAGTGCGTCGACCGACCCCCAAGGACCAACCGCTCGATGGCAGCGCCGCATCGCCGGCAAGGCTTGCCGGCCCGCCCGTAGACGCGCAAACGTCGCGTGTACTCCCCCGCCCGTCCGTCGGGCAGGAGGTAGGCGAGGTCCGAGAGGCTCGTGCCTCCATAGCGGAGGCCCGCCTGGAGGACGGGTCGAATGGCGGCGCGCACCGACTTCACCTCTCGAGGATCCAGGCTTCCGGACGGACGATCGGGCCTGACCCCGGCTCGGGCCAGGACTTCATCCGCGTAGATATTCCCCAGGCCTGCCAGAAACCTCTGATCGAGGAGAAGGGTCTTGATCGCCACACTCCGGCCGTCCATGGCGCGGGCCAATGCCCGAGAAGAAGGCAACTCGTCGAGTGCGTCGGGCCCGAGACCTCCCAAGGTCGACTCCGACAGTTCTGTTGGCGTCAGTACGGCGACGAACCCGAAGGTGCGAGGGTCGACGAAGCGCACCTCGTCGTCGCGTTCCGTCCGCGCCACGAAATGGGTGTGGGGCTGTTCGTCGTCGCCGGCTCTGGCGAGCTCCATCCGTCCGGACATCCCGAGGTGGAGGACCCAGGTCAAGTCACCCTCCACGTCCGTGACGATGAACTTTCCGTGCCGGCGCATCGAACCGACCCGCTTCCCTGCGAGTCGGTCGGCCACATCTTCGGGACGGGTGTTGCGCCGCCCCGTCCGCCGGTGACGAAGCTCGACTCCCGACAGAGTCCGACCCTCGAGAACTGGCGCCAGGGAGCGACGGGTCGTTTCGACCTCAGGCAGCTCCGGCATACCTAGGCGAACTTCCTCAAGGCTTCACGGGCCGCCACCTGTTCGGCCTCCTTCTTCGACCGTCCCCGACCCGTCCCCAACTCGTCCCCGTTGACCTCCAGGACCGCCAAGAACTCCTTGGCGTGATCGGGTCCAGACTCGGTGACGCGATAGCGGGGCCGAAGGCCCTCCTCGGCCAGCGACTCCTGGAGGCGGGTCTTGTAGTCGCGTTTGCCGGGGTCGGCCGCCCTCTCCTCCATGAGGGGCTCCCACCATCTCAGGATGATGCGGCGGACGGTCTCCAAATCCGAGTCGAGATACACGGCGGCCAGCAGGGCCTCCATCGCGTCGGCGAGGATCGAATCCTTCTCACGCCCGCCGGATGCCCGTTCACCTCGCCCGAGGAGGATGTGGGGGCCCAGATCGAGCCGACGAGCGATGGCGGCCAGCTCGTCTCGGTTCACACAGGCGGCCCGCACCTTGGCCAGCTGCCCTTCCGGGAGCTCGGGGAAGTTGTCGAAGAGGTAGTCCGTCACCACCAATTGGAGGACGGCATCCCCCAGGAACTCCAGGCGCTCGTTGTCGCCGCGCGTCGGATACTCGGCGGCGTAGGAGCGATGCACCATTGCGTCTTCGAGCGGAGTCGAGTCGCTGAACCGATACCCGAGACGCTCGGCGAGAGCGTCGATGGCCTCCGTCATGCGGAGAGCCGCTCAGCCAACCTCTCGACGAGGCCTCGGTCGGCTCCGTCGGCGGCCATCTCGACGGCCCGTGTCACTGCTTGCCGGTTCGAGGAGCCGTGCCCGATGACGACCACCCCCTTGGTGCCGACGAGGTGCGCTCCTCCGGCGGACTCGTCGGAGAGCTGATGGGCGATCGAGTGCAGAAGTGGACCGACCTGGCTGCGCACCTCCTCCGAGAGGTCCCGCACCCCGGCGCCGATGATCTCGAGCATCATCCGAACCATCCCTTCGGAGGTCTTGAGGACGATGTTGCCGGTGAACCCGTCGGTGACGTAGACATCGGCGACATCCTTGGCGAGGTCGCGTCCCTCCAGATTGCCCACGAAGTTGACCGTCGGCTCGTCGGCCAGGAGGTCATACGCGGCTCGCTCGAGATCGCGTCCCTTCCCGCGCTCCTCCCCGATCGTCAGGAGCCCCACCCGAGGACGATCGCAGTCGAGGTAGATCTCCGCCACCAACGATCCCATCATGGCGAACTGCAGGAGGTGTTCGGGTCGGCAGTCCGGATTCGCTCCGGCGTCGAGGACGACGGTCCGGGAACCCGGCGTCGGGAACACGGAGGCAATGGTCGGCCGAAGCACACCGGGCAGTCGGCCGATGACGATGGCGGCCGCGGCGAGGGCGGCGCCCGTGGAACCGGCGCTCACCAGCGCTTGCGCTTCGCCGTCCCGGACCAGCTTGGCTGCTCGCACGATCGACGAGTCGGGCATGTCGCGAATGGCCTTGGCAGGGTTGTCGCCCATCCCGATGATCTGGGATGCGTGAACGATCGGGACTTCCGCACCCATTTCATCCAAGGTAGCGGTGAGCACGGCCTCGTCTCCGACGAGGACGACGTCGTAGCCCTCCTCGATGGCGGCAACCGCTCCCGCCACCGTTTCGGTGGGGGCATGATCGCCCCCCATGGCGTCGAGGGCTACGCGGGCCACGGGAGGGGCGGTCTCCTACTCGGCGACGTCGATGATCTGGCGTCCGCGGTACATGCCGCAATCCTTGTCCGTGCAAGCACGGTGAGGGCGCTTGGGCTTGTGACACACGGAGCAGGTCGACAACGTCGGGTTGGAGGCCTTCCATTGGGCTTTGCGCCGATGCGTGCGCGAACGCGACATCTTTTTCTTGGGTACGGCCACAACGGGCTCCTTGTCAGTCCTGAGGGTCCAAAAACTGTTGTAGAACGGCGAACGGAGAAGACGAGAGATCCTCGTGTCCTGCGCACGGCTCTGTATTCAAGTCGGTTCCGCACGTCGGGCAAAGTCCGAGACAATCGTCGCGGCACAACGGTTTGAGCGGTAAGGCCAATCCGACCTCGTCACGGATGGGGGATTCTAGATCGATCCAGCCGTGAGAATCCATCGTCAGCAGCTCCTCGTCGTCCTCCCCCACCTCGGTATCGCTGCCCGCCAGCCGGTAGACCTGGGAGAAACGGGTGGAGCCCTCCTCCTCGGTTTCGACCAGACACCGGTTGCAGATGGTGACCATCCCAAACCGAACGGTGCCTGTCGCCACGATCTCGGCTGAGCCGGCGTCGAGCCGGACCTCCACATCGACCATCCCCTGGGTTCGGGCCATGTCCAGCACGAGCGGGAGGGCGCCTGAGAGGCTCTCTGATCTGTGGGCACCGGGATGCCCGGCCAGGTCGGATACGAGAATACGGAACGGGGATTCGTGCATGGCAGTGCGAGAGTAGTCCGGTCGCCGGCGAACCTTCTCCCTGGGGTGCAGTCCGAAGGGCGACGCTCAGATCGGCGCGTCGGGACCGGCCGGCCGTGCCTCATGCCATTCCAAGCGCGCCTGGCGCGCCTGTTGGAGCAAGGCGGTGAACAACTGCTCGAGGTGGGAAAGGCGGGCTTCGGAATAGTCCTCGGCGTCCAGGCGGATCCGGCGCGCCTCGCCTTCGGCGTTCTTGATCAGGACGTTGGCCTCCTCCACCGCCTCAGCCAGAACGTGGCTTTGGCTGACCAGCTCACGGGCGCGCTGGTGGGCACGTTCGGTGATCTCTCTGGCCTTCTCGTTTGTGCGAGCCACAAACGCCTCTCGTTCTCGCACCATCCACCGCGCCTGCTTGACCTCCTCGGGAATCCCGTCTGCGATCCTCTGGAGGTTGGAGATGATCGCCTCCCGGTCGGCCAGGACATTCTGGGAGAGAGGCACCGTTTTGGCTGCCTGAAGGGCAACGATCATCTCCTCGATGATCATTTGCACCAGACCCACCCGGCTGGTGTCGAGGGGGTCCTCGATCGGCTCAACCGAGTCGATGGCGATGAGGGCAGGCGCCGGGTAGTCGGCAGCCTTTTCGGGCTCGTCGTCCTCCCAATCGGGGATGATGTCCTCGAAGTCGTCGAGTGGGTTGTCTCCCATCAGATTCGCTCCTTGAGTGCGTGGTAGACATTGGCCGGCAGCATGTCCTTCACCTCGCCACCGAGCTTGGCAACTTCTTTGACGAGCGACGACGACAGGTACCCGAATTCAGGAGTCGTCGCCATGAACATCGTATCGATACCGGAGAGCCGCTGGTTCATCTGCGCCATTTGTTGTTCGTACTCGAAGTCTGCCACCGCACGAAGGCCCTTGACGATGACGTCGACCCCCTGTTGACCGGCGAAATCGACGAGGAGTCCGTCGAAGGCGAGCACCTCGAACCGGGCGGATTCGTCGAACAGTTCGGTGAGCAGCCCGACACGCTCTTCCGCTGAGAACATCGCCTGCTTGGAAGGGTTGCGAACCACGCCGACGATGACCCGATCGAACACGGCGAGGCAGCGGGCGATGACATCGGCATGTCCGAGGGTGGGAGGATCGAAACTTCCTGGGCATAGCGCCGTGCTCATGCGTCCTCCTTCTGGTAACGCCACAACTGCACTTTGCCATACCGCCGGTGATCTACCAACGACATCGGGTCGGGAAAGGCGGGTTGGGGCTCCCCGACGTTGCGATGCACGACCACCGTCCCGCCCGGAGTCAGGTGGTCGGTGAGCGCCGCCAACACGGATTCGACCACCTCGAGCGCCACCGAGTACGGCGGGTCGACGAACACGAGATCGAATTCGCCCTTGGTGCGAGCCAGGAACCGCTCGACCGTGTCGATCACCACCGTGCCGCCGAGTCCGACCGTTTCCACATTGCGCGCCAGGATCTTGCCCACCGCCCGCCCCGATTCCACGAACGTTGCCTGAGCTGCGTCGCGGCTGAGGGCCTCGAGGCCCATCGAGCCCGTTCCCGCGTAGAGGTCAAGCACCCGGGACCCCGCCACCAGTGCTCCCAACGACGAGAAGATCGCCTCCTTGACGCGGTCTTGCATCGGGCGGGTGGCATCGTTGGGCGGCCCTTGCAGCCGCCGTCCTTTGGCGTACCCGGCAATGATCCTCATGAGATGAACAGCCACTCGACGGCCTCGCCGAGGAGAACTCGAATCTCGTCGCGAATGGCGGGATGGTCGGAAAGATCGGGATCGCCGGCGACCAGTCCGAACCCCTCCCGACGAGCACTGATGAGTGTGTCCATGTCGCGCAGGATATCGGCCAGTTTCAGGTCCGCCATCCCCGACTGCCGGGCGCCGAAGACCGTGCCTTGGCCTCGAATCCGCAGGTCCTCCTCGGCGAGTCGGAATCCGTCCGTGGTCGCCACCATGGCGTCGATGCGCGCCGAACCTTCCTCGGTCTTCGGGTCCGCCACCAGAACACAGTACGAAGCGTGCTGCCCTCGCCCGACCCTTCCTCGCAGCTGGTGAAGCTGACTGAGTCCGAACCGTTCGGCATCTTCGATCACCATGACCGTGGCGTTGGGGATGTCGATCCCGACCTCGATGACGGTGGTCGCCACCAGCACATCGATCTCCCCCGCCCGCATGCGATCCATCACTTCCTCTTTCTCGGCCGGCCGCATCTGGCCGTGCAGGAGACCCACCCGCAGATCCGAGAAGACGGCGCTCAAGCGCTCGTGCTCGGCGGTGGCCGAGGCCGCCTCGATCTTGGCCGAATCCTCGACGAGAGGACATACCACGAACGCCTGACGGCCCGCGGCCGCCTCCTCTCGAATCAGTCGGTAGACCTTGTCCGATTCGGGGGCCGTCTTGCCGGCGACGGACGTCTCGACCGGGGTGCGGCCCGGCGGCATCTCGTCGAGGACGGACACGTCGAGGTCTCCGTAGAGCGTCATCGAAAGGGTGCGCGGAATCGGGGTGGCCGTCATGATGAGCAGGTCGGGGTCGGAGTCGCCTGCCTTCTCTTTGAGCGCCACTCTCTGGTGGACGCCGAACCGATGTTGCTCGTCGACGACGGCCGCCCCGAGGTTGTGAAACTCGACGCCTTCCTGAATCAGGGAGTGGGTGCCGACCACGATGTCGACGGCCCCCTCCCCGATGGCGGCGAGCACATCCGCCCGGCCGGCCGACCCGGGAGGGAGCGTGGTCAGCTCGGCGCTCGATGAGGTGAGCAACGCCACTGTGATCGTCGGACCGGTCGGCGGTTCGGGATCCTCGAAAAGGCTCGCCATGCCCAGTCGGGCTCCCGGGCCGCCAACGGAAGGCGCCATGCCGGCGCCTTCGATGAGGTCGGCGATACTGAGATAGTGCTGTCCGGCCAGGACCTCGGTGGGCGCCATGACGGCACCCTGGAACCCACCCTGGACGGCCATGAGCAGGGAAGCCACCGCCACAACCGTCTTGCCGGAGCCGACTTCCCCTTGCAGGAGTCGATGCATCGGGTGAATGCCCAGCATGTCGGCGCGGATCTCGTCCATTACTCGCTGCTGCGCACCGGTCAGCGAATAGGGCAGAGCACCGCAGAACCGGTCGACGAGATCGGTCCGAACGTCGTGTTGAATCCCTCTGGCGTCCGCCGCCCGGCGATTCTTCGTGAGCGCCAGCGCCACTTCGAGCCGGAACAGCTCGTCGAAGACGAGTCGTTCCCGAGCCGGTTCGGTCTCCTCGATCGCCTCGGGGAAATGGATGGCGGCGATGGCGGTGTCGCGGTCTACCAGGCCCAGACGAAGGCGTAGATCCTCCGGCAACGGATCCGCCAGTGGCCGCGAGCGCAGGAGCGCGTTGTGCATGGCCCGGCGCAGATAGCCGGGCGAGACGTCCCCCACCGATGGATGAATCGGGACCACTCGGCCGGTGACGAGGCTCTGGGAGGGGCTGGCCAGTACGTCGACGGCTGGACTCTTCATCTGGAGGCGCCCTTTGGCGCGCTCGATCTTCCCCGAGAGAGCCACCTCGGCGCCCTCGGACAGTTGCCGTTCCCGGAACCCCTGGTTGAACCACGTGACCTTGAGATAAGCGTTCCCGTCCGTGAAGGTCGCATCCAGGATCGTCAGGTTCCGGCGCGGTCGACGCACGCGTGTGTCGACCACGGTGACGATCACCGTCACCTCCTCACCGATCGGAACCTCGTCGAGGGGGACAAAACGAGAACGGTCGATGTAGCGGCGAGGGACGTGGAGGAGGAGATCTGCGACCGATCCGATGCCCGCCTTTTCGAGGGATGCCCCTCGCTTGCCGGCCAGCCCGGAGACCTTGGTGACCGGCACACTTCCGAGATACGCCAGGCTGCGACCCGAAGCGGTGTCTGCGGCGCTCAACGATCGACCCGACCGAGATTGGAGGCGGACTGCCCGCCCGTGTATCCTACGAAAACCCTCATCGGCACGTCACTGTAGGCCGCTCTTGGAGCATTCAGGTCGACCGTGTCGAAGGGAAACCGAGTTCTGGTGCCGCAGCGTACGGTGCTACGCTCTTCGGCCAGCCGTAGGAGATTCACCTCATGTCATACCGTTGCGAGATCTGCCAGAAGGAACCGAGCTTTGGGAAACGAGTGACGTTTTCCCACAAGCGGTCCAGTCGACGCTGGAACCCGAACATTCAGAAGATTCGGGTCAAGCACGGCACGAACACCCGCCGGGCACGTGTCTGCACTTCTTGCATCAAGGCCGGCAAGGTCGAGAAGGCCTGAGTCGGCCGGCATGCAGGGCGTCATCAAACTCTACGATCCCACCACCGGAGCCGGAATCGTCGTCCGCGACGACGATCGTACCGAGGTCTTCCTGCGCCCCGGAGCATTGGCCGGATCGGTATTCCGGACACTTCGCCAGGGCCAGCGGATCACCTTCGCCATCGACGAGACCGACGGTACTCCCTTCGCCATCGACGTACGACTGGGCGCCGACGGCTACTGAGTCCCCGGCGAGGCACCACCGGACATCGGGAAGCCTCCTAGTATCGGTGACAACGTTCCCCAATCGAGGAGTGACTTCAGTGGTGCAGGCATACGTATTGGTGCAAACCGATGTCGGTCGAGCCGCCGAGGTGGCAGACGAGGTTCGCAACATTCCCGGGGTCGAGTCAGCCGATGACGTCACCGGCCCCTATGACGTGATCGTGAAGGCTTCGGCCGAGGACATGGATCAACTCGGCAAGCTCATCGTGGCCCGAGTCCAAGCGGTCCAGGGCATTACCCGCACGCTCACCTGCCCTGTGGTCCACCTCTAGCCGCACACAGCCGCTCGCTCGGCCGGGTTCTCCCAGCCGGGGCGAACCGGAAGCGCTCCTCAGCCCAGTTTCGACGCGATCGATCCGGCGTTGGCGAGGGCGGTGCCGTCGCTTCCCACGGTCGAGTATTGCTTCAAAGGAGCCCGCTCGACCTCCTCGAGGGCGTCGGTGAGCAGCTGGATGCGGCTCACCGGCGGGTCGATCCACAGATACCCGGCGAGACTGCCAGGGATGGTGTTGATCTCGTTGACGTAGAGGTCTTCTTCGTGCCGGAGAAAATCGATTCGGCTGATGGTGCGTACGCCGACCAGGGCGGCGATCTTGACGGCCATGTCTCGAATGGCCGCCGCCACCTCGTCGGGGATCTCGGCCGGGAGCTGACGTTTGGCGGAATCCATTCCGCCCTCTCCGACGAGATACTTCTGGGAGTAGTCGTAGATGGCGTCGTCGGGGCGGACCGGCGCCTCGATTGCAGACGTCTGAAGGGACGGGTAGGTGCGGACCGCGATGTTGAGATCCGCGCTGCCCGCCAGGAACGGTTCGAGGACCGCTCCTCGCTTGAAATGCGGCGAAGTGGAGCACAGCGCCTGGGCGGTTTCGAGGTCATCGACCACCTCGATCCCGATCGACGAACCACCGAAGCGGGGCTTGACGATATAGGGCCCGTCGAAGGTGGGGTCGCCGGTGCCGACCAAGACTCTGGGGAGCGACGGCAAACCGGCGGCCGCCACCACCGAACCAAACGCCAGCTTGTCCATGCCGAGCGCCGAGCCGGCAGAATCCGGGCCGGTGAACTTGAGCCCGGCCAATTCGAAGGCGGCCTGCAGGGTGCCATCCTCCCCGGGTCCCCCGTGGCAGCAATTGAGGACGGCGGAGATCTCGAGGGGTCGTTTCTTGGCGAAGAACCCACCGCCAGGTTCGGCCTCGAAACGCAGCGACTTCGACCGGCTCGGTACGCCGTCTGAGAAGTCGGTCGCCTCGAGGTCGGAATCGACGAGAAACCACTCACCGGACTTCGACCAGTAGAT
Organism: uncultured Acidimicrobiia bacterium; assembly: GCA_965366365.1. Taxonomy (GTDB): domain Bacteria; phylum Actinomycetota; class Acidimicrobiia; order Spongiisociales; family JAENVV01; genus CBDUEV01. The sequence goes on along the minus strand of CBDUEV010000010.1, from coordinate 18,785 downwards.
CGCTTCGATCTCCTGTCCGGAATCGACGAGAGCTCGGGCCGCCTGCAAGCCAGTGAGGATCGAGATGTCGTGTTCGGGTGACGGACCGCCGAACAACACCGCCGGCTTGGTCATGGGCTACTCCTATGCGTAATGGTCGGGAAGGTCGTTCTCATAGAGGACTGCGTCACCGGCGCTCAGGTTCGCTTTGACCCATTCAACGGCCTTCTCCCGTGAGGGCATCACGATAACGGAAGCCGGGCCTTCCTTCGTCCCTTCTCGCAGAGCACGCAAATTGGTTCTACCGACGATCACCACATCGGATGCCACCCGAGCGGCCAGCGACCCAAAGATGCGGTTCTCCTCGAACTGCCGCCCACCGAGTTCCACCATTCCGGGCGTGACCACGACCCGGCGTCCGGAGCCGGTTGCCTCCAGGGTGGCCAGGGCAGCCCGAACGCCGGCCGGATTCGAGTTGTAGGTGTCGTCGATGATCGTGAAACCCGCCTCGCTCTGATAGACCGATTGCCGGTGCTGGGGGGTGGCGGCGTCTGCCAGGCTGGCTGCCAGCCGATCCAAGGGGGCGTCGATCGCCAGCGCCACCCCGATCGCACAGGCCAGGTTGGAGGCCAGGGGCAGATCGGGCAGTTCGGCGATGACGGCTCCGTCGACCCGGACGATGATTCGGCCGTCGGCGTGAACCAGCGACACATCGGCCTCGGCCCCCTCCGCCGAGCAGGTGATGATTCTGTTATTCGAGATCCGGCCTGCCAAGGCCGAGAGTCGCTCGTCGTCGATGTTGAGAACCGCCGCCTGCGCGCCGGCAAGGATCTCGGCTTTCGCCGCCAGGGTCCTGTCCAGGGAACCGAACCTCTCGAGATGGACAGGACCAATGGCGGTGATGACTCCGACGGTGGGAGGTATCCAAGAGCACATGTCGGCGATCTCGCCCGGCCCGTAGGTGCCCATCTCGGCGATGAAGATCTCTGTGCCTGGGGTGAGTTGCTCGTTGATCGCCCGCGCCAGCCCCATCCGGTTGTTGAAGCTGGCAGGTGAGGCGACCGTCGGCCGGGAGGCCCCCAGAATCCGCTTCACGTATTCCTTGGTGGTCGTCTTTCCGTAACTGCCCGTGATCGCCACGACCACCGGATCGATTCGTTTGAGCTTCTTGGTGGCTTGAGTGACCCACTGCGCACCGAGTCGCCTTTCGACCGGTTGGAGCAACAACAGCGCCAGATCGAACAGGAGCGGCGAGCCGACCACGGCAGCCAACAACAACGCCACGCTGCCGAACGCCACGGCGGCCCCCGCCACCAGCAACCACAAGGCCAGGGTCGCTCCCGCCACCCGCCGCAGCCGAGCAGTCCAGGCCAGCTTGGAGGTTGTTCCCTTCAACCGCAGGCCGACCGGACCTACCGTGGCGGCCACGAGGACGATCACGGCGGCCGGCGTCACCCACCAACCGGCCACGACGGCGGACAGCCCTGCCACGATGAGAAGAGCGAGCATCCGATTGGCCATGTCGAGCCACCACCACCTCAGGGCGAATCGGGTCACCGAGCCGGCGAGATAGTGCTCTCGTTGCGCCACCCTCAGCCAGCGCAGGCCGCCTGCGCCGACCGATACGAGCGCCAGGAACGCCAGGGCGAAGATCATCAGGCTCGCTCTCCGAGGAGCGTGGCGATGGAGGCCGTGACGCGGTTAGGCGCCTCCAGCATCACGTGATGACCGACGTCCTCCACCACCTCGAGGGACACTTCGGCCCCCCGCTTCGTCAGCCGACGCTCCACTTCGTGGGCCACCGAAAGTGGGGCTGCCGTGTCGTTGGCGCCCCACAGCAGGTGGATCGGCACGCGCACGGCGTCGAGGGCCGATTCATACGTCTCGTTCACCGCCTTGACGAGAATGTCCCTCATGATTCCCTCCGCCGCCCGATAGTCGGCGGATCCGTACTTCTGTCGGGCGGCCTCCATCTTCGCATCGGTGAGAAGGCCGCGGCGATGGGCCCAGCGGGTCAGTCGATACCCCGGCAGCGGCCGGCTCGGCTGTCGATCCGGCGGATGCAGCAAGGGCACCCCTATGAGGAGCAACGACTTAACAGACTCCGGATGACGGGAGGCCAGGGCAAGCGCCACGCGACCACCGAACGAATGACCCACGACCACGGCCGGTTCCACGAACGCCTCGAACACCCCAAAGGTGCCCTGCGCGTACTGGTCGGCGCCCCACACCTCCGTCGGCGCCGGTGAGGCGCCGAAGCCGGGAAGGTCGAGAGCGATCGCCGGAACTCCGTCGAGGACCGCGTCAAAATCGCGATGCGTTCGACCCCATCCGTGCAGGGCGAGGACCCCGGGGTTGCCCGAGCCTGAGGACGCCCCGAACAGGCTGCCGCCGGCAAACGACTTCAGCGCCATGAGCTGGTTCCCGATGTTCCTGACAGGACATCGGATCGAGGACAACGACGGATCATGGCCGGGAGATTACCCTGGCCGCCTGGAGGTACCGGTCATCACCGAGATCCGACTGACGCAGCAACAGCGACGGACGGCGCTGGCCCCATTTCGGGCTCGCCTCTTTCGCTTCGCCCTCAGAGCGATTGTCTTCATGCTGGCCCTCCTCATCTTCTCGGTGTACCAGAACGGAGTGGAGCCGACCTCGTGGGCGGTCGTCGGGCCGACGTTGATCGTGGCGGGGCTGTGGGCGGGATTGCAGTTCGTCGATTGGGAAGATCAACTCACCCGAGCCTCGGGCGAGACACTCCTCGGGATCAGCTTCGGTCTGCTGATCCTCGCCATGGCGGTGATTTCCACCATTCCGGAGTTGCGGCCGCTCGTCTTCATTCTGTACTTCGGGGTGGTTTCCTTCTCTGCCGCCCTCGGTGGCCGCCTCCTGCAGGCTTTCACAACCACGGTCCTCGTCACGGCCCATACACTTCTTCCGTTGGCGATCGGTACCAGCGTCCCGGCGAACACGCTCATCGTGGAGGTGGCGACGCTGATCCTCGTGTCGGTCGTGAGCAGCACGGTCGCCACGGAGTTCCGGCGTGAGACCTACGCCGGCATCAGCCGCGTGGCGCAGATCCAGAACCGCGAGCAAGACGTCAACCGCCTCTACGAGGTGTCTCGGACGATGTCGGCCGGCGACAGCCTCCAAGACGTCCTTCCTCAGCTCGTGGGTCGGATCGGCTCCTACCTGAATGCTCAGGTCGGCGTGGCGCTCCTCCACGACTGGGAGTCGAACAGCCTCACCGTGCTCAGCCCCATCTGGACATCCGGCGAGGAGCTGGTGCTCGACGACTACCAGATCGACCTCGGGAAGCGTTCGGAGCTGACCGACGTCTTCCTCTCCCGCCAGTCGAAGACCTTTCGTGATATCGACGTCGACCCCGAGAAACACGGGCTACTGGGAGAGCTGGGCATCTCTTCGGCCCTGGCGGTTCCTCTCACCGTCGAAAACCGGACCATCGGGGTGATGGTGCTGGCCGACAAGACCTCGGGGCCGTTCACCCAACGAGACCTCGAGGTGTTCGAGTCCCTGGCCGCCCCCGCCGCCCTGATCCTCGCTCAGCTGGAGCGCTACGAGGAGGCTGCCGAGACGTCTCGCCGGATGGAGGAACTGGCGCAGATGAAGACCGATTTCGTGTCCGTCGTGAGCCACGAGCTGCGGACTCCTCTCACCAGCATCATCGGGTCGCTGGCGACCATCGCCAGACCCGAGCTCATCCCTCCCAGTCCAGCTTCCCAAGAGCTCCTGGCCACTGCCCGCAAACAGTCGGATCGCCTTCGACGCCTCATCGAGGACCTGCTCATGGTGTCCCGAATCGACAACGACGCCCTCCCCCAACATCCCGAGAGCATCGACATGGCCCTATTCGCTCCGGAGCAGGTGAACGGTATTCCTGGAGCTGCTCCTGTGACCACCTTCGATATCGAGCCGGATCTGGTCGTCGAGGCTGACCCCGACCACCTGAGCAGGGTCCTGCGCAACCTCATCGAGAACGCTCTCAAGTATGCCCCGGGATCCAGCATCGACGTGTCGGCCAAGGCGAGGTTCGGCAACGCGATCATCGCTGTGGCCGATCATGGCCCCGGGATTCCCAGCGACAAGGTCGAGCATGCCTTCCAGCCGTTCTCCCAGATCGACCCGTCGGTGACACGATCCCAGGGCGGCACCGGTCTCGGGCTTTCGATCGTGCGCTCCCTTCTCGGGGCCATGGGTGGCGAGATCGACCTGACGGAGACCCCTGGGGGCGGCGCCACGTTCACGGTACGGCTGCCCTTGCGCGCCGGGCAGATCACCAGACCCGCCGACGCTCGCAAGGTCAAGACCTTTCCGGCGCTACCGGAGGTTGGTCGGTAACCCGGCCGCCACGGCGTGGAACCCGGCGTCTACGTGCACCACCTCACCTGTCGTCATGGGAGTCCAATCCGAAAAGAGCAGACATGCCATCTGTGCGACCGGCTCGGGGTTTCGGGTATCCCAGGCAAGCGGCGCCCGCTGATCCCACTCCGACTCGAACACCTCGAATCCCGGGATCGATTTGGCGGCCACGGTGGCGAGGGGTCCGGCCGCGATGGCGTTCACCCTGATGGACTTCGAGCCGAGGTAGCCGGCCAAATAGCGAGTGACGGCCTGTAGGGCCGCCTTGGAAACCCCCATCCAGTCATAGACCGGCCACGCCTGGCGGTTGTCGAAGTCGAGCGTGACCAACGAACCGCCCCCGGCGGCCTCCATGAGAGGCAGGAGACCAACAGCGAGTGTCTTGTACGAGAAAGCGGACGTGGCGAAAGCGACCTGGGCGCTCTCCATCGGGGTGGCGAGGAAATTGCCGCCCAACGCGTCGGCCGGAGCGAACGCAATGGCGTGGAGCGCTCCGTCCACCCCGCCCCAGCGAGCGCCGAGCTCGGCCACCAGAGCGTCCATGTGGGCGGAGTCGTTGATGTCGAGTTCGAGGACATCGGGGGGAGACGGCAATCTCTGCGCGGCTCGGTTGGTGAGACTCTTGCTCCGCCCAAACCCGGTCAGCACCACCTCGGCACCCTGCTCCTGAGCGATCCTCGCCGTGTGCCAGGCGATCGAATCATCCGTGAGCACTCCCGTGATCAGCAAACGCTTTCCTTCGAGCAACATGCCTAGCCTCCTCTAGCCGAAACTCTCGCCGAAGTTGGTCCAACCTCGGATCCCAAGACCCATCACAAAAAGAAGCACCAGACCCCACGCCAGGCCGGGTCGCTTCTCGAATTGGGTTCGATAGATATACACGAACGCCAGCGTGAACAGAATCACCATTCCGTAGAACATGTGGATCGAGCCCGGGTTCTGCCCCTGGCCGTACAAGACGAGGCCGAGCGATACCTGGACGAGGGCGATCCCCAACGAGGTGAACTTGGCGATATCGAATCCTCGCCCGGGCTGCTTGCGGGTGAGCGCGTAGCCCAGGCCCCACAAACCGGACAGGCCGTTCGCCCAGACCACGAGGTTGGCGGCGTAGGCATGCAGATCTCGAAGCACAGGAAACCCTCCAGGACGGTCCACGTACAGTAGACCGACCCGACGCCGGTCAGGCGATCTCTACGAGTTGGCCGCTCGTGATGTCGAGCACGAATTCCTTGGTGTTGCGCGAGTCGGCGATCCACTGGGCGAGTTTCGCGCCGGCCGGGCGGACGATCCACCACACGTATTCGTCTCCGCCGGCGGCGAGGTATTCCGCGCGAGCGCTCCGGCCGGCTTCGATCGCCTCGGCTTCGGACTCGAAGGTGCCGAGAAGACGTTCCAGCGGCGACGGATTGGGCTGCTCGACCGTCGGTCGAACGTCGGTGAATTCAACGGCCTCGAACACCTTGCCCCCTTCTCGTATCTGTGTCGAGTCTACTGGACGTCGGCGGTTTTGGCCGACTGAATCTCCGACCGGCCGAGCCGGCGACTCACGCCTGCCTCGAGACGTCTGCCGATGCCGGCGCCAAGGCATTCATCAGGTCCGCCGATCCGAGGTGAATGGCCGTGCCGGGCGAGCCGCTTCCGATGGAGAGTTCCCGCTCCGCCACGAGCCGCTCGTCGATGACGACAGGCCAGGGCTTGGCGACACCGAAGGGAGTGATGGTGCCGCGCCGGAAGCCGGTGGCAGCAAAGGCTTCGTCCGCTGACGGCATCGAGAGCCTGCGCACCCCGAGGTAGCCCCGGAGCTTCGTCCAGTCGATCTCGCGGTCGCCGGGGATCAACACGAGCAGGTAGTCGTCGTCGGACCGGCGAACCACAAGTGTCTTGACCAGCTGACCAAGGCGAATGCCGCGCGCCGCGGCCGCCTCGGCTGCGGAGCTCACTCGACCGATAGTGACCAGGCGATAGTCGAATCCCAGATCCTCGACTGCGCGGATGGCGGCGGTGTCGATCGCGGGCCTCTCGGTCACCTCAGATCTCGCCGAGGAGTTTTCGCTTCTTTTCGGCGAATTCCTCGTCGGTGAGCACCCCGTCGGCGTGGAGTCTCGCCAGCGCGGCCAGATCCGCTGCGGCGCTGTTGCCCGAGTTGAGGGCCATCATCCTCTCCTCACGGAGACGGTAGATCAGCGACTGAACGCCTTCAGGGTCGGGGACGTCGCTGAATCGGCTCTGGCCCATCTCCCCTGCCGACTCCAGGAGCAAGTCGCCGCTCCTGAAAATACGTTCGGAGAACCGCTGGGAAAACTCGACATCGTTGATCACCTCGAGCGGGATCTCCTTGCCGGCGCGCGAAAACACTCCGCTGCGGACGATGATTCGTTCGGTCGTGACGATGTATTTCGTGAAGAACCACCGAATGAGCGGACCGGCCACGAAGAGCAGCGCCACGAGGAAGGCACCCAGGAGCAGCCACACCAGCTGGTCGGTGATGACCCCCACGACCACGCCCAGGATGATGATGAAATCGGCGACCAGGATCGGGAAGAGGATCGCCCTCCAATGCGGTCGGAATTCCGACACCACCTCTTCGTCGCTGCTGAGGAGACGTTCTTGGTATGCCATGCCGCGAGGCTAGCGAAGCGAGATGAACTCGCACTGGGGACGTCGAGGATTCTATCCCGGACGCGAGAAACCCCGAGGGAGTAGCAGCCGAAGCCTCCACCCTCTCGGGGCTCTCCAACCCGGCGGGATCACCGACCCCGAAGGGCCGATTCACCTGCATGGGCAGGTGCTCAGGCAAGCCCGAAGGCTCACCGTCGCTGGAGCCTTGCGGCTCCGATGCCGGGTACCTCGCCGAAGCGAAATACTCCGACCCCGGTTCCGGTCGACGCCCTTGCGGGCCCCAGGCCTTCCCCAGGTTCCTTCCAGCTCCAAGCCCTTGCGGACCCTTCACCTTCCGGACCTTCAGGATCCGTCCCGTCCGAAAACGAGCGACTCCCTCAGGCTGGAAGTCTCCGAAGAAACTCCCACCTCTCCGCCTCGGCCCAAAGAGCCGCGACCTCGAGGCTGTGGGCTTCCGAAGAAACCCCCGGATTCCGAAGAACCCGGTCGCTTCCCTTCCAACCCGCATCCGAAGATCCATGGCCTTCCAGTCAGCATCCCCGGCTCGACCCGGTCCGGAGACCTGGCCAGAACAGCGCCTTGCGGCTCCGCTCCACCGAGGAACGCCGTCTGCCCTCCCGGTCTCCCGCTTGGGTTTCTGGCGTATCGGTTCGGGTCTCCCCGTTCCGACAGGAGAGAACGTAGAGCACGATTGCGCCCGGATCAAGCTCAGGGGCTATCTAATTTTCGCGGCCTGAATTTCGTTTTCGCGAGGCGCCGATTCCTCGGTGTCTTGGCCACAATCGCCCTCCCGCAGACGCCCACGGCGGCCACCGACCTTGACCCGGAGCAACGGGCCCTACACTTTCTTTCCTCTTCCTGAAGGCTTCATTCGATGCGCACAACCGCCCCTACGATCGAGCCGACCCACGGGCTCGGCCGCATCGAGTTCATCGTGCTGACCTCGATGATCATGGCTCTGAGCGCCATCGCCATCGACCTGATGCTTCCCGCCTTCGGCGCCATCCGCGAGGAGTTCGGCCTGTCGGCGAACTCCACCGAACCGGCGGCCATCGTCACCTTCTACCTGGTCGGCTTGGCGGCTGCCCAACTGCCATTCGGGATGCTGGCCGATCGTTTCGGCCGGAAGACGGCGCTCTACGCCGGGGTGGTCTTGTATCTGGTCGGGGCTGCCGGAGCCGCCCTGGCGTCGTCGCTCCCCCTGATCTTGGGAGCCAGGCTCCTCTGGGGGATCGGGGCAGCTGGGCCGCGCGTGGCCGCCATGGCGACGGTGCGTGACACGTACGTGGGCGAACAGATGGCACGTGCCATGTCGTACATCATGGCGGTGTTTCTCCTCGTGCCAGTCGTTGCTCCTGCCATGGGAGCTGCCATCGTGGCGGTGGCTTCGTGGCGCTGGGCATTCGGCGTCCCGGCCATCGCCGCACTTCTCGTGGCGGGATGGTCGAGCCGACTCCGGGAGACTCTCGACCCAGCGGCCGTCGTGCCTCTGACCCCGGCCCGCCTGATCGGAGCGGCGCGGCTGGTCTTGACCACCCGTCAGACCATCGGATACACCGTGGCGAGCGCTTTCCTCTTCGGGGCGTTCTTTTCGTTCTTGGCCAGCTTCGAGCTGATCATGTCGGACGTGTACGACCGTGCCGCTCAGTTTCCCCTCGTCTTCGGCGGCCTGGCCGCCATCATGGGGCTGGCCATGGTGGCGAATGCCCGGGTCGTCGAAAGGGTCGGCGTACGGCGACTTACCCATGGCGCGGCGCTCGTCTACCTGGCGGGGTCCGGGCTCCTGGCGGCGGTGGCGTCGTTCACGGAGCAGGTGCCATTCTGGCTGCTCGTGTTCTTCCTGGTGACAGTGCTGTCGGGCCACGCCCTGGTGGTACCCAATACCAACGCGCTCGCCATGAGCCCGATGGGTTCGGTCGCCGGAACCGCCGCCGCCATCATCGGCACCGTCGGCACGGCGGTCGGGGCGCTTCTGGGGGCGGTGATCGATCGGGCCATCGACGGCACCGTGCGACCCACCGCGTGGGGATTCTTCGGTCTGGGCCTGGCCGCAGTGGGCGTGATCGTGTGGACAGAACACGGAAGGCTGTTCTCCCGCCATCTCGCGTAACCACCACGATTGGCTTTCTCCTCACAACTCGCCCGAGTAGGGTCTTGTGGATTGACGGAGGAGGAGACCACGACGTTGGCGTCTACGGCGCGAAAAAGGCGTAGGTCCGGGTTGCATGGACGCAACTCGAAGGCGTACCTGTATCTCCTGCCCACCTTCGTCGTGCTGGCTACCTTCGTGTACTTCCCCATCTATGACTCGTTCAGGCTGTCGCTCAACCGGGTAGCCCCGTTTGGAAGCCAAGAGATCTTCGTCGGGTTCGACAACTACACGCGGCTGCTCGGATCGGCCGATTTCTGGAACACCGTCAAGGTCTCTCTGTGGTTCATGGTCGGCACCGTCCCGATCGGGATCGGGTTGTCGGTGCTGATCGGCATCCTCCTCTCCATCCCCCTCCGCCGCCTCAGCTGGTTCTACCGAACCCTCATCTTCGTGCCGGTCGTCATCTCGTCCGCCATTGCCGGCGTTCTCTTCCGCCTCCTCTACAACCCAGTGGTTGGGTTCTTCAACCACTGGCTCAGCCTCATCGGGATCGATGGCCCCAACTGGCTGACTTCCCGAGGTTGGGCACTGGTGGCCGTCACGATCACGGTGGTCTGGCGCCAGCTCGGCTTCAATGTCATCATCGCCCTGGCCGGGATCCAGAACATCGACGAACAGCTGTATGAGGCAGCCAAGGTGGACGGCGCCGGCGCCCTGCGCCGAATCTGGCATATCACGCTTCCCATGCTCACCCCCACGTTGTTCTTCCTGGTGGTCGTGAACGTCATCACCTCTCTCCAGGCGTTCGGTGAGATCAACATCCTCACCGACGGCGGTCCTGGTGAGGCGACAACCAACCTCGTCTACTCCGTCTTCGTGGACGCCTTCGTGGGCACGTCCTTCCGCGGTCTCGCCTCGGCGCAGGCGTTCATGCTCGCCATCATCATCATCTTCATCTCCGTCGTACAGTTCCGCGGTCTGGGCAAGCGGGTGCATTACCAATGACCTCTGCATCTGAAGCCGCAGCTCGCCCGGCAGAGGCCACCTCTGCGGTGGCAGGCGTACACCCACCCAAGCGGGGTCTCGGCGAGCTGCCGATTCACATCGCGCTGCTGGCGATCGGCATCGCCATTTCCACGCCGATCGTCATCGCCTTCTTCATCAGTTTCACGCCGCTCAAAGAGCTGGTCACCCGCCCGATTCCCCAGGTTCTTCCCGATACGTGGACGCTCGAGAATTATGGGACGGCCTGGAATGCTTCGCCGTTCGGCCGGTACATGTTCAACAGCTTCGTCCAGACCGGGATCATCACCGTCGCCCAGGTGATCTTCAGCGTTCTGGCCGGATACGCCTTCGCCATGTTCGATTTCCGTGGCAAGACCGCCTTGTTCGCTCTGGTGATCGGCAGCCTGATCGTCCCCTTCGAGCTGACGTTCATTCCCAACTTCCTCCTCATCTCGGACCTGGGGTGGGCGAACTCGTTCCGGGGCCTGACGATCCCCTTCCTGGCCAGCGCCTTCGGCGTCTTTATGATGCGACAGTTCTTCCTCAGTCTGCCGCGCGAACTCTATGAGGCAGCCAAGATCGACGGCGCCACGGACTTCTTCTATCTCCTTCGCGTGGTGATCCCCCTGTCGAAAGGCGCCATCTCGGCCTTCACGATCTTTGCCTTCCTCGGTGCGTGGAACCAATACCTCTGGCCGCTCGTGATCACCAACGAAGAGACGATGCGGACTGCCCAGATCGGAATTCGGTTCTTCCTCGTCAATCAAGAACGAGCCACGGACTGGGGGGCAATCATGGCTGGAGCGGTTATCGTCATGGTTCCGACTCTCATCGTGTTCATCGTCGCTCAGCGACAGCTCGTCAAGGGCATCGCCATGAGCGGCCTCAAGGGGTAAGAGATTCTCACCGCGCAAGCAAAGCAACACCAGGAGGAAATGTGCAACGAATAATGAAACTGCTCGCCGTACTGGCGGTCTTCGCGTTGGTCACCGCCGCGTGCGGCAGCGACGACACCACCAGCGAGACGACCGAAGCAGGAACGACCGAGACCACGGCCGGTACAGACACCACCGAAGCTCCCGACTCAACTGACACGACCGAAGCGATGGTTGACGGCGACGCCGTCGAAGTCGAGTTCTGGCATGCCATGGCAGACGACCTCGGTGCCGTCGTCGACGAACTCGTCGCGCGCTACAACGCTTCCCAGGACGGAGTCGTGGTGAATGCGACCTTCCAGGGCAGCTACGACGACACCTACAACGCTCTGCTGGCAGCCTTCGAGCAGGACACCGCACCCAACATCGTGCAGAACTTCGACCTGGCCGCGCAGACCATGTTCGATACTGGACGCCTGGTCCCGGCTCACACGCTGATGGCGGAGGGTGATGCAGAGAGCTATCTCGCCGCACCGCGCGACTACTACTCCGACGAGACGGGCATGGTGGCCTTGGCCTTCAACAGCTCGACGCCGATCGTCTACTACAACGCCGACATCTTTGCGGAGGCCGGCGTGGACGCTCCCGCCGACGACTGGAACTTCTCGGACTTCCAGGCCGCCTGTGATGCCCTCGAGGCTGCCGGAACCGAATACTGCGTGACCTTCGGTACCGTCGGTTGGTACTTCGAACAAATCCTCGCCAACTCCGGTGGGCTCTACTTCAACGAGAACAACGGTCGGACCGGCCGCGCCACCGAGGTCGAGTTCAACAATGGCCAGGGCGTCGAGGTCTTCGACTTCCTGACCGGCCTGATCGCCGACGGCCACGCTCCCAACCTGGGTAACACCTGGTCGGACACCGACTCGGTGTTCTTCGCCGGGCAAGCCGCCATGATCTTCGACTCCACGTCGGGCGCCCGGGGCATGCAGGAAAACGCCGACTTCGAGGTCAAGACCGCATTCATCCCTCACAGCGACTCGTCTGAGCGCAACGGAGTGGTGATCGGTGGAGCCGCCTTGTGGCTCATCGACTCCGAAGACGACGCCAAGGACGCCGCTGCCTGGGACTTCATGAAGTTCATGACCGAGGCCGACCAGCAGGTCACCTGGCACACAGGCACCGGGTACTTCCCGGTCCTCGCCAGCCTGCAGGACTCGCCCCCTGCCGAACTGGCCACGTTCTGGGACGAGAACCCGAACTTCGTGACGGCCATTCGCCAGCTGGCGACCACCAACACGGAGAACGCCGACGGTACCGTCAACTACGCGGTGCTGGGCGGACGCGCCGGACCATTCCCCGAGGTGCGTCGTATCATCGTCGAGGCATACTCGTCGGTTCTCGACGAGGGCATGACGCCACAAGAGGCGCTCGATGCAGCAGCTGAAAAAGCCAATCAGGCACTCGCCGACTACAACGCCTTCTTTGGCGGGTAGTCCACACGCACGCGAATCGAGGCCGGTCAACGGGAACACCGTTGGCCGGCCTCGCCGCGTGGGGCCCCTTGCCGCTGGGGCCGTCTCATTGATGCTCGTGGCGTCGTGTGGGTCGACCACGGTCTCCGAAGCCGAAACCCCTGTTTCGCTGCCCAGTCCCGAATCGGCCACCGAAGGACCGGCGCTGGACATCCAGGGGCATCGCGGGGCGCGAGGCCTACGACCGGAAAACACGCTCCCAGCCTTCGAGGTCGCCCTCGACCTGGAGGTCTCGACTCTGGAGCTGGACCTCCACTTCAGCGCCGATGATCAGGTGGTGGTGTGGCACGATCCGCTCATCGATCCCGCCAAATGCGGCCTGGGCGACAGCACACCGGCCGGCTTGCCCGATCCCGACACGGCAGCTGCAACCGAACTGTCGGTCCGTTCCCTCACCGCCGACCAGCTGCGAGCTCTCCAGTGCGACCGCAATCCTCACATCGGCCGCTACCCCGACCAGCGGGCTGATCCCGGGGTGCTGGCGGGCGCCGACTACGGCATCGTCACGCTGGCCGAGCTGTTCGCCTTCGTTGACGCATACGCCGCCAGCGAGGAGAAGACACCCGCACAGCGCGCCAACGCCGAGCGGGTGGGATTCAACATCGAGACCAAACGCGCCCCCAACACCCCCGAGACCATCGGCGACGGGTTCGACGGCACCGTCGCCGGCCCTTTCGAACTGGCGACCTTGGCAGCGATCGAACAGGCAGACCGGGGCGACCGGGTGACCGTCCAGAGCTTCGACCACCGCTCGCTGAAGGCGGTTGGCGCCGAGGATCCGAGCCTCCGACTGGCGGCTCTGACGCGTGACAGGATTCCCGATCCCGGGGTCTTCGCCGACTGGGGTGCGGACATCTGGTCTCCCAGCTTCGACACGCTCACGGCAGATGCGGTGCAGGCAGCGCACGCCGGCGGCTTGCTGGTGATTCCGTGGACGATCAACGATCCCGCCGACATGCAGCAGGCCATCGACCTGGGCGTGGACGGCCTGATCACCGACCGACCGGACCGGGTCCCATGAGACGCGCCACGGCACGCGTCGGGCTCGTCGCGATCCTGGGCTTGGCGCTGGGGATGGCCGCCTGCAGCACGCCCTCCGTCGAAACGGCCAACAGATTCGCCGTGGAGGTGGTGGCAGAAGGTCTCTTGGCCCCCATCGGTCTCGCCGAGGGAGCAGGTGGAAACATCTTCGTCGCCGAAGACGGCACCGGCGAAGACGACTTCTCAGGCGGCATCAGCCTCATCACGTCCGATGGGCACGTTCGCAGAGTCGTGGACGGCTTCCCCAGTGGACGCGATTCGGGCGACCTCTCGGGAGCGGCCCTGGTGGGCGTACGGGACGGCACCGTCTACATCGGCAACTTCGGCGCTGGACACCTGTGGACAATCCCCGAGGCCACGCTGACGGCCGGCGAGGAGCCCCTCGGGCTCGACGACCTGGACGTCGCCATGGGAGCCCTCAACGAGGTGCGCCTGACGAATCCGTTCGACGTCACCTTCGATCCGGACGGCCGGCCCGTCGTGGCGGATTCCAGCGAGAACGGAGTGGCCACCGAAACCGACGACGGCCGGACACGGTTCATCCATCGGTTCGGCGAACTCTCCGACCCCAACTCGGCGACCCTGAAGATCGACGCGGTACCCACCGGCATCGAGCGGGTGGGCGATGAGTACTACGTCACCCTGACCGGCGGTTGTCCCTACCCGGCCGGTGCGGGTCAGCTTGTGGCCATCGACGGCGAACGCAACCAACGCCCGGTCATCGTTGGCCTCAACATGCCCATCGACGTGGCACAGGGTCCCGACGGGACGGTATGGGTCCTGGAGTTCGCCGAGTTCGAGGAAGGGGCGTCGTGTTTCACCGGTGAGGGCTACCGAGCCGGCACGGGTCGCCTGAGTCGTCTGGTCGATGGCTCTCTCGAAACGGTTCTCTCGGGCCTCGACTACCCGGGCGCCGTCCTCCCGGCCTCGGACGGAAGCCTGTACGTATCCTCCGTGTTCGGCGGAGAAATCCTGCGGGTGACGCCTCCGGACGGACGAAGCGCGCCGACACCGACCTCGACACCGGAGAGCGCCGAGACCAGACGGTTTGTGGACGTTGCCGCCGAGGTGGGACTCGACTTCACCCACGGGTCCTTTCGAGATTCCGTCACGAATGATCCGGTGGCCGCCATGGGGGGCGGGGTGTGCTGGATCGATTTCGATGCAGACGGCTTTCTCGACCTGTTCCTCGTCAACTCGTACAGCCTCGACGAGGTGGGCGGGTGGATGACCGACACCGGGCTCCCCACCTCCCGGTTGTACCGAAACGAATCCGGCCGGTTCACCTCGGTGTCGGTAGGCGCCGAGCTCGCCCTGCGCGGGAACGGATGCGTGGCGGCCGACTTCAACGCCGACGGGTGGACCGACCTCTACGTGACGGCCGACGGTCCGAACGCCATGCTGATCAACCGCGACGGCACCGGGTTCGAAGAGGTGGCGGTGCGAGCCGGCGTCGCCGCCCCCGAATGGAACAGCGCCGCGGCGGCCGGCGACGCCAATGGCGACGGGATGCTGGATCTCTTCGTCGTCTCCTACATCGACCTCTCGGTGACCATCCCCAAGCCGACCGGCCACTTCCCTCAGGACTTCTATGGACTGGCCGACCACCTCTACCTTGCCGAGGGGATCGACGAAGAGGGTGTTCCTCACTACCGGGAGGTGACCTCAGAGGTGGGGCTGGGCGGAGAAGAACGGGGGCTCGGCGCCGTGTTCGCGGATCTGGATGTTGACGGCGATCTCGATCTCTACGTCACCAACGACGGCAACCCGAATCGGCTGTTCCTCGCCGAACCCGGTCCGGCCGGGGTGCGATACGTCGACCACACCGAGACGGCCGGCGTGGGGGATTCGGGATCGGGTATGGGGGTAGCCACCGGCGACTACGACTCCGACGGGCTCCCCGACCTGCTGGTCACCAACTGGGACCGAGAGCTCAATGCCCTTTATCGGAATTTAGGTGCGTCCGATGAGACTCCTGAGTTCGAGTACACGACGTTCCGGATCGGCTTGGCCGGGCTCGGGAACGGCCAGACAGGGTGGGGAACGAGCTGGCTGGATGTGGACCTGGATACCGACTTGGACCTGTTCATCGCCAACGGCCACGTCCCGGTCACCGACCTCGTCGGCGATGCGGAAGCCCTCCGCATCTACGAGAACCGCACGGCCCAGGGAGAACCAGGGCAGTTCAGAGACCTCTCGGAGAGAATCGGCTTGAAAGAGGTCGGGCCGTTGATGGGGCGCGGCAGCGCCACTGCCGACTATGACAACGACGGAGACCTCGACGTGGTCATCAACAGCATCGGCGGACCGGTGACACTCTTGGAGAACCAGGGCGGCGACGGCTCGTGGTTGGTGCTCGACCTCGATCCCGCCGTGCCGGGCGCCTGGGCCGAGGTGGGAATACCGGGTGGACCGGTGCTGCGGCGCACGCTTCTCGTCGGTTCCAGCTACCTGGCGTCGGAAGATCCGCGTCTCCATTTCGGACTCGGCGACGCCAAGGAGGTGACCGTTGCGGTCCACTGGCCAGACGGTGGCCGGCTGACCATGGAGAGCGTCCCGGTGGACCAGTTCCTGACGGTTTCCAAGCCCTAGCGGATCAGCCTTGCTCGGGGATCAGGGCTCCTGAGGCCTGGCCTCGGGCGCGGCTTCCGTTTCGGCCCTGACGTAGCCCAATCAGGTTCCGCGCTCAGCGGCGCGAGGAGGATTCGTTCAGGGCGACGGCGGCGCGGACGAGGGCGATCAGCGCCTCTCCGTCGATGTCCACACCCTCGTGGATGTCGATGGCGCGCCTTGTGTTGCCTTCGAGGCTCGAATTGAAGAGACCTGCTGGATCCTCGAGAGATGCTCCCTTGGCGAAGGTGAGTTTCACCTTGTCCCGGTAGGTCTCACCGGTACAGATGATCCCGTCGTGGGACCACACGGGGACGCCGAGATTCGAGTTCGACGGCTTCCTCCACTTCACTTCCTCGACCACCTCCGAGTCGGCCTTCTTGATGAGGGCGCGCACCCGTGAGAGAGTCTCGCCTCGCCAGTCACCCAGGTCGGTGATCCTGGCGTCTATCAGCTTTGACGGCGACTCGTCTTGGCTCTTCGTCATGTCTTCTCCGGGAGTCTCGTGGCCTCGTTGCGTGTGGTGGTGCAGTCTGGCACACCCGCAGAACGAGGCCGCGCCACCATGCCGTCGACTCGCGCCCCTCACCGGTGTTCACCTGGCGGCGAAGGAGCGCGACAGCACAGCCCGAATGCTGGGCCGTACCCGCGTGTCGGGCGACACCCGGATGGTGGGCAATACACTCCCGGGAATGTTCCTCGAACCAACCAACGAAAGCGGCCGGATTCTGCTCGAACGCGGAATCACCGGTCCGGTGACGATGCTCAACCTCCTGCGGTATCGGGCAATGGCCGATTACGCGGCATATCCGGCGCTGGCGCCTCCTTCGCCGATCACGGGCCGGGCGGCCTATGACCTCTACGCCGAACACACCTTGCCGTTTCTCACTGCAGCGGGAGGCGAGGTTCGGTTCATCGGCGCCGGAGGCCCCGCTCTCATCGGCCCGCCGGAGGAGCGTTGGGATCTCGTGATGTTGGTGCGGCATGCCAGCGTGGAGGCCTTCATGGGCATGGCCACCAACGACGGGTATCTCGCAGGCGTCGGACACCGGATGGCGGCACTCGAGGATTCCCGGCTCCTTCCCATCGTCGAACTGGGCGGGCGTTGATCGCGACGGGGTGAGGCCGTCGCCCGCAGGCTCAGAGCGGTTCGAATCGGGCGGTGAAGTGTCTCAGCCAAGGCGCCTGTTCGGTGATGCGGTAGCCCCGCAGCTGTTCTGCTCGGGCCGCCACGTCGATCATGACCTCACCGACATAGTCGATGTGGCTCTGGGTGTAGGTTCGCCGCGGCACGGCCAGGCGAACCAGCTCCATGGCCGCCGGGATCTCGGTTCCGTCTTCCTGCACCTTCCCGAACATCACCGAACCGATCTCCACGCCTCGCACTCCCCCGTCGAGATACAGTTCGACGGCCAGCGCCTGGGCGGGGTACTGGTGCGGGGGGATGTGCGGCAAGAGGGCCTTGGCGTCCAGGTAGACGGCATGGCCTCCGGCCGGCTTGACGATCGGAACGCCGGCCTTGGACACCTTCTCGGCCAGGTATGCGGTCGAGCGGATTCTGTAGCGCAGGTACTCCTCCGACAGGACTTCTTCCAAGCCTTGCGAGATTGCCTCCAGGTCGTAACCCGCCAGGCCTCCGTAGGTGGGGAACCCCTCGGTGAGGATGAGCAGATTCCGCGCAGCCAGGGCCATCTCCGGGTCGTTCATGGCCAGGAATCCGCCGATGTTGGCCAGGCCGTCCTTCTTGGCCGACATGGTGCAACCATCCACGATCGAGAACATCTCGCGGGCTATCTCCTCCGGGGTGTGATCCTCGAAGCCTTCCTCGCGCAGCTTGATGAACCAGGAGTTCTCGGCGAATCGGCACGCGTCCAGGAAGAAGGGAATCCCGTGGGAATCACACACCTGGCGGACGGCCCGGAGATTCGCCATCGAGACCGGCTGGCCGCCTCCCGAGTTGTTCGTGACCGTCACCATGACCAGCGGAACCCTGTCCCGACCGACCTCGGCGATGGTGGCCTCGAGAGCCTCGATGTCCATGTTGCCTTTGAACGGGTGCTCGGACTGCGGGTCCCGGCCCGCCGCGACGACCAGATCCCGCGCTTCGGCGCCTTGGTACTCCACGTTGGCGCGGGTCGTATCGAAGTGCGTGTTGTTGGGCACGACGTCTCCGGCTTTGACGGCCACCGAGAAGAGGATGCGCTCGGCGGCCCGCCCCTGATGCGTGGGAATGATCTCGGCGAGACCCGTGATCCTCTGGACCGTGTCCTGGAACCGGTAGAAGGAACGGCTTCCTGCATAGGACTCGTCGCCCATCATCATTCCGGCCCACTGTTTGGCTGACATGGCTCCGGTTCCCGAGTCAGTCAGCAGGTCAATGATCACCTCATCGGCATGCAGGCCAAACAGGTTGTACCCGGCCCGTACCAGCGCCTGCTGACGTGTCTCCCTGTCGGGGAGGTCGATGGCCTGGACTGAATGGATCCGAAACGGCTCGATGATGGTTCTGTACGGCACGGTGCACCTTCCTGGGAAAGACCCTCCGAGTCTCGCGCGACGGGCGGCGGCACGCGGCCGGGAGGGGCGAGCTCCCGATGCCCAGTTGCCCTCGATGCCCCGTTGCTTGAATGCCCCGTTGCTTGAATGCCC
>CBDUEV010000009.1:0-66264 GCA_965366365.1 uncultured Acidimicrobiia bacterium | reverse complement strand
CGGCGTCGGTGGCGGTTTCCTTGGCCTTGTCGGCGGCGTCGGTGGCGGTTTCCTTCGCTTTCTCAGCGGCGCCGGAGGACTTGTCCTTGACCGAATCCATGGCGTCGGAAGCCGTCTCCTTCACCGTTTCGGCAGCTTCGCCTGCCTTCTCCTTGGCCGTCTCGGCCATGTCCTTGGCTGCTTCGGCTGCTTCGCCCGCCTTCTCTTTGGCGACGGCAGCGGCTTCGCCTGCCTTCTCCTTGGCGACGGCAGCGGCTTCGCCTGCCTTCTCAGCTGCTTCGCCCGCCACGTCCTTGGCGCGGCCGAACAGGTTCTTCAACGTATCCATGAATGCCATTGTCTACTCCTTGGTGAATGAATGTCTGCCATATCCTACGACACCGCCCAGGCGCGTCGAGCGGCTCAGTAGCCGAGCCGGTGCCTGGTCGTTCCATTCAGATCGAGGAGAAAGGCGGTATCGCCCCCGTTGTCCCAGACGGGCGAGTCGGAACACCAGTAGAGGCGAGAGGCGTCGTCCTGCCCGCAGCCGGTGAACACGACGATGCCGGCGCCTGGCTCGATGGTGACAGAAGAGGGGAACACGTACCGATGCACCGACGACTCGTCGCGCAGCGTCCAACCAGCCAGCGAGAACGTCTCCTCCGAGAGGCTCTCGACGACGACGTACTCACCGTTCAGGTTCTCGCCGTCGCGCCCCGGAGCGTCGGCGTGCACTTCTGTGATCACCACCGCGGGGTCGTCCTCGCCGCCACAGGTGTCGGCGGACCACATTCCTCGGAACGCATCTCGCGCCTCGGCCTCGGCGGCGTCGAGAACCGGCTGGAGCGTCGTATTCGGTTCATACGGACGCGCCAACGCTGCTCCGAGTCGAGCCATTTCTTCATTCACGAAGACGTCGCCTGCGTAGACGTAGGCCAGGATTCGCCCATACTGATCGGTGCTCTCGACGTCCGACACGAGCGAAACCACTTGCCCATCGATCAAATCGACGAGAGCCTGGCGAGCTTCGGTGCCGTAGCACTCGCCCTTCTCAGGCGTGTTGATCCCGATCATCCGGACCCGCTCATCGGATCCGTCCACCTCTACCTCGAACGAATCTCCGTCCGACACGTAGACGACCTGGGCGGTGTTTCGATCGGTGGGGGAGGACGATTCCGCCCGCTCGGTGGTCGGGGCGCCGGTCTCCGGCAGGTTCTCGCTCGACGGCGTGCCGCATGCGGTGAGAACGAGGACGAGTCCGATGCGGAGTAATCGCACGTTCTCAGCGTGCCAGGTCGGCGGCTTTGCGGGCGGCGATCATGACAGGGTCCCATGTGCCGGAGAACGGTGGGGCATAGGACAGGTCCATCATGCTGAAGGCGTGTCCGTCCATTTCGTTCCAGATGCCCGTGGCCAGCGTGTCGATTCGTTTCCCGGCGGTCGGTCCACCGACGATTTGAGCACCGAGCAGACGCCCGCTGTGGCGCTCCGCCACCACTTTCAAACTCATCGGGGCGGCGGTTGGCCAGTAGCCGGCCGTGGTCGAACTCTCCGTCACGGCCGACACGACGTCGAAGCCGTAGGCGGCGGCCTCTGCTTCGCCGAGACCGGTCCGGGCGATCTCGAGATCCAAGAACTTGGTGATGGCCGTGCCGAGAATGCCGGGAAATCGGGCGGTTCCGCCGCCCAGATTGATCCCGGCGACCCGACCCTGCTTGTTGGCGACCGTGCCGAGGTGCACGTTGGCGGGTCTTCCGGTCAATCGGTGGAGGGCTTCGGCGCAGTCGCCTGCCGCCCATACTCCGTCCACGCGGGTCCGTTGCCGATCGTCGACGGCTACCGCGCCGGTGGGGCCGAGCGGGATCCCGGCGCCGGCGGCGAGTTCGCTGGCGGGGCGGGTGCCCAAGCCCAACACCACAAGATCGGCCGGGATCGCGTTGCCGTCGCATGTCACACCTGTGACCCTGCCCGAGGTGTCGGAGAGGCAGGCGACCCGGAGTCCCGTCACCACTTCGACGCCCCGTGAGCGGATCCCTTCGGTAACCAGGTCGCTGATCTCGGGATCGAGAGAACGATTCATCACGCCGCCGCCCGAAGTCACCAGGGTGGTGTCGATGTCGAGTCGGTGGAACGCCTCGGCGACTTCCAGCCCGATGTAGCCGCCGC
The DNA here is from genome assembly GCA_965366365.1 of uncultured Acidimicrobiia bacterium. Classification (GTDB taxonomy): domain Bacteria; phylum Actinomycetota; class Acidimicrobiia; order Spongiisociales; family JAENVV01; genus CBDUEV01. The sequence goes on along the minus strand of CBDUEV010000009.1, from coordinate 64,119 downwards.
CCACGACCACCGCCTGCCTGCTGCCTTCGGCGGCGGCCTTGATGGCCACCGCGTCGTCGAGGCTCTTGAGTGTGAAAACCCCGGCGAGGTCGATGCCTTCGATGGGAGGACGAACCGGCACGGCGCCAGTCGCGTAGACGAGCTGATCGTAACCCTCGGTGAAGGTGCCGGTCGGACCATGCACCGTGACCGTGCGGTCGGCGGTGTCGATCTCCTCGACTCTGTGGTGAATGTGGACGGTGATGTCCTGGCGGGCGAACTGTTCTGGCGTCCGAACGATGAGTTGGTCGAGGCGGGGGACATCTCCGGCGATGAAGTAGGGCTCTCCGCAGGCGGAGTAGCTCACCCAGTTCGATTGTTCGAAGACGGTGATCGACAGGTCGGCAGCGGATCGGCGCCGGCGGGCTTGACTGGCCGCGGACATTCCGGCGGCATCGCCGCCGATGACCACGAGGCGTTCGGTCACTTCCTGTTCCGGAAGCGTGACGTCTTCGGCGGGGCGGTCTCTCGACGCAGTGCCTTGAGTTCGGCACGTGCCTTCAGCTGCCGGCGGCGCCGCACCCTCCACACGAAACCGGCCAGCTCGTCGATGACCACCGCGATCAACGCCGTACCGAGGATGACGACGGCCAGTGGGGCGTTGATCTTCCACGTGAAGAATCGGAACTCCACCTCCTGGAAGTTGAAGAACATCAGCAGGAGCATCAGCACCACGAGAAGCGACCCGAAGACAAAGGACCAGCGGAAACCCGAACCCCGATAGACGGTGGGCTTGATTTCCGGCGACCCGGCTGGACGCGTTGGGGTCTCGATGGGCTCTGGAACGCCGAGAGAGGTCTCGGTCTCGCCGACGGATTCGGTGTCGATCACCTCGGCATCGATCACTTCGGCGTCGGACCACTCATCTGGTTGATCGGGTAGGTCGGTCATGGTGATCTCCAGCTTAGGAGACTTCGGCGCCCTCGAAGTGCCAGTCCTGACGCGATCGGCGAGCCTCGTCGACATCGACGCGGCTCAACAGGAAGCCGCCGATGAGGAAGAAGGCGGCGACCGACATGATGGCCGGACGGCCCGAACCGGTCGCGTTGCTGACGATCGCAAACACCAGGGGTCCCCAAATCGCCGAGAACTTGGCGAACACGGAGAAGAAGCCGTAGAACTCGGCGGACGCCTCCTCCGGGATCATCGTGCCGTACAGGCTTCTGCTGAGCGCCTGCACGCCACCCAGGACGAAACCAACCACGGCTGCCAACCCATAGAAGGGCAGAGCTTCGCCTTCCGGGAGGAAATAGGCGGTGAAGGCGAGAAGGATCCAGATGCCGAGGTTGGCGAGGATCGCTCGCTTCGGGCCTATCCGACCGGAGATTCGACCGAACATGATCGCCCCGCCGAAGGCGATGAACTGGACGATCAGGAAGGCGATGATGATCTCGGTGATCGACAGGCCCAACGTCTCCTCGGCGTACGCGCCCGAGATGTTGATGACGGTCTGGGTGCCGTCGTTGTAGAACATGAAGGCGAGGACGAACAGCAGAATCTGCCGGAACTGGAGAAGCTTCCTGGCGGTGGCGACCGTGCGGCCGAATCCGATTCTGGCGTAGGCAACCAGCCGCGGACTGGACTGGAACTCGGCCGGCATGGCGCTCGCTTCGCCGTGCTCGGGAAGGCGCTGGAGGGCGAACACGGTGAAGCCGACCCACCACACGCCGGCGCCGAAGATCCCGATTCGGGTGGCGGTCTCGGTCGCCATCGAGATCGTGCCCCCGTCCGCCAGGACGATCAAGACAAAGGCCAGCAAGACATACAGGCCTCCACCGATGTAGCCCATGGCGAAGCCACGGGAGGACACCCGGTCGATGGTGTCCTCGGTGGTGAGGACGGGAAGGAACCCGTCGTAGAACACGTTGGCGGCGACGAACCCGACCTGGCTGACCACGAAGACGAGCAGGAACGTCGGAACGGCTCCGGCCGGGACGAACGGAACCGCCATCGTGAACAGCGCACCCAGAAATGCAAAGGCTCGCAGGAAGGCTCGCTTCGCCGCGGAGAAGTCGGCCACCGCCCCGAGCACCGGCATGATGAGGAAGAGGATGAAAGCGCCGCCCGACACCACCAACGACCAGATCGTTTCCCCGCTGAGGTTCCTCCAACCCTCTTCGGGAACGATCACACCGGTGAAGAAGGGCGCGACGATGGCCCCCGACGTGGTGGCGTAGGCGGAGTTGGCCCAGTCGTACATGGCCCAGCCGAACAGCGTTCTCCGGTCGTTCTTCTGGGTGGGGGTCAGGGTGAGCTCCTCGGTCGTCCGTCACCCTACGTCCTGGTTGGTCGCCGCTCAACCCGAAGTGCGCTTCGTCGCCCACCCCGCCGCCCACCGGCTCCCGGGTCGGTCCCGCCAATCTTCGGCACAGAGCTACCGTGGCCCGATGCATCGAACGCATTGGTCCCCACCGACGGCTGCTATCGCACTCGTGCTCGCGCTGGCTCTGGCCGGGTGCGGACGCTCGGCCGGGGACCCCGCCACCGAGGCGACCAGTCCGGCGCCGGTTGCGGCCACCGTGGAGGCTCCGACGAGCAGCGCGGCGGCACCCGCGGGGCCCACGACGACGGACGGCGACACCGAAACCGACCCGACCTCGACTTCACTCGCCCCACTCGCCCGTCTCGATGTCCGAGTCGTGGAGAGCGAGGCCGCCTTCCCGGTGATGGTGGCGGCGCCCGTTGAGGATGCACGCATCTTCCTCGTCGGGAAGGAAGGGACGATTTGGGTCCAGCCGCGGCTTGGCGGTGAGGAGACCCTGGTCCTCGATCTTCGCTCTCGTGTCTCGACGCGGAGCGAACAGGGTCTGCTGGGGTTGGCCTTCCCGCCCGACTTCGAGCAGCGTCCCAGGGCCTTCGTCGATTACACAGACCTGGACGGCGCCAGCGTCGTGTCCGAGTTCGCGGTGGCCGAGGACGGGACGTTCTTCGACGAGCAGGTCCTTCTCATCGTGCCGCAACCTGCCGCCAACCACAACGGTGGCCATCTGGCTTTTGGGCCCGACGGGGCGCTCTACGTTTCCCTCGGCGACGGCGGAGCCGCCAACGACGAGTTCGGCCATGGCCGGGACCCGGGGACGCTGCTGGGGACGCTTCTGCGTCTCGACGTGTCGGAGCCGGGCCGAGCCGTTCCCGCCGCCGGCAATCCATTCGAGGACACCGGTGGGGCGCCTGAGGTGTGGGCTTTCGGGCTCCGGAACCCTTGGCGCTTTGCCTTCGACGACGGTTGGTTGATGATCGCCGATGTCGGTCAGGGAAGCTACGAGGAGATCAATCGTGTGCCGGCGGACCAGGCGGGCGCGGATTACGGATGGTCGACCATGGAGGGCTTGCACTGTTTCTCGCCAGCGGTGGGGTGTGACCCGACCGGACTCGTGCTGCCGGTCCTCGAGATCGCCCACGGCGACGCCGGGACGTGTTCGGTGACCGGCGGTTTCACCTACCGGGGCGCCGAGATTCCCGAAATCGACGGTCAGTACTTCTATTCGGATTACTGCGGAGGCTATCTCCGCTCCCTTCGCTTTGCGGGCGGGGAGGTGGTCGAGCATCTCGATTGGAGCGAACAGGTGGGCGATCTCGGCCAGGTGACGTCGTTTGGAGTGGACGGCTTCGGCGAGTTGTACATCACGTCGTCGGACGGGACCGTGCGGCGCTTGGTGGCGGATCGGGCGGGCTGAGGGTCGGCGATTCTGTCGGCGGCCAACGGTACGATCCCCGGTATGCGAATGTACGTCGAAGGCTGGCAGCCTGGCTATGGCTCCCCCACAGAACCCGAACAGGTTTTTGCTCCCTCCAGCGAAGATGTCGACTACCAGGTCGAGGGGACGGCGTGGGAACCTCGGGTCGGTGCCGATGACGACGTCCGTCGGGTGGCGTTCGTCGACGGTGTCGAGCGAATCGATGCGCGCCTCACGCTCGACGCACCACGGGGGCCCATTCCGGGGATCTTCGGAGCGTTCGGGGTCGGCGCCGTCGTCTGGGACCGCTCGGTCCCGCGCTCGACCTATGAGCACCTGCGGGTCGAACGCGTCTGCGTCCAGAGTCACGGCGCTCACGTCGAAGTTCCCCGCCTGGCGCACGGCCTCGAATATCCGGTCGCCTCGATCGAGGACGACGACCCTGCCGCTCTGGTCCGCCACCTCCACGAGCGTATGCGTTCGGCCGAAGCGGAACTGTCGGCAGTCCTGGCCGACTCCGGCCTGTTTGTCGTGGCCGATGGCCCGATCTCCGAGTTGAGAGCTCGCCCGATCGTCGGAATGATCAAGACGCACCGGGCTTCGTACCTCGACGATGAGCACATCCCCATCATGGCCGAACTCGAACCCGGCTTTCGATCGCCGCTCTTCCTGATTCGCTCCGGCCCGTACTCGAAGTACTCATGGTATCTCCGCCTGGCACGGATGGTCGGCGGCCATTCCTGGAGTGGCATCGTCCGCTGCGTCGCTCCGGAGGCCATCGGCGCCGCCACGGCCGCTCTCATCGCAGACCGCACCGCCGTGCTGCTTCCGCAGGTGGCCTCGGAACCGCACACCGATCCCAGAGCGCCCCAGAACCTGGTGCCGGTGGGCGCCCTCGAACGGGAGCTGCGGCGCAACCTGGGGGATCAGGGGCTCGTCTATCGTGCGTTGCGCGAGGCCATGGAGCAGCAGAAGGAGAGTGCATGAGTGCCGACGAACCAACCACGGTGGGGAGGGTCCTCGGCACGCAGCACACCTCGACTCAGGAGTTCCGGGTCGTCCTCGACGAGGTGAGTTATCTCCAGCTGGACGACCTGGTCGTGGTGCGCACCGAGGTGCCGTCCGCCGGCGAGATCGCCACCTACGGGGTGGTCACCGAGGTCGAGAGCATCTATGAAGGGGCCTCCTTCGAATCGGACACATTTCGCATCGCCGAGCAGGGCATTCTTCCGGCCAGGAAGGTCCGTTCCGCTCAGGTGGCGGTGACTCGAGTCGATCCCGAGCTGTGGGTGTCTCCCGATCCGGGACAGGCGGTGGAGCGGGCGACCGGCGAGAGCCGCGATAAGGCGCTCTACGCCGACGAGATGGGCCGGCCCTTGCCGATCGGCACGGGCCGCGACGGCCTGCCCATGTACATCGACCTGGATTTCTTCGACGGTCGCAAGGGCGGCCATATGTCGATCTCCGGCATCTCGGGCGTGGCCACGAAGACATCGTTTGCGTTGTTCTTTCTGCGGATGTTGACCGGCCGGCCCGACATCGTCGGAGAGGGGGCCGCCAACCTGAAAGTGCTCGTGTTCAACGTGAAGGGCGAAGACCTGCTGTGGCTCGACAAGCCGAACTCGCAATTCGACGAAAAGGCGCGGGCCGCCTGGGGCCAGCTCGGGGTAGCACCTGAACCTTTCCCCTCGGTGGCGTTCTGGGCCCCGCCGCGACGGGGCACGGGAGACACGGTCCTGCCGGATCTGGGGGGCCGTCAGGAAGGGGTGGGCGCCTTTGCCTGGACGCCGCGCGAGTTCATCGACGAAGGTCTGTTGCGCTTTCTGTTCACCGACGCCTCCGACACGCGGAACCAGCTGTCGTTCGTCGAGGAGAGGGTGCGGGCCCAGCTCCGGCGATGGGCTGTCGACGTCCTCGGAATGGAAGGCGCCGTCGTGCTCCGGCAGCCACCTCCGGGAGGTCATCCGGCGGGCTCCGCCGTGGCCTTGGACCCCGGCGAACGACCGATCAGGGACCTCGGGTCACTCGTCGACACCCTGGAGGAGTTCCTCGATCCTCAAGACGAATCCGAACCCGATAGAACCTGGACGGGTCGAGTCCAGGGCGGCACCGTCTCTGCATTCATGCGCCGGCTCTACGCCGCGCAGGCGCGCCTCGGGCACCTCGTCCGGGCGGGAGCGAGCCGCCGCATCGATCGCGAAGCTGCCCAGGTGAGCGTCGTGGGGATCCAGTCGCTCCACGATCTCGCTCAGCGTTTCGTGGTCGGCGCACTCTTACAGGAGACGTTCGATGAGAAGGAACGAAGTGGCCAGCGTCTGCCCCTGTCGGTCATCGTCCTCGACGAGCTCAACAAGTACGCCCCGCGCGAAGGTGCCAGCCCCCTCAAGGAGATGTTGATCGATATCGCCCAACGGGGCCGATCTCTCGGTGTCTTGCTCGTCGGAGCTCAGCAAACGGCTTCACGCATCGCGCAGGAAGTGATGGAGAACGCCGCCATTCGCGTCGCCGGTCGACTCGATGCCGCCGAGGCCGAACGAAGCGAATACGGGTGGATGCTGCCGTCCACGCGAGCGCGCGCCCGCCTCCTCAAACCGGGGACGATGGTGGTCAGCCAGCCGGCCATCCCGGTGCCGTTGGTGGTGTCCTTTCCGTTCCCGCCGTGGGCCACCCGCCGGGAGGAGGTCGCGCCCACCAGCGATCCGTTCGCCGGACTCTGATGAAGATCCTGCACACTTCCGACTGGCATGTCGGAAAACGGATCGGCCGATACGATCGCATGGCCGAGTACGAAGCGGTCCTCGCCGAAGTCTGCGAAATCGCCGAACGGGAAGCCGTCGACCTGGTGATTGTCTCCGGGGACCTGTTCGATCGGCCCAGCCCGCCCATCGACGCTCTCCGTCTCGTGATCGAGAGCCTCGTGGCACTGGCCGACGGAGGGCGCCGACCGGTGGTGGCGGTGGCCGGCAACCATGACAGCGCAGATCTCCTCGAAGTTCTGGCGCCCCTCGTCGAGCCAGTCGGCGTCACACTGGTGGGGAGGATCAAACGACCCGCGGAGGGCGGCGTCGTCACGGTGGAGACGCGCGGCGGAAGGGCGGCGATCGGTGCGTTTCCCTTTCTTCGGGAAGGTCGAGTCGTCGACTTCATGGAAGAGACCGAGCGGTGGTACGGCATCTACGCCGACCGCGTGCGGGAGCTTGCCGCCGTGTACGCCGACGCCGCGGTGGAGGCGGCCGGTCCCGACGGAGTAGCCGTGCTGGCGGCGCACTTCATGGTGACGGGCGCAGCGATCGGGGGGCATGGCGTCCCGCGCGGAGAGCGGGCGCTGCACATCGGGAAGGCCTACGCAGCCACCGAACAGGCGATTCCGGCCGTGCTCAACTACGTGGCGATGGGCCACATCCACGCACCGCAGAAGGTGCCGGGGGCGAGCGTTCCCGCCGAATACGCCGGCTCTCTGCTCGAACTCGACTTCGGTGAGGCGGGCGAGGAGAAGCGGGTCGTCCTGGTGGAAGCGAAGCCGGGCATTCGCGCCAGGACGCGCTCCATCGCGCTCACTTCCGGCCGGCGCCTGGTGCGAGCGACCGGCACGTGGGAGGCACTCCTCGCCCGCCCGGAGCTGGTCGATGCCTATGTCGATCTGATCGTCGACACCGAGGGCCCCGATCCGGGGCTGGCCGATCGCGCCCGCCGCCATTTCCCGTTTCTCGTCAAGGTTGAAGCGCGGTACGAACGGCCCGAGCAGGAACGGCTGTCGCGGGCCGGCCTGGCCTGGGACGAGTTGTTCGCCGAGTACCTCCGCTCGGAAAGGGGGACCGAAGCGTCCGATGACCTCCTCGTCGCCTTCCGTTCGATCCACGACGAAGCCCTCACCGAGGAAACGACATGAGACCGCTTTCCCTCACGATGGACGGGTTCCGGAGTTATGCCGAGCGGTCGGAGTTCGACTTCCGGAATCGGCATCTCGTCGGGATCGTGGGGCCGATCGGATCGGGGAAATCGACCATCCTCGACGCCGTGGCCTTCGCCCTCTACGGCATGACGCCGACAGAGCGCTCGAGCACCAAATCACTGATTCATCAGCGTTCGGACGCGGCCCGGGTCGAGTTTGTCTTCGAGGTGGACGGCCAGGTGTGGCGTTCCGTGCGGGCGCTGCGCCGCGCCGGCCAGAGTGAGCACGCTCTCTTCAGGTACTCATCTGACGAAGGCTTCCTCGCCGGAGAGGATCCGCTCGAAACGGTGCTCAAGAAAGGGGAGGTCGATCAACGCATAGAAGACCTGTTGGGTTTGGACTTCCCGGCCTTCAACCGATCGGTGCTTCTCGCTCAAGGGCGGTTCTCAGAGTTGCTCCGGGCCACGGCCACCCAGCGCGACGAGGTCCTCAAGGGTGTGTTCGGGTTCGACCGGGTGGGGGCGATGGAACGTCTCGCCAAACTCCGCCGGGACACGGCGGGTCGAGATCTCGAGGAAATGGGTCGCCAGCGTGACCTTCTCGAGGAGTCGAGACGACGGCAGGAAGTTGCCGAGGTCGAGGCCGGCCGGACCAAGAAGCGCCTCGACGAGTTGATCGGGATCGAACCGGCCATCGCTACGCAAGCCGCTTTGGCGGGCGAAGCGGAAGCTCAGCGAGAGGAAGCGCAGAGGCGACTGGAGGGACTGACCGCCCTTGCCGACCAGATGCCGGATCCCGCCGATAGCCACGCCATCCTGGTTGCGGCGGCTTCGTCCCTCGAAGAGGAATCCGCCCTGGCCAAGGACGCTGTGACAGCCCGCGCCCAGGCGCAGGCGGCCGCGGAACGCGTGACGGAGATCCTCACCCAGCTCGGTGGCGAGGCTGCGCTGGTGCAGGCGGCGGCGATCGTCGCCTCCTTGAGATCGCATCGCCAGGCGCTGGCCGGGGTTCAGGCACGATTGACCACGGCCAAGACCGAATCCGCCGGGCAGATCACCGAAGGAGAGCGTCTCGAGGCTGTGAGGGCGGCCGCCGCAGTCGAGGACGAGCAAGCGTCTGCTCGGCTGGCGGCCGCCGAAGCCGATGCCAGAGCAGCCGAGCTCGCCCACCATGAGGCGCTGCACGCGGATATGGCAACCACCTTGCGGAGCCGTTTGGAGGAAGGCGCCGCATGCCCGGTGTGCGCTCAGAACGTGGCTGTCCTTCCGAAGGCCGTGCCGGTCGATGTGGCAGCTGCCGAGCGATCGCTCGAGGAGGCGCGCCAGAAGCTCAGCGAGGCTGTTTCCGCCAGTCGGTCCAGCAGCCAGAGGCTGATCGCGGCCGAAAAGGAGGTCGAGGCAGCCGAGAAGATGGTGGCGACCGGGTCGGCCGGGATAGCCGCCCTGGAAGCGGAGGCCGAAACGGTCAGAGTGGCCATCGCCGGTGCAGAGGAGGGGGCGCGGCGGCTGCTCGGCGAAGGCGAACCCGAAGAACGTCTCGGTTCCCACCAAGCAGCTTTGGCGGAGGCTCGAGCAGCTGCTGCCGAAAGCCAGCAACGCGCCGATGAAGTCCAGGGACGACTCGAGGCCGGCCGGCGTGCTGCGCAGGAGGCCGGTTCGGCACTGGAGGGTCTGTCGGCGAAACTCCATGGGCTCGCCGGCCGTCTCGACGAGGAGATCGTCGTTGGCACGCGTCCCGGCGAGGTGGAGAACGCGTTGGCGGAGGTGAGGAAGCGGTGGACGCAGGCCCAGCAGGCGGCAGCAGACGCTCGGGCGGAGGCTGATACCAGGCTGGAGGCGACGCGAGGAGAGCTCGCGCGGCTCCACGAATCGGTGGGCCTCGATGCGGGCGCCGACTTCACCGAGGCGAAGGCTCAGCTGCAGGCAACGCTCGCCGGCCTCAACGCCGAAGCGGAGATTCACAGAGAAAGGGTGGCCGATTCGGCCACCCTTGGCTCCCGAATGGACGAAGCGCAGGCGAGGTTCGATCTCTACAAGACCTTGGCGACAGAGCTCACCCCGTCCCGGTTTCTCAACTTCCTGCTTCGAGAAGAACGGGCCGTGCTCTCTGACCTGGGCGGTCATCGTTTCGAGGAGCTCTCGGGTGGTCGTTTTCGGTTCTCCACCGACGGCGATTTCGACATCATCGATCTCACCGCCGCCGAGCAGGTGAGGAAAGCCGATTCGCTCTCCGGTGGTGAGACCTTCCTGGCCTCGCTCGCTTTGGCTTTGGCCCTGGCGGAGATGGTCACACGCGGGGGAGGCCGGCTCGACGCTTTCTTCCTGGACGAGGGTTTCGGCTCACTGGACCCGGAACACCTGGACCTGGCAATGGCGGGGATCGAGAAGCTGGTGACCGGTCACGAAGACCGGCTGGTCGTCATCGTCAGTCACGTCCCGGAGATGAGAGAGCGGATCGAGGACCTCATCGTGCTCGACAAAGACCCAGGGACGGGGGCGACGGTCGTGGTGTGACGGGAATACCCGATCACCCCACGATCCCATGTCCTTCCGGCTTCGCCTCTCGGGTCATCAGAGCCAGCAACGAGGCGCGTGGATCAGCTCCTTCATACAACACCCGACCTACTTCGATGGCGATCGGCATCTCGACGCGGTTCTGTTCTGCGAGGCGGAGCACACCCTCGGTGCTCTTCACCCCTTCGGCGACCATGTTCATCTCCGCCACGACGTCGTCCAGGCTGCGGCCCTCGCCGAGCCCGCGCCCGACCGTGTGATTGCGGCTCTGCTCCGAGTAGCACGTCGCCACCAGATCGCCGATGCCGGCCAGGCCGCCAAAGGTGAATGGGCTCCCGCCCAGGGCGATACCAAGACGGGTCAGTTCCGCCAGAGCGCGGGTCACCAGCATTGCGCGGGTGTTGTCGCCGAACCCCAGGCCAGATGCCATTCCCGAGGCGATTGCCATCACGTTCTTGCAGGCACCGGCCACCTCACAACCGATCACGTCGGTATTCGTGTAGACCCGGAAACGCGGGGAAAGGAACTGCGTCTGCAGTTCCCTTGCGGCGTTTTCGTCGCGCATGGCGATCACCGTGGCGGCGGGCTGACCGGCCATGATCTCTCGGGCGAGGTTCGGTCCGCCCAGGACGCCGATCCGGCCGCGATCGTGATCGGGGAGCACGTCGCTGATCACCTCGGTCATGCGCATGAGGGTCCCCTGCTCGATTCCCTTGGTGAGGCTGATGATGCTGGCTTGTGGCGAGACGGCCGGAGCTGCCGCAGCCAGAACGGAGCGGAAGCCGTGCGAGGGGACACCCATGACGATCGCTTCGGCTCCTGTCACCGCGGCAGTGAGATCGGCGGTGGCGTGCACCTCCGAGGGAAGGGGAAAGCCTTTCAGGTAGGAGGGGTTCTCGTGACGGGCGTTGATCGCTTCGGCGACCTCGGGTCGACGTGACCACAAGGTGACCGGTGCATTGTGAGCGGCGAGCGCAGAAACCGCCGTTCCCCAGGAACCTGCTCCAATCACGACGAGTTTCACGAGTACCTCCTCAGCCAAAACTAGTGCCTTTCGATTCGGCTCGGCGGTGTTCGGGTGCCCGACGGTAGTATCCCGACCTTGCAACTCTTCATGCTGGCCGAGACATCCGAATCGACCGTCAATGCGCCGCCATTGGATGAGCACCAGGTTTTGGTTCTGCTCGTCCAGCTGTCGCTACTGGTGTTGGTGGCCCGCCTGCTGGGCGGGGTCTTCAAACGAATGGGGCAACCGCCCGTCGTCGGCGAACTGCTGGCCGGAGTCATCCTCGGACCCTCCCTCTTCAGGCAGGTGGCGCCCGAGGCCTATGCCTGGGTCTTTGAAGCTGAGCCCGTTGTGAACAGCTCGGTCTTCGCGTTTGCCTGGCTCGGTGTGATCATGCTGCTCGTGGTCATCGGCTTCGAGACCGATCTGGCCATCATCGGTCGGTTTCGGAGAGCGTCACTACTCGTCTCGGCAGGAAGCCTGTTGATTCCGTTTGGCGTCGGCGTTGCCTTGGCCACCGCAGCGCCCTCGGAGTTCCGTGCCGAAGGTGCCAGCGTGGGGGTGTTCGCAGGGTTCTTCGCGTTGGCGCTCTCGGTCTCGGCTCTTCCTGTCGTTGCGAAGATCCTCCAAGACCTCGGCTTCCTCCGACGCAACTTCGGTCAGATCACGCTGGCCTCCGGGATGACCATGGACTCATTCGGTTGGCTCATCCTGGCCGCGCTGGCGGGCATCGCTCGCGAGAACCGTCTCGACCTGGGATCCCTGGGGCGCTCGATCGGCGGCCTGGCCGTCTTTCTGTTGTTCTCGGTGACGGTGGGTCGCTGGTTCATCGACCGTTTGTACCGGCGGATCATGAGCATGGGTTCGAGCGTGACCGCCGCCCTCACGATCACGCTCTTGGCGGCTCTCATCGGAGCCGCCGTGACCCAATGGCTCGGATTGGAAGCCATCCTGGGCGCCTTCATCGTCGGGATTCTTCTCTCGACCACGCGGCATCAGTTGCCGAAGGTTCGGGAGCGCCTGGAGACCTTCACCACGGCCTTCTTCGCGCCTATCTTCTTTGCCTTCAGCGGCCTGCGAGTCGACCTCTCGGCCCTCCGTGATACGCAGATACTGTTGTGGGCGATCGGCATCGTGGTCGCCGCGCTCCTGGCCAAGGTGGTCGGTACCTATGTCGGGGCCCGCTTGGGCGGGATTGGACATCGCGAAGGATTGGCGCTCGGTTCCGGGCTGAGTGCCTTGGGGGCGATGGGCATCGTGGTCGCGCTGGTCGGTCTCAACGTCGGCGAGCTCAGCGAATCGGGTTATACGGTCCTCGTGGTGGCGGCCATCGTCACTTCGATCGTCTCGCCTGCCCTTCTCCGGCTGACCGTATCAGGATGGGAGGTCCCGCCCGAGGAGAAAGCACGCCTCCAGCGGGAGGCGCTGAGAGAATCGTCGGTCATCCTGCATTCCAGGCGCGCCCTGGTTCCCACTCGCGGTGGGCGCAACTCTCGATACGCGGCTCGACTCATCGAGGCAGTGTTCGATGAACTCGAAGTGAGTGTTCTGGCGGTCGACGTACCCACCCCCGGCTGGATCGGTCGCTTCCTCTTGCGGAGGCGGGCGGGCTCATCGGTCGGCGTCGCAGAGATCGTTGAGGTCTTTGACACGACCGTGCCGCGGGTGGTGAGGAAGGTGGACCGAGACCCCGCCGACGCCATCGCGCAGGAAACTCGGCTCGGCTACGACCTCCTGGTGTTGGGGGCTTCCGACGGGGAATCCGACAGTGGCCTATTCTCGACGGTCGTCGACCGGGTGCTCTCCCAATCGCCGGTTCCTTCGATCGTCGTCAGATTCCCGGCAGATTTCGATGCCCCCGACCGGCTCCCCCACCGAATCTTGATCCCGGTCAACGCCAGCATCGCCACCCGGGCGGCCGAAGAGTTCGGCTACTCGATCGCGCGGGCCACGGAGGGATCGGTCGTGGCGTTGCACGTCATCAATCGACCGGACGGGCAGGGCATGATGCTCGAGGAGCAGCGGATGGATGATGCCAAGCACACCGGTACCGAGCTTCTGACCGAGGCCACCATCTTGGGCAGCCGACTCGGGGTCAAGGTCGGGACGCTGCTGCAGGTTGCCGCGAACACCGAGCAGGAGATCGTGACGAAGGCCAATTCCGGAGAGTTCGACATGCTTGTGCTCGGAGTTGCCCAACGTCCGCTCACCAACCGGTCTTTCTTCGGGCATCGCGTCAATTACATCATCGAGAACGCTCAGATCCCTGTGGCCATCGTCGGTTTGCCCACGAACCGTCCAAGCGGGGGCTGACCGAATCGACGACGGTCCTCGCGCCTCACCTGGCGCCGAGCTCTCCGACCGCCCGGGATGGGAGGTAGCGCTCAATTCGCGACGCCGCGGCGCCGATAACCTGAGGGATGGATTCCGAAACGAAAACGACTTGGTGGTCGCGCCATCTGGTCGGCCTTGCCCAGCAGATCGCAGCGAACGAATACTTCGTCCCGGCGGAGGCAATCGCCGAGGCCATCCTGCACGGCCGCCCGAAGTGGGGAAAGGATCCCGTGTTCATCGGCGATAACTCCGCCATGGACGCCTCGCGCTCAGCCAGGTAACATGAGCCGGGTACGCGAGATCGCCCCCCTTGGTCTCGTGGTACACCCCAAAAGGGGTCGAGGAGTACGGGTTACCCTGGCGCCGCACTCGCAAGATTCGGCTCCTGAAACGCTCCCAGAGGGAGCTCGAGGCTCCGACTCGTTCCGAGTCGGAGCCTCCTCTTTAACCGGTCCGACCACCGACGGCTGCTCGCCACACCTTCACCACCGGGTTGCGCCCACTCTCCCAGTGATCGAAAACGGTCACCACCAGGAATCCGACCACGGCAAGACCTGCCGCCACGGCCAGTGAGCCTCCCCAAGTAGGAACCGACAGTGCCTCTTTGGCGCACAGTGCGGCGTCACCTTCCAGGCACTCGCGCCACGGCCAGACCTTCCACAGTGACCCCACCATGAACCCCGCCATGGCGGCCAGTGTCGTGTCGTGCCATCGTCCCAAGAGTCGACGCAGGATCCTCACGAAGGTGGCCAACCCGACGGTCACCCCCGCCGCCAGCACCAGGAGATCGATGAGGTTGAAATCGGAGACGGCTGCGAGGGCACGTTCGTACTGACCCATGATGAACAGGATGAACGAACCCGAAATACCCGGGAGGATCATCGCCGAGATGGCGACAGCACCGGCCAGGAAGAAGGCGAGGAGAGAATCCGATCCCTGCGAGGGTGTGAGACGGACGATGATCGAGGCCACCAACGCGCCGGATACGGCGGCGATCCAGGTGAGCCGGTGCCAGGAGAGCCTTCCCCCGACGGCGATCGCCGACGCCAAGACCAGCCCGCAGAACAGGGCGAGGAGGTTGATCCGGGACTGCTCGTCCTGCATCCAGTGCTCGAGTGGCCCGGCCAGGGTCAGCACCGCCGTGGCGATGCCCAACCCAAGGGGGAGGACGAAGCCCCACGGCACCGTCCGTAGCGCCCCCCACTGCCACTTCGTGAGTTGTCCGAGAAGTCGCCGGTCGACGGAGGCAATGGCCTCGAGAAGCTGCTCGTAGATCCCCATGACGAGCGCGATCGTTCCTCCCGAGACCCCCGGCACGACGTCTGCAGAACCCATCACGAATCCGGTGATCAGCAAGCGGATCTTCGAAGGAGAATCGGGCATAGGCAGCGATCGTAGCGTTGTGGTGAGTGCTCTTCGTTGCTTCGGCTCGAACGCGACGCCGCGCCGCACACGCTCTAGGCTGTCCCCATTGTGAAGAGCCTCCCCGTTATCGTCGCGTCGCTTCTGGCTGTGGTCAGCCTCAGCTCCTGTGGTGGGCGGGTTGCCGAAGACGCCTCCGGCGCGGAGATCTACACCGTGAGCTGCGCTCGGTGTCACGGTGCCGACCTGGCCGGTAACGGTGTGTTTCCGGCGGTGGGAGCGGGCTCACCGGCTGAGGAGAAGGAGGATGCGGCTCTCCTCCAGACCATTGCCCGGGGGCGGGGGAGCATGCCCTCCTTCGAGGGGCAGCTGACCGATGCGCAGATCGAGCGCGTGCTCGACTATCTGAGGGAGCAACAGGATCTGTGAGCCGTCACCGGTCCCGGTGGTGCGCTCGCGGGTGAGTGGGCGCCTCGATGTCGAGGATTTCGCGCAGTTGGGTACGCATCCGTACCCGATCGCCCGAGGTCTCGAATCGGACCGATCCGGAAGCTCCGTCCAGGACCAGGGAGCGCCGCTCTGAGAGCAGCCGCGCCGTTTGGGCGGCCACCGCCCCGGACGGATCGATGATGGTCACGGTCGGGCCGGCGACACGCTGGACAGACGCAGTCAGGAAGCTGTAGTGGGTGCACCCCAGGACCAGGGTGTCGACCCCCTCCGCGATCAGCGGTTCGACGTATGAAGCGATCAGGGTGTCTGCGTGGGTCGAGCCGGCCAACCCGTCTTCGACCAGTTCGACGAGACCTGGGCAGGCACGGAGGTAGATGGCGGCGTCCTCGGCGTGCTCGGAGATGACCCGGGCGAGGCGTCGACCTTCGATCGTGCGGGTCGTGGCCAATACTCCGACCTTTCTGGCCGCCGAGGAGCGTGCGGCCGGCTTGACAGCCGGCTCCATACCCACGAAGGGGGTGGCGGGCCAACGGGCCCGGAGGTGCTCGAGGGCAGCATCCGAGGCGGTGTTGCAGGCGACGACCACTGCCTTGGCCCGGTGAGCGTCGAGGAGATGGTCAACCACATCTTCGGTTTGGGACCGGACGGTCTCCTCGGGGAGATCGCCATAGGGTGCTCGGCCTTGATCGGCGAAGTAGACGAAGCTCTCCTGCGGCAGCAGGTCTTGCAGCTCTCGCAGGACCGAAAGGCCACCCAAGCCCGAGTCGAACACACCGATCGGCTGGCGCTCCGGTTCCGCTGGTTCCTGCATCCTCCCATCTCAGCAGGTCGGCACAGGTGGGTGGCGAATCTCCGTCATGGGAACACGAGGTCGTCTGGTCGTCTTCCTCCTCATGTTCCCCGTCGGCCGTCGCTAGCGTCGGGTATCGAACGGAGGAGCAACGATGAGAATCGGAGACGCAAGAGCAATCGTGACGGGCGGAGCGTCCGGCCTGGGTGGAGGCACAGTCGAAGCCATCGTGGCGGCGGGCGGCCGAGCCACCATCCTCGACCTTCCCACGTCGAGTGGGCAGAGCATGGCGGCATCGCTGGGGGAGAGCGCCTCGTTTGTGCCGGTCGATGTCCGCGAACCCGACATGGTGGAACAGGGAGTAGAACACGCCGCCGAGCTGATGGGAGGCGTCAACCTGTGCCTCAACGCAGCCGGGGTTGGGACTGCCCATCGAACCCTGACCCGCGACGGGCAGATGTTCCCGCTGGATCTGTTTGCTTTCACGATCGCCATCAACCTCGTCGGCCTCTTCGACGTGACCCGCAACGCCGCCCGCATGATGGCGCAAAACGAGCCGGACGCCGACGGGGAGCGCGGGGTCATCATCAACGTCGCCTCGATCGCCGCCTTCGAAGGACAGGTCGGTCAGGTCGCCTACTCCGCCTCCAAGGGAGGCATCGTCGGGATGACACTGCCGTTGGCTCGGGACCTCGGGAGCCTCGGGGTCCGCGTGAACACGATCGCGCCCGGCATCATGGATACCCCGATGATGGCTTCTGCGCCGCCCGATGTGCGGCAGGCGCTGGCCGACATCTCGGTGTTCCCGAAACGGCTCGGGACGCCGGCTGACTTCGCCAATCTGGTGATCGCCATCGCGGAAAACTCGATGCTGAACGGAGAGATCATCCGGCTGGACGGCGGCGCCAGGATGATGCCGAAGTAGCGTCAGGCGGCTTCGGAGAGCTGCCGCTTGAGCCGCGCCACGATGGCGCCCATGCCCCGCAATCGCTGCGGGGTGACCACCTCTTCGAGGCCGATCCCGCGATAGAAGTCGTCTGGCAGCGCCAGGATGGTGGCGGCCGTCTCGCCGTTCAAGCCCTCAGCCAGAATGCCTGCGTACCCCCGTACGGTGGGCGATTCCGGAGGGCAATCGAAGTACATCGTGACTCTCCCATCCGCGTCGACCTCGGTGGCGAGAAAGAAGGGAGTCTGGCACTCGTGCACCTGCTCCATGGCCCCCTTGTCGGCGGCCAGGTGGGCGGGGAGCGGCGGCACCCGCTGGCTGTAGTCGAGGAGCGCCTGAATACGGATGTCCTTCGGTGCCGATGTGAAAAGGTCGGCGATTCGCTGCAATCTCGGTGGTAGTGCCATGCGGCGGCAGTCTAGCGTTCCGAGCTATTTGCACTACCCGGATAGGAGAAACTCCGATAGGCTGACGGGATCGACAACCGGAGGATCCGATGCCTGTCCCGAACGACCCAGCCCCCCACCTCGCCGAGTTCTCGCACCCGGAGAAGTTGGTCACCACCGAGTGGGTGGCCGAGCACCTCGACGACCCCGACGTCGTGGTCGTCGAGTCGGACGAGGATGTCTTGCTCTATCACACCGGTCACATCCCGGGAGCGGTCAAGATCGATTGGCACGCCGATCTCAACGACCCGCTGATCCGTGACTATCTGGACGCGGAACGCTTCGCGGACATGGTGGGGGCGAAAGGCATCACTCCCCAACACACCGTCGTGTTCTATGGCGACAACTTCAACTGGTGGGCGGCCTACGCCCTGTGGGTGTTCACCCTGTTCGGTCATGAGGACACCCGACTGATGGATGGCGGACGTGCCAAATGGGTGGCTGAGGGTCGTCCTCTCACCACAGACGATCCAAGCCGCGATCCGGTTTCCTACGCGGTCCCCACCCGGGACGACGAGCCGATCAGGGCGTTCCGCAGCGAGGTCTTCTCACACCTCGAATCGGGAGGCCCGTTGGTGGATGTTCGGTCTCCCGAAGAGTTCAGCGGCGAGCGGCTGCACATGCCGGATTACCCGCAGGAGGGTGCCATGCGGGGAGGGCACATCCCGGGAGCGAGCAGCGTTCCCTGGAAGCGTGCTGCCAACGATGACGGCACCTTCAAGTCGAAGGCCGATCTCGCGGGCATCTATCTCGACGAGGTGGGCTTGGCGCCGGAGGACGAGGTCATCGTCTACTGCCGGATCGGGGAGCGCTCCAGCCATACCTGGTTCGTACTGACGCAGTTGCTCGGGTTTCCGTCTGTGCGCAATTACGACGGGAGTTGGACGGAATGGGGCAACCTGGTCGGAGCGCCCATCGAACGCTGAGCGAAGCCGCCGCTTCGAGGCGGTAATGTGGCGCCCATGGGCGAGCAGGCAACGACAGGACCGCACATCCCGGAGCGTCGCGCCAGTTCCGACCTGCCTCCGTGGGTTCCCAAGCTCCTGACCCGAATCGTCCTGACAACGCTGCTCACACTGGCGGCTTGGTGGGTGGCCAGGGAACTGACCGGATTCCTGATCAACGTGCTGGCGTCGTTGTTTCTCTCCTTCGCCTTCGAGCCGGCGGTTCGCTACATGGCACGTCGCGGTCTCCGGCGCGGTCTGGCCACAGCGATCGTGTTCGTAGTGGCGCTGACGTTCGCGATCGGATTCTTCTCGATCATGCTGCCCCCCATCCTCGGGCAGGGCGCCAACCTGGTGGGTCAGGTTCCGGAGTGGATCGAGGACTATGGCCCTCGGCTCGAAGAAGCTCTTGGAGTCGAACTCTCCCTGGACGCGCTGGCCGCCAATTTCGGGGATGTCGGCGCCCTCATCGAACGGTACGCCGCCACCGTGACCGGGCAGGTGGCAGGCGTGGCTTCTGCGACCATCGGCCTCTTGGTCAACCTGCTCACCGTGGGGCTTTTCACCTTCTATCTGTTGGCGGACGGACCCCGGATCCGACGCAGGCTCTTCGGTATGTTTCCACCCCACCGCCAGGCCGAGGTGGTGCGGATATGGGAACTCGCCATCAGCAAGACGGGCGGCTACGTGTACTCGCGCGTGGTGCTCGCCACCATCTCGGCTGCCGTCACCGCTGCCTTCCTGGCCCTTCTCGGGGTCGACGACGCGTTGGCCATGGGGATTTGGGTCGGCGTGATATCGCAGTTCGTCCCTGTGCTGGGGACGTACATAGCGGCCGTCGTTCCGATCTTCGTCGCCTTCATCGATTCACCGGTCAAGGCCGTGTGGGTGCTGGTCTTCCTGGTGGGCTACCAGCAGGTCGAGAACGTGATCATCGCTCCCCGCGTGACCGCACGCACGATGTCCCTGCATCCGGCCATCGGCTTCGGATCCGCCATCGTGGGAATCAACCTGCTGGGTGCGCTCGGCGCCATCATCGCCCTGCCGACGGCGGCCATCGTCCAGGCCTTCGTGTCTGCGGTCATGGAGGAGCATCCGGTCAAGTCCTCGTGGCTGACTTCCGATCTGATAGAAAGCGAAGAAGCGGAGCAGCTGGCGGCGGCCCTGGGACCTCCGCCCGTGGAAGAGGAATGACCGCGGGGGCCGAGTTCGAACGTCTGGATGCGGACCATGCCTGGGCGATTTCCGAACACCTCTCGGACGAGGCCGGCGTTTGGGTGACCGCATCAACCGAGGCGTCTGTCAGCTACTCCGAAGGCGGCCATGCCAACCTCGTCTCCAGCGAGGATGCCAGCTTCTGGTTCCGCACCAGGGCCGAGGCGATCGTGGCAGCCTTCTCCCGCCACGGAGACGGGAGCTGCGTGTGGGAGATCGGCGCGGGCAACGGTCACGTGGCCGCTTCACTTCAGGCAGCGGGGATTCCTGCTGTCGCAGTCGAGCCGGGACCGGTGGGGATCGTCAACGCCCATCGGCGAGGAGTGCCGGCGATTCGCGGTGTTCTCGGCGACCTGCAGCTCCCATCGGGGTCCCTGGGTGCGGCAGGCATGTTCGATGTTCTCGAGCACCTCGAAGATCCCGCGTCGCTGCTCGCCGAACTGAAACGGGTCCTGCGTTCAGGAGGGCTCCTGGCGGTCACCGTCCCCTCCTATACATGGTTGTGGAGCGACAAAGACATGGTCGCCGGCCACTTCCGCCGGTACTCGAGGCGCTCCCTCGACGAAGAGCTCGGCGAGAACGGCTTCGATCGGGTGGAGAGCCGATACTTGTTCCCTTCCCTCGTGGTGCCGATGGCACTTCGCTATCGCCTCCCTTTCTTGCTGCGCGGCCCCGCCCCTGACCAATCGGTCGCGGCCCGCGTGGCCCGAGACCTGGGGACCCCGCGTGCGCTCCATGCGATTCTGTCGGCGCTTTTCTCGGCAGAGAGCAGGTTGACCCGAGCGGTGCGGGTACCGTTCGGTACCTCGATCCTCGGCGTCTATCGAACCCCCTGAGTGCAGCTGCCTCCGAGACCAGGCCATTGGCCGGGCCTCGGCCGGTTCAGAGCAGCTGCAACCCGCCGTCGACCACCACGACCTGGCCGGTGGCGTATCGCGAGTCGATCAACCCCATCACGGCGTCGGCAACATCGGCCGGCGAGCCGGACCTTCTCAGTGGGACCGAGTTTCGAACGTGCGCCCGGATCTCGTCCCAATCCTCGGTCCATGGCGTGTCGATCAAGCCGGGTGCCACCGCGTTGACTCTGATCTCGGGCCCGAGCACCCTGGCCAGCAGGATGGTGAGATGGTTGAGGGCCGCCTTGGACGTGGCATAGGGGATGGACGATCCCAGGGGTCGGACGCCCGCCACGGACGAGATGTTGACCACGGCGCCGTCGCCGGTGGAAGCGAGGGCGGGCGCAGCGGCGCGGATCACCTGGAACGGTCCGACGACGTTGGTGTCGACGATCGTCGACCAGTCTTCGGAGCTGACAGCCTCGAGGTCGGCGTGGTCGATGACCCGGGTGGTGCCGGCGTTGTTCACGACGATGTCGAGTCGCCCGAAATGGTCGAGGGTCTGGGAGACGAGGGAGCGAGCCTGGCGGTCCTTGGAGACGTCTGCGCGAACGTAGAGGGCGTCGGGCAGTTCGGCCGCAACGGCGAGTCCCTCGTCGACCGAGTGGACCGAATTGATCACCACGGCCACGTTGTCGCGGGCGAATCGTCGAGCGATCGCTTCACCGATCCCACTCGACGAACCGGTTACGATCGCAACTTTCTTCTCCACGATCCCTCCTTCCTCGGCCGCTTCCGGTAGAAACGGCAGATGCCAACAGACTGACACATGCGATCTGCCGACGACGAGGAGAAGCGATGTTCGACGAGAAAGTGGCCGTGGTGACGGGAGGGGCAAGCGGAATCGGACTCGCCCTTGCGGAGGCTTTCGGTGCTCGCGGTGCCTCCGTCATGTTGGCCGATCTCGACGAAGTCGGCCTGGCGGGGGCAGTGCGACGCCTCGAAAGCGAAGGGGTCGCGGTTGCCGGCCACGTCACCGACGTCACCGATGCCGGCTCGGTCGAAGCTCTCGCCGTCGAGGTCGAACGACGGTTCGGCGGTGTCGATCTGGTCTTCAACAACGCCGGCGTGGCGGTGTACGGGTCGGCGGTCGATGCCACGCCGGAGGATTGGGAGTTCGCCCTTGGTGTCAACCTGCGCGGGGTGGTGAATGGTGTTCGCTCGTTCGTACCGAGACTCGTCGAAGGTGGGGGCGGACACATCGTGAATACGGCCAGCATGAGCGGTCTCATCGGTATGGAGTACCTCGGGGTGTACTGCGCATCCAAGTTCGCCGTCGTCGGCCTCTCGGAATCTCTTGCCCGTGAGTTGAAACCTTCGGGGATCGGGGTGACGGTGGTCTGCCCGATGGTGGTCGAAACGCCGATCTCGGAGAACAGCCTCCGAATGCGCCCCGCCGCCCTCCGCAACGAGGAGCAGGAGCCCCTGGAGGTCGGTGAACTCGTCGGAGGCGTCATCAGCGCCGCGGAGGTCGCTGAGCTCGTCGTCGATGCCGTCGCCAACGGGCACTTCTACGTCCTCACCCATCGTGAACAAGGGTCGATTCTGGCCCGTCGGGCGCAGCGTCTCGCCGAGGCTGCCGCACGCCTGGAGGTGTGAGATGGGACCGCTGGCCGGCGTCCGGATCCTTGAGATCGCCGGATTGGGGCCGGGTCCGTTCTGCGCCATGATGCTGGCGGATATGGGCGCCGACGTCATCCGCGTCGATCGGCCGGGGGCCGCCCGAGGGCTCGGCGCGATGGGCACCTCGGCCGAGATCCTCAATCGAGGACGGCGGTCGATCGGCATCGATCTCAAGAAGGAAACCGGAGTCGACGTCGTGCTGCGGTTGATCGACGAGACAGACGGGCTGATCGAGGGATTCCGGCCGGGAGTGATGGAGCGGCTCGGGCTGGGTCCTGACGTCCTCTGCGAGCGCAATCGGCGCCTCGTCTACGGAAGGATGACGGGGTGGGGGCAGGATGGCCCCCTGGCGCCGACCGCGGGCCATGATATCGACTACATAGCCCTCACGGGCGTCCTGGGGGCGATCGGGCGAGCCGGTGAACCTCCCGTGCCGCCTCTCAACCTGATCGCCGATTTCGGCGGCGGGGGCATGTTGCTCGCCTTCGGCATGGTCTGTGGAATTCTGGAGGCCGGCCGATCCGGCCAGGGCCAGGTGATCGACGCGGCGATGGTGGACGGATCGGCGGTTTTGTCGACCATGATGTGGTCGATGGCGAACATGGGTGCCTGGGATCTCGAGCGCAAGGGGACGAATCTCCTCGACGGTGCGGCGCCTTTCTACGACACGTATCGAACCTCCGACGGGCACTGGATGGCGGTTGGCGCTCTCGAACCCCAGTTCTATCAGCAACTGCTCATGGGTCTGGGGCTCGAAGGCGAGGAGCTCCCGCCGCAACTCGACCGCTCGCAATGGCCCCGCTTGGGCGAAGTCTTCGCGGAACGGTTTGCGACGAAGACCCGTGCGGAATGGACGGCGACGTTCGAAAACACCGATGCGTGTGTCGCTCCGGTCCTCAACTTCGTCGAGGCGGCGAAGCATCCTCACAACGCGGTCCGGCGCACTTTCCTCGAGGTCGACGGGGTGATGCAGCCTGCTCCCGCTCCACGCTTCTCGAGAACTTCGCCCTCGACTCCCAAACCGCCGGTCGAGGCAGGGACCGATTCACGAGAGATCCTCACCGCTCTCGGGTTGACGGCACACGCCATAGATACACTTCAGAGTGACGGCGTGGTCAGCTGAGGTGATGTCGAGATGTTGAACGATGCGCTCACGATGGAGCGAAACACGATCGAGGATGCAGTCGGCGGATTGACGCTGGTCGACGTCCTTGCTCGCAATGCACGGAGCTATCCGGATCGCCCGGCCATTGCCTGGCGTGAGAGCGGGAAGCTGGAACATCTCACGTGGCAGGAGTACAGGTCCCAGGTACTGGCGATTGCCGTTGGGCTGCTCGAGTTGGGGGTGGAGCCGGGCGACGCGGTGGCGATCATGGCCGCCAACCGTCCAGAGCACGTCATCGCCGACCTCGGAGCGGTGCACGCCCGAGCGACTCCGGTGACGGTGTACTCGACGTTCGCTCCGGCCCAGGTTGCCTACGTGGCGGACGACTGCAAGGCCAAAGTGGCCATCGTGGAGGACGCCGAGACGGCGAAGTTGTGGTTGTCGATCCGCCACGATCTGCCCGCCCTCGATCACATCGTGGTGCTCGGCGGAGATGCGCCAGAAGGCGCCTCTACCTGGTCGGAGCTCCTCGAATCCGGGCGTGCGCGACTCGGGGCCGACCCGGTCTCGATCGAGAACGTGTCGGCCGGAGTGCAACCCCACCATCTCGCCACCCTGATCTACACGTCGGGCACGACCGGCGAGCCGAAGGGCGTGGAACTCAGCCAGGCGAACGTTTTGTGGACCCTCGAAACGATGGGGATGGCGGTCGACCTCCCCGCGCATCCCAAACTCGTCTCCTACCTGCCGTTGGCTCATATCGCCGAGCGAGCAGCGAGCCACTATCTGGGGATGTGGTTGGTGGGTGAGGTGACGTATTGCTCCAATGTCGCCTCGATCATGAATGTCCTCAGGGTCGTCCGGCCCCACCTGTTCGTGGGGGTGCCCCGGATTTGGGAGAAGCTCTATCAGCGGGTTTGGGTCAAGTTGGACGGGGAAGAAGACCCGAGACGGCGGCGCCTCACAGAGCTGGCCATCGAGAGCGGACGCCAGGTCCTCGATGCCGAGCAGTTCGGGGAGAAGCCGTCACCCCTCACGGCGGCCAAGTTGGCCGGCTTGGACAGACTGGTTCTGTCCAGGATTCGGTCTGAGCTGGGATTCGACCAGCTGTCCACGGCGATCACGACGGCGGGACCCATCGACAGGCACATCGTTGCCTTCTTCCGATCCGTGGGCGTGCCGCTTCATGAGCTGTACGGGATGACGGAATGCTGCGGCCCGGTGACCAGCAACGTCAATGGCTTCGACAAGCTCGGCACGGTGGGCCGGCCGTTGGCGGGCGTCGAGATTCGGGTGGACTCCGACGGTGAGCTCTTGATCCGCGGAGGGAACGTGACACCCGGCTACTACCGAGACGAGGAGGCAACGGCCGCTGCCATCGACGAGGAGGGCTGGCTGCGAACCGGCGACTTGGGAACGATCGACCGCGAGGGCTACCTGACCATCGTCGGACGGAAGAAGGAGCTGATCGTGACGGCGGGCGGTAAGAACATCGCTCCTGTGCATCTCGAGCACCTCCTCCAACGTCATCCTCTCGTGGGCCACGCGTGCGTTGTGGGCGACCGCCGGCCCTACCTCGTGGCCGTTCTGGCCTTGGATCCTGAGCAATTGGCTGCCGCCTTTGGAGATACCGAAGCTCCGGTCGTCGAGCTCCCCGAGGTTCAGGCCGCCGTCGAAGCAGCAGTTGCTGCGGCCAACGCAGAGGTCGCCCGAGTCGAGCAGGTCAAGAAGTACGCGTTGGTCGCCGACGACTGGACCCCGGAGTCGGGGCTGCTCACACCTTCTTTCAAATTGAGACGTTCGATCGTGCAAGATCGATATCGTGACCTCATCGACGCCCTCTATGGGTGACGCTCTATGGGTGACGCTGTAGGGGTGATGTCCCAAAGACGTGATGTGGCAGCGTTTCGCTGACCCTTATGACCAGGTAGAGTCTGGATATTCGACGGTTCGGAGGAGCACGCCCATGCAAGAGTTCACAAGTCCTGGTGCCGCAGTTATCGATGCCAGCGAAACGGTCACGGATGGACTGTGGAGGGCCGAACGGGAACACCCCAATCGAGCTGCCCTCGCCTATCGAGACGGCGATTCGTTCGTGGACGTCAGCACCAAGGAGTTCGCGGAAAAGGTGCGCCGCATCGCGGCAGGCTTCATCGCCGCCGGAATCCAGCCCGGCGACCGTATCTGTCTCTTCGCACCCACTCGGATCGAGTTCACCTATTTCGACTACGCGATCTGGGCGGCCGGCTGCGCCACGGTGACCATCTACGAGACGTCGTCTTCGGAACAGGTGGAGTGGATCGTCAAGGACTCGGGAGCGGTGGCGATGGTGGCCGCTTCGAACGCCCTGGTGGAGGTCTTCAATGAACGGGCCGGCAACCTGGGCACCTGCGAGAAGGTGTGGTCGATCGACAGTGGGGCCATCGACGAGCTGACCGAACTCGGCAAGGATGTGTCGAACGACGAGGTGATGGCCAGAGTCGAAGCCACGAACCAGACAGACCTCGCCACGCTGGTCTACACCTCCGGGACGACCGGTCTCCCGAAGGGATGTCACCTGACCCACCTCAACTTCGTGTGGGTGGTCAGGAACACTCTGCTCGAGACCCAGGACGTCTTCTATCCGGGCGCCTCGACGCTCATGTTCCTCCCCTTGGCACACATCTTCGCTCGACTGATCCAGGTGGGATCGGTCGACGTCGGCGCCAAGATCGCCTTTTCCACGGGCACCCCGCAGCTCCTCGAGGAGCTCGCCATGGTCAAACCGACCTTTGTGTTCTCGGTCCCTCGCGTGTTCGAGAAGGTCTACAACTCGGCCGCCAGCAAGGCTGCCGAGGATGGGAAGGGCAAGATCTTCGACGCGGCCGCCAAGACCGCCATCGACTTTGCACGCCAGAGCGAGAGCGGCTCTGTCGGCCTCAAGACGAAGGTCTTGCATGCCGTGTTCGACAAGCTCGTCTATTCGAAGATTCGGGCGCTGTTCGGAGGCCGGGCCACCACGGCCGTGTCCGGCGGCGCTCCACTAGGAGAGCGCCTCGGCTTCTTCTTCTCGGGTGTGGGTCTCACTGTCTACGAGGGTTACGGCCTGACCGAGACGTCGGCTGCCACCACGGTCGGACGGAACGGCAAGCTGAAGATCGGTACGGTCGGCACCCCGATACCGGGCGTGTCCATCCGTATCGCCGACGACGGCGAGGTGCTCATCAAGGGCGGACACGTCTTCTCGGGCTACTGGAACAACGATGCCGCAACTGCGGAAGCCCTCAGCGACGACGGGTGGTTCCATTCGGGTGACCTCGGTTCGCTGGACGACGAAGGGTTCCTGCGGATCACGGGCCGGAAGAAGGAGATCATCGTGACGGCGGGCGGCAAGAACGTCGCTCCCGCCCAACTCGAAGACCGGCTGCGTGCCCACCCGCTCATCAGCCAGTGCATGGTGATCGGCGACGCTCAACCGTTCATCGCCGTGATGGTCACCATCGATCCCGAGGAATTCCCGCGCTGGAAAGCCTCCAAGGGCAAGACCGGTGAACTTCACGAGCTGGCCGAGGACCTCCATCTCAAGGAAGAGATCGAGGCGGCCATCGCCGACGCCAACAAGGCCGTCTCGAAGGCAGAGGCGATCAAGGCGTTCCGGATCCTGCCGGAGGACTTCTCGATCGAGGGCGGCGAGATAACGCCGACGCTGAAGGTGAAGAGGAAGATCGTCGCGGAGAAGTACGCCCACGTGATGGACGACATCTACCGCAGCTGACGCGACACACACCGGAATCGGTGTGAACCACCGTTAACTCAGGTGGGCTTGTCGACTAAACTGAGTCGACAAGCCCACCTGACGACGGAGACTCACCATGTCCGATATCACCTTTGATCAGCGCGTCGCGGTCATCACCGGGGCCGGCGGCGGGCTAGGAAAGACCTACGCGCTGGAGCTGGCGAGGCGAGGCGCCAGGGTCGTGGTGAACGACCTCGGTGGCGCCGTGGACGGATCAGGTGCCGGGTCGATGGCTGCCGACGCCGTGGTCGACGAGATCACCGCCGCCGGCGGAGAAGCAGTGGCCAACTACGACTCGGTGGCCACGCCCGAAGGAGGCGCCGGGATCGTCCAGACGGCCCTCGACACGTTCGGCCAGATCGATATTCTCATCAACAACGCCGGCATCCTCCGAGACGCCTCGTTCGCAAAGATGACGACGGACCAAATCGACGCCGTGATCGATGTCCATCTCAAGGGCGCCTTCTATGTCACGCAACCCGCCTTCGCGGCGATGAAGGAAGCCGGCTACGGACGCATCGTGAACACCTCGTCGCCGTCGGGCATCTTCGGCAACTTCGGTCAAGCGAACTACGGAGCGGCCAAAGGCGGGCTGGTGGGGATGATGAACGTCCTCGCCATCGAGGGCGCCAAGTACAACATCAAAGCCAACGCCATCGCCCCCGTCGCCAAGACGCGGATGACCGAGGATCTTCTCGGACCGTTGGCCGACATGGTCGACCCCAACCAGGTCATGCCCCTGGTCGTCTACCTGGCGTCAGAAGACTGCGCGGTCACTCACGAAGTGTTCTCGGTGGGTGGCGGCCGCTACGCACGTATCTTCGTCGGTGTGAACCAAGGCTGGTTCTCGGGTCAAGGGGTGGTGCCAAGCGTCGAGGACATCGCCACGCACCTCGATGAGATACGTGACATCTCCGACTACATGATCGCCCAGAACAACAACGAAGAGATGGCGTTGCTGTTCAAAGCGTTGCAGGGCTGACATGCCGATCGACATCGACAAGGCGCTGGGAGCTTCACTCGAGCCGATGACGTCGTCGTGGGATGAGGATGCCGTGATTCTCTATCACTTGGGGTTGGGAGCGGGATCCCATCCCACGGATCCCGGCGAGCTCGAGTACACGTACGAGGCCAACCTGAAGGTGTTGCCATCGTTCGTCACGACCACGTCGTTCGCCATGATGGCCCAGCTCGCCTCGGTGGAGGGACTCGACTTCAATTTCGCCATGCTCCTCCATGGCGAACAGGCGATCGAGATACACCGCCCCGTTCCCACCTCCCTCAGTGGGGCCGTCCATTCGGGACGCATCTCGGAGATCTACGACAAGGGCAAAGGTGCGCTGGTGATCCTGGAGATCGAGACCACCACCCCCGACGGCGAGAGGTTGTTCACCAACCGCTCTTCGATCTTCCTTCGCGGTGAGGGAGGCTTTGGCGGCGACAGCGGCCCCGCTGCCGGGAACGTTGCTCCGGAGCGAACGCCGGACCACGTGATCGAGTCTCCTACGCTTCCCCAGCAAGCGCTGCTCTATCGTTTGTCGGGGGACAAGAATCCTCTGCACGCCGATCCGGCTTTCGCGGCCTTCGGCGGTTTCGACCGCCCCATCCTGCACGGTCTCTGCTCGTACGGGGTGGTGTGTAAAGCCGTTGTCGATACCGTTCTGTCGGGTGACACGACCAAGGTGTCCAGCTACTCGGCTCGCTTCGCCGGACCGGTGTTCCCCGGCGAGACCATTGTCACCTCGATCTGGGAAGAGGACGGCGGCGTCCTCATCACTGCCGAGACCAAAGAACGGAACAGTCCCGTCATCTCGAACGCCGCCTTGACCGTTGCCTGAGGAGGAGACGCATGACCGCCACGGATGAGCAGCTCGTCAACGCCCGGCTGGATGACCTCTTTGCCACCACCGAAAAACGGGAGGGTCCGGAGTTCTGGGGACGGATGTACGACCTCGGCCTGGCGTGGGTTCAGTTTCCGGAAGGCTTCGGCGGCCTCGGGATCAGCCCGAAGTACCACAAGACCGTTCTGGCCGAGGTGCGGAGGCGCGGTGGTTCGATCGCCAACTACCAGCGGAACATCCTCGGGATCGGGATGGGAGGGCCGGTGCTGGCCGCCCACGGCACCGACGAGCAGCGAGAGAAGTGGCTCAGGAAGATGTTCACGGCGGAGGAGATCTGGTGCCAGATGTTCTCCGAGCCTGACGCCGGTTCGGACGTGGCGGGCCTTTCCGCCCGAGCGGTTCGCGACGGCGACGAGTGGATCGTCAACGGTCAGAAGGTGTGGACGACTCTCGCCCATGTCTCGCGATGGGGGATGCTGGTGGTGCGCACCGACCCCGACGTCCCGAAACACAAGGGCCTCAGCTACTTCATCGTGGACATGGAATCGCCAGGCGTGGAGGTGCGACCTCTCTACCAGATCACCGGTGAGGCCGAGTTCAACGAGGTGTACTTCACGGATGTCCGTGTACCCGACGAGAACCGACTGGGTGAGGTGGGCGAAGGCTGGAGGATTGCGCTCACCACGCTCATGAACGAGCGGGTGGCGATCGGATCGAACGTCACTCCGCGCGGCGGGGGAGCGATCGCGGACGCCGTCGAGGTGTGGAAGTCGAAGGATCGAGACGACCCCGCCAAACGCGACAAACTCGCCGGCTTGTGGATGGAAGCCGAGGCGATGCGGCTGACCAACATGCGCGCCTCGGACAATCGCAGACGAGGGGTTCCGGGGCCGGAAGGCTCAACAGGCAAGTTGCACTGGGCCGACCTCAACAAGAAGATCACCGAATTCACCATGGAGCTCCTCGGCGCGGAGGGCCTGTTGCTCCCCGGCGGCTACACGATGGCTCGCCCCGAGGAAGCCGGCTTGGGGCGGCAGGCCAGCCAACGCTCTTTCCTGCGCGCCCGAGCGAACTCGATCGAGGGCGGCACCTCGGAGATCATGCGCAACATCCTCGGCGAACGAGTCCTGGGCCTTCCGGGCGAACCGCGGGTCGATAAGGACATCGCCTGGAAAGACGTGCCTCGCTGAGGCTTCGTTGACCGATCGCTCGGCGTAGGCTGGGGATGTGGCAGACCGAGAACGACTTCTCAACGCAATGCGATCGGTGGGCTCTGCCCACCACGAGGCCTTTGCGGAGGCCGACGGGGAGGATCCGGATTGGCCGATCTGGTACGCCGAGTTTCTGAGAGAGGAAGCTTCGGCGGCGCTCAATGCCGATCTCTCCCGGGACGAGCTAGCCGTCCTGTTGGGTGAGGCCGAAAAGGCGCGCGGTGGGCGGACGGACGACTGGACGGAGTTCTACGTCGACTACCTGATCGACGCCCAGTAATTCACGGTCCGGTAACTCACTGCCAGATCATCTCCTGCCAAATGGTCTATTGCCAAGGGTCTACTGCCACATGGTCTATTGCCACATGGCCTATTGAGAGCCTTCGGGGAGGATGGCGAGCAGACTTCCGGAGTCGGCCTTGACGGTGGCGTAGGGCTTGGCGAATTCGTTCGAGATACCCCGGGCAGTGAACGGTTCGAGGGTTTCGTTGGTGAGTGGCCATCTCAGGCCGGTGGTGGTGACACCGGTGACCGGGCCCCCGATCGGGACGAGGCTCACAGTGGCCCCCGGCATGCCGTGCAAATGCACCGTGCCGTGGACGACGAAGACATGAGCCTCGCCCGCAAGCCATTCCACCCGGCAATTCGCCAGCCGAGGGCTGGAAATCACCGAGGTGTTGGCGAGGTGGTGGTCGAGCCGGCCCCCGTAGCCTCCCACGACGATGATCCGTTCTGCGTCCAGGCGCAGTGCGGCCTCCACCGCCAGTTCCAGGTCGGTGAAGTCCTTGTCCCGTTCGTAGATCTCCATCGGGATCCCGGTGGCGGCGGCCAGTCCGTCCGGGGAGACTGAGTCGAGGTCGCCGACGATCAGGTCGACCTGAAAGCCAATCAATGCGGCCTGATCGAGACCGGAATCGGCCGCGATCACAAAAGCGCCTTCTGGCAGGTCCTCGACAACGCCGAGGTCGATGGCTTCCCCGCCCGCGAAGATGATGGCCGCCGTCGGTTCTACCAGTTCCATCGTTCGAAACTAGCGCACGGTTGGCTGTGGCCGGGACCGTCAGCGCGACCAGCTGGCGGCTTCTCCGGAGGCCACCGCAACGGGTTCCAGGTCTTCGGCCACCATCTGCACGAGTACCTCGGCGGCGCCTTGCTCCGTCACCGCCGTATAGACGAACGCCGTTCCGTCGGGCGACCAGACGCTCAGGCTGCGGTTGTACTGGTCCCAGAAAGGGAGATAGCGGCTGATCCAAGGACCGCTCGGCTGGAAGTCGGGGAAGCCCATGACCGCCGCCTCGGTCCACACCACCCAGTGGGCGGACGGAGCGGCCGATGCCGGGTCGAACTCGAGCGACAGGAGCCTGGTCCCGTCGGGGCTCCATTGGAAGGCGAGCACCGGATCGTCGTTGACTTTCACCGGATCGGCGCCGGCCTCCACGACCCAGAGATCGAGTCCCGAGCCGGTCGAGTAGGCCACCCGATCCATCGAGACGGCGAAGGCGCCGAACCCGTCGAAGCGGGCGATCTCACGGTCGGAGGAGTCGATATCCCCCACCAGCAACCGTTGGGTGGTTGATCCTTGGAGGGCCATGCCTCGGGCTTGGATGGCCTTTGGTGTGGAATCCTGATAGACGATTCCCTCGTCGATCCACTGGGGCGCCTGGAATTCGCCGGTAGCCGGCACGGATCGGAGTCGGGAACCGGTCGCCACTTCGATCACACGCAGCTCGGATTCTCCGACGTGCGCCACGATCTGCGTTCCATCGGGTGACCAGTCGAAGTAGAAGGGAGCTCCGCTATCCACGGATCGAACCGTCGCAGCGGTCGGTTCGATGAGGGCAAACTCGATAGTCCCGGAGGCCCCATTCCCGAGCACGCCGAGATGCGAACCCGACGGACTCCAGGAGATATAGAAGGGGAGAAAACCCGTCTCGAGGTAGTCGGGTTCGGTACCGATGGCGGCCACCGCCACGGCGGGCGTGCCGGACGGGCGGACGGTCGACCAAGCCACCGTCGTGCCGTCGGCCGACCAGCTTGGTTGCGAACCCTCGATGGAGCCAGGCAAGTCGATCGGGCCGGATCCATCGGGCCGAACGATCCGGAGATCGGAACCATCCTCCACGACGAGGAGACCCGGCAACTGTGAGAGGGCCGGTATGTCGGGTTCGCTCGGGGGCGTCTCGGCAGCCTCCGAAGCGGGGGCGGAGAACGGGGTCGTCGCGGGTGGAGACGTCGTGGATGGTGAGGAAGCCCCGAAGCTGCACGCCTGGGCGACCACCGCCAGAGCCAAGACTGCCGGGGCCCGACGAAGCAGGGGAGAGACCATACAGCGATCCTAGGAGTGGACCCACGCAAGCGGTACGGCGGTGTCGAGCGAGCTGCTCGGCGCGGTCCGGGCCAGGCGCCTACCTTCCCAACCGCCCGGTTGCCTCGTTCAAGTTGCGGAGCCGTTGGGCCAGGTCCGGTGTGAGCGCGCCGGGCTGCAACCGCCAACCCCAGTTCCCCGAGGCGCTCCCTGGGAGGTTCATGCGGTGCTCGCTGGGGAGTGCCAAGAGGTCCTGCATCGGCGCCAGCACGTAGTCGGCGCGCGATCGCCAGATGGTTTCGATCAGACTCCACGCGATGTCGGTCCCATCGATGCCCAGGTAGGTCCTGGCGTAGTGCCGTTCCTCCTCTGGCGCAGAGGCGTACCACCCAACGGTGGTGTCGTTGTCGTGGGTCCCGGTGTAGGCGACGCAGTTCTCGGGATAGTTGTGGGGAAGGAAGGGGTTGGTTTCGTCATCGTCGAAGGCAAACTGGAGAATCTTCATCCCGGGCAGGCCCAATTGGTCGCGCAGGTCGAAGACCTTGGGTGACAGCTCACCGAGGTCTTCCGCAATGATCGGAAGCTCACCCAACTCTGCCTTCACGGCCTCGAAGAACGGTGCACCCGGTCCATCCAGCCACCGGCCGCTCTCGGCCGTCTCGGCGTCGCCTGGAATCTCCCAATAGTCGGCGAAGGCGCGGAAATGATCGATGCGCACGATGTCGACCTGTCGGAGGACGGCCTTGAGGCGCTCCAACCACCAGCGATAGCCATCTGCGGCGTGCCGATCCCATCGGTAGAGGGGATTGCCCCACAGCTGCCCGGTGGCAGAGAAATAGTCAGGTGGAACTCCTGCCACCACTTCCGGTTGACCCGTCGAATCCAGCCGGAAGAGATCCGGTCGTGCCCACACGTCGGCTGAGTCGTGAGCCACGAAGATGGGCAGATCCCCCACGATGCGCACCTCGAGGCGGCCGGCTCGCTCTCGGACTCGATCCCACTGGCCGAAGAAGAGATACTGGCGAAAGCGGTGTGCGTCGATGCGATGGGCGAGTCGGACTCGGGCGTCCGACAGCGCCGCCGGGTGGCGGTCTCTGAGTTCGGGCGGCCATTGGGTCCACGGGCTCCCGCCCTGGTCCTCCTTGACGGCCATGAAGAGTGCGAAATCCTCCAGCCATTCGGACTCGGCCGCCACGAAGCGGTCGTAGTCGGGGTCGGCCTGGAAGCGGCGATGGGCGCGGTCGAGCATCTCGGTCTTCCACTGGATCAGCGGCCCGAAATCGACCTTTCCTTCTGGGAAGTCGGGCATCGTGGCGAAGTCGTCGGACGCCAGGAGGTCCGCCTCGACCAGCTCCTCGAGGCTGACCAGGTAGGGGTTCCCCGCAAACGAAGAGAAGCTCTGATAGGGCGAGTCGCCGAACCCGGTCGGCCCGAGGGGAAGAACCTGCCAGAGTTCGCAGCCTGTGGACGCAAGCCAATCCAGCCAGGTGAGAGCCTGCGATCCCAGCTCGCCGATCCCGTAGGGACCTGGCAGAGACGTCGGATGTAGGAGAATGCCTGAAGTGCGCGCGGTGCTCATGGCGGGTGACCATAGCCGATCCGGCAATGCCCAATCGCCGCCGGCTCTCGTCTCTACGCTGGGCGGATGCGAGCGCTGGCTGTTCTCACCGGCGTCTATGTGGTCGTTGCCACCCATCGTGTCGGCCACCCGGACGGTCATCCTGCCCAGGGCGGTGTCGAGTCCTCTGTTGGGCACGTAGTCCGGGTCACCCGCCAGAGGTGGGGGCGGGGGAGGTCGGGGTGATCCTGATGTCGAGACTCTGGTGGGCTGTGCGGAGTGCGGCTTCCACCGAGGCGGCGTCGGCGCCTTTGGCGAAGATGAAACCAAGATATCGGTCCCCCTCGGGGAGTGTTTCAACGTAGGACCCCTCGCTGATGGTGATCTCGATGCTCGTGACCTCGGCGACAGCCGTCGCTCGCTCGATTCCGTGCACCCCCTCCAAGGTCCCGTTGCGAGGGATGGGGATCATCATGACCCCGGCGGCGGGCTCTTCCCGCCGCAAGCCGCGCAGCGGCATTCCCAACGCCGCCCTCAACAAC
Organism: uncultured Acidimicrobiia bacterium; assembly: GCA_965366365.1. GTDB lineage: Bacteria > Actinomycetota > Acidimicrobiia > Spongiisociales > JAENVV01 > CBDUEV01. Next base: position 29,649 of record CBDUEV010000009.1, on the reverse strand, counting down.
ACGGTCTCGAGCGTCGAGCCCATGAGTCCGAACCGCAACGCTCGTCCGCACAGTCCGCCGATGGGTCGGGCGGCGATCTCCACCATGCGCACCCAGGGGCCGTCTACTCGGAGCTCTGCGTGGACGGGGCCGACTCGGAGTCCCAGAGCGTCGATCGCCATCTGGGTGACTACCGCGACCTCAGCCTGCATGTCCGGATGGAGGCGGCTCGGGGTGACATACAGCGTCTCTTCGAAGAAGGGTCCATCGAGCGCGTCCGGCTTGTCGAGGATGGCGAGCACCTCGAGCCGGCCGTCACGCACCACGCCTTCGACCGCTACCTCGAACCCAGGGATGAAGCGTTCGAAGAGGAGGGGCTCGTTCGGGTTTCTGCCCGCCCGGGTGAGGATTCGGCGGATTCGTTGAACCACCGCCGGCGCCTCGGTTGGATCGTCGATACGAATCACGCCCCGGCTCCCGGACAGCGACAGGGGCTTGATGACCAGCGGGACGCCGACGTGTTCGGCGAGTTCCGTCGCGTCCGCCCCCGGCTCGGCCACCTGGTACGGGGGCTGGGGGACCTCCTCCCTGAGGGCGCGACGGAGCATCACCTTGTTGCGGGTGGCGGCAACCGCATGGGCAGGGTTATGAGCGAGCCCAAGCTGCTCGGAGGCCAGTGCCGCGATCAGGACACCTTCGTCATCGACGGCGACCACGGCCTCGAGAGGATGCTTCCTGCCCAGGGCGACGATCGTGGCCGCCGACTCCTCTGGCCGGGCGCAGTCGATGAGCAAGAAGCCTTCGCCCATGGCTTCGCCCAAGAGTTGCGGCCGCTCCGACGCCACAGTGATCTCGAGATCGAGGCCGTCAGCCGCCTCCATGAAGTCGGCCGCCCGGTAGGTTGCCGTGGGGAGGATGAGAACGATGCGGGGCATCGTCACATTGTGGCGCGTTTGTTTCCCTGTGCCCATCTGGCGGATCTTCTGCCAGAGAGTACGATGAACCAACCCGCATTCGGAGAAACCGTGAGTGATTCACCAGTGTTGAGCATTACAGACGATGCAATTGCCAAGATCACCGAGATCAGGGACGGCGAACCCGGCGATGACGAGTTCGCCCTCTTCCTCGAGATCACGGGGATCCGAGGCGGCCAGTTCGTGTACGAGCTCAGCTTCATGCCGGTGGAAGACCGCCAGGAAGCCGATCACCTCCACCGCTATGGCGATCTTGCGGTCGTGATCGCCGCCAAGGACGTGGAGAAGTTCGACGGTGCCAGTCTTTCGATGGGGAGTGACCCGGCGAATCCAGCGCTCTCGATCAACAATCCGAATACTCCCGCCACCCCGGTGGCCGCCACGGCGCCGGTGGGCGACCTGACCGGCCCTCTGGCAGAGCGCATCCAGCAGGTGCTCGACCAGAACATCAACCCCTCCATCGCCGGGCACGGCGGTGCAGCGCAACTGATCAGCGTCGACGGCGCCGTCGCCTACGTGCAGCTGAGCGGCGGCTGCCAAGGATGCGGGTTGGCCAGCGTCACCTTGAAACAGGGCATCGAGCGTCTCCTCAAGGAAGCCATTCCGGATCTCGACGAGGTGATCGATGTGACCGATCATGCCTCCGGCACCGACCCTTACTACGAGTCGGCCAAGAAGTAAGCCTGGCGAGCCGGCTTCAGCGGGTCTCGAGCACGAGGATGTGGTCGCGCTGGATCCACGCCACACCGCCGCCCGTCTCCATCTGGAGCCACGATTCCACGATGCCATCAGAGATGCGGCCGCCGACACCGGCCTCCACCAGCAGTGACCCGTCGAAGGTGTGCCCACCCATCACTTTGACGTAGGCGGCCGTCTTCTCGTAGAAGCCCTCGGCGTGGGGAGCGGCCACGCTCTTGATAGCGGCGATGCCGGCCTTGCCGACGAGCTGGAATCGATCACCTTGGAGTTTGAATCGCAGGAGGTGATCCGATTCGTCCATCAGTTCGGCGATGGTCGACGAGCCGGTGTGGCGGGAACTGGTGGCCGGCATGAACACTGTTCCCGACTCCACCGTCCCGTCGACGAGGTAGAGCGTGACCGGGAGCGGCTGCTTCTTGACGCGGAGCGATTCCATCGTCTGATAGTACCGCCACGACGAGTGGTGCACTCGCCGCGGGACACGGTTTCGCGAAGATAGAGCCCTGAACCGGCCCGCGCTCATCCGCCGTCGGGTCGGGCCGTCAGAATGTGGTGGCGGGCCACCCAGACATGGGCGACCTGCGTCTGCAGTTGAAGCCACGGCTCGGTGCTGTTCACCACATCCAGGATTCGCCGGCCCACACCCTCCTCGATGATGAAGGTTCCATCGAAACGATGTCCCGAGGTCGTCTCGAGGTGGACGGGGATTCGGGCGCTGTTGGAGAAGTCCTCGGCGTCCTTGAGGGCTACCTCGGCGGCGACGATGGCGCTCCGCCCCACCAGCACGAAGCGTCCCGTTCGGTCTCTGACCGGGAGCATCGGCTCGTCCTCGGCGACGAGATCACCGAGCGTCTGCGCTTGTCCGTGGCGCTGCGAGAACTCGGAGAGGAAGACGGTGCCTCGGAGAACCGTGCCGTTGGACATGTGCAAGGCTGCCGGAACCTCCCGTTTGTGGACGTGGAGGCTGTTGGTCATGACGTCTTGGCGGGATGGTCGTTGGGGAGGAACGGGAAGACTGTTTCAGGGTTGAGGACCCGTTCGAGCGCCGACTCCGGCGCGATTCGACCCTCTTTGAGCAGCTCGACGATGGCATGGTCGAGAGTCTGCATACCCTCACCCCGGCCGGTCTGCATGGCGGAGGGAATCTGGAAGGTCTTGCCCTCTCGGATGAGGTTTCCGATGGCCGGTGTGCAAATCATGATCTCGAGCGCGGCGATTCGCCCCGGGGTATCGATGGTACGGAACAGGGTCTGAGCGATGACGGCCGCCAGCGACTCCGCCAGGGTTGACCGGATTTGCGGCTGTTCGTCGGCAGGGAAGACTTCGATGATGCGATCGACCGTTTTGGACGCATTGTTGGTGTGGAGAGTGCCGAACACCAGGTGGCCCGTGCTGGCTGCCTCGATGGCGAGCCTGATCGTCTCGACGTCGCGGAGCTCCCCGACGAGAATCACATCGGGATCTTCTCGCAGTGCAGCCCGGAGTGCGCTGGCAAACGACCTGGTGTGGGAGCCGACCTCGCGGTGGTTGACGAGGGCTCTGTCGCTCTTGTGCACGAACTCGACCGGGTCTTCGATCGTGAGAATGTGGTCGTTCCTGGTCTTGTTGGCTTCGTCGATGATGGCGGCCAGGGTCGTGGATTTGCCCGACCCGGTGGGCCCTGTGACGAGGACGAGGCCCTTGTGAAGCCGGGAGAGCTTCCGAATCGAAGGGGGCAGCCCCAGTTCTTCGGCGGTGACGATCTCGGACGGGATCAGCCGGAATACGCCGCCCGACCCGTTCTTCTGCATGAACAGGTTGCACCGAAAACGAGCCAGTCCCTCGACCTCATAGCCGAAGTCCAGGTCACCGGAGGCTTCGTATTTGGCCCATAGATCCGGCGGGGTGATCTCGCGCAAGAGGGCTCGTACGGTTTGATCGTTCAAGGGTTCGGTCTTGAGGCGAACCAGGTCGCCATGGATTCGCATGATGGGCACCTGGCCGGCCACGAGGTGGAGATCTGAGCCGTCCTGCTGATTGAGCGCACGAAAGAGTGCGTCGAGCTTTGCCATGATGTCCTTGATCGGGAAGCCAAGCTGGATATCGGACGATAGTCGACCCGCCTTGAGATGTTCGGCATAGGTTGGCCCCCAAACGTGCGATCCTTATAGGGTGCATTCCTCGGCAATGAACCGCTCTCGAACGTCCACCACTTCGGTGGTCGCTCTGTTGCTTCTGCTCGCGCTGTCAGGGTGTACGGGAACGGCAGGCACCTCGACCACGAATGCCGCTGCGTCTGAAGCAGGTACGGTGCCTGCCACGGCCGGCTCGGCCGAACCCGACTCCTTTGCCGGAGACACGCCTGCCCCCGAGTTCCCGGATGGCTTGGAATGGTTGAATACGGAGCGGCCGCTCACGCTGGCGGAGTTGCGAGGCAAGGCTGTCCTCCTGGATTTCTGGACCTATGGATGTATCAACTGTCAGCACATCATTCCTGACCTGAAGGCGCTCGAAGAGGAGTTCGCCGACTCGCTCGTCGTGATCGGCGTGCATTCGGCGAAGTTCGCCGCCGAAGGCGAGACAGAGTCCATCCGACAGGTGATCTTGCGATACGGAATCGAACACCCAGTGGTCAACGACGCCGAATTCGCAACGTGGAATCTGTGGGGTGCCCAGGCCTGGCCGACGCTCGTGCTGATCGACCCGGCAGGCAATATCGTGGGGGGCCATGCGGGCGAGGGTGTGTACCCCGTTTTCCAGCCGGTCATCGCCTCGCTGATCGACGAGTTCGATGCGCAGGGTCGGGTGGACACCACTCCGATCGATTTTCGTCTGGAGGCTGAGGGCCTTCCCGACACGGTGCTCTCGTTTCCCGGGAAGGTCCTGGTCGACGACGAGGGGGGCCGGCTCTTCGTGGCTGATACGAACCACCATCGGATCGTGGTGGCCGACCTGGAAACGGCTGAGGCGCTCGCCGTCTACGGCTCGGGGGTGGCGGGGTTCGTCGACGGGCTGCCTGGCTCGTTCTCGTCACCGCAAGGGATGGCCCTGATCGAGGACGGATCCGTGCTGCTGGTGGCCGACACAGGGAACCACGCCATTCGAGCCGTGGACCTCGCAACCGACGTCGTCTCGACCGTGGCGGGAACCGGCCGCCAGGGCACCTATCCCATCAGCGGCGGCGAGGCATTGGAGACCTCGCTGTTCTCCCCGTGGGATCTGCTGCGGGAGGGTCCGGAGGTGTGGGTGGCGATGGCCGGGAGCCATCAGCTGTGGCGCCTCGATCCGGCGGCGGGGACGATCGGACCGGTAGTGGGCAGCGGTGGCGAGAGCGTGCAGGGCGGGCCGTGGCCGGAAGCCGAGTTGGCGCAGCCGTCGGGAATGGCCCTGGCCGGCTCCCGACTCCTCTTTGCCGACTCCGAGAGCAGTTCGATCCGGTACGCGGATCTGGAGAGCGGCACGGTGGAGCTGCTGGCAGGCACCGACCGCAACCTCTTCGATTTCGGAGCTGCCGACGGAACGGGCGCCGAGGCGCGGTTTCAGCACCCACTCGGGATCGCGGTGAGCGGCGAGACAGCGTACGTCGCCGACACGTATAACTCTCGAATCCGCACGATCGACCTCGAGTCCGCGAAGGTGGCGACCTTGGCCGGCTCCCTTCCCGGCTGGAGCGACGGCGCCACGGCGTTGTTTTCGGAGCCGGGTGGGATCGACGTCGCCGACGACGGCCGCCTGTTTGTGGCGGACACCAACAACCATTCCATCCGAGTTGTGGATTCCGTCACCGGCGCCACGTCGACTTGGGTGATCACCGGCGTCGAGGCAGTCGAACCGGCCGTCGACTCGGCCGACTTCTCGGGCGTCTTGCGCCAGTTGGAGCCCCAACAGCTGTCGAGAGGGCCGGCGAACCTGGTGCTCGATGTGCGGCTTCCGGCTGGATACAAGGTCAACCCGTTGGCCCCGTCGACGTTCACGTGGAGTGGCGATGGCGTGGCGATTCCCGACGGCGAGAGGGGCACCGTGCTCGAACCAGAGTTCCCGATGACCGTGGATCTCGAAGTGCTCGGCAGTGGCTCGATCGTGGGGGACATCTCACTGGTGTACTGCGAGGCTGACCTCGAATCGATCTGCCTCGTGGAGAGGCTCCGCATCATTGTCCCTGTCGTGGCCGTGGAAAGTGGGAGTTCTGAGGTTCGTGTCGAGCATCAGGTAGCGCTCCCGGTGGACCTGTGAGCAGCCTATCCTCGGCCGGGTGGCGCCGGCGCGGCGCGACAGGGCGCCTTGCGCTCTCCCTGAGGCGCCGCGGCACACGGACGAGAGGGCGGTATGCGTAAAGGGATCTCCATCGGCCGAATATTCGGGATTCCGATCGTGCTCGACACGTCGTGGTTCTTCATCGCCGTGTTGGTGGCTGCCGCGCTGGCCTCCAGCTTCTCCCAGAACTCGTCCGGTGCCGCTGTGTGGATCGCAGCCTCGCTCAGCTCGGTCGGGTTCTTCGGCAGCGTGATCGGCCACGAGTTGAGTCACTCTCTGGTGGCGATTCGGCGAGGCATCCCGGTGCGACAAGTCCGTCTGTTCATCTTTGGTGGGGTTTCTGAACTTGAACACGAAGCGGCCAATCCGCGCGACGAACTGGCCGTCACGATCGCCGGGCCGCTGTCGTCGGCCCTGATCGGGGGAGTCGTCCTGGGGGTGGCGTGGCTGTTGCCTGACGAGTGGCGGTTGGCCAGGGAGGCGGTGGGTTGGCTCGGGTCGGTCAACATCGCTCTGGCGATCTTCAATCTCCTGCCAGGTTTCCCCCTCGACGGAGGTCGAGTTCTGAGGGCGCTCGCCTGGAAACGATCGGGGAGCCGTGTCAAGGCCACTCGACTGGCCGCCTCGGTGGGGAGAGGAATCGCAGCCGGGATGATCGTGCTCGGCTTCGCCGCCATGTACTGGATCGGGCTGGACGGATTGTGGCTGGCCATGATCGGGTGGTTTCTCTACGGTTCTGCCTCGGCGGCCGGTGGATCAGCTCTCCTCGATCCACGGCTCCGAGACACCCCGATCGACTCGGTCATGGCGCCGTCCTCCGGGTATGTCTCGCCGGCCTCGACGCTCACCTCGCTCACTCCCGGGATGGGCGTCTGGGTCCCGGTGCTCGATCCGTGGGGTGCTCCTTTGGGGGTGGTCGAGTCGGCCGTCTTGGAAAGGATCCCAACCGCGCTGTGGGCGAGCACCCGGGTGCGTGAGGTGATGCATGACCTCCGGCCCGGCGAGACGGTTCAGGTGGGGACCACGCTGGGGGAGGCATTGCAGGGATTGGTTGTCGATGACTGGCGCCTCCTCGTGCTGGAGGGCGTCGATCCGCGCGGCGTGGTCACGCCGACGGTCGTCGGTCGCTTTCTCGACGCGATGGAGTCGGGCAATCCCGAGTCCTTGCCCCGCTGAAGACCACCCGTGTCGGCTCAGCGCCCATCCAGGAGCGAGGGGATGATCGTGCCTGCCTTGCCGAGAATCTCGATCTGGGCGACACTGCTCGCCGCGTTGGGCTCGGTGTTGACGACGATGAGCGGTGTGGCGCCGGCCACCGCCGACTCGATCAGCCCTGCGGCCGGCCAGACCTGAGCGCTCGTCCCGGCCACCAGCAGGAGATCCGCTTCGTTCACGGCCTGCTCGGCTTCCTGCCACTGGTCCGCCGGCAGCGACTCTCCGAACCACACGACGTCGGGGCGCATCGGCGCCGCGCACACAGGGCACAGTCGCAACACGGGCGGATTGGCCAGGTCGATCGTTTCACCGTGGCCGCACCCGGCGTTGCAGCGGTCGCGGTCGATGATGCCGTGGAGGTGAATGACCCGATCTGCGCCGGCGAGTTCCAGGAGGGTGTCGATGTTCTGGGTGATGTGGATCATCGTCGGATGTCGCGCCAGAGCAACGTGCGCGGGGTTGGGTCGCGCTCGAGCGACCGCCCTTCGTCGATCGCTGTACCAATCGATGACCCGGCCCGGGTCCTTCCCGAAACCCGCCTGGGATGCGTAGACCGTCGGGTCGAACCGAGCCCACATCCCGCCCGCCTCTCGGAACGTCGGGATCCCCGATTCCTCGCTGAGGCCCGCCCCCGAAAACGAAACGGGTCGCTGCGCGGACTGAATGAGATGTCTCGCCTGTTCCCACATCGAACCGAGCCTAACGATCATCGAAGAAAGGCTCTTGGACCCTGGGACGTCGAATCGGGGGGTGGTTGCATGGGGCCGAGACGAGGAGGTCTCGTGCAACGCAATGTGTTCATGTTCGAACAAGTCAACGCACCTTACGATTCGGTGCGGCGTGTCCTACGCGACGAACCCGGCCTCATCCTCGAGCCATCGGCGCTCGTTTCCCTGATGGGAGTCAACGAGGTCGTGGCTCGGTTGGACGCCAGCGTCGGGACGATCACCGTCGCCGACGACGTGGATGTCCAGTTCGGGGAGTTCGAAGAAGTCGAACGAGGCATGACGGCGATGACCCGCCAGGTGTGTTGGTGTGCCGTCGATCATCGCGATTGGTTCCCTCGCTTCGACGGCGAGTTCGAGGCGTATCCGCTCAGCCGCACGACGACCCAGCTCACCTTCGTCGGCCGCTACACACCGCCAGGAGGATTGCTCGGTGGCGTCATCGATCTGGTGGCCCTCCACCGGGTCGCCGACTCGGCGATTCGGACGTTCTTCGAACACGCGGTGGAGAGGTTGGAGACTCTGGGGGCACCTGCGCAGGTGGGGCAGGAACCCACTCCCTAGCGACCGGGCGCGGGGCCGGGGGATGCGCTGCCAGGGTCCAGCACTTCCAGGATGGCCTCGCCGTAGGCCTCGAGTTTGGTGGGCCCGATGCCGGGACATTCGGCCAATTGTTCCAGCGATTCGGGCGCTCTCGCCGCGATGGCGCGCAGGTGTTTGTCCGACAGGACGATGTAGGCCGGGACGTTCTGCGTCACCGCCTGCTCCTTCCGCCATGCTTTGAGCGCCTTGACGATCTCGTGGTCTGGTTCGGGCTCGGCCTCGGTGGGGCGGCGCAGGGGTCCGCTCACGCCGTTCACGGTCACCTGTTCATTCCACGGAACTCGTAGGGAGGTGCCGCCCACGTCGACGAGGACGCCGTCGTCGACGATCTTGGAGATGGTGCCCCGGTGGCCGCTCCAGAGGAGACGCTGACCGACCTTGGGCAGCGGCCCCTGTTTCTGGGTGGGCTGTCGGGCGGGCTGCGGGCGAGGTGGGGCGGGCGGCTCGAAGAGCTCGTCCAGGAAACGGGAGGGGTGCGCGGCGTCCCCCAAGACCACTGCCTCGTCGATGCCTCGGGTGATGGCAACATGAAAGACACGCCGTTCCTCTTCGAGGTCGTCGGCCAGCCGGTGTGGCATCTGTCCCTGCCGGACCGGCGCCACGATGACCTTGGGCCACTCCATTCCTTTCACCTTGTGGATGGTCGACAGGGTCACCCCGTTCGGGCTGGCCGGGCGCGCCAGCAGACCCTCGAGCCAGGTTTCGAAACTGGCGGCGTTGGGGTGGAGTGCACAGAGTTGGGCGAGGGCGTCGAGATCGTCGGTGTGGCCGGACCGATCGGCTGCGGAGCGGGATCCGTCGAGGAGCGCAGCCGCCCGGTCGAGACCGACCTCACTGCGTACGGTGCGGAGCACGGTGGCGGCGTCACCTGAGGAGGCCGCCTCCACGACGGACTCGAGGTCGGCGATGAATCCTTCGAATCGGTCCTGGCTGCCGGCGCTGAAAGAGGCGGAGGCGGCCTGCAATTGATCGATCGTCCACCGCGGCCTTCTGGCAAAGATCGGGTTGGCGGCCCGGGAGATCCGACGGGCGGGTCGACCAACGACCTCTTGGAGATCGGCGCGTGATATCAGGTCGGGGGCGAGACCAATGCGAAGGTAGGCCCGGAAGGCCCGTACTGCGGTCCGGCGAAGGAACTCGGGTCCCACCGGTGAGCTGTGGGCGACACCGAGCGACTCGAGGACTGCTTGGGTGGGAAGCAGGGCGTGGTTGACACGACTGAGGACGGCGATTTCTTTCAGGGCCACCCCCTCGGCGAACCAGGCGGTGATGAGTTCTCCCGCTCGCAGCGCCATGGCCCCTTCGGCGAGCCGTTCGACCAGGAGGGAGCCCTTCTTCGAGGGTTCAGCTTTGATTGCCTTGGGAATCCGGCGCTGGTTGTGCGTGAGGAGGTTGGCGGCGGCGGCCACGACTGGTTCGGGACAGCGGTAGTTGGTCTCGAGGGCGTAGTGTCCCGCGCCGGGGAAGAGGCGGTCGAAATCGATGAGGAACTCCGGTGTCGCACCCGTGTACCCGTAGATGACCTGGTCATCGTCACCAACTCCGAAAACCTGATACGCCGGAGCGGCCACCAGACGAAGCAACAGCAGAAACGCCGGGGTGAGATCCTGGAACTCGTCGACGAGGAGATGGCGGGCGGTGCCCTGCACTCGTCGCCGCAGAGCGGGGTCGATGAGCAGCATGCGAATCGCCTGGTAGATCTGTTCATCGAAATCGATGGCGTTCCGCTGTTCGAGACCCTGTCGGTACCTGTCGAAAACGCTTGGGAAGTCGGGGATGTCGTCGCGCATCTCGGCAACGATCTCGGGCCGGATCAGGCCGATGCGAACCGTGGCGAGTGCTTCCAGATAGGGGGCGGTCTGGTCGCGGTTCTGGCGAGGCTGACTCGGGATGAGAGGATTGAGAATGGACCGTTGGGTTCGCTCGTCGACCACTTGGAGATCCCCGTTTCCCGAGCGAACGATGGCGTAGGCAAGCGAATGGATGGTGCGGACGTTGGCTTCGAGACCGGCCGTTCGGCTGCGCATCTCTTGGGCTGCCCGAGCGTTGTAGGCAACCGCCGTCACGATGGCCGGCTCGATCCACCGGTCTCGGAGCAGGTGCGTGAGACGAGCGGTGAGGGTCCTGGTCTTTCCGGATCCGGCCGGGGCGATGATCCGTGCCGGCCCGCCCGGATGCAGTACCGCTTCGGCCTGGTCGTCGGCGAGTTCCGCGATGTCAGCGTGTCTGGACAGTCCTGCCGGTGAGGTATGCAGGAGGTCGCGTTCGATCGTCTCTCGATGCACGATGGCTTGGGACACGTCCACCGGCCCTCGGGGTCCGCCGTCGCACCAGGCGGCACGTCCGTCCGGAAGCACGACGTCCGCGTCGCCGCCTGCCTTCGCCCCGAGTCTGACGGCGTTCTCGGAATGCCACCAGACCGCGGTTCCGGAGCGGAGGTCGTAGTTGTTGGCCCAGACCAGGAAGTGCAGACGTTCTCGCCGGAACTCGAAATCGGCCGTGAGGAGGTACGGCTCGCGCTTCTCTGTCTCCGGTTGGCGAAGATCGTTGGCGTCGACCTCGAGCACGACGACCACAGGGGTGCGAGTCTGCCAGGCGGTGTGGAGGGCGTCGACCGCCTCTCGGGGAGCGCGCAAGGCGGCCTCGTCGATCGTCACCCGTGGCGCGTCTGCCCACGGGGAGGGAATCTGGACGATCGTTCGAACGACGACGCCGCGTCCGAGGGAGCGGGGTGCAAAGCTGGGATCACTCACGGAACGCAGGGTACCGCTCGGATCGGACAGAAACGCCGCGCTCAGACGGGGTCAGCACCCGCCACGGATTCCAGGACGCCATCGACGTAGATCTCGACCTTCTCGTTGGAGAAGGCGATGAGCCCGGCGATGCGTTCCGATTCGGCCGCCGGGTGGCGGTAGCTCCAGGCGACGTTCTCGAAGACGACTCCCTCGAGATCGACCGACCAGTACTCGGCTGTGCCTTTGTAGGGGCAGGAGGTCGTGTGTGCGGTGGGCGTCAACTTCTCCATGGCCAGATCGGCTTTTGCCAGGTAGTAGCGAGTGGGGACTCCCGTCTCGAACAGGAGGCGAGGATGATGCGAGTCCGCGACCGTGTGACCGGCGATCTCGACGTGGACGTGACGCGAACTCGGCAAAATGTCGACCCGCGTGTAGGGGTCTCGGGCGTGCACATGGACCTGCTCGTCTTCCTCGAACCACTGACCGAGCTTCGACCACACGAAAGCGACGTAGCCACGCAGGGCAGTGGTCGGGCTGTCCGGATAGGTGTAGGCGGCGTCCGCCACCAACCGGTTCGCTCCCTTCAGGCCAAAGAAGTGTGCCTCGCCGCGGCCTGGGGATTTCTCCCTCGTGTCCGACGGTTCGAGCATCCCCGGTGTCACGTCACTCTCGGGAAAGTAGTAGGTGGGGTAGGACGGCACTTCCCACACCAGACGGGGGCGGATGGTGTCTGCCACGAGGACTCCATCCAGGTAGCACCGCACTCGCTTGTGGCCGTCCTCGAAGTCGATTGTCGTTCGCTTCGCCGTGTTTCCTCCGGGTGAGTTCGACGAATGCGAATGACGTCTCCGCATCACGGGTTCACCTTCGCCGATAGATCCCGAAGCGACGCCACATCGTGACGATCTCCTCGGGGTCGAAGGGTTTCCCCCCGAGGTCCACGATCTGATCGTTCAGGTCGGCGACTCGCTCCCGCACCTCGGTCACCGATCGAAGCGGCCAGACATAGGCAAGTTGACGGTCGACCTCGGCGAGACGGGCGCGTTGGGTTTCGGCGAGTCGCTCGCGCTGGATGAGGCGCTTGGTCCACCATGCCGGATCGTAGGGCCGATCCAGTCCCTCGATCGGCTGACCTTGGCCTGGCAGGTCGTCGAACTCGCCTCGCTCGGCTGCCGCGCGCATTCGACGCTCTGCGATGGACTCAAACCGGTTCAGGTCCGCCATAGACCCATGATAGATCCGAGGAAGCCGTCCGAACCGAGGACCGTCAATCGGTCGGGTGGCCCAGGTCGAAGTCGAAGAACTCGACCACGATGGAGTCCTCGTCGCCCAATTCTGCCTGGACGGGGATACCGAGCAAGGGGTCGAACTCGGCGGTCGCCTGAGGGTTCTCCGCAAGATGGGCAGCGATGTCATCGAGAAGCGTGTCGATGGTCGGGGCGCTCTCGAGGACGATCGGCTCCTGCATGGGCATGCGTTCCACCAACGCCACTGTGTTCTGCCTGACGGTGATTCGGAAGGATCCGACCAGGGTCTGGTCGCATTCGGCGCATCCCCTGTTCACGATGAACACGTAGTCGGGCTTTCGCACCTCCCGCCACGTCCGTTGTGCTTCCTCGAAGGCCAGGAGGCTGGGCGGACTACTGGGCGCAAGACTGGGCGGACTACTGGGCGTAGGACTAGGCGAGGCGGGGACCGATGAACCTGGGGGCGGCGGGGCCAACGTCGTGGCCGAAACCGGGGACCGATCGGCGCCGGGTGCGCACGAAACCGTCAGCACGGCGGTCAACAGGCAGGCTATGGAGGTACGTCCCATGGATTTGCGACGTCGGCCGGGCCACTTCGGTTCCTGCGACCCGTTCAGCAGGTCTTCAGAGGCGTGGGGCAAAGTGGACACACAGCAACGAGGGGATACACGGTGACTCACACGGCGAACGCGCTCGATCATCTCTGGGAAGTCGGGTTGTCCCACCTTTCCGAGCATGTATCGGCGGTGGGTCATCCCTGGGTGGAGGGCACCCGGTGCGCGGACGGATTCGATCTCGAACTATGGGTCGAGGTACTCCATACCTGGTGGGTCGAGGATCGATTGAGGGCCGACCAACGTGCCGCGTTGGCTGCAGTACCCGGATGGACAGTGATGATGGATATGGCCGAGGTCGGCGGAGTCCTCGTCGAGCACAACACGGGCTGAACGCGAGTGTGGGCAGCGCGACCATCGCAATGCCCACCCAACGTCGGACCGGCCTCCTGCATCTGATCGCCCGAGTGGCGGATTTCATGTGTACGGAGCGCTGCCGCGGCGTGGACGGTGCCCGGATTCACCGGTTCGCCGATGACCTACGATGGCATGATGCGCGCTCTTCTCGTCTCGACCTACGAACTCGGGCATCAGCCACTGCATGTCGCCTCGCCGGCTGGAGCGTTGATCGCGGCCGGGCATGAGGTGGCGACGTTGGATCTGGCGGTCGAGCGCTTGACGCCGGGACTCCTCGACGGGGTGGACGTAGTAGCGATCTCCGTGCCCATGCACACGGCGATGCGGCTGGGAGTGACCGCCGCCCGGGCGATCCGAGAGGCGAGACCGACACTGCCCATCGCCTTCTATGGGCTCTATGCCGCCATGTCGGGCGATCCCACGGTCGACCGCCTCGCTGATGCTGTGATCGCCGGCGAGTACGAAGAAGAGCTCGTGGGCTGGGTTTCGGCCGGGGGCGGCGAGTTGGAGTCGGTCGAGGTCGGCAAGACGACTTTCACCGTGCCCGCCCGGCAGACCCTTCCTCTCCTCGACCAATACGCCCACCTCTCGATGGGCGAAGAGCATCGGCTGGCGGGGTATGTCGAGGCCAGCCATGGTTGCCGCCATCGCTGCCGACACTGCCCCATCCCGGCCATCTACGACGGCACGTACCGGACCGTCGATGTCGAGACGGTGGTAGCCGACGTCGATCAGCTCGTGGCGGCCGGGGCGCGCCACGTCACTCTTGGCGATCCCGATTTTCTGAACGGGCCGCACCATGCCCGTCGGGTTTTGAGTGCGCTCCACGGGCGGCATCCCGATCTCACATTCGATCTCACCATCAAGGTGGAGCATCTCCTGAAGCACCGCAACCTTCTCCCGGACCTCGCCTCATGGGGGACGGTGTTCATCGTGTCGGCGTTCGAATCGACCAACGACGAGATCCTCCACATTCTCGACAAAGGGCATTCGGTTGGGGAGATGGCAACGGCAACGGAGCTGGTCCGCGCCGCCGGTATCGAGCTTCGACCAACCTGGCTCCCCTTCACTCCGTGGACGACCCTGCAGGACATGGTCGACCTGTTCGATTTCCTGGCTCTCCACGATCTGTTCGGAAGCGTCGACCCGATCCAGACCGCCATTCGATTGCTCGTGCCGCGCGGTTCGCTCCTCGTGGGACACCCGGCCTTGGAGGGAGTGCTGGGCCCGTACGACGCCGGCGCCCTCAGTTACCCGTGGGTGGCGCGTGATCCCCGCCTCGACGAACTCCAGCTCGCCATGAGCCGCACCGTCGAGAACGCAATCGACTCGCCGGCCGGCGAGGTCATCCAGCAGCTATGGACGCTCGTTCTCGAGGCGGCCGGGCGACCGTTTCGAGATCTGGCCATCCCCTCCGGGGCTCTCGAAGGGAGGCCACGGCTCACCGAGCCGTGGTTCTGCTGAGCGGAACCAACCGCGAACCAGGTCGGTTCGCTCGAAAACTAGTCACGCTGAGTGGTAAAACAACCACCCTCGATGCTATCCTGCTCCCGGGTAGAGTCACCCCGTGGGAGACAATCATGGTCAGTATTCGAGGTAGATCGGTCGCAGTCGTGGTCATCTCTCTCGTGTTGGGGGCGCTGGGGCCTGTAGCCGGCGCCGTCACCGAGGGTGATCGGGCCATGTGGGTGTGGGGCGCCCCGGAAGCAGCGGTGGTGGACTTCGCCGTTGCAAAAGGGGTGAACACCATCTACCTCCATGCCCCGCCCGGGTTTTCCTCGGATACTGCCCATGCGTCGTTTCTGCTCGATGCGCACGATGAAGGGCTCCAGGTCTACGCCATGGCCGGTGATCCGGTCTGGGCCAAGAAGCCCGCCCCCATGTACCGTTGGGTCGCGGAAGTCGTCGACCACGGTGGGTTCGACGGCGTGATCGTCGACGTGGAGCCCTATCTCCATTCGGATTGGGCGAGCAGTCGCAGCCAGTCCCGTCTCATCGACAAGTACCTGCGGGGCTTGGATCGGGCTCGGGCACTCACCGGTTCATTGCCATTCGTGGCGGCCGTTCCGTTTTGGTTCGACGATGCGGCGTACGACCGGAATGGTGAGCCTCTGGTCGGGGCGGTTCTCGATCGTGTCGACGGAATCGTGGTGATGGCATACCGCGATCATGCGGATGGCGCCGACGGGATCATCGAGCATGCCTCTGGCGAGGTGGCGTTGGCGGCTTCGAAGGGCAAGTCGGCGGTCGTAGGGGTCGAGACCGGACAGACGGGCCTCGACAAGACGACTTTCGCCGAAGAGGGTGAAGGAGCCATGGAGGCGGCCCTGGTCGCCACCGCTGCAGCCCTTGGGGCGTCCACGGGGTTCGGGGGAGTGTCCATCCACCACTACGGTTCGTGGACCACCCTCAGTCCCTGACCTCGACGAAATCGATCCGTTCCAACACCTCTCCGATCTCAGCGGCGAATTCGGCTCGTCGCTCGTCCACGTCGCCTCGCTCGTCGGTGGTCAGGAGCCCGCGGTTCTCAGCGAGCCGCAATGCCGACTTGAACAACACCTGCGAGACGGCCTCTTCGGCCTCGATCCTCTCTTGGAGGCGGTATTGGGTGCCGAGTTCGAGCGCCCTGGAGAGGAAGGCTTTCTCGTCGAGGTCGTCGGCGGCTGGGAACAGGGTCAGGGTCTCCGCAGCCACGAAATAGGCCTCCAGGAAGGGTCGGATCGCCCACCCGCTGTGAATCGGCTTCAGCTCGGCGAGCAGGTGGCAGACACCATCGGTTCCCTGGCTCACCAACTCTTCCCACCCCGGGAACCGTTGGGTGAGTTCCTGGCCGACCTCGATCCGAAACTCTTCTTTCCCGGGGAAGAAGAACTCGAACTTCAGGAGGTCTCGCAACCCCATCACCTCGTTCCAGAAGACCTCCATGGGGTCTCCCGGTGTGCGGGCGACTTTGGCGAGCGCCAGCTCGGCGATCGATCCCGCGACGAAGTAGTGCACGATGGTGTTGCGGTAGTAGGCGGCGGCCAGGTATTGGTCGTCGCCGACCCGGTAGACGACCTCAGATCCCCCGTCGTAGCGGGTGACGATGTCGTGTTCTACGAGTCGATCGAGGACCTCCTGAACCTGGGAGTGTCCTCCGTCGAGGTGGATTCGCTCGGTGATGGGCAGATGCCGGCGGAGGACGTAGGTGCCGAGATCGGTGAGCACCTCGACGATCTCGTCCACCGTTGTTGCCTGGCGATGGTTGCCGAGGAGGGCGAGGGTGACGACGGCGGTGGGTGTGATCGGCATGGCGCGGTTGATACGAACCATCACCTCGAAGGCGAGTTTGCTCACCGAGAGGTTGTGCTCGTCGTCGCCGGCACCGGCCAGCTCCTTCGCCATCGAGACCGGCTCGCCAAAGCGGATGTGGACGTTGCCGTAGCGCTGTCGCAGATTACGCACCGCCTTGTAGAGCCACGTCAGGCTTTCGCTCTCCTTGGCCTCCCCCCGCTGTTCTCGGGCGTAGTCCCCGACGTCTTGGATCTGGTCGTAGGCAATGGCGATGGGAATCAGGATCACGTCGTCGGCGGAGCCTCGCCGGAAGGACTCCACGACGTAGGTGAGCATGCCGAATTTGGGCGGAAGAACCTTCCCGGATCGGGACCGTCCGCCTTCGAGGTACCACTCGAGCGGAAAATGTCGTTCGAGCAGGTAGTCGAGGTAGGACTGGAGGGCGAACTTGTACACCGGCTTTCCCTTGAACGATCTTCGGATGAAGAACACCCCGGTGCGCCGAAGGAGCGGGCCGAGTGGGAAGAAGTTGAGGTTGATGCCACCCGCGGTGTGGTTGGAAGGCAGGTCGTTTTCCCACAGCATGTACTGGAGGACGAGGCGGTCGAGCTGTGATTTGTGGGAGGGGAGGAAGACCAGCGGATGATCCTCGGAGAGCTGATACAGCTCGTGGAGTCGTTGGGCGTCGTAGTTGAGTGAGCCGTACCCCTGCCGGTAGAGCCAGTGGATCATGCCGGCCACGAGGTCGATGACGAGGGGACTGTGTGAGGCGGCGATCTCCCGCAGATTCCGACTGGCCTGCCGGTGGACCGATTCGTAGGTTCGTCCTTCGGCGTCTGCCAGGCGGGCGACTCCGTCCTTGAAGGTTGGTCGACGGAGTATTTCTTCGTGGAGGAATTTGGGGACCTTGTATCGGTTGCCCCGAAGGTGGCGTTCTGCTCGTTCCAGGGCCAGCCATGCTCGGCGGGCGACGAAGTCGCCGAGGGCGTCGCCGTCTTCGCCATGGCGCCAGGCCCCCTGCAGTGCCCGTGCTCCGGCCGGCTCGCCGTGGACGATGGTCACCCGGTCGGGAGCGGAGGCGAGAATGGCGTATTCGCGGAGCGGGTCGGGGTCACGCGGGTCGCCCATCTTGGCCAGGTCGACCAGTCTCACGGTGCGGGTCCCTCCACGTTCGGCAGCGGACCACACGACGCGGACGGGCACGACGAGCGGATCGTCCCGGCGGCTGAGACGTGCCTCGAGGCGCGGGCTTATCCGATTGCTCCTCCGCCGACGACGCGAGGCAGGAATACGAATGAGCTCGTAGGCGCCGTCGGCAGCGCGTCGCGCCCAGTTCTGGATGAGCCGGAATTCGAGGCGACTGGATGCGTCGACCAGGAGTACCGTCGCCCGGCCCTTCTCTCCGGGCCATGGCGGCTCGGCTGGGATGTGGGATTCGATGCTGGGCAGGGCGACCATGATTCGATTCTATGGGTTCTCGCTCAGTCTTGCTCGGCCAACGAGGCGTAGCGAAAACAGTCGACCGTGTGATCGTTGACGACCCCTGTTGCCTGGAGGTAGGCATAGATGATGGTCGGTCCCACAAAGCGGAAGCCTCGTTGCTTCAATTCTTTCGACAGGTGCCGGGACAGTTCGGTCTCCGAGGGGACGTCGGCGCTCGTCTGGCGGGCGGGCTGGAGCACCCGACCGTCGGTGAAGCTCCAGAGATATGCGGAGAAGCTGCCATGTTCGTCCTGCACCGCCAGGAAGGCGGCTGCGTTGCTGACCGTGGAGGCGATCTTGGCTCGGTTTCGAACGATCGAAGGGTCGGCGGCCAGGCGCTTCTGGTCGGCCCGTGTGTAGCGAGAGACTGCCTCCGGGTCGAAGTCGGCGAAGGCTGCTCGGTAGCCGCGACGTTTCTCGAGAATGGTTCTCCAGCTCAGACCGGCTTGGGCTCCTTCGAGCGTGAGGAACTCGAACAGCGTACGGTCGTCCGTGACCGGCACCCCCCATTCCTCGTCGTGATAGGCGACGTAGGCGGGATGATCGAGGGGCACCCAGGCGCAGCGTTGCATGTGGCGATGGTAGGGCCAGTGCACCGGCGACGGGCGGCTACATTGAGCGGAATGAAGGCAGTGGTGCAGCGCGTGTCGAAGTCCTCGGTTTCGGTGGGCGGCGAAACGGTTGGGGAGATCGGGCGAGGGCTGCTCGTCCTGGTCGGCGTCACGGACGGCGACGGGGCGGCCGACGCGGTGGCAATGGCCGACAAACTGGCCGGCCTTCGCATCTTTCGCGACGCGGACGGCAAGATGAACCTGAGCGTTGCCGACCTCGGAGGCGAAATCCTGGTGGTGAGTCAGTTCACGCTCTACGGCGATGCGCGCCGCGGTCGCCGCCCGTCATTCACCGATGCGGCGGCACCGGAGGTGGCGGAGCCCTTGGTGGGGGTGTTGGTGGAACGCCTTGGATCTCTCGGCATCGCCGCGTCCACCGGGCGGTTTGGGGCGATGATGGAGGTGGAGATTCACAACGATGGGCCGGTGACCATCATTCTGCAGACCGAGGATGGTCGGTTCGTCTGACGCTCGCTGAGCCCGGTGGGTTTTGTGACAGCCAGGCAGTGCCGGCTTCGCAGAAACGTGCGAAGTCGCATGACTTGCAGGCGGCGGACGGACGTGGGTCATAGGCGTCGGAGGCGATCGACTCGATCAGGGTGACGAGGTCGGTCTCGGCTTCGTCCATCCAGGCGGCGTCCACGGATTCCGAGATCTCGGTCAGGTTTCCTCCGCCCAGGTACGCGAAGGTCACAACGAGCTCCGTCTGTGGAGCGCCGAACGCTCCGTGACGGGCAGCGAGCGCGTAGGCCTGAAGCTGGGTTCTGTTGCTGGGATTCGAGTTGGGGCGTCCGGACTTGAAGTCGACGATCTCCCATCCGTGCCCTGTCCCATAGATGGCGTCCACCCGCCCGCGTATGCCGGCTTCACCCAGGCGGAGGTCGAAAGGCGCTTCGGTGTGAAGTGGCTGCTCGTTGGCGAAACGGGAACCGGCGAAGACCTCGTACGGTCCGGGCCCGCCGTGGCCGAGCGAGGCATCGGCTCCCGTGAGGTCGTAGAGGTCGTTGAGGGCCTCGTCGATCGGGATGTTGCCACGGTTGTGGAGTTCGATCCGTCGGTGGACTTCGACCCCGCGCTGCGCAGCGCCCGACGGGCGGCGGGGGAGTCGATCGACCTCTGTCCAGTAGAAGCGCTTGGGGCAGCTTGCGTAGGTGACCAGACCTGTGACCGAGGTGGTGAGAGGTAGGTCCTCGCCCGCCCCGGCCTGGGGAGGGGGCAGCGTGAACAGCATGTCCTGGTATTCCTCCACGAGGCCATCGTAGGCACGGCGGGTTCCCAGCTCGGTTGCCTTATGGGCCGGCCAGTCGGAGGCGTCGAGGGCCGCCCGCAGAGCGCCGTCCCAGCCGAGATCGCCGAAGGTCGGATCGGGAGCCCCTGTGGTTGGCTCGAGGCGGAGCGTGTCGGGCCGCTCCGGCGGGTCGTCGTGCCCGAGGTCCTGGGAGAGGGGCTGCTGCTCGGCCAGGTCGAAGAGTGGACCGGGTGTGGCCACGGTCTTGCGCGGCTCGGGATGACCAAACCAGGAGGCGCCGGTCAGGTAGAGGCGCCGGCGGGCCCGGGTGGCGGCCACGTAGGCGATGCGCCATTCCTGACGGTCGTGGCGTTCCTTGAGGAGGGCGGTGCGTTCCTTATCGGTCATCTCGGCGTGGATGGGTGGGAGAGTGTGGTGATCGAGTCGTAGCTCGTAGGGGAGCATCTGAGGGTGTTTGAACGGGTCGTCGTGGGCGCGCGAACTCGCCGGGAAGTTTCCCTGATAGATGGCCGGGATGAACACGACGTCCCACTCGAGGCCCTTGGCGCGGTGAACGGTGAGGAGCGCAACGGCGTTCTCTCCTGACAGGCGAGCGGTGTCGAGCTCTTCTGTCTGGTCGTCCTGCATCAGACTCAAATAGGCCAGAAACGCCGGGAGGGACGGTCGCCCTTCGAGGGGACTCCATTGCTCGGCGAGGTCGAGGAAGCGGTAGAGGTTGAGGCGGGCTGACAAACGGCCCGATGGTTCCATCGCCTCGACCTCCTGCCAGGCTCCGGTCGCGGAGAGGATCCGCCGGACGAGTTCGACCAGGTTCACCCCCTGCGCGTCGGAGAGGAGCCGGCGGTACGTCCGTTGGAAGTCGTCGAGCGCCTCCCGGGCCTGGTCGCTGAGTGTGGCGACGGCGGGAATGGCGTCGAGGCGATCAATGGCCTCGACCAGGCTGCGACCGGGGACCGCTGGGTCGCCTCGTTCGTCGCGGGCCGGCCTCGCCCAGTCTGAGAGGGGCTTGACGTCGGCCAGTCCAAGCCGGTATCGACTTCCCATGAGCACGCGGAGGGTCGCAGGGGCGTTTTCCGGGTCGTTGAGGATCCGTAGCCAGGCGTGGAGATCGCTCACTTCTGGGATCGCCAGGAGCCCGCCCAGGTTGGCGACTTCGACGGGAATGGCGAAGTCCTCGAGGGTGGCCCGCACCACCTCGATGTCCTTGTTCTTGCGGAACAGCACGGCCATGTCGGACCACGCCGTTCCCTCGTCATGCAGCCTCCGCATTTCTTCGGCGAGGAAGGCTGCCTCGTCCATGGCGGTTCCCATCCACTTGGTGGCCACGTATCCGGGCTCGGCAGATGGCAGCGCTTGCAGGGGTCGCCCTTCCTCGTCGCCGATCTGAGCTCGAATGGCGTTGGCGACGGCGAGGATGTGGTGGCCGGAGCGACGGTTGATGGTGAGCGGCAGCGTGGCGGCGGGCTGCCCGGATTCGTCGAGGAAGTGGCTGGGGAATGAAGCGAAGTTGTCGAGGGAGGCTCCTCTCCACTCGTAGATCGTCTGGTCGGCGTCTCCCACCGCGGTCACCGGGAAGCCGTCGCCGAACACCGCTCGGAGGAGTTCACGCTGGGCTGGGTTGGTGTCCTGGTATTCATCGAGAAATACCGCTCGATACCGTTGGCGGATGCGGGTGGCGACCTCGGGATAGCGCGTGACGATCTCATGCGCCTTGGCGATCAGGTCGCTGTAGTCGACCACCCCGAGGCGGGCCTTCTCTGCTTCGTAGCGAGCCACGATCCCGAGCACTTCCATGCGCGCCACCCAGAGAGGGTCCGGCGTCTCGGGTGCCAGGGCGGCGAGCTCCTCCACGGTTCGTAGGTTGTCGCCGAGATCGGAGGCCAGTCGGGCGGGGCGGTCGACCACACCGAGGTAGGTGAGGTCGAGCTGGGTGTAGGTGCCGCCGGCCAACGAGTCGTGAAACAGTTGGCGGCTGAAGGTGGGGGTGATGATGCCGGTTCGCCTCTCGACTCCGACGAGCGGCCCATATTCCTGAAGGATCTGGGAGGCAAACCCGTGGTAGGTATGAACGTTCACCTCTCGGCCGGGATCGATGGTGTCGCCGAGGATGTCGCGGATGCGTTCGGCCAGCTCGTCGGCCGCCTTGTTGGTGAAGGTGACGCCGAGGAGTTCTTCCGGCTCGAACCCCTGTGAGATCAGCGCGCCGATCCGGTGGGCAAGGGTGGTGGTCTTGCCGGTGCCGGCTCCCGCGGCGATGCGGAGGGGAGCGTTGGGATGGTCGAGCACGGCCTGCTGTTCGGCGGAGGGTACGAAGTCCGTCATCGGGTGAATGCCTCCTGCCCCTCCGGCCACAGCGGGCACACGAGGCGCACTGCGCATCTCTTGCAGTGGTGGCCGAACCGTGGTGTCCAGTCCTCCTGTTTGATACCCGTGGCGATGTCCCGCATCGTGGCCAGCGTCTCCTCGAGGTGGGCCGGTTCGAAGGCGATCCATTTCGTCTTGCGGCTGGCCAGGGGATACCAGAATTCCGCCTCGGTGGGGTCCCCCTTCTCGGCAACCTCTGGATCGGCTTGGGCGGCTGCCAAGTAGAACGCCAGCTGGATCGACCTGGCCGCATCGGCCGCCGGGGGAGCCGTCTTCGACGTCTTGTAGTCGACGACCCGCAGCTTGCCTTCAGCCTGGCTTTCGATCCGGTCGGCTCGGCCGCGCCATCGGATTCCGTCGATCTCCAGCTCGAGGTCCCGTTCGAGGAAGACGGCGTGCGCCTCCGGCCGGATCCATGACGCGTAGAGGTCGCCCAGCAGCGTCTCTGCCCGTCGCCTCCACGCCTGTCGTCGCGCGCCTCCGTCGAACTCGAACTCCGGCCACAGCGTGTCGAGGTGGCTCAGGGCATCGTCGAGCGTGCTGCGATCCCGCCCTTCGCTCAAGGCTCGTTTCTCGGCATACTCGAGGACGTCGTGGATGAGAGTGCCGAACGTGGCGTAGTGGCCGAAGGACTGCCCGATCCCGAGCCGGCGTTCGAAGGCGTAGCGGCGTGGACACTCGTGGTAGGAGGTCGCTTGGCTCGGCGACAGGGCGAGGTCGTCGTCGATGAGGCCATCGTCGCGTCCCCTGAGGCGCAGCCCGGCAAACTCAGAGGCGGGTCTGAGTCCCGGATTCGGCCGGTCGGCCAGCACCTTGACAGCGGCCAGACGTGCCGCCTGACCGGCCATGGGGTCGGTGAGGATCCGCCGGAGGTAGGCCTCGGCCTCCAGGTAGGTGAGGGGAGTGCGATCGAGGTCGACGGGAGGACCCGAAATCCGCTCGGTTGGGACCACGGCGTGGAGAAACCGGCTCGGCCTCCGCTCGATTTCGTCGATACCGGCTTTGGTGGCGGTCCACACCACCCGTGAGGACGCCCTCGTCATGGCGGTGTAGGCGAGGCGCATCTCCTCCTGAAGTCGAAACTGAGCCGCCTCGGTGGGCCGGTCGGATTGTTGCGCAGAGAGCAACCTGGGTTGGAGAAGCGATCGGCTGCGGCGCAGGTCGGGAAACACGCCCTCCACGGCGTCGGCCAGGAAGACGACCTCGAATTGAAGGCCTTTGGCCTGGTGGAGCGTCGTGAGGGTGAGCCGGTCCTCGTCGGAGTCCCGATACGAGAGAAGCGGGGTTGCCTCGAAATCGTCCAGGTCGGCCAGCCTGAGATACTCCACGAGAGTCACACCGGGGTCGCGTTCCTTCTGTCTGGTCAGCGCCTGTGCGAGAGAGGTCCACGCCTGCCGGAAGTCGCCAAGAGCCGGATTGGCGACCATCACCGCGAATTCCGGGAGGGTGGTCCACAGATGCCAGAAGCCGTCTACTGCCGGGATCTCGCAGGCCCAGTTCGGGTCGGCCAGCAGGCCGGCGAGGGCCCGAGTCTCGGGAATCGACTCGGCGAGCAGCTCCGACCAGGGCCGGTCGGTGCGCCGACGCTCGCGCAGCAACTCACGTTCGAGTCCCAGGGGCACGCCGAATGCTGCACCGAGGAGCATCCGGCGGACGGCGCGGTCGGTGTCGACTCCGGTTCCTGTGCCGGGGGCCACGCCATCGAAAGCGGCGGCGAACGCACAGTCGAAGACCAGGCGGACGGCCGGGTGATCGACGAGCCGGGTGTCGGGAGAGTCATGGGGGATACGACGCCGTTCCAGGGCCCGTGACAGCTCGGGGAGGAAACGCCGCTTCGACCGCATGAGGACGGCGATCTCGCGGTACGCGACTCCCGAGGACAGGTGAAGCCGCTGAGCTTCGGTGGCGATCCACTCCGCTTCCTCGGACTGTTGGTTGAACACGAAGGCCTCAACGACGCCTTCGTGAGGTGCGGGCAGAACCGGTCCTGCGGCGCCCGGCAGGTCACCACCCGAGGTGATCCGTTCGGCCGCTCGAAGAATGGTCTCGGGCACGCGGAACGAGGTACTGAGCACGAGGCGCCGAGCCGGATTCCCCCTGGCGTCGGAGAACTGGCTGGGGAAGTCGGCCACGTTGGTCAACTCGGCGCCACGGAAGCTGTAGACCGACTGGTAGGGATCGGCGGCCGCCGTGATGTTCCGATGGCGCGAGGTGAGCAGCTCCAGAAACCTCGCCTGTGCGGCGGTGGTGTCCTGGTACTCGTCCACCAACACGTAGCGATATTGCTCTGCGATTCGTGCCTGCACATCGTCGTCGGCCAGGACGCGCACGGCCTGGGCCTGGAGTGTCCCGTAGTCGATTCGGTGGCGGGCTTTCAGTTCGTCGAGGTAGCGGCGACGAAAATCCGACAGGCCCCTCCAGTCGGCGCGGGCGGCCACCCGATCGGCGAGCGCCTCGTCGTCGAGCAACGACTCCTGGCTCCGGAGAATGAAGTCGGTGACCTCATCGGCGAAGGTATGGGTGGTGAGCATCCCGCGAAACCCCACCGGCCAGTGCTCTTCCGGCTCCGACGTCAGCAGTTCTGCCACCAGCGCGACCTGTTCGGGTCCGGTGAGAAGCGACGGCATGACCTCCCAGCCGAGTACGTCCGAGGCGTAGGTTTCGAGGAGCCGGTAGGCGAAGGAGTGGAACGTCGAGGCAGCCACACCGGTCGAGGTTCCCTGCGTGGCGTTCTCGATGCGCGACCGGAGGTCCCCGGCGGCCCGTCGCGAGAAGGTGAGCACCAGGATCCCCGCCGCCGGGACCTGGCGATCGGCGATGAGATGGCGGGCGCGTTCGACGAGGAACTGGGTCTTTCCCGTGCCCGGGCCGGCCACCACGAGTTGCGGTCCGTCGGTGTCGCGCACGACGAGGTCCCAGTCGTCCGGGTCGACACGCTGATCCTGTGGTTCGATCGTCATCGTCGGCTCCGAGGGTAGAGCACCACGATGAGGCTCAAACCGCCTGAGGTTCTCAACGCTCGATCAGGCGGCGATGCGGTCGTGGAGATCGTCGCCGGCACAGATACGACAGGCTCGTCGGGAGGACACGTCGGTGACGCTGATCCCGAAGCCGGCGAACCACGCCTCGGGGTTCTCGAATATGTCGCTTGGGGTAACGGTCGAGTTCTTCATGTCATCACCGTACGTCGTACCTGTGACAAAAACCGAAGGTACCCTCGCCGGGTGAGGATTCACCAATGCACCCTTGCAGGCCTCACCCCGGTCGGGCGCTTCGAGATCGAGGTCACCCCTCGGGGGCGGGGAGGATCATGAGCGCGCCGAAGCCTGTCTGGACGGTGCTCCTCGGAGCGCTCACCCTCGCAGCGGTCTATGGCGAGGCTGTGGACAGCCCCTTCACGTGGATCTATGTCGTGATCACGGTGGTCCTGGCCGGACTGGTGGGTTTGATCCACCAGGCGGTGCAGCTACCCCGCTCGGTGCTGTGGGGTCTGGTCGTGGCAGCGATCGGGAACCTGGCCGGCGGCATCCTGCTGGTTGACGGGCAACCGCTGTACGTCTTTCGGCTGGTGGGCGACCTGCGCTATGACAAGCCTTACCATTTCGTCGCTACCGGGATCGCCGCCTGGGCTGCCCACGAGGTGCTGGCGCCACGGTTGCGGGGCAGCGTTTCGCACCTGGCGGTGGCCGCCATGGCGGTGTTGGTGGCGGCCGGAGCCGGGGCACTCGTCGAGATCGTCGAATACACAGGCTCGATCATCATCGAGAACGCCAACATCGGCGATTACGCCGACAACATGCTCGACCTCGTGGCGAATTTGGCCGGAGCCGTGGTGGCTGTCGCCCTGATCGCCATGTGGCAAGTCAGGCGAGATGGGTCGCGGCAGGTCTGATCGTGCCGCGACCCATCTGCTCATTCACCCGATCGGCGTGATCTCCACCGTGACCGGTCGTCGTGGCCAGTTGTGAGCCTCGAGAAGGTCGGATTCCCCGACGATCCCACGATGGCGGGTGATGACCCCGGAAGCGTCCACGGCGTCGTTCTCGTTGCCGTTGTCGTCCCCTTCGAGAACCACCGGCCCGAGCAGCGAGCAAGCGTCGACGATGTCTTCGCTTCGCTCGGTATTGATCTCGGAACCGGCGTCGTAGGCCCTGGCGAAGGCGGTGCGAGTCCCCCTGTTCGGGAGGGGCAGCGAGTCCAAACCGACGAAGCCGTCGTTCGTGCAGATCAGCATGCCGGCCAGTGAGAGGCGGTCTCCGCGGTGGGCGGTGATGGTGACCGTCACCGTATCGGTGAAGTCGCCAAAGACCGATCCAGCCGTGGTGATGGGCTGCCCGACGTTCACGACATCGGTGACGCCCGCCACGCCCGCCAAGGCTGCCTCGGCGACGCTCGGATCACCGTTCTCCGCGATCGCCACGATCCCTTCGGAGGCGGCGTGGCCCGTTCGCCAGAACCGGACGTCGTTGCTGTGGGTGGCCAGGACCGGCGGCGAGATGGGCTGGGTAGCTGCCAGATTGGTGATGGTCACCTCGTAGGTGATGAGATCGCTTTCTGAAGCCGTCGCCGGCAGAGCGGCTGCCATCACGGTCAAGGCAGTGACGAGCGCAAACAACACTCGTATTCGCATGGGTCCTCCTTTGTTGGACCCACGGAGATTCGCTACACCAGCTTGCGGAGGGGTTGCGCCAAGCGGAACATCCGGGGAACTGACGGCCCAGCAGGAGCGCGGCGCGGCCTAGCGCCGGCTTCCCATGAAGAGGCGCAGGACGTACCAGAACATCAAGGCGACGCTGGCGAACAGCTGGAGAGAGGCAGCCACATAGCGATCCTCTGGAAAGTCATTCATCACCTTGGAGGTGTTGTAGAGGATCGTGCCGCCGGCGAACACGACCATGGCCACGGAGAACCAGGTTCCCAACTGGAAGTTGAACAACACCGAACCGACGATGAGTCCCAAAGCGGCAAAGCCGATCCACATGATGGCCCCCCTCATGAAGGAGAAGTCCTTGCGAGTGATGAAGACCACCGCGGTGAGCCCTGCGAATCCGATCAGCGTGACGGCGGCAGCCGAGCTGATCACCCCGGGCGCCGAGGCGTTGGCCAGCCACAGCATTGGCACGAAGATGAGCGCTTGGGCGGCCACATAGGCGCCGAGCGCGGCGTACTGGACAGGTCGGGTGGTGGCCTTGAAGGCGAAGCTCGAGGCAATGGTGGCGACGATCATGAACGCCCCGAGCACCAACAGCCAGCTGGTGCCGGCCACGAATTCCGTGATAGACGTGGCCAGGCCGCTGGTGAACAAGAGAGCTTCGAGCGCCACGAAGGCGAGGATCGCCCCGAGAAGGTGCAGGTACGTCTTGGTGATGAATTCGGTTCGGACTGTCGGCGTCGCTTGGGCGACCGGCCGGGGCCCGCGCAATTCCCAGGGGAGTTCAGGTGGGGTATTGCTCATGTTGAGAGATCTCCGTGTCGTGTAGCCGGAAATAGTACTCGGTATGGGGCGAAACGGGTTCCCGCGTCTGAATCAGGCGGCGACCATCACGCCACAGTGGGGACACGAACAAAGTGAGGTGTCCGCGCGGGAGAGCTCGATGTGGAAAGCGTCGATCGTGTTGCCACATGCAGGGCACGATTCGGGTTGCGAGTCGAATTCGGGCACGCAGGAGATGCCGAGAGGGTCGGTGATTGATGAGATGTTCGTTGCCTGGTTGGTCATGGTTTCACCCTACGGCCGACCTATGACAGATTCGAGTCACCCAGGTCGAGGTGCCCCTGGTAGGGAGCAACACTGCCGTCCCGCCTCATCTCCACCAGTCTCAGGTCCAGCGACTCGAGCACGTCCGGCAGGGCGGAGTGTGGGTTGATGACCACGACCCGCCCAGAGTCCGCCAGCTTGGCGATGAAGCCCGCCGACGATGCGAACGCCTCACGTCCCGCGTGGGTGGGGTTGAGGCGATCGCCGCGCGGAAGATATCCAAAACCGTTGGCCGCGCACAGGAAGTCGAGCGTGGCCGGTGAGAAGTCGCCGGTCCCGTCGACTCCTCCATCGACCACCGTGTCGATGTGGTGTTGCTCGAGCAGGTCGACGAAGCGGGCGAACTCGGTGTCTCGGGTGTAGAAGAGGTAAAGGTCAGTCGAAGGCACGTGTTTCCCGGTGGGTGTCGAGATACTAATGAGACCGGATTCGTTCAGGAGGCCGTGGCGGTGGCGGACTCCCGCGGGGCTGTCGCGCCATCGAGAGATGCGTCCTCCGCCCAGGCGGGACAGATGTCCTGATAGGAGCACCATCCGCACAGGTTGTTCTTCTTGGCCGGGAAATGATCGCGGTCGATCGCATCGTTGATGCGATTCCACAAGGCCCTGATCTGGCGGTCCATCGCATCCAACTGTCGTTCCGTCACCGGGAGGCGATACAGGGTGGGCCCGTTCAGGTAGAGGAGACGAAGCTCGATGGGCGCGCGCCCCAGGCGCTTCCGGATCAGCAAGGCGTAGATCTTCAAAGCGAAAAAAGCCGGCAGGGAGTATCGCTCCGGCGGCGCCTTGCCCGTCTTGTAGTCGGTGATGATCAGGTCCCCGGCCGGGGTTTCGTCGATGCGGTCGAGGATTCCGCGGATGACCACTCCCTCGAGGTCTTCGAGCATGTCGAGCTCTCGGTCGAGTGGGTGTACCTCGGATGGTTGCTCGATGGCGAAGTAGTTCCGTAGGAGGTCCATCGACGCCATGCCCCAGGAGCGCTCCTCCTCGACGGTTTCGAAGAGATCGGTGTACTCCTCATCGGTACGGAGCTCAGACCAGGCTTGGCGGAACAGGTCGTAGAGGGCGTCCGGAGTCCGTTCGTCGGTGGGCAGGTCATAGAGGTTCTGGAGTGCCAGGTGAGCCGTGGTCCCGCGCGCCTGGTGGACCGTGGTCGGCTCCGGGATCTTTTCGATCGATCGAAATTTGTACAACTGAGGACAGACCTTGAAATCGCTGGCCCGGCTCGGAGAGAGGCGTTCGAGTCCCATGGCTTGCACTATACGACGCTCGAGTGACACAAATGTAGTTCTGGCCGTTTTCGCAGCGTGGCCGCCCCCTCCGTGCGGTCGGCTGCGCCGCCCGCCCACCTCCCCCACAAGTGAGGGAGGCAAGGACCAGCCCGCCCGGCCGCGGGCGTGCCCCCTTCTCTCCCCGACACGCGGGAAGAGAACCCAACGGCGAGTGAGAGGGGGTAGAGCCCTCCGCGGCGTGGCGGCCCCCTCCGTGCGGTGGGCTGCGCCGCCCGCCCACCTCCCCCACAAGTGAGGGAG
>CBDUEV010000008.1:0-67421 GCA_965366365.1 uncultured Acidimicrobiia bacterium | reverse complement strand
GTGGGTGGCGTGCGCGTGGTCAGCGTCTATGTGCCCAACGGTCGAGAGGTGGGCTCGGAGACGTTCGCCGCCAAGCTGCGATTCCTCGAGGCAATGGCCGCCCGTGCCGCCGACCTGGCCGATCGCCCCACCTTCATCGCCGGAGACATGAACGTGTGCCCCACCGATCGAGACGTGTGGAACCCCGCCCAGATACACGGTGCCACCCACATCACGCCAGACGAACGGTCCCGATTCCAAGCGGTCCTCGACAGCGGCTTCGTCGACGCCTTCCGCGCCGTGGAGGCAACCGAGCCCGGATTCACGTGGTGGGACTACCGAGCCGGGCATTTCCACAAGGGGTTCGGCCTTCGCATCGATCTCGCCCTGCTCAGTTCGAGCCTGACCGACCGACTCTCCGCGGTCTCGGTCGACCGCGAGTTCCGCAAACCGAGCCGCGTTCGAGAGTCGAAACCATCCGACCATGCCCCGCTCATCGTCGAGGTCGGCGGGTAGTGTCCGAGCCGGAGCGCAGACACAGCAAGGAGCGCACAGATGTCGCTGATTGAGTATTCCGTCGAAGGAGCCGTTGGGATCATCATGCTCAACCGCCCTCCCGTCAACGCGCTCTCTGAGGAGCTCGGCAAGGACCTCGATGAGGCGGTGGGAGCCGCCGAGGATTCGGCCATTCGGGCGGTGGTGATCTATGGCGATCCTCACTTTGCGGCGGGCGCAGACATCAAGGGATTCCAGGCTGCGTACGACAGCGGTTCCACCAGCAATCTCGCCTCCTCGCTGGCCGGGGCCATTCGACGGCTCGAACTGTTGGAGAAGCCGACCATTGCCGCGGTGAAGGGTTATGCGCTGGGAGGCGGTCTGGAGCTGGCCATGGGGGCCGACTTCCGGTACTTGGCCGAAGACGCCAAAGTCGGGCAGCCGGAGATCCTGCTCGGCATCATTCCCGGAGCCGGGGGAACGCAGCGCCTACCTCGTTTGATCGGCTTTCAGAAAGCCAAGGAACTCAACTTCAGCGGCCGTCAGGTCGGCGCCGATGAGGCGCTCGAACTCGGTCTCGCCGACAAGGTCTTTCCGACCGCTGAAGTGGTTGAGGCGGCTATTGCCGATGCAGCTGTGTGGGCGACCAAGGCCACGCGCGGCATCGCCGCCGTCAAAGCGGCCATGGGGAGCGGGTGGGGTCGTCCGATCGACGAAGCACTCGCCGCAGAGGACGCCGCCTTCCAGGAAGTGTTCCAGACAGCCGACGCCAGAGAGGGCGTGGCGGCGTTCATCGCCAAGCGAGAGGCCGACTTTCAGGGGCGCTGATCAGCTTCGACGAGGCGTTTGAAACCTCGCAGGTTCGCCTTCCAGATCTGCTCGAGGACCCGTTCGCTGACGGGAAGTCCGAGCTTCCCTCCGAAGAACCACGGCATCTCCAGTTCTTCGATCCAGCTGAAACGAGTCCGCTCGGCGTCGAGAGGTTCGATCTCGAAGCGTCCCATCCCCGTGACGATGCCTTGGTGCCGGACCTCGATCAGGCGGGGCGCCTCCCAACGAACCACCTCCATGACGTCGTGCGTGCGGAGCGGCCCGACCTTGGTCAGAACTCGCATCGTGGTGCCGACACCGCTCGATGAATCGGACAGGAACTCGATGGAAGCGGCGTCACGCATCCATTCGGTGTGCGACGCCAGATCTGCGGCGTGGCGCCACACCTCGCTGGACGGTGCTTCGATCTCGACCCAAACATGGACTCCCATACCCCGAGCCTAGGGGCCTGTCGGCCTATCGGTTTTCCCTGACCGAGCTCTTCCTGAGAACCGGACCGTAGAATGCTGTCCGGAGCCCCCACCGTCGGGGTGCCGAGACACCCTCGTTTTCGCCGCCTACCAGAGGTTTCATCATGTCTTCTGACGCTGACCGATATCTGTCGAACCTGGTCGACGAAACGAATTCCGCCTATCTGTATCGGGTGGCGGCGGAACTCGAAGACGATCCGACCATCGCCGGCGTGTATATCCGCCTGGCTGAGACGGAAGAACGTCACGCGGCGGTATGGGAACAGAAACTCGCAGAGGTCGGTGCGTCCGTTCCGGAACGACGCCCCGATGTCCGCTCACGAATTCTCGCCTGGCTCGCCCGAAAGACCGGACCTTCCATCTTGACGCAGGTGATGGCGTCGACGGAAATGTCGGGTCGAACGATGTACGACGACCAACCCGAGGCACGGGGCACATCTCTCCCGGCCGATGAGCGGTCCCACGCCATCATTCTCGACGCCCTCCGCAAGGAAGCCCCGGGCGGGGCGCGCGGCGGCGTGATGGCCCGGTTGGAGGGTCGGCATCGGGCCGTGGGCGGAAACGCTCTGCGGGCAGCTGTGCTGGGCGCGAACGACGGGTTGGTTTCCAACACGTCACTGGTGATGGGTGTAGCGGGGGCGGCGTTCTCCGCAACCGCGGTCCTGCTCTCAGGTCTGGCGGGCTTGCTGGCCGGGGCTATCTCGATGGCGCTGGGCGAGTGGTTGTCGGTCCAGAGTTCGCGTGAACTCCATCAGGCCCAGATCGAAGCCGAACGCGACGAGATCCTCACCATGCCGGAGGGAGAGGTCGAGGAGTTGGCTCTCATCTACCAGGCCAAGGGGATGGGACAGGCGGAGGCGGAGCGGGCCGCCCAGCAAGCCATGGCAGACCCTGACTCGTTCCTCGACACCAAGGTGCGAGAGGAACTCGGAATCGACCCCGACGATCTCGGTGGTTCGGCGTGGGAGGCCGCCATCGCCTCGTTCTTCCTGTTCGCTTTCGGGGCGGTCATTCCCGTGATTCCGTTCTTCTTCCTGAGCGGGGCTTCGGCGGTTCTGGTGAGCCTTGCTCTGGCAGGCGTCGGGTTGTTCCTGCTCGGAGCCACCACCGCCCTGGTCACCGGCACCCCATTGCTCAAGACCGGCCTCCGGTCTCTCGTGCTGGGCCTGGTGGCAGCCGGAGTCACGTACGGTGTCGGGTCGCTCCTGGGCGTGGCTGTCACGGGCTGACGGCGACTGCGGGGCTTCTTGACTCTGATTCGTGCGACAATTCCTCTCGATGTACCTCGATCACGCCGCCACCTCGCCGATGCGCCCCCAGGTCTGGGAGGCGATGGAGCCCTTTGTCGCCGACCTCTTCGGGAACCCGTCCGGGGTCCACGCCGTGTCGCGGCGCGCCAAAAACGCCCTCGAATCCGCTCGCGAAGAAGCGGCGGAACTCCTGGGGGCCGCCCCGCTCGAGATCGTGTTCACGGGCGGGGGTACCGAAGCAGACAACCTGGCAGTCAAGGGAGTGGCGTTGGCCGGGGGAGCACGAGGGGGCGTGGTGACCACGGCCATCGAGCACGAGGCCGTGCTCGAATCGGCTGAGTTCCTGAGCCGTCTCGGCTCGAAGATGACGGTGGTGGGTGTCCCCTCGTCTGGAGTGGTCGACGTCGACGAAGTCGTCTCGGCAGTGGATGACTCCACGGCCGTGATCTCCGTGATGGCCGCCAACAACGAGACCGGCATCATCCAGCCGATCGGCGAGATTGCCCAAGGTGTCAAAGATGCAAGGAGCCAGGCGGCGATCCACACCGACGCAGTCCAGGCGTTTTCCTCCGAACCGCTCGATGTGACCGGGTTGGGGGTGGATCTGCTCACGCTCGCCGCCCACAAATTTGGCGGACCGAAAGGGGTAGGGCTTCTCTACGTTCGCAGCGGAATCAACCTCGAACCTGTCCTGCACGGCGGGGGCCAGGAGTTGGGTCGAAGATCCGGTACGCAGAACGCCATGGGTGCCGTGGGAATGGTCACCGCCATGCGACTCGCCGCCGCAGACCGGGCCGGATTCGCCTCACGGGTGGGAACCGAACGCGACGCCTTCGAACGTGAGCTCGTAGCTGCCGGGGCCGTGGTGACCGGAGCCGATCAGATCCGACTCCCTCAACATGCCCACCTGCGTCTCCCCGGGATCACCAACGAGACCCTCCTGGTACGGCTGGACGGCCGGGACCTCGACGCTTCGGCCGGATCGGCCTGTCAATCGGGTGCGGTCACCGTTTCGCATGTCCTGGCGGCCATGGATTGGGACGCCGCCGAAGCAGCGGAGGCGATGCGGTTCACGTTCGGCTGGACCACCCAACCCGGAGACGGGGTGGCGGCAGCCAAGACGGTCCTGGAGGCGTGGCTGTGAAGGTGCTCGTGGCAATGTCGGGTGGGGTCGATTCGTCGGTCGCCGCCGCCCAGATGGTCGAAGCCGGCCACGAGGTGATCGGAGTGACCCTCAAACTGTGGGAAGGCCCCAACGGCGAGGCGCCCACGGCGGGTTGCTGCACCGTGTCCGACGCCGAGGATGCGCGTCGGGTGGCCGCCCAGCTGGATATTCCCTATTACGTCCTCAACTACACCACGGCGTTCCGGACGGGGGTCATCGACCGATTCGTCGACGACTACCTCCACGGCTGGACGCCCAACCCGTGCGTGGAGTGCAACCGCACGGTCAAATTCGATCAGCTCATGACCCAGGCCGAGGAGTTCGGATGCGAGCGGGTGGTCACCGGCCACTATGCCCGGGTGGAACACGCCGAACCGGGCCACCGGCTGCTGCGGGGGATCGACGCCGCCAAAGACCAGTCGTACGTGCTCTACATGCTCGGGCAAGCGGAACTCGCCAGGATCGAGCTTCCGGTCGGTCACCAGACCAAGGCCGAAACCCGCCAGATCGCAGAACGCCTGGGCCTCCGCACGGCCGCCAAGGCCGACTCACAGGACATCTGTTTCGTCGGCCAGGGGAACTACCGCGACTTCGTGAGGTCCCAGACCGAGGCGGCTGCCCACCCGGGCAAGGTGGTGGATGGAGACGGCACCGAGGTGGCCATCCACGATGGCATTGCCGGATTCACGATCGGCCAGCGGAAAGGGCTCGGGGTGGCGATGGGCGAGCCCCGCTATGTGGTCCGGGTCGAGCCTGCCACCGCCACGGTGGTGCTCGGTCGGAAGCAGGATCTCGAGACCCAGGATTGCGTCGTCAGCGGCGTGACCTTCGTGGAGGGAAAGGCGCCCGACGCGGGCGGGCTCTCCTTCCAGTACCGAGCGCATGGTGCGTCTTCCCCGTGCACCATCTCGCCTCTCGAGGAGGGAGCTTGGCTGGTGACCTTCGACCAGCCCCAGCTGGCCGTTGCCCCCGGCCAGGCGGGCGTGCTCTACCGGGGAGACCAGGTGATCGGTGGCGGCACGATCGTGCGGGGAACCACTTAGCTCAGCGGCTGCAGGTTCTTTTCTGTGGTACCAGTTTGGTACGATGCAATAGAACATGATTCAGATCGAAACCTCTCCCTTCGTCTTTGATGGTCCGGCCCCTCCGGGCGATGTCGTTGGCCGCGCCGTCGAGGTCGCCGCGCTGACGGATCGTGCGATGAACGGCCGGTTCGTGTTGCTGTACGCCCCGCGCCGCTACGGCAAGACCTCGCTGATCCACAAGGTGGCCCACAACGCCGCCGAGACCAACGATCTCGTAGTGGTCATGATCGACTTCCTCGGCGTGCAAACCATCGAGGATCTGTCCAATCGCCTGGCGGTGGCGTTCCGGCACCTACCCAAGACGGCCTTCGCCAACGCGCTGCGGAAGAAGGCCAGCCGGCATCCGGAGCTGTCGGCCGAGATCGGTTTTGCGGGCGCCTCGGTCTCGCTTGGCCGTGGTGATCGCTCGGCGCCTCAGCTCTTCGAGGAGCTTCTCAGGCTCCCCTACGATGTCGCCACCGAACTGGACGCGCGGGTCCTGATGGTCCTGGACGAATTCCAGGCTGTGACCGAGGTGGCAAACGCTGAAGCCATCATCCGATCGGTCATCCAACATCAACGGGACCGGCTGTCCTATCTCTTTGCAGGCTCGGAACAGTCGATTCTGACGTCGATGTTCGGAACCCAGGCTGCTCCTCTGTACGGCCAGGCAGAGCAGTTCCGCCTCGGACGCCTCTATAACGACGAACTCGCCGACCTCATTGAGGAGAAGTTCGAGGCGACCGGCCGCGCCATCGGGGCGGCACTCGGCCCGCTCCTCGACACGGCCCGCGGCCATCCTCAGCGGGCCATGTTTCTGGCTCATCATGTGTGGGAGGCGACGCCGAACGGGGCCGAGGCAGATCTCGATGTCTGGGAATCGGCCCTCGATGACGCTCTGGCCAGGAGCCAACACGAATTCGTGGCGGTGGAGGCCGGACTCGAGCCCGGACAACGCAAGACCGCTCGTCTGCTGGCCTGGCACGAGCCTCTCTACGGCGCGGCGGCCGGGAGGCTCGATCTTCCCAAAGGAACCGCGACCGGTGCCGCTCTCGCCCTGGAGAAGCGGAGCCTGGCGTGGCGCCCCTTCAACGAGGAGCTCGAACTCGTCGATCCGCTCCTGGCCGCGTGGATCCGTCGGCGCGATCCGCGGCCTTGACCGGGCGGTCGCTCGCGCGTCAGCTGGTGAATACCACGCTGTCGTCGGAACCGTGGTCGTTGCGCCAATAGGCGTCGGCCGCGTGGTCGTTCACCCAACGCTGTCCGTCCAGCAGATAGCGGAACCGGATCTGCTGGTCCTTGGGGAGCCGTTTCTTGATCCGGAAGGGACCTTTTCCGCGATCGGCGCGCTTCATGGGTTCAGGCACCCAATCCGTGCTTTCCAACACCAGGGCGGCTTCTCGACAGTCATCGACGTCGAGCGTGAAGGTCACTTCGACGTCGTCGCGGGTCTTGAAGAATCGTTTTGCCAGCATGGTTCCTCAGGTCTCGACCACCATCATCGTAACGCGACAGGCCGCTCACGTCGGGCCGCTGGATCGGCCAAAAACCGGTAGCCTCGGGATCGCCATGTCCGACGCCGCCGAACGCCTCGAGGAACTTCGCCGCCTGGTGCGCCATCATGCGCATCGGTACTACGTGCTGGACGCCCCGGAGATCTCGGACGTCGAGTACGACGCGCTGTACCGAGAACTGGTGGCGCTCGAAGAAGCCCACCCCGAACTCGTCGTGACGGATTCGCCCACGCAACGGGTGGGGGCACCGCCCTCGACCCTTTTTGGGTCTGTGGCCCATCTCGAGCCGATGTTCTCACTCGACAACGCCGAGACTTCCGAAGATCTGGATGCCTGGGCGGCCCGCTTGGAACGAGTCCTGGAGGCGCCCCCGACCGGCTTCGTATGCGAGCTGAAGATCGACGGTCTGGCGGTATCACTCGTGTACGAGGACGGCATCTTCGTCCGAGGGGCGACCCGGGGTGACGGGACCAACGGTGAGGACATCACCGTCAACCTGCGGGCGGTCGACGCCATCCCACTGCGATTGTTCGGCGAGGCGCCGGAACTTCTCGAGGTGCGCGGCGAGGTGTACATGCCAGAGGACGCCTTCCGAGCCCTCAACGAACGTCAGGCGGAAGCCGGCGATCGCCTCTTCACCAATCCTCGAAACGCCGCGGCGGGATCGGTGCGCCAGAAGGACCCTGCCATCACGGCTGAACGCAAGATCTCGATCTGGGTCTACCAGCTCGGAGTCATGAACGGTGGACCGAGTTTTGATCGTCATTCCGAGACGATGGACTACCTCGGCCGGCTCGGCTTCAAAGTCAACCCCGCCTCGGCCGTGGTTCCCGACCTGGAGGCAGTCAAGAAGTTCATCGGAGAAACGGAGAAGAACCGCCACGATCGTGACTATCAGACCGACGGCGTCGTCGTGAAGGTCGACTCACTCGCCGATCAACGGACACTCGGATTCACCGCCAGGGCTCCCCGGTGGGCGATCGCCTTCAAGTTCCCGCCGGAGGAACAAACCACCATCCTCCGCGACATCATGATCAATGTGGGTCGCACGGGAGCGGCCACCCCGTTCGCAGTGCTGGAGCCGGTATTCGTCGGCGGCGCCAACGTGGGGATGGCCACCCTCCACAATGAAGAGCAGGTCCACCTCAAGGATGTCCGGATCGGAGATACGGTCATCGTGCGACGGGCCGGCGATGTGATCCCGGAGGTGGTTGGCCCCGTCGAGAGCCTCCGTGACGGATCTGAGACAATCTGGAAGATGCCGGCCAACTGCCCATTCTGTGGCCATCCGATCGCCAAGCCGGATGGACAGAAGGTAGCCCGTTGCACCGGTGGGCTGTCCTGCCCGAGTCGTCTGAGGGAGTGGCTGGCGTACTTCGTGGGCCGCTCGGCGATGGACATCGACGGCATGGGGTACAAGACGATCGATTTCCTCATCAACGAGGGTCTCATCTCGGACCCGGCCGACATCTTCTCGCTGCGACCGGAGCACTTCGAAGGTAGGGAAGGGTGGGGAGAGACCTCGATCACCAACCTCATGAACGGCATCGATGCCGCCCGGGACCGACCTCTGGCGCGGCTGATCATTGCTCTGGGCATTCGCCATGTCGGCCCCTCGGCCGCCAAAGAATTCGCTCGAAGCTATCGATCGATGGAGAGATTGTTGGCAGCTTCGGAGGAGGAGTTGACCGCCTCGGAGGGAATCGGCCCGAAGATCGCTCAGGCCTGGACCGAGTGGACCGCCGACCCGGAGAACTTGGCGCTCATCGAGCGCTTCGCCGAGCGTGGCGTTCGGCTCGCCGACCCCGAGCCGGAGGGAGGCGGCAGCGATCTCCTGGCCGGATCGACGTTCGTCATCACCGGCACACTCGACGGCTTCAGTCGGGACGAGGTCAAAGCAGCGCTGGAGGAGAGGGGAGCCAAGGTGACCGGCTCTGTCTCGGGGAAGACCACGGCTTTGATCGCGGGAGATGGCGGAGGCTCGAAACGCGACAAGGCGGAGAGCCTCGGGGTGCCGATCATCGGCGGCGACGAGTTGGCGGACCTCCTGGAGCGCGGGGCCGAGGCCCTGGACTGACCACCCGAAGCGGCGACGGGGGGCCGTGCGAACCTCTACTGCCGCCGCGGCACCCATGGGCCAGGAGCGCTGCCCGGTGGGTCCGCTCAGCCGTACCCCTCGAGCGCTTGGTCGAGATCTGCAATGAGGTCCGCCACGTCCTCGATCCCGACCGAGTACCGGACCAGGCTTTCGGGGATCCCCATCGCTGCCCGGTCAGTGGCGTTCATCTCGACGTGGCTGGTCGTGGCCGGCGGGCCGGCGACCGTTTCCACGGCTCCAAGGTTGGCAGCGAGGTGCGCCAACTCGAGCCGCGGCAACACCGTTCTGACGGAGTCGAACCCGCCTCGGATCGTGAAGGCGAGTACGCCACCGAACCCGGTCATCTGGCGAGCTGCGATGTCATGGTGTGGGTGGGACTCCAAGCCCGGGTAGAACACGGACTCGATTGCGGGGTGGGCCTCGAGATGTCTGGCGACGGCCAACGCGTTGGAGTTCTGGCGGTCGACGCGCAGATGGAGCGTCTTTACTGATCTCTGCAGAAGGTATGCGGCGAACGGTCCCAGGGTGGCGCCGTTGATCTCGCGGTGGTGATAGATCCGCTCGATGAGGTCGGCGCTCCCACAGACGATGCCGCCGAGAGCATCGGCGTGGCCGCCGAGGAACTTCGAAGCCGAGTGAACGACCAAATCGGCCCCCAGGGCGAGGGGGCGCTGGTTGATGGGTGTGGCGAACGTATTGTCGACCACGACGGTTGCGCCAACCGCATGCCCCGCCGCAGCCAGCCTCTCCAGATCGAGAATCTTCAGCGTCGGGTTGGTCGGCGTCTCGAGATAGAGAACTCTGCACCCCTGCGCGACTGCGGCCTCGATCGCTTCATGGTCATCGGTCGAGATCAGGTCAACGACAACCCCGTCGCGGGGGAGGAACTCCAGCAGCATCACCGTGGTGCCGCCATAGGTGTCGGTCACCGAAACAACGCGGTCCCCAGGCCCGAGAAGGGTGCGAAGAGTTCCGGAGATCGCAGCCATCCCGGTCGCGAACGCTGTCGCCGCCTCGGCCCTCTCCAGTGCGGCGATGCGGCGTTCGAAGGTGGCGACGGTTGGATTGGTGTTCCTGCTGTAGATGTGGCCGGTCTCCTCGCCGCGGGCGACCGCCATCCACTCGTCGATGTCCTGGTAGCCGAAGCTGACCGTCTGGGCGATGGGCACCTGAGTAGACCGCTCCCAGAGCGGGTGCTCTTCGCCGGCCCACACCGACAGGGTTCCGTCTCCATACTCCACTCGGGTCCTCCCGCTTGGTCTCGCCAGGGTACTCGACCGTATGATTCGGGCTCGCCGAAGTCCGGGTTCGATACTTGCTCAGACTCGCCAAGTCGAGAGGAGATCCGTTGGACCGCATCGCCGCACGTTGTCTCGAACTGGTGGCCACCCCCTCGGTGACCGGGGATGAGCGAGCCGCCATCGATCTCGTCGCCGGGTGGCTCGAGCCGGTTGCCGATGAAGTGGATCTCTGGGTGACCCCGATGGCCGCTCTCGAAGCGGACCCCGCCTACCCCGGCCGGGAGATGGAGCGCGACACAGTGCCGGTGGTCGCCGGTCGGGTTGCCGGGAACCGTCCCGGGCCCACCCTGGTGTTCACCGGCCACGTGGATGTCGTGCCGATCGGTGACTCCACCCTGTGGTCACGCAATCCGCACGGCGAACTCGAGGACGGGTTTCTCTACGGCCGCGGGGCCGCCGACATGAAGGCCGGACTGGTGGCTGCCATCGAGGCATTCACCACGCTGGCCACCGGTGACCGGGACTTCGCCGGAGAAGTGCGGCTCGTGGCGGTACCTGGCGAGGAGGACGGTGGCACTGGAACGCTGGCTGCGATCCGGCGCGGCTGGACCGGCGACATGGTCATGATCACCGAACCCACGGCGCAGGACGATGAGCTGCGCGTGGTCGTCGCCCACGGCGGTGCCCTGACGTTCTCCATCGAGATCTTCGGTCGTGCCGCCCATGCGGCAACGCGCCGATTGGGTGAGTCGGCACTCGACCATTTCTGGACGCTCCATCGAGCGCTCGGTCGCTTGGAGGCCGAACTCAACGACCGTGAAACCGATCCGATCATGAGGGATCTGGGCCTGCCATATCCGACCACGATCGGGATTGTCCGGGGTGGCGATTGGGCATCGAACGTGATGGCGAGCCTCACCGCCGAGGTTCGGGTGGGGGTGACCATCAACGAGACGATCGCCCAAGCCGAGGAGCGCTTCGAACGAAGCCTGCGTGCCGCAATCCTGGGAGACCCCTGGCTGGATGCCCACCCACCACGCATCGAACGCACCGGGGCGGCGTTTGGTTCGTCGCGGGTCGAACCGACGCATCCCCTCGTGGCGGCTGTGCAGGACGCGGCCGGTAGTGTCGTCGGCGCCAGACCCCCGCTGGTCGGGGCGCCGTACGGGTGCGACATGGCGCTGTGGACACGTGAAGGGGGTGCTGCAGCTGTCGTGTTTGGGCCGGGTGATGTGCGCAACGCGCATGCTGCAGACGAGCGAGTGAACCTCCGACAAACCGTCGACGTCAGCAGGGTGTTGGTCGAGGCGGCCCGTAACCTGCTTCGCTAGAACCTGGTGAACGACGCCATTCGATCCGAGTGGCGCGACCCGACGCCGGCGTCATCTCCGCGGCCGGATCGATCCTTGCCCTGTTCGGCGAACTCACAGGATCCTGCTTCGCTCGAAGCCCCCTATCGTTGGGGCCGTGGCCAGGCGATTGGAGGTGGGCCGTGAGATCCATGTCAAACGACCCTGCCGGCGCACGGGGTGTCCGACCCACCCGCTACCGTCGGAGCCCGGTGTTGTGATTCTCGTCAAGGCGCTCGGGATCGGCCTGGCGGCCGGAGTCTTCGGCGGGATGTTCGGTGTGGGCGGCGGGCTCATCGTGGTCCCTGCCCTCGTCCTGCTGCTTGGTTTCGACCAGTACCGGGCGGCCGGAACCTCGGTGGCCACCATCGTGGCTTCATCGAGCGCCGCCCTGGCCTCCTTCGCCGTGGGCGACGCCGTCGATTGGAGGTCCGCATTGTTTCTCTTCGCCGGGGCCGGCGTGGGCGCCTGGTTCGGGGCGCGGCACATCGAACGTGTTCCCCAGCACGTGCTCACCGCGGTGTTCGCGGTGTTCGTTGCTTTCGCGGCGGTGAGGATGTGGCTGTGACCGAGCTCCTGCTTCTCGTCGCCATCGGTCTCGTCTCGGGAGCACTTGCTTCGACGCTGGGAATCGGCGGCGGGGTCGTATTCGTTCCTGCGCTCGTACTCGCCCTGGAGTTCGAGCAACACCTCGCCCAGGGGACCTCTCTGGCCGTGATACTCCCAACGTCCATCGTGGGCGCCATCGGCCACGCCAAGGGCAAACGAATCGATTGGCGGGTTGGTATCCCGGCCGCCGCGGCCGGCCTGGCGGGCGGCATCGGGGGATCGCAACTGGCGTTGGCCATGGATCCGGACCGACTCAGGCGCTTGTTCGCCGTGGCCCTCTTCGTGATCGCCGCCCGCCTGGCCATTCGTGCACGGCGGATGTACCAAGAGCGCCTGTCCGCCGGCGGCGCCTGACTCCGAGCCGCCTTCGGGGTCCCGGCCCTAGGGTTCGGGTGACCAACACGACCGGAGGTGGCCATGAAGATCGGAATCGTCGGAGCAGGCTTCGTGGGGGCCACGTCGGCCTACGCCATCGTCATGCAGGGCGCAGCCTCGGAGATCGTCATCGTCGACCGCGACGACTCCCTCGCCGCCGCCCAGGCCGACGACATCATGCATGCGGCCCCGTTCAGTCATCCGGTGTTGGTGCGGGACGGTGGATACTCCGATCTGGGCGGCTCCGACATCGTCGTGGTGGCGGCCGGCGTGGGCCAGCAACCCGGCGAAACGCGGCTT
Organism: uncultured Acidimicrobiia bacterium; assembly: GCA_965366365.1. Lineage (GTDB taxonomy): Bacteria > Actinomycetota > Acidimicrobiia > Spongiisociales > JAENVV01 > CBDUEV01. The sequence goes on along the minus strand of CBDUEV010000008.1, from coordinate 54,681 downwards.
CAGCTCCTCGAACGGAACGCCGCCGTCTTTGGTCAGATCATCCCCACCGTCCGCTCCGAAGCCCCCGAGGCATTGTTGATCATTGCCACCAATCCGGTCGACGTGATGACTCAGGTTGCCGCCGGCCTGGCAGGACTCCCCCCGGGTCGAGTCATCGGCACGGGAACGATTCTCGACACCGCCCGCTTCCGGTCCCTCCTCGGCGAGCACCTGAGTGTCTCGCCCCAATCGGTGCATGCCTTCGTGCTTGGCGAGCACGGGGACAGCGAGGTTCTGCACTGGTCGGGGGCATCGGCAGCGGGGGCGCCGGTGGCGGAGTACGCCGCCCAGGTCGGACGCCCGCTGACAGAGAAGGTGATGGCCGCCATCGACGACTCGGTCCGCAACGCCGCCTACCGCATCATCGACGGGAAGGGCGCCAGCTATTTCGGGATCGGAGCAGGGGTTGCCCGGCTCGTGCGGGCGATCCGATCCGATCAGCGTGCCGTGCTGGCTACCTCGATCGTCACCGACGAGGTGGTTGGGGTGTCCAACGTGGCTCTCTCGCTGCCACGGGTGATCGGCGCTGGAGGCGTTGTCGCCACTATTGCTCCGGAGCTCGACGACGTGGAGAGAAAAGCTCTTCGTGTGTCAGCCAACACGCTGTCGGAGGCGGTGCGATCGCTGGGGTTGTGAGGACGGCTGCCGATGCTGCGTCTTGCGCCCTCAGCCGCTGATCCGGAAGCTCCAGTCGTACACCCCGGGATCAGGGAGCCCGGTCGTGGTGTCCCAGGTGACGCGGATCCGTTGGGTGCCGGGTTCCCAATTCTCCAGGAGCTTGCCCGGTCCTGGTTGCCACGAGTACACGCCGGTCGGTTCGACCACCCGGATCTCGTCGGCGGGAATCCGGAACCAGTTGGCGGAGTTGTCGGAGTTTCCCCGGAAATCGATCCACAGCGCCGCCTCGTAACCGACTGGCATGTCGACCTCGATGCGGGCCAGCTGGTGAGACTGGGAACCGGTGGGAGGTTCCACCGCCTCGAGGGGTTCAGGGATGCCTCCGGCCCCACCTTCGGGCGAGCCGAAGGCTATGCCGAGCGCCACCACGGCGACGAGGGCCATGGCGAGTCCGAAGTAGATGGCACGGTATGAGCGGGACGGCATGCGGGCGATTGTACGACGAGCGCCCGGGTAACCCGATTCCTCGGAGGTGAAGGGCGCTGTCCGCCGCCACCGAGGCGCCCCGCCTGGGTTGGCTCCCGTGCGGGACCGACCCCTACTATCTCATTGATGAGGATCAACCCGGTGCTGGAGTCCATGGGCTCGTACCCGATGGCGCAACTACAGGACAAGGCCCGGGCGCTCGCCGCGGCCGGTGAGCCGCTCATCGACTTCTCGATCGGCGACCCCCGCGAACCCACCCCGCCCATGATCGCCGAAGCATTGCGATCAGCGGTGCCCGAGGTCTCGCAGTATCCGACCACGGCCGGCACGCCCGAGACACGCCATGCCATTGCCGGTTACGTCGAGCGCCGGTTCGGGGTCGAGGTGAATCCCGACACCCAGATCATTCCGACGGCCGGTTCCAAGGAAGCCATCTTCTCCACGCCGCTCGCTTTCGTGGAGCGCGGCGCCGACCAGGTCGTCATCCATGCCACCCCGGGATACCCCATCTACGAACGAGGGGCTCGCCTGGCCGGCGCAACCGTCCACGGCGCAGTGCTCGGTGACGATTTCGTATTCCGGGCGGAGATGGTTCCCGACCACGTCTGGAAGGCGGCCGCCATCGCCTGGATCAACACGCCCCACAATCCCACCGGCGCCGTCATGAGCCGGTCCGATCTCGAGGGGTTCATCGCAAAGGCTCGGAGCTCGGAGACCTTGCTGTGCGCCGACGAGTGCTACATGGATCTCTACGAGGGCACACCGCCCGCCTCGGTGCTCCAGGTGGCCGGGAGGTCCATGGAGGGTGTGCTGTCGTACCTGAGCCTTTCCAAACGCTCCGGGATGACGGGCTACCGGGCTGCCGCCGTGGTGGGCGACGCCTCCGCCATCGCCGCGCTGAAGGCGCTGCGATCGTCCACCGGCACTGCCTCACCCGAGTTCGTCCAGGCTGCAGCCCGCGCCGCCTGGAGCGATGATGACCACGTTGCGCCACGCCGTGAGGTGTTCGCGGCCAAACGCGCCGTCCTCCGAGAGGCGTTCGCCGAACTCGGCTACCAAACCTCGGCATCACACGCCGGTCTGTACCTCTGGGTGCACGTCGGCGACGACGAGGCGGTCGCCGAGAAGCTGCTCGGCAGCCACGTCGTGGTGACCCCCGGGAGGGCGTTTGGGCGTGGAGGAGAGGGGTACCTGCGCCTGGCGCTCGTCCCCACGCTGGAAGAATGTGAAGCAGCCGTGAAGGTGGTGAAAGCGTGTCTGACAGAGAAGTGATCGAAGAGGCCTACGCCAATCTCGACAAGCTGGCCGGTGCCCGCCAGGCGATCGAACGTACCATCGCCTCGCTCGACCGAGGCGAACTCCGGGTTGCGGAGAAGCGCGACGGCGGTTGGGTCGTGAACGTGTGGGTGAAGGAAGCGATCATGCTCTACTTCCGGATCACGGAACTCCGCCCCATGGAGGCAGGCCCCTTCATGTACTACGACAAGATCCCGACCAAGACCGACCTGGCTGCCCAAGGCGTGAGGGTCGTTCCGCCCGGCACTGTCCGCTACGGCGCTTTCTGCGAGCCCGGGGTGGTGGTCATGCCTGGATACGTCAACATCGGGGCGTACGTCGGTCAGGGCACCATGGTGGACACCTGGGCGACGGTCGGTTCCTGCGCCCAGATCGGACAGAACGTGCACCTGTCGGGTGGGGTGGGCATCGGAGGTGTTCTCGAGCCGCCGGGCGCATCTCCCGTCATCATCGAGGACGGAGCCTTCATCGGGAGTCGGAGCATCGTCGTCGAAGGTGTGATCATCGAAGAGGAAGCCGTTCTCGGGGCAAACACCACCATCACCTCGTCGACCCCCATCATCGATGTGACGGGTTCCGAACCGATCGAGATGCGGGGGCGGGTTCCCGCCCGCTCTGTCGTCGTTCCGGGTACCCGACCCAAGCAGTTCCCCGCCGGAACATACGATCTCCAATGCGCACTGATCATCGGCGAGCGGACCGCCTCCACCGATCGCAAGACCTCGCTCAACGATGCTCTTCGGACGTTCGGGGTGAGCGTATGACACAGGAGCTTCTCGACTCACTCATCTGGCTCGTCGACATCCCCTCGGTGATCGGAGACGAAGAACGGATCTGCGACGAGATCCACGGCCGGATGTCCGGCACCTACGACGCTCCGGAGATGATTCGGGTCGGCAACGGCCTCGTGGTGGGGCGGCGAACGGGCAAGCCTCTCCTGTTGCTGGTCGGCCACATCGACACGGTTCCCTATCAAGGACAGCCACCTGCCCACCTCGATGACTCTGGTCGCCTCCATGGCATCGGTACGTCGGACATGAAGTCGGGCGTGGCCGTCATGATTCACCTCCTCGAGGACGAAGAGGTGTTGGCCGGACCCTACGACGTTGTCGGTGTCTTCTATGACAAAGAAGAGGGTCCGGTCGAGGAGAACCAGTTACGCACCATCCTGGACGCCGTGCCTTGGCTGACCGATGCCGAGTTCGCGGTTGTGCTCGAACCCACCGACCTACGACTCGAGATGGGCTGCAACGGAGCCATGAACATCAGCGTGAAGTTCTCGGGCAAATCCGCACACAGCGCTCGGCCCTGGCTGGGAGAAAACGCCATCACCAAGGCGGCGCCCCTCCTGTTCAAGTTCCTGGCTCGCGAACCACACCCTCACAACCATGGTGGACTCGAGTTCCTCGAGGTCATGACCGTGACGCTCGCCAAGGGCGGATTGGCCCGCAACGTCGTTCCGGCGGCCTTCGAATTCAACGTGAGCTATCGGTTTCCACCGACGATGAATCTTGCAGAAGCGGAAGAGCGTTTTCGGGAGTTCGCAGCCGAAGCCGACGATCTCGAGTTCGTCGATCGAGCCCCGGCGGCGCCCGTCCCGGAGGGCAACCCCCATCTCGATCGGTTGATCGCCATCACCAGGGCGGAGCAGAACTCGAAACAGGGATGGACCGACGTGGCCCGGCTCTTCGAGTACGGCGTTCCCGCCGTGAACTACGGACCGGGTGAGGTGGCGATGGCACACCAGGCCGAGGAGTCGGTGGAGGTGGCCAACCTCCCGGTCGCCTTCGACTTCCTCAAGCGGTTCCTCGTCGAGTAGGGCTATTCGCCGGGAATCCCTGCCGACAACCAGGCGCCTTCGGCACTGATGGTCATCACAACGCCCCCGTAGCGACCTGCTTGACGCATCGTCTCGACGTCCTCTTCGTTGTACACGGCACCGAGTTCCTGCCATTCCGCCTCGCTGGGCGAGTCGGATGCTGCCGCGGCGGGCCATACGAACAGGCGGTTTCCCGAAGTATCGGTGATTTGGGCGTAGCCGAGATCGAGGATGCGGATCATCACGGAGAGGTCGTCAAAGCGCTGCTGTTCCCGTCCGATCCAGTAGCGGGCCAGGTCGCCATCGGCCGGGACGGTCATGGAGACGTCAGCCAACTGCCCCAGTGCGACGAAGTCGCAGGCGTGGGCGGCTGTGACGATGGCCGACCGCGTCTCGAGTGCCGCCAGGGTGAGCCCGTCGACAGCCGTCGGCTGAGAAGGCGCCCCCGAACCGGAACACTGACCGTCCGGTGACCTCAGGCCACCCAGAGAGGCGGTGGCGCTGATCGTGACGGGAGCGCGCAGCAGCGTCACGGATCTGACCCGGCGACTCGTCTCGAAGAGAGTGGAGGTGCCATCGGCGGCGAGAAAGCGAAACGCAGTCCCCGAAGATCGGGTGACGGCCACAGACCCGTCGAAGTCGAACAACTCGGTGGCTTGGCGGTCCGCCACGGCCCAAGGCGAAGCGGCGGGCTCCGCATCGGCCGTTCCCACCTCGACGCCTTCCGGGCCCAACCACGCCGCGGATTCAGCACTCAGTGTCAGCCCCACCCCGCCGTCCGGGCAGGGCCACGTGGCAGTCTGCTGTCCCTCGGTGTTCACCACGTATCCGATCCGGCAGCCTTCACCCTGCTGGGTGTAAGAGAACCGATCGCCGCCGAGCGAACCGGACAGGATGGCGCGACCCTCCGCCAGGAGTGTTGGGGCGCCGCCGTCCAGGCCGACGATGCTCACCGTCTGTGAACCGTCGGGAGCCCGGTCGAGGTACATGGCGCCGAGTCGCTGCCGGTAAGTGTCGACATCAAGGAGACGGAGTTGATGGCCGTCGTCTGCCGTCACCAACGGGATCGGTTCACCGGCGTCCCTTCGCAGGTGGAGGATGGAGTCGTCCAGACGGGTCGAACTCAGCGCGTATTGGAAGACGATCCCTCCATTCATGTCGTCGAAAGCCTCCGCGAGCGGAACCTCGTAATCTCCGATCAGCGAAGCACTGTCGCCGCCCGGGAGACGGATCGACAGGGAGTCGTCGTACGTGATCAAGAGGCCGGCGCCACTCGGAACATCCACTTCGAGGTCGTCGATGGGGGCGAGGGTCGTGGTGGTCGACGTACTCGCGGCGGGAAGCGTCGTCGTGGAGGGAGCTTGACCCTCGGTGGTGCTCGGTGCGGTGGTGGAGCTGCCGCTTGTGCACGCCGACAGCAGTGCCAGCATCGAGAGGGCAACAGCAGCGCGCCGGGTCCGTGGGTTTCCCATGGCTGCCAGGCTACCCCCGGTGGTCGACTACGGGCTTCGGTCGGCGGCGGCCGCCTCGTACACCTCTCCATACTGGCTTGCGGCCCGGTCCCAGGAGAAGTCGGCCTCCATGCCGTTGTGCTGGAGTTCTCGCCACGTCTTCGGATCTGTGGTGAAGATGCGCATGGCGCGTCGGACCGTCTTCGCCAACTCCACCGATTCGAAGAGTCTGAATCCGAATCCGGTGGCGCCCTGATTGGTCTCATCGAGGTCGGTAACGGTGTCGGCCAGGCCGCCGGTGAAGCGCACCACCGGAACCGCCCCGTACCGCATGGCGTACAGCTGTCCGATCCCGCAGGGCTCGAATCTGGATGGCATGAGGTAGGCGTCCGCGCCGGCGGCCACCGTTCTATTCAGCTCCTCGCGGTATTCCTGGTGCCAGACCGCGTGAGGGAAACGAGTGACCCAGTCGTCGACCATCGGGTCCAACTCGCCGCTTCCGACCAGAACGAGACGGAACCCCGACGCGACGAGGTCGTCGAGGTGAGGGTCGAGCAGGGCCAGTCCTTTCTGCTCCGACATTCGGCCCACGTTCCCGAAGATGATCCCGTCCTCGAGTCCTGCCATGTCCAGCAGAGCTGCCCGATTCCTTTGACGTGGCTTCAGTTTGGACGCCGAGTAGCCGGCGGTGAGCACGGAGTCCGTGAGCGGATTCCAGGCCGTCTCGTCGATCCCGTTCACGATTCCCACCAGCCCGTGATCGAGCGAACCGAAGACCCCGGTGAGGCCACCGGACACCGAATCGTCGGTGGTGAGCTGCTCGGCAAATGACGGACTGACCGTGGTGACCCGGTCCGCGCCCACGATTCCGGCCTTCATGTAGTTCGCCCTGCCGTACCACTCCATGGCTCCCACAGGGGACAGAGCCTCGAAGCCCACGGCGCTCACGGATCCGGCTTCGGCGAGCGGCCCGAGAATGGAGTAGGAGGCGTTGTGGACCGTCATCACGGTGGGGATGCTCGCACCGAGCGCAGCCGGACCCACGTGGGCGTCGTGAAGGTGCAGGAGGTCGAATTCGTTGGCCAGCAGCCGCACTGTGGCGCTGAACCGACCGAACCTCCACCATTGGTCGTCGTACCCTTCGCCCGGGCGGTCGCCGTAGATACCCGGACGGTCGAAACCGGGTGGGTCGTCCACCAACAGCACGGTGACCTCGCCAACCCGGTGGCGGAGCAGCCTGGCTTCCGGGCCGACCGCGGTCTCGGGAGTTCCCAGCTCCCGAAGGTGGCGATAGGCCGGCATGGCCACGGTGACGTCGTGTCCGAGGCGGGCCATGGCGTTGGCTATCCCGGCGACCGCTTCGCCCAACCCGCCCGTCCGGGCGAGTGGCGAGAATTCGGATGCCGCCATCAAGAGTTTCATCGAGCGTCTCCAATCTCGATCGTCAAGGTGTAGTGGCCGGTTCCTGAGGTGTTGAAGTGCGGCCAGAGCTCGACGCCCTGGAGGATCTCGACAGCCTCGCCGTTTTCGTCTTGGGAGAGGGTTCGGATCGGGATCGTGAACAGCTCACCGGGGACCGGCAGTGAGATGACGACTTCCAAGCCTCGTCCCTGGTGCCGGAATCGGAATCGGTGCCCGAGGAAGGATCCGACCTCGTCCAGATTCGTCCAGTCACCTCCGTCTACCCGGAGCTCCGCGGCGCCCTCCCAGACCGAGATGGGAAGCCGTGGACCGAATCGGCCGGAAGAGGCCCCGTCCAGGACGTAGTCGAGATGGAGTCGACGGTCGGTGGCAGTGATGACCTTGCTGACGCGGCTCTGTTCGTCCCTGAGCCTGACCTGGGCCGAGCCGCGCGTCGCTGATGCCTCGATCACTTCGAACCGCCACGGCGGCGGCTCATTGCCCGAAGCGGCCAGCTCGTGGACGGACGGCTCGCCGGACAGATGACGATCCGCCAGCCACCGATGAGGAAAGTGGTCGGTGACGGTGTTCCGGGGATGGTATGGCTCAGACACTCGGCTCATGACGTCGGAAACGGCCCAGCCGCCCGGCTTGTCGTCGTAGTAGTGAAGGCTTCCACCGTCGCGCGGGTCGAGCACCCAGGATTGATCGGGCAATTCGACGTGAAGTTCGTCTGCCCAATCGGCGTCCCAGTCGAGGGTCTCGAGCTCCGACCACCCCCGTCCTCGGTGCTGGTCTTGATCGTGGGTCACCCGGGCGGCGATCATCTGCTCATGGAGTGCGCTCCGCAGGTGGGGGAGGTAGACCCCGCCAAAACCGCCATGCCACCAGGCGCAGTTGCATTGGGATCTGAGCAAGCCCGTGCGGGACTCGCTGGAGGCACGTCGAAGATGGCGCGAAAGTCGCAACATCTTGCGGTGGAGTACCTGCACCGAGGGGTAGCGATCGACGAAGTTCGGAAAGTAGCCGCCTGACCAGCTCGACATCTCCCCGTACGAGGCTGGCGGCAGGGCGACGTGCGGCAAAGAATCGTCGGTGGCCGCCAGGACCGACTCGAAGGTCGTCACCTCCAGCCAGTCGGCCTCGATCAGCGCCTCGAAGAACGACGCCAACCATCCGCCTTCATAGAGTCGGTCACCCGTCCCGGCCCAATGGCCGAACTTCTCGCCGTCGTCTCCGAAGACCACCAGCCGATCAGGAGCATCGTCGTGCATACGTCGCAGCATTTCCATGACGTCGTCCACGGAGTTGCCCGGAATGGCGAAGCGCAGGGACTCCGAGATCGGGAAGATGGCAAGCGGACGGCCGGTGAAATCGACGACGTACGGCCCACTGAGGTGGGCGAGGTCGTGCCCGGTGGAGGCGAACGCCGAGTCGTCGACGACGGTGTACTCGAATCCGGCGCGGTTCAGCGTGCCGGCCAACGACGGTTCCCAGACGCGTTCTGCGATCCACACGCCGTCAGGGCTGACGCCGAAGTGTTCGGCCAGATGATCCTGATGTCTCCTCAGCTGATCGAGGCGATCGTTTTCGGGAATGGCCGCCAGGATCGGGTCGTAGAAACCGCCGCCCATCCACTCGAGATTCGGGCCCGCCTCCCGCAGAGCGTCCACGACGTCCGGTCGATGGGTAGTGAGCCACTCCAACAAGGCACCCGAATAGTGCACGTTGATGCGAAGCTCCGGGAACCCGGTCAAGACGTCGAGGAAAGGCAGGTAGGCGTCGTCGCACGCCGCTTCGACCACAGCGTCGAAATTGCCGATCGGTTGGTGATGATGAAGCGCGAGAACGATCTTCATGGCGATATCTGGGCGTCTTCCGGAGGGTCTGGACGCTCTCCACGCTAGCGGCTGGTTCTTGTCGTACCCTTGATGCGGTAGCCTGACTCTGTGCGCAGTACCCCTCTCTCCGATGCCGCCCTGGCCGAACTTCGCAACGACACGGTCGCCCTGCTCGAGCCGCTGCAGGCCGACTACACCGAAGAACAAGTGGAGGAGTTTCTGGGTGACCGACTCCGTGCCCTGGAACGGCTGGACCAGAACACCGGGACCCTGCCCTCGATGATCTTCGTGTGCGTCCACAATGCCGGACGATCTCAGATGTCGGCCGGTTGGGCACGCCACCTGGCAGGGGAGCGCGCCCTGGTGTTCTCGGGTGGTTCCGGACCGGGAGCAGCCGTCAACCCGGTGGCCGTTGCGGCAATGGCAGAAATCGGGATCGACATTTCCGGCGAGTTCCCGAAGCCGTTCACCGACGAGATCGTCGAAGCGTCCGATGTGGTGGTGACCATGGGCTGTGGGGATGCCTGTCCGTTCTTTCCCGGAAAACGCTATCTCGACTGGGATCTGACGGATCCCCATGGCGGAAGCATCGACATGGTGCGCACGGTGAGGGACGAAATCGAGCAGCGGGTGCGTGGACTGCTCGAGGAGATGGGTCTCCTCTAGGTCGTGTGTTCCGCCAGCTTGATCGCGCAGCCACCTTGTGGACCGCGGGATCGCTGGACGGGGCGGATCGGCCGAGGACCGAAAGCAGGTTGCTCTGACCTACACTTGCCGTCATGCCGATCGACATCGATATCGCTCACGTGGCACGCCTGGCCCGGCTGGCCTTGACCCCTGATGACCTGGCCCACTACCGAGAGCAGCTCGGAGTGATCCTGGATCACGCCGCGCAGATTCAAGCGGTCGACACCGAAGGCGAGGTGCCGACAGCTCATCCTCTCCCGCTGGTCAACGCGTTCAGAGAGGACGTCGTCACCGAATCACTCGATCGAGATCTGGTTCTCTCGCAGGCGCCCGAGGCCGAGGAGGGCTATTTCGTCATCCCTCCTGCCCTGGAGACCGAGTGACGAATCCTTCCGACTTCACGATCACGCAGGCCGCCGACGCGCTGGCGGCCAAGACCCTGAGCGCCAGCGAGCTTCTCGAGGCTGTCCTGGAGCGAGCCTCGCTGAGCGAGGCGAGCCTCCACGCCTATCTCACCATCGATCACGAAGGGGCGCGCGCTGCCGCCCGGACCGCCGACGCCAGGCTGGCCGCGGGTGAGTCGGGCCGGATGCTCGGCATCCCCATGGCTCTGAAAGACAACATGTCGACGGCGGGAATCCCCACGACGGCCTCCTCCAAGATCCTCGACGGATACGTGCCTCCCTACGACGCCACGGTGGTGGCCAGACTTCGCCAGGCGGGCAGCGTGCCCGTCGGCAAAACCAACCTCGACGAGTTCGCCATGGGAAGCTCGACGGAGAACTCGGCATACGGACCCACCCGCAACCCCTGGGATCCAACAAGGGTGCCGGGAGGATCGTCGGGCGGCTCGGCGGCTGCCGTCGCCATCGGCTCGGCCCTGGGGTCGCTCGGTTCCGACACGGGCGGATCGATTCGCCAGCCGGCGGCGTTCTGTGGCCTCGTGGGCATGAAACCCACCTACGGCCTCGTCTCGCGCTACGGCCTCATTGCCTTCGCCTCGTCACTGGATCAGATCGGCCCCTTCACCCGGACCGTCGAGGACGCCGCCACCGTGCTCGGCGCCATCGCAGGCCACGACCCGCGCGACGCCACTTCTATCCCTGAGGCGCTTCCCGATTTCATGTCTGAGCTTCATGCCGGCGTGGCCGGGCTGCGGATCGGCGTCGTGACCGAGCTGTCGGAGGCGGGAATCGATCCGGACGTCCTGGCGGCCTTCCGGCGCACCCTCGATCGGCTGTCCGACTCCGGAGCGGAGATCGTGGAGGTATCGATTCCGTCCACGGCGATGTCGCTGAGCGCCTACTACCTGATCGCTCCGGCCGAATGTTCCGCCAACCTGGCGCGCTTCGACGGCGTTCGATATGGGCTGCGGGTGGAGGGCGACACCGTCGAGGACATGATGTCCAGGACCCGGGCGGAGGGCTTTGGGCCGGAGGTGACGAGGCGGATTCTGCTCGGAACCTATGCATTGTCGGCCGGCTACTACGACGCCTTCTACGGGCAGGCGCAGCGAGTTCGCACGATCACGATCAGGGAGTTCGGCGCGGCCTACGAGAAGGCCGATGTCCTCGTTTCGCCGACGGCGCCGACCACCGCCTTCGAGTTCGGAGCCAAGACGCAGGACCCCCTGTCGATGTACATGAGTGATGTCTGCACCATTCCCTCGAACCTGACAGGCGACCCGGCGGTCTCCGTGCCGGTCGGGCTCGACGCTCACGGGCTGCCCATCGGCTTCCAGATCATGGCGCCCTCGCTGGGAGAAGCGGTTCTCTTCCGTGTGGCTCAGGCCGTCGAAGACGTCGCCGATCCTGTCGGTCACCCCTCGCTGGCGGAGCTGGTCTGATGAGTACCTGGGAAGCCGTCATCGGGATCGAGGTCCATGTCGAACTGATGACCAGCTCGAAGATGTTCTGCGGGTGCCGGGTCGATTTCGAGTCCGAACCCAACACAAACGTGTGCCCCGTGTGCCTCGGGCTCCCCGGTGCGTTGCCCGTCCCCAATCGACGGGCGATCGAGTGGATCACGAAGATCGGGCTGGCCTTGAATTGCGAGATCTCGGAGCGGTCGCAGTTCCATCGCAAGAACTATTTCTACGCCGACCAGCCGAAGAACTACCAGATCTCCCAGTTCGACGTTCCGGTATGCCACGACGGCTTCCTCGACGTCGAGGTGGACGGAGTGACCTCCCGAATCCGTATCAATCGAGCCCACATGGAAGAAGACACCGGCAAGAGCATCCATGTGGGGGGCGGCGGCCGAATCCATTCTGCTGAGTCGACTCGGATGGATTTCAACCGTTCGGGAGTTCCGTTGGTGGAGGTCGTCAGCGAAGCCGACATTCGCACCGCAGCCCAGGCCCGCGCCTACGCTCAGACGCTGCGGACCCTGGTGGCGTCGCTGGGTGTTTCCGACGCCCGGCTCGAAGAGGGCAGCATCAGGTTCGACGCGAATATCTCGATTCGTCCGGGACCTGAACAACCGTTCGGTACCAAGGTCGAGATCAAGAACATGAACTCGTTTCGTTCGCTGGAGCGGGCTGTCGATCATGAGATCCGTCGACAGAGCGAACTGCTCGATAGTGGGGGTGTCGTCGTGCAGGAAACCCGTCATTGGGACGAGGCTGCCGGGATCACCCAGTCGATGAGAGCCAAGGAGGGGAGCTCCGACTACCGCTATTTCCCCGAGCCGGATCTCCTCCCGATCGTGGTCGACGAGGCGTGGCGTGAGCAGATCCTGGCAACTCTTCCGGAACTGCCAGCTGCCCGCAAGGCGCGCTATGAGGAGCTCGGAGTAGACGCTGACAACGCTGCCACTCTGGCGAGCGGTCCGCCGGAATTCTGCAGTCTGTTCGACGCGGCGGTCGGCATGCAGGCCGCCCCGAAAGTGGTCGCCAACTGGTTGACCGGCGAAGTCACCGCCTACCTTCGCCGTGAAGGCAGCGACCCTGTTGATCTCCCCCTCACCGGCGAACACCTCGCCGAACTGTCGGGAATGGTGGTGGACGGGACCGTCTCGGCCACGGCGGCCAAAGAAGTGCTGACCGCCGTGATGGCCGGCGAGGGTGGACCTGCCGGCGTGGCGGAAGCTCGCGACCTCAGTCAGATCTCCGACGTCACGGCGCTCGAAGCCGCCGTCGACGAAGTGATCGCCGCCAACGACGACCAGTTCCGGAGATTCGCAGAAGGAGAGGACAAGGTGATGGGCTTCTTCGTCGGACAGGTCATGCGGGCAACCTCTGGGAAGGCCGATCCCAAGCTGGTCACCCAGATACTCCGACAACGCGCCGGACGCTGATGCCCCGACCGGTCGTCTTCGATTGTGACGGCGTGCTCGTCGACTCCGAGAAGCTCGGCTGGGATGCGCTCCAGGTGGTGCTGCGCCGCTACGGCGAGCTGACCATCACCGACGAGGACCGGGCGACCCTGGCCGGAGCCACCTACCACGACGACTACGCCCATTTCGCCGAGAGGCTCACCCTGCCGCCTGCTGAAGAACTGTGGGACGAGTTGACGAGCGTGATGTTCGATATGTTCGACGCCAAACTCCAGGGCTTCGAGGATGCCATCGACACCCTCGAGGTACTCAAGGGACGCGGGGTGGCGATGGCCGTCGCCTCGAACTCTCCACGCGACCGTTTGGGGAAGAGCCTCTCGGCCACGGGATTGGAGGGATTCTTCGTGGCCTCGGTCTCCGGAGACGAGGTGGCGGCGGCGAAGCCCGCTCCCGACATCTATCTGCGTGCTGCCGAGCTGCTCGGAGTTCCGCCGGCTCGGTGTATCGCCGTGGAGGACACGCCAACCGGAGTGGCGGCCGCCAAGGCTGCAGGCATGACGGTGGTCGCCGTGGAGCGCGGTGAACACACCCCCGAGGAACTGAGCGCCGCCGACGCCGTGGTACCTCGACTCACCCCCATCAGCCTCCTCCGCTCGTGAGCGGACCGCGCCACGAGGCCCCTGGCGGGCTAACCTGCTGCTGATGGAACCTGTGACGCTCATCGTTGGGATCGTGGCCACCATCCTCGTGGTGTACTGGATGGCAAAGAAGGTCTTCAAGCTCGCCTTGTACGCCGGCATCGCCGCGGTCGTCGCCTGGTTCTGGTACACCCAACTCGGGTGACTCGTTGGCCTTCCTGGGCAGACTGGTTCGTGACGCCCTTGACCTGATCGGTCAGTTTGGCGCTGAGATGGCTGAGGTGGTCTGGCTCACCCTGCTGGTGGCGATCGTCGCCACCGCCTTCGGCGTGTTGATCGGTGTGCCCCTCGGAACCTGGCTGGCCTTGGTCCGCTCGACGATCGGTCGTTGGGGCCTGGTCCTCGTCAATACCGGAATGGGTATGCCGCCGGTGCTGGCCGGTCTCGTGATCCTGCTCGTCGTCTGGGACGACGGTCCCCTCGGAAGCCTGGAATTGGCGTTCACCGTGCCGGCCATGATCGTCGCCCAGACCTTGCTTGCCATCCCCATTGCGGCAGGCGTGACGGCGGGCGCAGTCCGCACGATGGCGCCGGCGGCTCGGGAACAGCTGGCGGCCCTCGGAGTGTCCTTGCCGCGAGCCGGCGTCGTGGCCCTGCGAGACGTGTGGCCGGGTGTTGCAGCGGCCGTGGTGGCGGCGTTCGGTCGGGTCGTGTCGGAGGTGGGGGCGGTTCTGGTCGTGGGAGGCAATATCGAGGGCGAAACACGCGTCTTGACGACGGCCATCGTCTCCGAAGCCCACCAGGCGGACTTTGCCGCGGCGCTGGCGTTTGGAGTGGTCCTCATGGCGATCGCCCTGTCGGTCAATCTGCTTCTCACCTACCTGCAGCTGAGGGAGTCCCCGCCGTGGAGGTAGCGCTGCGACACCCCGCCAACGGCGCCATCGTCGACGCCATACTGAACCTCCCCACGGGGGCCAGACTCGTCCTGTTCGGACCCAACGGCGCGGGCAAGTCGACCATGGCCCGGATGTTGGCCGGAACGCTCCCGGGCGGACCCACCTTGGACGTGACCTACCTACCGCAAACTCCCTACCTCTTCCGGGGGAGCGCCGGCTGGAACCTTGGGCTGGGGCTGGACGCCGAGTCCGCCTCGCGAGCTCGGCAGCTGGCCGACCGGCTCGGTGTCAGTAACGTCCTCAAACAGGCTTCGGCCACGCTGAGTGGAGGCGAGCGGCAACGACTGTCCCTGGCGAGAACCCTCGCTCGTCCGGCCAGGTACGTGATTCTGGATGAACCCCTGGCAGCCCTGGACGCCAAGGATCGATTGGGGGTCGCCGAGCTGATCGTCGAAGCAATCGGAGACCGGACCGCCCTCATCGTCACCCATCACCAGCAGGAGGCTGCGGTGCTGGGGGAGATGATGGCGGTGGTGATCGGGGGCCGTGTGGTGCAATCGGGAACCGTTGGCGACGTCTTCTCTTTCCCTGCGGGAACCGCCGTCGCCGAAGTGGTGGGGATCGCCAATCTCTTCGAGGGGAAGGTGAATCTCGTCGACGGCGCCCTCTGTTCGGTCGACGTCGGTGGAGTGCACATCTGGGGCCTCGGCGAGCGCGTGGTGGGGGACACGGCCCGCGTGGTCTTCGGGGCGGAGGCGGTCACCGTTTTCCCGGGGCTCGATGCACCGGCTGGTTCGGCCCGGAATCGGTGGTTGGGCACGGTCTCGGAGACCCGTGAGGCCGGGCGGTTGATCGAGGTGGTCGTCGAGGCGGGGATTCAGATCGTGGCGCTGCTCACTCCGGGCGCGATCGACGCCCTGAGAATCGGCCCGGGGAGCCAGGTCACGGTGACCGCCAAGGCCACAGCAGTCGGGGTGATCCCCACGTGAAGGCCCTGGTCGTCGGGGGGCTCCTCGTTGGGCTGCTGGGCGGGCTGGCAGCATGTGGCGGTGGCGATACCGAGCGCGTCATCGTGGCGGCCGGTACCACCTTGGTCGACAGCGGTTTCGTCGACGACCTGGCCTCCGCCTTCGAACAGACCCACCCGGGCACCGAGATCTCGGTGATCGGTGAGGCGACGGCTCAGGTCCTGGAGCTGGGCCGCTCGGGCGGAGCCCAAGTTCTCCTGGTCCACGCTCCGCTTCTCGAGGAACAGTTCGTCGATTCGGGAGAGGCGAAATCACGCCAGACCGTCTTCGAGAGCCGGTTCCTGCTGGTGGGTCCCCCGGACCGAGTGGGAGTCTTGCGTGGGCTCGACTTCGTCGAGGCGTTTGGGGTCATCGCCAGATCTGAAGGACCCTTCGTTTCGCGGGCGGACGGTTCCGGGACGGACATAGCGGAAGGCGATCTGTGGCGCGCGGCGGCGTATGACCCCGGTGACGATGACTGGTACGTCGAGACCGGGCAGGGCATGGGCCTCACTCTGCAGGTGGCCGACCAAAGGGGCGCGTTCACCCTCACGGAAGAGGGGGCGTACGTGGCGGCGTCCGGCACCCTGGGGCTGGAAGTGGCGGATCTCTCCGATGTCCTGGTGAACCCCTATTCGGTGATCGTCGTCGAAGACGCTTCCCGCTCAGCCGTCGAATTCGGGGCGTGGCTCACGAGCCCGGAAGGGGCAGCCACCATCGAACGAGTGAACGATCAGCTGTTCGGCCGGAACGTCTATCAGCCGTAGAGGCCTTTCCGCCCTCTAGGGGACCACCAGCACGGGGCACGGCGCGTAGTGAACGAGCCGATCAGCCACGGAACCCATGACGAAGCGCTCGATCAAACCCGCCCCGCGCCGTCCGATCACCAACACATCGGCACCGATTTCCTCACAGAAGGCGCTGATGGCCGACGCAGGGTCGCCCACTTCGATGCCGGTGGTGTATTCCAGGCCTTCGAGATCCAGGGAGTGGACGGTTGTGTCGAGGATTTCCTTCTGGGCGGACACGAGCGCATCCGAGACCGCTCGGGGCGGTGGGGGAGCACCTTCGATTCCCCACCATCCCTCCGGTGGTCGAACCGCTGTGAAGATGTGCAGTTGTCCGTTGCGTGCCTTGGCAAGGGCGGTGCCGACTAGAGCAGCTTCCATGCTGCGTTCGGACCCGTCCACTGCCACCACGATGACCTTCGGCTCCCACGACATCACGACCTCCTTGACTTGGTCAGAGACTAGGCGGTCGACTCGATTCCCCGTGGGGCCACGGATGAGAGTTTGTCTTTCCGTGAGGTTTTGTGGGACCGAGACGGGCGGGGCACAATGACGGTTCCAATTGCCCGAAGGGATCCGGCCATGAGGCCCAAAGTCGTGGTTGCCGAACAGATCGCAGACGCCGGAATCAAGATTCTCGCCGAGCACTGCGATGTTGAAGTTGCGGTGGGAGTGCCGCGCCCGGAGTTGATGGAACTCCTCGCAAACGCAGACGGGCTGGTGGTTCGGTCGGCGACGGACGTGGACGCCGCCCTGATCGAAGGCGCCCCCCGCCTCAGGGTGATCGGTCGCGCCGGAATCGGAGTCGACAATATCGATCTCGGGGCGGCGACCGCGGCCGGGGTCCTGGTGGTCAATGCTCCCCAGGCCAACATCATCTCAGCGGCCGAACACACGATGGCCCTGCTGCTCAGCCAGGCCCGCAACGTGGCGCGCGCCGACGCAGCATTGCGCGGCGGAACGTGGGATCGAAAGAGCCTGCAGGGGATCGAGCTTCACGGCAAGACTCTGGGGGTGATCGGGATGGGCCGCATCGGGTCGCTGGTCTCCGAACGCGCCCGAGCATTCGGCATGGAGGTGATCGCCTTCGATCCATACATCTCCGATGACCTCGCCAAGCGACGCAACGTCCGGCTGGCCCGAGACCTCGACGAGTTGTTCGCCGAGGCCGATTTCATCACCGTGCATTTACCAAAAACGGCCGAAACCACCAACCTGCTCGACGCGTCCGCCTTCGCCCGGATGAAGGACGGCGTCCGCATCATCAACACTTCACGAGGCGGCATCATCGAGGAGGAGAGCCTGGCGGCGGCGGTCCGGTCGGGGAAGGTGGCGGGGGCAGGACTCGACGTGTTCGAGAGTGAGCCACTTCAGGACAGCCCACTCCTCGATCTGCCTCAGGTCGTCCTGACGCCCCACCTCGGGGCCTCGACGGTCGAGGCGCAGGACAAGGCGGGCACCGATGTGGCCGACGCGGTGGCAGCAGCCTTGCGCGGAGACCTGGTTCTGTCGGCAGTCAACGTCGATCTCGGCTCCGATGTCTCCGAGGAGGTACGCGCCTTTCTGCCGCTCGTCGAAGACCTCGGTCGGGTTTTCGTGGTCCTCGCCAAGGGATTGCCCGATCGGATCACCGTACGGACCGAGGGACGCGTCGCCCAGTTCCCGATTCTGCCGCTCCGTCTCGCTGCTTTGAAGGGGGCGCTTTCTCAGGTCTCCGCCGATCCGGTCTCGTACGTGAACGCTCCGGCCATGGCCGAAGCTCGCGGGATTCGTCTCATCGAAGAGCGGTCCGATGAGGCGATCGACTTCGTCTCGTTGGTCTCCCTGACCGGCCAGGTGGGCGACCAGCCGATTTCGGTGTCCGGCACGGTGACGCGCAAGGGGCCGATGCTGATCGAGCTACAGGGCAACGAGGTCGAGTTGCCGCTCCATCAGAATCTGCTGATCGTTCGGAACGACGACGCCCCCGGCCTGATCGGACGCGTCGGCACGTTCCTCGGCGACCTGCAGATCAACATCTCGGACATGGTCGTGGGCCGCACACCGGGAACGGGTCAGGCAGCCATGATGGGCATCAGCCTCGATCAGCCCATCTCCGATGAAGATGTCGGCCGTCTCCGCGAAGTCGAGGGTGTGATCACCGCCCGTTTCGTCACTTTGCCTGCGCGCTGACTCAGTCTGCCCCTCAGTCTGCCCCCGTCTCCGACTCCACGATGGTCGCTCCTGCCGGAGCCGTCGACGACGAGATGACGGCCTGACCGCTCGGGACGAACAGGACCGTCAACGTCTCGTGGTTGTGATAGAACGTCGACGTTCCTGCCTTCGGTCCCACCTCTTGCGTCACGGTATGAGTGCCCGCAGAAACCTGCTCGGACACGGTGTAGGAGAGGTCGAAGATCTGGTCGGGATCGTCGGGACGGAACAACGCTGACCATCCCGCCAGCCCGACGATCTTGCCGTCGATCTTCGTTCTGAGGATGAAGTCCGAGGCGGCGACCGCATCGGGATCGATGAAGGAGGTCCCGCTGATGATGAGGACCCCGTCCTCGGGCGCCACGATCGTGACCGAGTTCGTTTCGACCAGCCCTTTGGCCACCTCCCGAATGGCTCCGACCACGCCGTCGTCTTCCGCCGCCATCACCGGGACCAGCTCATCGCTGGTGGCGCCCCCCAACTCGGCGCTGTCGAGCGACGTCGCCGCGTCGACGACCTGGTTCTCGGCGAGCCGGCGCAGGAAGGCGGCCATCTGCTCGCGCGTCACCACCCCACCGGGACAGAATTTGTCGCCTCCGCAACCGGTGGTCACCCCGGCATCCGCCAACCACTCGATGTCTTCGACGAAGACGTTCGTCGTGGGAACATCCGAGAAGCGATCAGCGGCGAGAACCGCACTCGGCGCTACAACCGCGGCGGTAATGGCCACCACGACCACCCACTTCAATCCGGATCGATTTCTCGTCGTGAATACTCCCATAGCTGGTACTCCTGTCGCTTGGTGGGTCAGTCGGTGGCTAGGCGGGCACGTCTGTCGGGTTGCGGCGGTCTCGGAGCATGAGGACGCCCTTGATCACCAGAAGGGCAACGCCGACGCCGGTGGCGAGGACCACCAGCCAGAAGCCCCAAAAAGCCAAAGGTGTGGTGAGGTCGAAGGGGCCCTGGGAGGCAGCCTGGCTGTGCTCCGGCCCCGAACCGGCGAAGAACGGATCCACGAACCCGAGGGTGGTCGCCGGGGCCGTTGGTGGGACTGCTGGGACGTCGACCCCGGCCTGCACGGTGGTCGAGGTCGCCTCAAACGCAGCGACGGCAGCACCCAACACCTTGACTGTCTCTTCGGGCGCCGGCGCGGCGGTGGTGGGGGGGCTCGTCACAGGCGGAGCGGCCCGGGCGGCAGTGGTGGTTGTCGTGGTGGTCGACGATGTCGAGGTCGTGGTGGCCGGAGTGGTGGTGGTCGTGGTGGTCGTTGACGTCGTCGTCGTGGTGGAGGTCGTCGTGGTGGTTGTGACCGGGGCGGGAATCGACACGAGGGCCGCAGCGCTCGCCAGACACGAACTCGGTGCTTCGGGGTCCGCTTGGCAGGCCGAGATCGTCCAGTCTCCCGGACCGGAGTCGGCTGGAAGGGTCACACCCAAGGAGAACGATCCATCGTCGGCTGCCGTGGCGGAACCCAACGAAACGCAACCGGTCGAAGGCTGGCCCCAGCAGACGCCGGCGGGGAGGCTCGCTTCGAAGCCCGCACCAGACACGGTGACGGTGCCGCCCGCCTCGGCCACAGCTGGCGACACAGCGAGGGAAGCCGCCCAGGCGGGGGCAGCTGTGAGCCCTACAAATGTGGCCGATATCGCCAACACAACCACGGCGATGGCGCTCTTCCTTGCCAAGTCCTCTCCCAACCAGGTCACTCGGAGACTACCCGGCTGGTCCGCTGCCGTCCCGGTGCTGCGTCTAGCGGGGTTCTCACCCGAAGAGCGCCTGAGTTAGCCAGCCGAATACCAGCGCCCACCCGCCGGCCACCAGGTCGTCGGCCGTGATGCCAACCGGGCCCGGCAGGCCTTCTGCGCGAGCAACCAGCGGAAACCGTTTCGTGATGTCCGCCACCCTGAACACGACAAAGGCGATCAACGCCGGGATGAGCGACAAGCCGATCACTGCCACGAAAGTGCCCGCCGCCTCATCCACCACCACCCATGCTGGATCGGCGTGGTCGGATGCAAAGGGTCGGGACGACCACAGCGACAGCCCGGCCACCACCACGGCGGCACCGAGTTGCCAGATCCAGCGATCCCCGCCGAGCAGCAGCGCCATCACCAGAGCCAGCGCGGCGCCGACGGTTCCCGAGCCGCGATCCGGTCTGCCGAGTCTTCTGAGCAGCAGTCCCGAGCCGAACCACGAGGCGACGAAGCGATGCATGACCGAGAGGGTAGTGGTGGCCCCGCGGTCCGCCGGGATGTCACAGAAGGTAGCTTCTCCGTGAACCACCAGGAAAGGCCGCATGCTCGTCTCCGATCTCGAAAGATTTGTGTCGCTGGAACAGTTGTCCGTCAGTTCGACCGGCAGGGCGGCGCTGGTCACATCGCAGATGGATCTCGAGGAGGACCGCTACCGGCGGCGGGTTGTCATCATCGACGAGGACGGATCGATCAGGCCGCTCACTCACGGTCCGTTCGACTCGTTGCCGCGCTGGTCACCCGATGGGTCACGCCTGGCGTTTCTCCGGCAGCCCGACCGCGACTCGAAGCCCCAGGTCGCCGTCATGGCGGTCGACGGTGGCGAAGCCGTCGCAGTGACCGAGTTCTCGCTCGGCGCGTCCGATCTCCGCTGGTCTCCCGACGGTTCGATGTTGGTGGTGGTGGGCACGTCCTGGCTCGAGGACCTCGACGACGAGGAACGCGAAAGGAAGCCCCGCAGGATCACCACGCTGCCGTATCGGGCCGATAGCGCCGGGTGGATCCACGATCGACGATCTCGGCTGTGCATGGTCGACCCCAACGCCCTGAGCGCCCCCGAGCCTCTCACTCCGGACGACGAAGATGCCTCGCGGCCCGTCTGGAGTCCGGACGGAAGGACGGTGGCTTTTCTCTCCGACCGCACCGGGCGAAAGGTGCGGTCGCACGCCACCGAAATCTGGGAAATCGTTCTTGCCGACGGAACCCTCGTCCGCAAAGCCGGCCTCGGGTACTGGACCGCCCTGGCCTACCGGCCGGACGGAGTTCTGCACGCCGTCGGGATCGATGACTTCTGGGACTGGCCCACTCCGCTCGGTCTGTGGCGTTGCGAGGATTCGGGCTGGAGGAACCTGATCGGCCATCTCGACCGCACGGTGTCTCCTTCGTTGACGGAGGTGGGCTGGATCGACCGAGACGCCCTGGTCGTGATCGACGACCGGGGCAGTAGCCGGATCATCCGGATCGAGCCGGATGGCACGGTCCAGGAAGTGACCGGGCGAGACCAGGTCGTGACGGGCTGCGGGGTCGCACCGGAGACCGGGGTCGTCACCTATACCGCAACCAGCGTGCGAGATCCGGGAGAGGTCCACCGGCTGGAGATCGAGTCGGGCAGCGTGGAGACGGCCACTGACTTCAACGGCCGGTTCCGGACCGACGCCGGCCTGGTGGACGCACACCACTTCGAGGTGACTTCGGATGGTGTGGAGATCGACGGGTGGGTGTATCTCCCCGACGGGTCGGATGCGGTGCCCGTCCTCGTCAACATCCATGGGGGACCCGCTGCCCAGTATGGCGTCGGCTTCTTCGATGAGTTCCAGATCTACGCAGGTGCCGGCTTCGGGGTAGTGGCATGCAACCCTCGAGGTTCGTCCGGCCGTGGCGCCGACTTCCTCAAGGCTGTGACAGGAGACGGTTGGGGCGTGGTGGACCGGGCTGACGTCACCTACGTGGTGGAGGCAGCTTTGGCACGATCTCCGAGGCTCGATCCCGAGCGGATGGGAGTGATGGGCGGCTCCTACGGTGGTTTTCTGACCGCCTGGATCGCCGCGCACGATGCGCGTTATCGCTCGGCGATCGTCGAGCGAGCCCTGCTGTCGTGGCCGTCGTTCGCCGGGACCAGCGACATCGGCGCCACGTTCCCGGACCAGTATCTTTCCAGCACGGTGCCCGACGGGTCGAGCGTCCTGTGGGCGAAGAGTCCGCTCGCCGTCGCCGATCGCATCTCAACGCCCACGCTCATCATCCACTCCGAGCAAGACCATCGCTGTCCGATCTCGCAGGCGGAGGAGTTCTTTGCGGTGCTTCTCAAGGCAGGCACCGAGGCAGAGTTCATGCGGTTCCCCGGCGAATCCCACGAGTTGACGCGGTCGGGGAAACCGCGGCATCGCCAGGAGCGGTTCGAGGCCATCATCGAGTGGCATCTCCGTCGTTTAGGCGACACGACACCGGACCTGGCAAACTAGGGCGCATGGAAACTTCGCGCTTCATCTGGATGGACGGCGAGCTGGTGCCCTGGGAGGACGCCACCGTTCACGTGCTCTCGCACGCGCTCCACTACGGAACTGGGGTTTTCGAGGGGATTCGGGCCTACCCGACCGCCGAAGGCCCCGCCATCTTCCGCCACAGGGAGCACATGGAGCGTCTCATCGATTCGGCACGCGCCTACGGCCTTCCGTTGGAACTCGACGTCGAACAGCTGATGAAGGCAGCCAAGGACGTCATCACCGCCAACGAGCTCTCCGAGGGTTACATACGGCCGCTGGTCTTTCTCGGACTCGGTTCGATCGGGCTCAACCCGTCTGGAGCCTCGGTACACACCATGATGGCCGCCTGGAAATGGGGCGCCTATCTCGGCGAGGAGGGTATCGAGAACGGCATCCGGGTGGGCGTCTCCTCGTGGCGTCGGATCGACGCCTCGTCGCTGATCCCCTCAGCCAAGGGAACGGGCGGATACCTCAACTCGATCCTCGCCAAGTCGGAGGCCATCCGAGCCGGATTCGACGAGGCCATCATGCTCAATGCAGCCGGCTACGTCTCGGAGGGCAGCGGTGAGAACATCTTCGTGGTCAAATCCGGGACCGTCACGACGCCCCCCGTCTCGGATGGTTGCCTGGGCGGAATCACGCGCGCCTCGGTGATGGAGATTCTCCGTGACCAGGGTCATGAACTCCGTGAGGTCTCCGTGACCCGCTCGAGCCTCTATCAAGCCGATGAGATCCTCTTGTGCGGCACGGCCGCCGAAGTGACGCCCGTGCGAGAGATCGACCATCGCCAGGTAGGCACCGGCAAGCCGGGGCCCATCACCCGCCAGGTTCAGGAGATCTTCGCCAAGGCCGTGCGGGGCAAGCTGGACGAATACCGTCACTGGCTGGACGTGGTCTGATGGGTCAGCAACCAAACATCGAACTTGGGCCATCCGACGCGCCCCGTCCGGTCAGCGAGCCGGGCACACCATCTGGCTGGAGGCCCAACCGCCCAGGCGAGATCGACAGCCCCGTCGAAACCCCCTGGGGTGGGGTATTCGGACGTCCCGGTCCGGACACCGGCTATGCGCTCAAGCTGATTCGAAGGGCCGACTTCGATCGGTCGAGCCGCGGTCCGGAGATCGAAGCGGTGGCCGCCACCGTGGTCGGTGCCCGAGCCTCGCTGTTCGGGCGCGCCCCCACGCCGTCCGACGTGGAGGTTGCGTTGGTGCTGCTCGGGCTGCGCCCCGAAGGGCTGCCGTCGGAGGTGGTTGCAGAGCTGCGGGAGCGTCGCGAAGAGGGTCTGGACCATGCGGCCCACGAGACTCGGAAAGGCACGGCTTTTCTCGCCCACGTCTCACCTGCCCATCTCCACTGCAGTCCCGAGGAGCTCGTCGACGTGTTGGGCGGCCGGCGCTTGGCCGGCTGATGTCGAGCTATCGCTTTCTGTCAGGGCAGGTTCTCCCTGTCCCGGACCCGCAGCTGCTCTCCTCGTTCATCACCGAGCATCTGCCGAACTGTTTCGGCTGTGGATCCGAAAACCACCAGGGACTGGGGCTGCACCCGCACTACGTGGGTGACACGGTCGTCGCCGAAATAGAGTTTGCCGCCAGGTTCGAGGGCGGCCCCGGGCTGGTGCACGGCGGAGCAACCGCCGCCTTCTTCGACGACTTGATCGGCTTCGTGATGATCGCGCATCAGCTCCCCGGAGTCACCGCCAAACTCGAAATGAACTACCTCCGGCCGATCCCACTCGGGATGACCTTGCGGGGCGAAGCCTGGATGTCGAGAATCGAAGGCCGCAAGATGTGGGCCGAGGCGATCGGAGAGGACGCCACGGGGGCCCGGTACGTCGAGGCCGCAGGACTGTTCCTCCACGTCGGCCCGGAGCATTTTGGGAAGGCCCTTCAGCCATCCGTCTACGAGAGTGATGAGTATTACCCATGAAGATCGTTCGCATGCAGACCTCAGAGGGGATCTCCTACGGGACGGTCGAACCGGAGGGCATCCGTGTCTACCAAGGCTCACCTCTCGTGCACTGGGAAGCGACCGACGTGTTCCGGAGCTTTGGCGAAGTGACGCTGCTGGCGCCCGTGCTCCCCACCAAGGTGGTGTGTGTGGGTCGGAACTACGCCGATCACGCCTCCGAGATGGGAAGCGATGTGCCTGACCGACCGATTCTGTTCCTCAAGCCCGCCACTGCGGTGATCGGTCCGGGGGGTGCTGTGGTGTACCCGGCCGATAGCAAACAGGTCGACCACGAGGCCGAGCTGGCCGTCGTGATCGGCGCGGTGGCCCGCAACGTCCCGGCGGAGGACGTCGCGCAGGTGATCCTGGGATACACCATCGGGAACGACGTCACCGCCCGCGACATCCAACGAGCCGACGGTCAGTGGACCCGAGCCAAGGGCTTCGATACTTTCTGCCCCATCGGCCCCGCCATCGAAACCGAGTTCGATCCGGCGGAAGGCATGGAGATCACGTGTCGGGTCAACGGTGAGGTCCGCCAGAGCGGCTCGACCGCCGACATGGTGTTCGGAGTTGCCGAGCTGATCGAGTTCATCACCCGCGGCATGACCCTGCTTCCTGGCGACGTAGTCTTCACCGGCACCCCGTCGGGGGTGGCGCCGGTCCATCCCGGCGATCGAATGGAAATCGAGATCGAAGGGATCGGCATGCTCGGCAACACGGTGGTGGCGCGATGACGGTACGTCTTCGAATCGCCCCCTCGCCCACGGGTCTGCTTCATGTCGGCAACGCACGTTCCGCCGTGTTCAACTGGCTCTACGCCCGCCACCACGGGGGCGCCTTCCTCGTGCGAGTCGACGACACCGACACCGCCCGATCCGAGGAGCAGTACGTCGAGCAGATGATCGAGTCCTTCCGGTGGCTCGGCCTCGACTGGGACGAAGGTATCGGGGTGGGCGGACCCCACGGGACCTACCGACAGAGTGATCGCTTCGACCGCTACCGAGAGGTGGCCGAGTCGTTCATCGCCTCAGGGGCCGCCTACCGATGCTTTTGCACCCCCGAAGAGCTCGACGAGCGACGCCAGATAGCCCAGAAAGAAGGACGTCCACCCGGCTACGACGGCCGCTGCCGCGCCCTCGACCCCGACGAAACAGCCAATCGAGCCGCCGCCGGGGCCAAGATGTCGATCCGCATGGCGATTCCCCGACCCGGGGTCACCGAGTGGCACGACCTCGTTCGAGACGACATGCGATTCGACCACGACGTGATCGACGACTTCGTGATCCTCCGATCGAACGGATTTCCCACCTATCACCTCGCCTCGACCGTCGACGACGTCGACTATGAGATCACTCACGTGGCGCGAGGCGAAGACCTGCTCTCCTCGACTCCCAAGCACATTCTCATCACCGAGGCGATGGGAGCCCAGCGGGCAACCTACGCCCACCTTCCGCTGCTCTTTGGTCCCGACGGAAAGAAGCTCTCCAAGCGGCACGGCGACACGTCCATGGCCGCCTACATGGAGGCTGGATATCTGCCAGAGGCGATGTTCAACTACATGACGTTGCTGGGCTGGTCGCTCGGGCCGGAAGAGACGATCTTCACCAGACAGCAGGCCGTCGACGCCTTCGACCTCGACGACGTCTCCAAGAACCCCGCCGTGTTCGACACCCAGAAGCTCCTGTGGATGAACGGCGAGTACATCAGGGCCATGGATCCGACCGAGTTCGCCGACCGGACTCTTCCGCTCGTGGAAGCCGGGTTGGCGACCAGTCTCGACGATGAGGAGAAGGTCCAGTACCGCACCCTGAGCCCCCTCATCCAGGAACGGGTGAAGCTGTTGCCCGAGGTGGTCGAGATGGTGAGGTGGCTCTTCTCCGAGGACGTCGAATTCGATCCCAAGAGCTGGGAGAAGACGATGCAGGCCGACACGGTTCCCGAGGTGCTGCGGGCGGCCGTCGACCGGCTGGCGGGGGTGGAGTCCTGGACGACCGAGTCGATTGAGGCGGCCATGCGGGCGATGCTGGAGGCTACCGGCCTCAATGCCAGAAAAGGCTTTCAGCCTCTTCGGGTGGCCATCACGGGCTCACAAGTCAGCCCACCATTGTTCGAATCGATGGCGATTCTCGGTCGGGACCCTTCGCTGAACCGGATCCGTGCCGCCCAGGAGCGGCTGGGCGGCTAGCGGTTCTCGGGTCGGGGTCCGGCGCGCTACCATTGCGCCGCGCCGTTGGCGTGTTGCTGCGGCCCCGTCGTCCAGCGGCCTAGGACGCTGGCCTTTCAAGCCGGTAACGCGGGTTCGAATCCCGTCGGGGCTACCACTTCTCGCGCCGGAACCTCGCGGAACCGGCCGATTCTCCGCTCTCCAGCGCCACTCGGCTCGCTGCGCTGAGTAGCCTGCCACCATGTCGCTGCACAAACCCGAGTTCACGATCGGCATCGAGGAGGAGTACCTCCTCGTCGACCGAACGACCCGCAACCTGGCCTCCGACCCACCTCCGGCGCTCATGTCTCGCCTGGAGTCCATTCTCGGAGGGCAGGTCAGCCCCGAATTCCTCCGCACGCAGGTCGAGGTTGGCACGAAGGTCTGTGGCAGTATCGCCGAGGCGCGCGAAGACCTCGCCAGGCTCCGCCGGGAGGTGAGCGGCGCCGCCGCCGAACATGGCCTGGCCATCATCTCGGCCTCGACTCATCCGTTCGCACAGTGGCAGGATCAGAAGACCACCGACAAGGAACGGTATGCCCTGCTGGCGCGAGATCTCCAGACGGTGCTCCGACGGTTGGTCATCTGCGG
Source organism: uncultured Acidimicrobiia bacterium (assembly GCA_965366365.1). Taxonomy (GTDB): domain Bacteria; phylum Actinomycetota; class Acidimicrobiia; order Spongiisociales; family JAENVV01; genus CBDUEV01. Next base: position 27,267 of record CBDUEV010000008.1, on the reverse strand, counting down.
CATGCACGTGCACGTGGGAATCGGCGACGAAGACCTCCGCATCGACCTGATGAATCAGGTCAAGTATTTCCTTCCCCACCTGTACGGGATCAGCACCTCATCGCCCTTCTGGGGTGGCGGCGACACCGGTCTCAAGAGCTATCGCAAGAGCGTCTTCAAGGCCTTGCCCCGGACCGGCCTCCCCCCGGACTTCAATTCCTGGGCCGAGTATGAGCGCCACGTCGACGCGCTGGTGGGTCCGGGAGTCCTCGAAGACGCCACCCGACTCTGGTGGGACGTCCGCCCCTCGGCCCGGTATCCGACCATCGAGCTCAGAATCCCCGATATCTGCACCTACATCGAGGATGGGGTGACGGTTGCTGCGCTCTACCTGTCCATTCTGAGCATGCTCTACCGGGAGCGGAGCGACAACCGCCGGTGGCGCCAGTACGCGTCGATGCTCATCGAAGAGAACATCTGGCGTGCCCAGCGCTACGGCGTGGAGGGTTCGATGGTCGATTTCGGGGCGGGGGAGCTGGTGCCTTTCGGCAACCTCATCGACGAGTTGGTCGAGCTGGTCAGCGAGGACGCAGAAGCGCTCGGCTGCCTTCCAGAGCTCGAACATGCCCGAGCGATCGTGACGGAGGGCACCTCGGCAGACAAGCAACTCGCCACCTATCACGCCGCGCGAGAAGCCGGAGCGGGGGACCACGAGGCCTTGGTTGCCGTCGTGGACTTCCTCATCGAGGAGACCCTGCGCGGCGTGTGAGCCCACAAACTTTCGCGATGGGCTTGGAATAGGGGCAGCGACCGGGCCATCATGGTGCGATGTCAATCGCCACGTCGTCCGTTGTGTTCGCCGTTCTCGCCCTGCTGGCGGGCGCATCGGCTGTGATGCTGCTGGTGGTCTACGGTCGGCGGCGAGCTCCGGTTGGCCTTCGCCGGCTCGGACTCTGGGTCGCCTGGCTGGCGGCAGCTACCTCCACGGGGGGAAGCCTGTATTACTCCGAGGTCGCCGGCTACATCCCCTGCGATCTGTGTTGGTGGCAGCGGATCGCCATGTACCCGCTGGCGCTGGTCCTCCTCATCGCCGCCGTGCGAGGGGATCGGGGAGTCCGGCGATACGTCTGGCCGGTCGCCCTGCTGGGCTTCCTCACCTCCGCCTACCACTATGCGATTCAGACGTTCCCGAGCCTGCAAGGCACGCTGTGCGCCGTCGACGCTCCGTGCACGGCCCGGTGGGTCGAGGTCTTCGGCTTCGTTTCGATCCCGTTCATGGCGATGTGCGGGTTTGCCCTCATCACTGCCATCATGTGGACGCTCACAAAGGAAACATCATCATGAAACGAATCTCTCCCTTCGCCGCCTCCGTGGTGATGGCAGCCTTGGTGCTCACCGCCTGCGGTTCTGCCGACGTCGTGGATCCCAATGCGACATCGGAAGGGCTGGTGTACGGAACCCCCGTCGTGTCGGGGGTGCCGCTCGCTCCGCTGTCAGCCGATGGCTCGGACAGTGCCTTGGGTGCAGCCATCCCGACGATCACCGGGCAGAGTTTCGACGGGTCGGAAGTGGTGATCGACCCGGCGGATGGACGCCCGAAGGTGATCCTGTTCCTGGCCCACTGGTGTCCCCACTGCCAGACGGAGGTGCCGGTGGTGCAGGGTTGGATCAATGAGAACGGGATGCCCGAAAATGTCGACCTCTACTCGGTGGCGACCTCCACCTCGAGCACGCAGGCCAACTTCCCGCCGTCCGAGTGGCTGGAGGACGAGAACTGGACCGTGCCCGTTGTGGTCGACGATGAGGCCCAGACCGTTGGGAGTGCCTTCGGGCTCACTGCCTTCCCGTTCTGGGCATTTGTCGACGGTGAGGGTCGACTCCTGCAACGGGTAGCCGGTGGTCTCGAGGCCGACGTCATCGCCAATGCGATTGCAGAAATGGGTGGTTGACCTGTGGTTTGCCTTCGGGGTGCATCTCCCGTAGGCTCTCCCCGCCCTTTCGGGGGTGGTGTAATTGGTAACACAGCAGGTTCTGGTCCTGTCATTGGGGGTTCGAGTCCTCCCCCCCGAGCGGAAGCCCACAAGGCCTCCCGCGGCCCCGTCGTCTAGTGGCCTAGGACGCTGGCCTCTCAAGCCAGTAACGCCGGTTCGAATCCGGTCGGGGCTACCAGAGTTCCATCGGCCCAAGTTCCATGGGCCAGAGTTTCATGAGAGAGTCCCCGGGCGGCGTCCCGGTGGTTCCTCGTACGCCCGGCATCTGTCACAGTGCCGGGTTTCCCGGTCCTTTCCGATTCCCCGGCGGAGGTGTCGATCCCGGCGATCGACCCGTGGGGATGGGCCGGTCGAGCTGCCGTGGCGGGGCGCCCCCGTTATGACTGGCCGTACACCGGGATCGCGGCTCCCGACACCACGCCCGATTCTCTGGAGATGAGAAACTCGACCACCGCAGCGATCTCGTCGGGCGTCGGCCATTTCACGTAGTCGGCGTAGGGGAGTGTGGCGCGAGTGGCCGGCGTGTCGATGACAGACGGCATGACGACATTGGCGGTCACCATCGTGTCGCTCAGCTCCTGAGCTGCTGATTTGGCCAGCGCCACGACGGCGGCCTTGGCGGCGTTGAAGGCGGCCTGGCCCCCAGGGGTGTCTTCAGCTGCTCGACTCCCGACCAGCACGAGGCGCCCATAGTCCGCCCGTTTGAGGTGGGGCAGTACGGTTCTGGTGCTGTAGAAGGCGGAGCGGAGGTTGAGGTCCAGCATGCGTTCGAAACGAACGTCGTCGGTCTCATCGATATCCCTACCCCCCGCCCAGCCTCCGACGAGTGCGCACAGGGCGTGGATCGTCCCAAAGGTCTCGACGACCTCCTTCATGAAGGCTTCGAGCTCGTCGGGGGAGGTCGAATCGACGCGGCGGAGCAGGAGCTGATCATCGTCGAGGTCGACGGCCGATTCGAAGGCGGCTGCCTCGTCCGGAATCAGGTAGGTGACGGCCAAGCGAGCACCGCGGGCACCCAGACGGCGGGCCAGCGCGGTGCCCAACCCTCCCGTACCTCCCGTGAGAACGACGACTTGGCCCTGGTCTGGAGTGGTTTCGCTCACAATGCCGATGCTCCTCGGGTACGCTGGCAACACATATGGTAATTTGTGTGCGACGCATCCGCACGGACTGGAGGAAGAATGGCCGCAATCACGATGGAGGGTGTCGGCAAGGTCTACCCGGGTGGCACCCGAGCGATCACCGACGTGAACCTCGAGATCAACGATGGTGAATTTGTGGTGCTGGTCGGACCGTCCGGTTGCGGCAAGTCGACATTGCTGCGAATGATCGCCGGACTCGAAGAGATCACCGAAGGTGCCATCTCCATCGGCGACCAGGTGGTCAACGACGTTCCGCCCAAAGACCGGAACATCGCCATGGTGTTCCAGAACTATGCGCTCTACCCCCACATGTCCGTGTTCGACAACATGGCGTTCGGCCTGAAGCTGCGCAAGATGCCCAAGGAAGAAATCAACCGCCTCGTGCAAGAGGCGGCCAAAGTGCTCGAGATCACCGAGTATCTCGACCGCAAGCCCAAGGCCCTTTCCGGTGGTCAGCGCCAGCGCGTTGCCATGGGTCGGGCCATCGTGCGGGAACCGGCTGCCTTCCTCATGGACGAGCCGCTCTCCAACCTCGACGCCAAATTGCGTGTTCAGATGCGGTCCGAGCTGGGCGCCCTCCACGCCCGTCTCAAGACGACGACCGTCTATGTCACCCACGATCAGGTCGAGGCCATGACCATGGGCGATCGGGTGGCCGTGATGCGCAAGGGGATCCTCCAGCAAGCCGATACCCCGCGCGAGCTGTACGACCGTCCCTTGAATCTGTTCGTAGCCGGCTTCATCGGGTCTCCTTCGATGAACTTCATCTACGCCGATCTCGAAGGCGAGGGGGACCAGCTCAGGGTCAACTTCGACGGAGAAACCCTGGTGGTTCAAGACGCGGTCCTGAAGGCCAAGCCCACCCTGGCCGGCTACTCCGGCAAGCAGGTGGTCCTCGGGATGCGCCCGGAGTCGTTCGAGATGAGCACGGCGTTGAATTCGTACGACGAGAAGCACACCATGAGTGCGTCCGTCGAGCTCGTCGAGCAGTTGGGTTCGGAGGCCTACCTCCACTTCCACCGCGGCGTACCGCCGGTGGTCACCCCCGACATCGCCGAGCTGCTGGCCGACGAAGGAGCGGACCCGTCCACCTTGGGCGAGACCACCAAGTTTGTCGCCCGGGTGAATCCGGATTTCGCCCCCCGGCCGGGCGATGACGTGAAGTTGGTCATCGATACGACCAAGCTGGCGTTCTTCGACAAAGAGACCGGAATGGCGATCTACTAGTCATCACAGGAACAGCGTTGAGAGGGGCCGCCACAAGGCGGCCCCTCTCTCGTTGGCGACCTCCAGTGACATATTGACGAGGGTCGATATGTCTGTTATCGTCTATATCGACCATCGTCGATATATGGAGGCCATCGTGGGAAGAGTACAGCTGGCGTTGAATGTGACCGACGTCGACAAAGCCGTTGAGTTCTACTCACGGGTCTTCGACGCAGAACCAGCCAAGCGGCGGGACGGCTACGCCAACTTCGCTCTGGACAACCCTCCGTTGAAGCTGGTGCTCATCCAGGCCGCTGAAGGCGGCACCCTCAACCATCTCGGCGTCGAGGTCCCCACCACCGGGGAAGTCGCCGAGGCCGCTGAGCGGCTCTCTGCTGCCGGCCTGGTGACGTTCGAGGAGGACAACGTGGAGTGCTGCTACGCCCGGCAGGACAAGGTGTGGGTTCATGATCCGGATGGTGCCCCGTGGGAGGTCTACACGGTCCTGGCCGACGCGCCAGAGGCCAAGCTCGCCACCGAAGGCGAATCGTCATGCTGCACCTCCGCCGAGGTGGAGGGGGCGGCCTCCGTCGCCTGCTGCTGATTCGATTCATGCTGGGCTGATCATGCTGGGCTGATTCATTGGGCTGATTCATTGGGCTGATTCATTGGGCTGACTCGGTGAACGGGCGGCTACGATGCCCGAGTGCTCTGCATCCTCCCGATCAGGAGCTTCTCGGCGGGCATGGTGCGCCTCCGAGGAGTACTCGACCAAGACGCACTGACCCAATTGGCCGAGACCGTGGCGGAGCATGTCCTGACGACTGTCCGCCCGCTGGCCGAGGTGGTGGTGGTGACTTCAGACGCCGACGTCGAGTCCTGGTCGACCGGGCATGACGTTGCCGTGGTGGCGGATCCGGGGGAAGGACTGAACGGCGCCGCCGCAGCCGGAGTCGGGCGTGCCGGCGGGGCAACGTGGGCTGTGCTTCATTGCGACCTTCCCTACCTGACGAGCCGCGATCTGGAGGTGGCCTTCGAGTCCGGTCCGAGTGTGCTTGCGCCCACCCACGACGGCGGAACCAGTCTGGTGGTGGGGACCGGGAATGGGTTTCCGTTCTCGTACGGGCCCGGTAGCTTCCACCGCCATCTGGCCGCCCGCTCGTCGGCTCGTGTGCTGGTCCGGACCGGTCTGGCCCTCGACCTCGACACGCCGCGCGACCTCGCTCGCTACCGACGGATCATGTCGTAGGCTGACGCCATGACCAATCTCTACTCCCAGGCGCGACCTTCCTCCGTTGAGCCTCTCGCCGTGCCGAAGACGGCGCTGACGGTGGGTGCCCATCCGGACGATGCCGAGTTCGGAGCCGGCGGAACCCTCGCCAAGTGGGCGGCGGCCGGTTGCTCTGTCACGATCCTCGTCATCTCTGACGGTTCGAAAGGCACGTGGGACCCGGCGCTCACCCAGGAAGAACTCGTGGCGAGCCGCATGGCGGAGCAACGCAAGGCGGCGGACGTCCTGGGGGTCGAGGATGTGGTGATGCTGGGCCATCCGGACGGGGAACTGGAAAACACGATGGACCTGCGTAGGGAACTCGCCTTCTGGATTCGCCGCACCCAACCCGAGGTCCTGCTCAGCCACGACCCCTGGAAGCGGTACATGCTGCACCCCGATCACCGGGCGGCAGGGATGGCGGCCATCGACGCCGTGGTCGCCGCACGAGATCATCTGTTCTTCCCCGATCAACTCGGCAACGGAGTCGATAAACACCGGCCCGGGGCGGTGCTGCTGTGGAGCGCCGATGAGCACGACCATTGGGAGGACATCGCGGCCACGTTCGACACCAAGATCGAGGCGCTGCTCGAACACTCCACACAGGGGCCGACGACCATGGGTGATGCCCAAACCCATCGGGAGGGTCGAGAGGCGTTTGTCGACCGAATTCGTACCTGGAGCACCGAACTGGGAGCACCGGCCGGCATCGAGATAGCCGAGGCTTTCAAACGGCTGACCCCGTGAGCCACCTCGCGCCGTCCTTCCCGGTGGGAATAGCTTCCTGAGCCGGCCGGTTGGAGCGAATGTCGACCAAGAGGAGTAACCATGGCCAAGGCAACGTGGAACGGCGTGATCGTCGCCGAAAGTGACGAGACGGTGATCGTCGAAGGAAACCACTATTTTCCTCCCTCGTCGGTCCGGCGTGAGTACTTCTCCGAAACCGACCAGACGACCGTGTGTCCCTGGAAGGGAACGGCCAACTACTTCTCGATCGAGGTCGACGGAAAAGTCAACGAGAACGCCGCCTGGGAGTATCGCCAACCCAAGGAGGCAGCGAGTGAGATCGCCGGGCATGTTGCGTTCTGGAAGGGCGTCCGCGTCGAGGCCTGACGGTTCCCGCGGGCATCGAGATCCCTCCCGGCGCGGCGACTAAGCTCGGCCGCGTTTCCGAGGCAGAGGTTGTTGAGCATGCGGTTTGGCGCTTTCGTTCCCCAGGGCTGGCGGTTGGACCTCGTCGGGATCCCGGAGACGGACCACTGGCCCACGATGCTCCACGTCGCCAAGGTGATCGAGTCGGCGGGTTTCGAGTCGGCCTGGGTGTACGACCACTTCCACACGGTCCCGAATCCCACCCAGGAAGTCACGTATGAGGCGTGGACCCTCATGGCCGCTCTGGCCGCTGCCACCGATACCGTGCGGCTGGGACAGATGTGCACGTGCAACTCCTACCGTCCTCCGTCCTACCTGGCCAAGGTGGCCTCCTCGATCGACGTGATTTCCGGAGGTCGCCTCGAGATGGGTATCGGGGCGGGCTGGTACGAACACGAGTACCGGGGTTTCGGATACGAGTTTCCCAAGGCCTCTGTCCGGATCGGAATGCTGCGTGAGGCGGTCGAGATCATGCTCGCCCTGTGGACCGAGGATGAGGTGACCTACGAAGGCAAGTACTACCAGTTGAATGGCGCCATCAATCGACCCAAGGGCATCCAGCAGCCGACGATCCCGTTGTGGGTGGCAGGCGGCGGAGAGAAGCTGACGCTGAACGTGGCGGCTCGCTACGCCAGCTACACGAACTTCGGCGGTGATCCGGATGAGTTCGTCCACAAGACCGCCATCCTGCACGCCCACTGCGCGGACGTGGGCCGCGATCCACACGAGATCACCCTCTCCTCGAATTTCAATTTCGTCATCGGTGAGGACGAGCGTCAGGTGCGCGATCGCCTGGGCGACCTGACCGAGCGTTACCGTCCCTTCGTGGATCCGGCCAAGCTCGACCGAATCATCGAATCGAACACCGTCGGCGGCACCCCTGAACAGATCGTCGCCCATCTCGAAGAGTGGAAGACGGCTGGCTGTGCCTACGCGATCGTGTACTTTCCCGAGGCGGCCTACGACACCGATGGGATCGAGTTGTTCAGCCGTGAGGTGATTCCCGCTCTGGCCTGAAGTCTCGTTGCGCCGACCCCGAGGCAACCCCTGCGGTATCGTGGCGCCATGCGTCGCACGAAGATCATCGCCACCATGGGGCCCGCCGTGGCCAGCTACGAGACAATCCTCGAGCTGATCGAGAACGGAATGGACGTCGCTCGCCTCAACTTCTCACACGGGAGTTACGACAGCCATGCTCAGTTCGTGGACTGGATCCGGCGCGCCTCCGACCAGGCCCGGCGCCCGGTGGCGGTGTTTCAGGACATCCAGGGCCCGAAGATCCGCGTCGGGACGTTTGCCGAGGGGAGCGTCCGGCTCGATCGCGATTCCGAGGTCCGGATCGTACCCGGCGGCCGGGAGGGCGCCGAAGGTGTCGTCCCCATCGACTACGAGTTTCTTCTCGAGGACGTCGAGGAAGGGCAGCCCATCATGCTGGCCGACGGCCAGATCCGCCTGGAAGTCACCAGCGTGGAAGCCGACAGTCTCCTCGCCAGGGTATTGATCGGTGGCGAGCTGAGCGACCACAAGGGCGTTGCCTTCCCGCTGACGAGCCTCCGCGTGCCCGCCGTCACCGAGAAGGACAAGCTGGATCTGGAGTTCGGGAGGAGTCTCGACCTCGACTACGTCGCCGCCTCGTTCGTCCGTACCGCAGACGACATCGAGGAGGTGAAGGAGCGCTGTGGCGGCCTACCCATCATTGCCAAGATCGAATTGGCGAAGGCGTACGAAAACCTGGACGAGATCCTCTCGGTGGCGGATGCGGCCATGGTGGCCAGGGGAGATCTGGGAGTCCAACTGCCCCTTCAGAAGATTCCGTTCATCCAGCGCGACATCATCCATCGGTCCAACATGGAAGGACGCATCTCGATCACCGCCACCGAGATGTTGGAGAGCATGATCACTACCGCACGGCCAACTCGTGCCGAGGTGACGGACATCGTCAACGCCGTTGCGAACGGAACCGATGCCGTCATGCTCTCGGGAGAAACGGCGGTCGGCAAGTATCCGGTCAAAGCCGTGGACTACATGGGGCGCATCTGCCTGGAGGCAGAGGAGGCGATCGACGTCGCCGAGGATCCCGTCGAGTTTCTGCAGAGTCACAAGACTTTTGCGTCGGCCACCGCCATGGCGGCCGTGGAGGCCGCCCGCAACCTCGATCTCGAGACGATCGTGGCGTTCACCGAAACCGGCTCCACGGCGCGCTTGCTGTCGAAGTATCGACCGGAAGCCCAGATAGTGGCTTTCACCGCCGAGGAGCATATTCTGCGCCGCATGGCTCTCTACTGGGGCGTCCAGCCGGAGATGTTCGAACGGCGCGACGTCACAGACCTCATGATCGCCACCGCGGAGAAGTTCCTCGAGAAGAACGGGATTTGTGAGCCCGGTGAGGGTGTGGTGATGGTGGCCGGAACGCCACCCAATCAGCAGGCCTCCACCAATCTCATGAAGCTCCATCGGATCGGTGACCGCGCCGTCAAAGGACGGTCGACCCGATAGGTGGTCGTGCGGTTACTAGAGTGCCCGGTGCGAAAGCCCGGTGCGAAAGCCCGGTGCGAGATGCCCGGTGCGAGATGCCCGGTGCGAAAAGGAGAACCCGTGGGTCAACCCATCGAACTGTTGAAAGCCACCGTGCTGGGCGATGTCGCCATCTTCGACACCGACCGGAGCCTCACCGGCATGGATGGCTATACCTACCGGACCGCTTCCGATGCCGCGGCGGACTCCACGCTCGCCGCGCGGCTGGCGGAACAGATCTACGAGGTCGAATCCGGCGCCACCAACGTTTTTGTCTACTCCAACACGGTTTCGGTGCGACGGCCGGGGGGTTGGAGCGACGAAGAACGCGACCGAGTGGGCACGCTCATCAAGCATTTCTTCATTGTGTATGAGGAGAACAAGGCAGGCTGACGCCGGCCTCGCTAGCCGGCGGTGGTCGGCGGCGTCGTCCCGGCCGGCGCGGTGGTGGCCGGCGCGGTGGGAGGCGGAACGGTGGTAGCAGGCGCCGTCGTTGGTGGGGAAGTGGCGGGAACCGTGGTCGCCGGGGAGGTGGTCGTCGTGGGACACGAGACGCTGGTGCCGGGGACGTTGCATGGATGGACCCGCACGATGCGCGGCTCTGCGAGGTAGCGAGCCACCCACGTCTCCTCCTCAGTGGACCCATCGGGGAAGTTCTTGGTTCGGGTCACCGTGACGGACCACCCCTCGCGACCGCTTTGGATCACAGATTGCGATCCCGGAGTCATCGAGCTGTCCGTGCGGTACTGGGTCTGGGGCGATGTGTAGCTATATCGATCCGAGACGGATCCTGTCACCACCACCCCGTCACCTTCCATCTCGATCCAGGTGCGGGTGATTCCGCCCGACTGATCGCCTGCCACGGCTGTCCCTGCGTTGTCGGAGTAGAAGCTGACGGTGATCGAGGTATCGGTGTAGGTGGCCTTGATGAGAATGGCGTTGTCCGTGTCGTTGCGAAAGGCGAGCTCCACGTTGGGCCAGTTGATCGTGGCCTCGATGCCTTCCGGATACCGGCTGAAGTAGTAGCTGTGCGGTTTGTGGGTGACGTCGGTGTAGCCCCCCCAGAAGACGGCGTTGTAGAAGGTCGTGGCGAACTGGCTGACGCCTCCTCCCACCGTGTCGACGATCTCGCCGTTCACGATCGTCCCGGCCGGGAGGTAGCCCTTCTCGGTGGTTCGTTCGCCGACGTAGTCGTTGATGCCGAAAGTCTCGCCGGGCTCAACGATCACACCGTCGACGGCGTCCGCGATCAGGTGGATGTTCGTGACGCGGCTCGCGCAGCAATCGTGGTACGTGGTGAATCGGGAAACGAGGTGCCGGACTCCGAGCGCTTCGAGGTCCTCGGTTGTGATGTCGGGGCGGGCGCCGTCCTCCAACGGGAGACGACCGGTCCGTTCCGGGGTGACGGCTGCGGCGAGAATCTCAGGCACCGCCTCGGCTGCCGAGACCTTTGGGCCGGTGACACCCGGCTTGATCGAAACCGTGTCGTCTGCGTTGACAATGAACTCGGCGTTCTCGAAGGCGCCGGGGAATTGTTCACGGACCGAGAAGAAGAGCTCGTCGAGGACGTCGTGGTCGAGCGTGATCGTGACGGCGGGGGGGTCGAGCGTCGTCTCCGATCTGAAGGCTTGGAGGAGTTCGGACGCGGTGAGGGTCACCGACACCGCAGGCTCGTCGCTCGTCAGGGTGATGGGGCCGTCGAGGAGGCTGCGTGCCAACTCGGCGGCCGCGTCCACCATGGCGTCCGTGACGGGAGACGGCGCGGTCTCGGTCTGGAGGGTCACGACCGGACGGTTCGGGTCGGCCAGCACTGCCGTGATCGTCTCCAGCGCGGGCTGTCGCTCGATCCGCTCGACCGGCGTGGCATAGAGCGCCACGGGTGTGCCTTGCCGAATCGCCACGCCACCGAGGACGCTGTCATCCGCCTGCAGCTCTGCCTCCCAGGCCGCCAGCTGCTTCTCGATGGCCACTTGGTCGAGCGTCGCCGGAACGTCGATTTCGATGGTCGAGGTCGAAATGCCCAGCCAGGCGAGGAGACCCGAGAAGAAAGAGCGCTGCTCGTTGGCGTCCAGCGCTGCATCGGCAACCTCGCCCTCCTGGAGGTCGAAGCCCACGGAGGCCGGGTCGAGAATGACCGACGTCCCATCGATCAGGAAGGAGGCGGGTGTGCCGGCCAGGCTGTCTTCGTACGACAGAATCTCGGCTTCAACCTCGGACCGGGTCAGCCCACCGATGTCGATGCCGGCTGCCGTCACGCCGTCGGGGACCTGATCGGCCTCCCCTGATCGCTGCACGGCGTAGACGCCGACGAGCAGAACGAGGGCGGCGATCAGAGCGCCGATGAGAGTGAGGGTGAGCTTCCGAGACACGCGTCTTCCTGGGTGCGCCGAGATTGTAGCGGCCGAAATGTCCGAGGCGGCCGATACAGTGGAGGGGTGCTGGAGTTCCCGTCCACCCGTCCTGGTGAGCCGATCAAGATCTCGGCCTCGACCTTCGTGGCGTATTCGCAATGTCCCGCCATGGCAGGCGCCCGTTTTCAGGGCGTCTTCGGGGCGGATTCCGTGGCGGCGTTCAAGGGCGGGCTGTCGCACGCCGTCTTCGCCCGGCACCTGGCCCAGGGCCCCATCGCCGACGACGTGTTCGAGAGCACCTGCAAACAGCTGATCGGCTCATCGAACCTCAACCACAAAGTGGCGGCGCTTCGCCTGCGACCCAGCGAGGTGTCGGGCGCCATCGAGGAAGCTCGCACCTTGTACGAGAGGTTCAAGAAGATCCCCGACGTCGGATTCGCCGGGGCTGAGGTCCTCATCGAGATCGACCTTCCCGTGGACGTCACGCTGGTGGGGCGCATCGACGCCATCTTCGATGCCGAGGGTGGCGTGAGGCTGGTCGACTGGAAGACCGGTGACCTCGGGGACCCGGCCGAGCAACTGCGTTTCTATGCCTTGCTGTGGGTGATCGAGCGGGGCAGGCTCCCTTCGGCGGTGGAGGCCTATTCGGTCCGGGATGCCGAGCCCTACCGGTCGACTCCCTCCTCGACCGAAGTCTCGGCCACCGCTCAGTCGGTCGCCGACCTGGTCGACGCCGTACGAGCCGCCTGGGAGAGCGGTGCTGCACTGCCCCTGCGTGGTGGCCCCTGGTGCCGGTACTGTCCCTTGCTCCCTTCCTGCGACGAAGGCGTTGCCAGCGTGGCGATCATCGATGGTCATCCATTGCGGCCCGCCGCTACGGAGAACAAGACATGAGGATTCTGATCAGTGGTGTGAGCGGTTTGATCGGCCGGGCCTTGGCTGCCCGTCTCCGGGCGGATGGCCGGGAGGTGGTCGGTTTGAGTAGGCGCCCCGGCCCGGGATTGGTCGAGTGGGATCCTTTGCGCGGTCATCTCGACAGCAGCGCGGTCGGGCATGTAGACGCCATCGTGCACCTGGCCGGCGAACCTCTGGCCGGTCGTTGGACTTCGGCCAAACGCCGGGCCATCTCGGCGAGTAGAACCGCCTCAACGACTCTGCTGGCCGAGCTGGCGGCCGAGCGTCGTCCGTCGGTGTTCGTGTCCGGATCGGCGATCGGATTCTACGGCGACCGGGGGAGCGAGGCCCTCACCGAGACGAGCGAACCAGGGAGCGGCTTTCTGGCCGGTGTTGTCGAAGCATGGGAAGCGGCGGCCGATCCGGCGTCGAAGGCAGGAGTGCGGACGGTGCTCGCCCGGACCGGGCTGGTCTTGACCCCCGAAGGCGGGTCGCTCGAGCCTCTCCTGCGTCTCTTCAAGCTCGGCGCGGGTGGACGGCTGGGATCGGGTGATCAGTTCTGGAGTTGGATCTCGATGGTGGACGAGGTGGAGGCGATTCGTTTCCTGCTCGACAATGACGGCGTCGAGGGGCCGACCAACCTCGTGGCTCCGAATCCAGTCACCAATCGAGAGTTCACCGTTGCGCTGGCCGAGGCGTTGGGTCGGCCGGCCGTCCTTCCGGCTCCGTCGGTGGCCCTGCGCCTGGTGCTCGGCAGCGACTTCGCCGACGAGCTTCTGCTGGCCTCACAACGGGTCGTGCCGGATGTTCTCGTGGGAGCGGGCTTCGAGTTCGCTCATCCCCAACTGCCCACTGCTCTGGCAGCCCTGCTGGATTGATCCAAGCGAGCCAGGCGGTTCACTACTCCTCGTCGAGTTCCACCTTTGGGTCGATTCTTCCATCCACGCATCTCACCTCGATCTCCCATTCGTTCTCCGTGGAAGAGAACGAAACGGCCACCTTCTCGGGCCCCTGGTCCTCTATCTGCATCGTGTAGCCGGCAGAAGGAGTCGCCCCGAGAAAAACGACGTCGTCGCCGGTGCACGACACCGTGATCACTCCACCTCCCGACGTCACCGGGAATGGGCCTGTCGTCTTGACAGCAGGCTCGGTTGTCGACGTCGAGCTGGTGACTGACGAGGGACTCGTGGCGACGCTGGTGGGGGTCGTGCCCGGCGGCGCCACCGACGCGGCGGTGGTCGTCGGGCCATCGGGAAGGGTCGACGAAGTCGCCGAGGTCACGTTTTCGAGCACGCCGGTGACAGGCCGCTCTTCCCCGGGAAGGAGGATCGAAGTCGTCGTCGTGTCCCCCTGACCGGACACCCGGTCGGCGATGGTCGTCTGTACGGTGTTGGAGGCTTGCAGTGGCTGGTCCGTGACCGATGAGCCCACCAGGTTCACAGCCGAGTAGGTGACGACCATCATCACGATGGTGGCAGCAAGCCAGGCAAACCCGAGGACGACGCGATTGTTCACCCGCCCATTGTTGCGCATTGCACCACTTAGCGCCGATATGGGGGCGTTAACAAGCGGCAAAGTGGCCGGCGAGTCGAAGTATTCGTCGGCGCGGCATCTAATGTGGCGGTATGGCTCGTGTTGTTGTCATCGAGGACGATCAGAGAGTGCGGGAGGCGGTCACGCGGTCGCTGGCTGCTCTCGGCCACGACGTCGAGACGGCGGCTTCGGGTATGGCCGGGGTCGAGCTGGTCGTGTCGACTGCCCCGGACGCGGTGGTCCTCGACTTGGGTCTGCCCGATATCGACGGTGCTGAGGTCTTGAAGATGATCCGTGCCGTCTCGGACGCGGCGGTTCTCGTCGCCACTGCCCGAGACGACGAGTCAGGAATCGTCCAGGTGCTCGACGCAGGGGCCGACGACTACGTGATCAAGCCCTACTCGGCTCAGCATCTCGATGCGCGGATTCGGGCGGTGCTCCGGCGCCTTCGGTCCGATGACCGTCCCGGATCGGTTCGGGTCGGTGACCTCGAGGTCGACCCGGAAGCTCGAATTGCTCGACTCGGCGGTCGGGATCTGGACTTGACCAAGAAGGAGTTCGACGTGCTCGCCTACCTGGCGGATCGACCCGGCGTGGTGGTGTCCAAACGGGAACTCCTCGCAGAGGTGTGGAGGCAACCCTATGGCGGTGCCGACAAGACCGTCGACGTGCACGTGTCCTGGTTGCGGAAGAAGCTGGGTGAATCGGCTGCCGAACCTCGCCTCATCCACACCGTGCGCGGCGTCGGCGTGAAGCTCGTTTCCCCGGAGTCGTGAGGCGCCAACTCGTTCTGGTGGCGTTGGCGACGACGTCGATGGTCGTGCTGGCCTTCATGGTTCCTCTGGCGCTGCTGGTCGCCAACCTGGCGCACGATCGGGCGATGGCCAACGTGGAGCGGGACGCCCAAAGCCTGGCACGCACGTTGGTCGCCTACCAGCCGCAGCCGGTCAGCGTTTCGCAGGCGGAAGCCATTCTGGCCACCGAACGACGCCTCCCGGGCGAGGTGATCGTCATTGTGATGCCGGATGGCGTCGTGGTCGGCGGCCTCGAAGTGGACACTGCCGTGGTGTCGGACGCCAAGCTCGCACGGTCTATCGCCGTCCGCGAAGTCGAAGGTGGGGAGGCGGTGGCGGTGCCGGTGCTCACCCCGGACGACACGATCACGGTGGTGTACGGATTCGCCTCCGATGCGCTTCTGCGTCGCAACGTCACCTCGGCCTGGTTCATCCTGGGGCTCTTGGCAATCTTCTCGGTCGGTGTCGCGGTGTTCCTGGCCGACCGTCTCGGCTCGGCGATGGTGGTGCCCGTACGGGCGTTGTCCCAGGCCGCCGCTCATCTCGGGCAGGGGGACCTGGAGATGCGGGTGACGCCCGGGGGGCCTCCGGAGATCCAGGAAACCGGCCACGCCTTCAATCTGCTGGCCGGCCGGATCGTCGAGTTGATCTCCAACGAACGTGAAGCGATCGCCGATACCTCCCATCGACTGCGAACCCCGCTGACGGCGCTTCAACTGGATGTCGACTCGGTAGAGGCCCACGACGTGCGCCAGCGGCTTCAGGACGACGTTGCCGAGATGGAACGAACGGTCGACCATGTGATTCGGCAAGCCCGCCGTCCCGTCCGAGAGGGAGCCGGGATGACCAGTGACCTCGGAGAAATCGTGGTCGATCGCGCCGGTTTCTGGGAGCCACTGGCAGAAGAACAGGGGCGTCCGTGGAAGGTGCGGGTTCCCGAGCACCCCGTCCTGGTCGCCGGACACCCCGACGACATCTCGGCAGCGGTCGATGCCCTCATCACCAACGTCTTCGCGCACACGCCGGAGGGGTCGGCCTGCACGATCTCCGTCACTCCGGACGGAACCTTCCATGTGGTGGATCGGGGGCCCGGTTTCGACCCGGCGTTGACCGCCCGTGGTCGATCCAGTGCGGGGTCCACGGGTTTGGGGCTCGACATCGCCCGGCAGGCGGCTGAAGCCCACGGTGGTGAGATGACGGTCGAGCGACACGAATCCGGCGGGTCTTCGGTGGCGCTCCGGTTCGGCAATCGGGCCTGAGGTTGCCCTGCCCACGATGGGCGGGTAGGCCAGCTGGGCCCCTCGCCGGAAGGCGCCCCTCAGCTGGCGCCTGCCGCCGGACGGAGATCAAAGACGTCGGCGCGAGCATCGCCGTCCCCATCGCTGCTCGCCCTGCTCAGTTCCAAGGCGATCTCATCAGCTGCGGCCAGCAACTCCGCCCTCATCTCGGCCAGGTCGGTCTGCACGCTGGTGACTGAGGAACTGATCTTCGTGAGGGACCGCTGCGTGTTGGAGAATTGCCGAGCCAACGACCGGAGCCTGGCCAGGCGTTCACGGACCATCGAGATGTCGAAGCTGGGCGTGACCGATGCCTCGGCGACCAGGGTGGCCACTGCCCACTGCAGGGCCACCTCGAGCATCAGGCCGTCGCCGTCGTCGACGATCAGCAGTCGGTGACCGTCAGAGCGGAACGAACCGACCTCGGTGGGAAAGGCGTCTTGTGCCGACACGCAGATACCGAACGATGCTCGACGATTGGCCATGGCGAGGTCCAGTTCACTGAGAACGCCCGACTTGCCGTGGACGGCGAGAGAGGAAACGTTCTTCGCCTCCACGACGATGCGGTGGCCGGCATCGGTTGTGATGACGAAATCACCCACCTTCGACGACGCATCGAGTGATCCGGTCTCGGTCGAGGTTCGTTCGACATACGCTCCTGGCAGTCGTGTGGCGGCGAGTCGCAAGGCTTCCTCGACCCGGTCCTCGTAGGCGAATCCCTTCTGGGTGCCGCGCTCGGCCTCGGCGGCGGCGCCCTCGGCTTTCATCAAGAGATCTCGCATCTCCGCGAACCGTTCGTCGACCAGCGCGGTGAGCAACCCGAGCCCCGACGTGTCCGACGCCGGGTCGAACAACTCCGTCACCTTGGATTCGAGGAGCCCCCCGGGTCCCACCAACTCTCCCAGCGAGGCCACGAGGCGGCCGGTGTGGCTGTCGCTCTGGGACGGGTCCATGCTGTGCAGGAACTCGCCCTGCCAGCGCTGGAACTCCTGCAGGGAGCGGGCCATGACGGACGACCGGATCTCGGGATCGAGTTCCTCGCGGAAGCCCTTCCTGGCGGTGTCGAGGACCCGGCTCACCTGGTTCTGAGCTTCGTCGGTCAAGCGGCGAACGCTCCTCTCCATACGGAGGTCGACTTCATCGAGATCCACCCCCAAGCCCATGGAGGCGAGCCCACGCGCACCCACTCCGAGCGCTCGAGCCACGACGGCGGGCCATTGCTCTTCTGGTTCCCGTCTCAGGAGGGAGGCGAGGGTCGAGTCCTCGACGATCAAGCCGTCGATGTGAATGCTGTCGCCGTGCACGGCCACGGCGGTCGATTCTGCAGGAAGCTTGGCTGAGGAGGTCATGGCGACAATGTATCCGGAAGGTGTGACACATTCGCGCATTGTGGGAGAATCGCTCATCCATGTGTGCAGATCTGGCGGCCGAAACGAACCTACGGGCAGCGCTCCATCGGCTCGCCGAAGCCGTCTCCGCGGCCGAGTTCCGGCTTCCCGGCGGGGATGCGGAGCGACGAACCGGTGAACGTGACGACCTCCTCTGGGCGATCCGCGAATACCTCATTCCCCGATTGGGGGATCTCGGCGCACCGATCGTGGCCGTGCTGGTCGGCTCGACCGGCGCAGGGAAGTCCACGCTCATCAACTCCATCGCCCAGGCCAGGATCTCCGAGCCGGGAGCGGTTCGTCCGACGACGAGGCGGCCGGTCATCTGGTGCCATCGGGACCACGCGGGCCGCTATGCCGAAGATTTCCTCACGGGGTATTCGACCGACCCCAGCGCGGTGCGCTCGCTGACCCTGGTGCCGTCGGTCGACCCCATTCTCGAGACGCTCACGGTCATCGACGCACCGGATTTCGACTCCGTCGAGGGAGTCCATCGAGAGATCGCCGACGAGCTTCTGGCGGTCGCCGATGTCTGCCTGTTCGTCACTTCGGCTCAACGCTATGCCGACGCCGTGCCGTGGGAGTTCCTGGCGAAAGCCAAAGCCAGAAGGCTTCCGATGGTCTACATCATGAACCGTATGCCGACGGATTTCGACGCACTTGGAATCGACCCCATCGTGGCCGACTACCGGCGGCGCTTGGCGGAAGGTGGGATCATTTCCGCAGGGGACGAGATCGTCACGCTCGCCGAACAGCCGATAGAACCTGCTCATGGGGGATTGTCCGCCGCAGCAGTCCGGCCGATTCGAGATCACCTCGAGACGATGGCGGACAGGGAGGAGCGGGATCGGGTCGTCGAATCTGCGGTTCTCGGTGCTGGGAGAGACGCCGTGGAGCGAACTCGGCAGCTCGCCGCCGAGGTGGCGATGGAGAGCGCGCAGCTGGAGGACCTGGGCAGGGTGGTCGACGAGGCCTACGCCAAACAGATGGACGAGGTGAAGCGTTCTCTCGACAATGGGACGCTCATTCGTGGAGAGGTCCTCCGTAGGTGGCAGGATTTCGTCGGGACGGGTGAGCTGCTCAAAGCGCTCACCGAGGGAGCCGGCCGGGTGCGAGCATGGGGTCGCCGGGTGTTGGGAGGGGCCTCCGCGGCCGAGACGACCGTCGGTCGTGAGGCCGAGCACGAACTCGTGACCGCCGTGGTGCGGCGCGCCGATCTCGCCGCCCGGGCTGCAGCAGGAGCGTGGGATCTCCACCCCGGTGGTAGAGATCTCCTCGCCGATGCCCGGCTGTGGCGTTGTGACGACGGAACGCCCGACCGCGCGACCGAGGCTGTCGAGGACTGGATCGCCGGGCTGGCCGAGCTCATCGCAGAGCAGGGTGTGGGCAAGAAACGGGTCGCGCGTGTGGCGTCCCTCGGAGTCAACGCGGCAGCAGTGACCCTGCTGCTGGTGGTGTTCTCTCAGACGGGAGGTCTCACGGGAAGCGAGTTCGGAATCGCGGCCGGCGCCGCGGCCGCTCAGCAGTCGATCCTCGAGCACGTGTTCGGGTCGGCCGCCGCTCGGGCGCTCGCCACCACGGCGCGGGATCGCCTGGAGCAGGACATCGCCGGTTTGCTGAGCGAGGACGCCCAACGCTTCCATACCGTCCTCCGGGGCCTCGAGACGGGCCAACCCGATGAACTGCACGGCGCAGCCGACGAAGTCGAGAAACTGATCGAGGAGTGGCATGGAACTTGACCGGCTGCTCGATAGCCTCGATCTCGCCGTGGGACGCGCCTCCGAGGTGGTCGATCCGGCCGATCTGGCCGGCCCCGCGGAAGCGGCTCGACACGCCCGCCGGCGCATCGGTTTCCTCGGCGAGTCGATCGTGGTGGCGCTGGCCGGTGGCACCGGTTCTGGGAAGTCGAGCCTGCTGAACGCCATCGCAGGCGAAGAGGTGGCCAAAGCGGGCCACATCCGTCCCACCACCTCGCAACCACTCGCCTGGATACCCTCGCAACCCGAACCCGGTCTCGTGCGCCTTCTCGACGACATGGAGATCTTCGATCGCGTCGGCCACGACCAGCCGACTCCGTACGTGATCATCGACATGCCGGACACGGACTCGGTGGTGGGCACCCACCGAGAGACCTTCGAGCGGCTCCTTCCCCGTGTCGACGCGGTGCTGTGGGTCGTCGACCCCGAGAAGTACAACGACCGCATCCTGCACCACGAGTACCTGCAACCGCTGGCCGGATACGCCGACCAGTTCATGTTCGTCGTCAATCAGATCGATCGGCTCCAGCCGAATGAGCTTCAGGCGATCCTGTTCGATTTCGAACGCCGTCTCGCCGACGACGGGATTCACAAGCCGATCGTCATTCCGGTGGCCGCCGACCCTCCGGGCGGCCAGGTCGAGGGCGTGGGGCACCTCATGTCGTTGGTCCGCGACCGGCTGGCCACCAAGAATGCAGCCATCGCCAAGCTCGTCACCGATATCAAGGAAGCGGGCAGGGAGGTTGCTCGACTGGCTGGGCTCCGGCATGGAGCCTCGCTGGGCTATGACGAGCGATGGGCGGAGACACGGGATCAGGTGTCCAACATGTTGCTCGACCTCGTGGCAGGTCCGGACCTTCATGCCGTTGCCGAACGGGAGGGCTCGGCCGTGGCCGAACGCGCCGCCTGCGGACCCCTCGGTTCGGTGCTGGTGGCCGCTCGGGCGACGGTGCTCGGCCGCGTCCTCGGCTTGGTGCCCGAACAGGCGGCTCTCGAGAAATCGACCGAGGCGTGGCAGAACCGGCCCGGATTGGAGGCGGCGCAGGCGAAGCTGGACGGATTCGTGGGGGACCTCGCCTTCGCAGCCGGGGGTCCGTTTGGTCGCGTCCTGAGGGAGAGATTCGATGATTCGACCCTGGAGGAAGGGGTGGTGCGGGCCGTCGAACTGGCCAGGCATCGATCCGAGATCGATCTCGAGCCCCCCGTGCTCGGCTGGTGGACGGCGGTCCGGTGGGTGAAGTGGGTGCTGGCGGCCGCCTTCGTGGCTGGGGCGGTGTGGGCGTGGGCGGTCCCGACGTCCATCGAGCGCGGATCCTGGCCCTGGCCGCTCATGCTGATGCTGGGCGCCTTGCTGATCGGCCTCCTGCTCTCCCGTTTGGTCGACGTGAGCGGACGGCGTCAAGGTAGGTTGCTGGCGACGGCCTACCGTGCGGACCTCTCGGAGAGCATGGGCAATGCCTTGAGCCGAGCGGTGGGTACCCCGCTCCGGTCACTGCTCCGATCGAGAGCGGAACTCGAGGGAGCCCTCGCCCAGGTAGCCCTTCAGGCTG
The DNA here is from genome assembly GCA_965366365.1 of uncultured Acidimicrobiia bacterium. Lineage (GTDB taxonomy): Bacteria > Actinomycetota > Acidimicrobiia > Spongiisociales > JAENVV01 > CBDUEV01. The sequence goes on along the minus strand of CBDUEV010000008.1, from coordinate 6,469 downwards.
CCGAATACGAAGAGATTCTGGAAAAGAGGAACTGAACATGGCCGATTTCTGGGCAGCCGTATCCGTCGAGGGCGTCATCAAGACGCTCGTCATGCTTCTGCTCGCGGTCGCCGGCTGGCAACTCTTCCGGCGAGCCGGCCCGGCCGCCATCGAACGCATGATGAAGGATGACGGCACGGTGCATTCCGACGAACGGAAGGCACGCGCCGAGACGGTCTGGGTGCTGACACGACGGGTGGTGCTGGTGGCGTTGGTGGTCACGGTGCTGCTGACCATCGCGGCCATTTGGGGAGTTCCGATCACTCCCTTCCTGGCCGTCGGCTCCGTCGTGGGGGTCGCCATCGGGTTCGGCGCCCAGGGATTGGTGGCCGACGTGATCGCCGGCTTCTTCATCGTCGCCGAGGACCAGTTCCACATCGGCGATGTCGTGAAGGTGGCCGGCGTGTCCGGGAAGGTCGAGGACATTCGACTCAGGGTCACGGTCCTCCGTGACCTCGACGGAGTGGTGCACTACATCCCCAACGGCACGATCGATGTTGCCTCCAACTACACCCAGGAGTTCTCCCGACTGGTGATCGATGTCGGTGTGGCGTACGGCGCCGATGTCGACCGAGCTCTCGAGGTGTTCGGCGATGAACTGGCCCGCTTCGCCGAAGGCGCCGAGTGGGTGGACAAGATGTACGAACCTCCCGAGATCCTCGGGGTGGAACGACTCGGTGACTCGGCTGTCGTCTTGCGGGCGGTCCTGACCACCCGTCCCGACGATCGATGGGTGGTCAAGCGAGAGGCGCTGCGCAGGATCAAGAATCGTCTCACCACGGAGAAGATCGAGATTCCGTTCCCTCAGCTGACGATCCACGGCCCCGCCGCTCTCACCGATGGCCCGCCGGACGGTGGCTGAGAGCCCCCTTGGGCCTCCGACCTGGGCCTTCCTCGCCTCCGGCAGAATTTGGGAAATCGGTAAAAAAACCCTTGGAACCCCTTCCATATATGCACGGTTTGTTGTATAGTTCACTTACATTGGATGTGTTCATTCACGTCCTGAAGCAGAGCGAGTTGCGGAAACGAGACTTTCCCTGGCATCGATTTCGCACATACGACTCCTCTGCCTTCTGATAGAGGCTCCGGTTGCCCCCCTTACCGGAGCCTCTATCCTTTTCTGAACGCCTTGCTCAGCCGAGTGAGGGGTGCATCGGTGAGGCAGCATGACGCAGTGGCGGCAGTGGCAAACCTGGAAACAGTTGACGGCAGTAGCCGATGATCGGCTGTCGAGCGCGACCACACTGGGCGGACGTTCGGCCCATGCGGTCGGCGCCCTCCTGGCGGGAGTCACCCACTACGATCCCGACGCCTTTCCCGCCGCCGTCCTCGACGCGGTCGACTTCCTGGCGGCCAGTCACCCCACGGTCGCCCCGGTGGCCAATCTCCAGAATGCGGTTTCGTTGGCTGCCGACGACGGTCCCGACGCCGTTGAACTTCTCACTTTGGAGACCGTCCGGCGCCTCGAGCAGACGATGGGACAGGTGGCCCGGCAGGGTGCGGCCCTCATCGCCCCGGGGGCAACGGTGATGGTTCACTCGTCGTCCTCCTCGGTCCGGGCGGTTCTGGACCTGGCCTTCAAGGACCGCGATTTCCGGGTGGTCTGCACCGAGGCGTTGCCAATGGGCGAGGGTCGCGAACTCGCCTCCGAACTCGCCGAGGCCGGCTTCGAGGTGGAGTTGCTCGCCGATGACGAGGCCATCGAGCTCATCGCCGGGATGGATCTTCTGCTGGTTGGCGCCGACGCGATCGGTCCAGGCAGGGCGATCAACAAGGTGGGAACGTGCGCGCTGGCCGAGGCCGCCTCCGACTACTCGGTGCCGGTTCACATCGTCGCCTCGGAGGACAAAGTCTTGCCTCAAGAGTTGTTCGAACGGGCGATTCGGCTATCGGCGGCCAGCGGCCCAGGGGTGGGTGGACTCGCCGAGGTCGTGCCCCTTTCCTGGTTCACTTCCGTGGTGACCGAGAACGGAAGTCTTGCCCCAGGAGAGCTCTCGCGACTGGCCACTGAGCGTCCCGTCGCTCGCCGTCTTCGCTGAGGAGCGAGCTAGCGGCGATGCTCGATGGCGCGCCGGAGACTCCGACGGGTCCGCACCGGCTTGGGTTCGGGCGTGAAGGCGGGGGCCATCACCCTCAACCCGTCGTGCACCGCCTTGAGTTCGATATGGCCGGCGGTTCCGAGCAGCTCGCCATCCGCCTGGACGAGCGCCGACGGTTCGGCCACGACCGTGAGGCAGGCGATGTCCTCCAAGACGTGGACACCCCGGGCCTTCCCGAGCCGGCGTCCGGACAAGACCCGCACCCCGACGTTGGCGACGCGGTGCAGCGGGAGCGTTTCGAAGATGGCGACGTGGACTCCCTCCGGCGCACGGTCCGAGAAACTCAACGGCACCTTGCCGAAGTAGGAGTAGGGCCAGTGAGCCTGAACGAGGAGCGTGACCGCGTCGAACTTCTGCTCGCCGGCGTCGACGCGTAGGTTGGGGAGCCGACTGCGGAAACGCCGCAAGACGACGTCGAGGGTCGATCGACCGTAGTGCAGCCAGCCGAAATGTGTCTTGCGAGCCGGGCGTTTCTCGGCAGACTCCACGACCTCGGCATCCAGGCCGATGCCGGCCGCGAAGGTCGCATAGATCGGTGCGGCCCCGTCCATTGAGATCGAGACGATGGAGACGGGCTGCGGCCGGTTCGCCTTGAGCAGGTAGTAGGCGGCATCGATCGGGCGGGTCGGGATGTGGAGGATGTCGGCCAGGACGTTCGTGGTGCCGGCCGGGATGATCCCCAGTGCACTGGAGGTCCCTGCCAGCGTGTTGGCGACATGGTGGACGATGCCGTCACCGCCCATCGCCACGATGACGTCGACCCGGTCCGCGACGGCCTCCCGGGCTAGCCGGACGGCGTCGTCGGTGTCGGTCGGCCAGATGGCCTCTACCTTGTAGCCCTGTCGCAGAACGGTCATCACATCTCGGTGGAGACCGCCGGTGAAACCCGATGCTGCAGGGTTGGCGAGAAGGTGGAGCCGGGGCATACCGGCAGGCTAGTGGCCCCTGCGTATCGCCGAATCCCGGCCTATGCTGGCGCCACTCCACACCAGGACAGATGTATGCAGGGCGCAGGAACCCTCCTCGGGGCTGCCGCCGGTGAGGCGGCTGTACAGCGCGTCCGGTCCAGCGCAGAGGAGCGGGCTCTGTCCAGCGCCCATCTCGCAGCCATGAGGTCCGTGGCCTATCACCTCCTCCAGCACGGTGAGGCCGACCCAGAGCGGATGACGGCGGAAATCGATTCGGCCCTTCATGCACGACCCAGGGCGATTCACCTCGGGCATCCGGTCGATGTGTCTCTCAGTGCAGGTGCCATCCCCCTGGGTCTCTGGTATCGCCGCGATGCCGCGGCTCTCGTCGACGTGGTCGGTCGGCTGGGCTCGCTCCAGCTGGCCACGCCCGAGACCATCGCTGCTGCACTGACGGTTGGTGGAGCGGTTGCTGCCTGGACCTACGGTCAGCGGCACCTCGATGTGTGGCATGCGGTCATCGAGACGGTGAGGATGCACGAGCATGCCCGCGAGTCCGAGCTGGGGCGGGCCATCCACGACGGCTGGCACGCCTTCGACCGTGAGGGGCATGTGAGTCTGCTGTCGGCTGCGCCGATCCGGGCGGTGCTCCACACCGCCAAACTCGCGACGCATGACGACAGGGCGGGCGCAGACGGGGTGGTGCGGGACGCCTCTACCGCCAGCGCGCATTTCGGCTTCTTCGTTGGTGCCATGGTCGGGGCGCACCACGGGATTCGGCACTGGAGTTGGCCGGTTCCAGAGGCGGACTGGTACACCGAGGTTGGCCGGCGTTTGACGGAGAACCGAGCCGAGACGCTGGGTCTCGCCGACCCGCGCAACGGCGAAGCCTGACGACCGTCAGAAGGTCACTGCCACGGAGATCAACTCGTCGCGCCCGAGATCACCGGCCGTGGCCTGAATGGCCCGTTCTGCCTCGTCGAGAGGGAACTCGTGGGACACCATCGTGTCGAGCCGAGGGTCGGCGGCCAACTGGCGGGTGGCCCAGTGATAGCCGGCAGACGAGGCTCCGAAGGCGCCCAGAATCGTCAGTTCCTTCAGGACGATCACGTCGGAGAAGAGCTGGTTGACGGCTCGGGTGCCTTTGGTCGAGGCCAGTACGACTCGACCCCCCGCCCGAACGAGGTCGAGGGCGACGAGGATGGCCTCCGTGTCGTTGTTGGTCACATCGAGGACGATGTCGGGTCGACCTCCCAAGCTGTCGGCCACGGCCCCGGCCACGTCTTCTTGATCGGCGAAGACGGTCATGTCCGCCCCGAGTTCGGAGGCGAGTGCGAGCCGATCGGCGTCGTGGGCGAGTCCGCTCACACCCACCCATCCAGCGCCGGCCGCTTTGGCTGCGATCAATGCCGACAGCCCTCTCGGTCCGGGGCCGAGTATGAGGAGGTTCTCACCTGCGGCCAGCCGGGGGAGTTCGACCGCCCAACAGAACCCCGCCGCCAGCGAGTGGGCGAAGGTGCCGACCACGGCCGGGATCCCATCGTCGAGAACGTGGAGCCGGGATCCCGGATCGAGGTACATGTATTCGGCCAGCCCTCCCCAGAGTCCGGGAGGTTCGGTCGAGGGAAGCTGACCGTAGGCGTTCACCGGTCTCCGGAGCGTGCAGGAGGAGAGCTGGTTGAGGCACCGTCGGCAGGTCCCGCACCGGATGGAGGACTCCACCACCACTCGCGTCCCGATCGGATGGTCGATGTGAGAAACGGCTTGTGCGATCCGGCCGACCACCTCGTGTCCGAGGATGATGGGGTACTTGACCCTTCGGCTCGCGCCCTGCCACGCCTGAACTTCGACACCCGAGATTCCGGTGGCCTCAACGGCGAGCCACCCGCCCGCCTCGATGTCGGCGACCGGCAGATTCGTCGGTGTGAACCGGTGAGGTTCCACCAGGATCATTGCCCGTGCAGTCGATCCACTCACCGCCAATGCGAGACCCTCCTCTGTGGCGGCGAGTGTACCGAGCATCCGTTCCGGGCCACAATGCCACGACCGGTCGTCACCAGTTGACCCGGATGGATTCAGGAGAGAAGCTTGGCGATGCGCGTCACTCCTTCGGTCAGGTCGTCATCGCCCAGCGCGTAGGAGAGGCGCATGTAGCCGGGGGCGCCGAAGGCTTCACCCGGCACGACGGCGACCTGTGCCTGGTCGAGGATCACCGCGGCGAGTTCGAGGGTGGTCGTCGAGGTCACCCCTCCGATGGGTCGACCGAGAACAGACTCGAAGGATGGGAACGCATAGAAGGCCCCTTCCGGTTCGAGCACCGAGACTCCGGGAATCTGTTCGAGCAGGCCGACCATTGTCTTTCGACGGCGGTCGAAGGCTTTGCGCATCTCCTCGACCGGGCTCAGCGAGCCGGATACCGCTGCCAGGGCGGCGAGCTGGCAGACGTTGGCGACGTTGGAAGTGGCGTGGGACTGGAGGTTGGCTGCCGCCTTGACGACGTCCTTGGGGCCGATCATCCATCCCACCCGCCAACCCGTCATGGCATAGGTCTTGGCAACGCCGTTGACGATCACGCATCGGTCCGCCAGATCGGGTACCTGAACGGGCATCGAGGAGAACTGGGCGTCTCCGTACACGAGATGTTCGTAGATCTCGTCGGTGATGACCCAGAGGCCCTTCTCGTTTGCCCAGCGGCCGATCTCGGCGACTTCGGCCGGCGGATAGACCGCGCCGGTGGGGTTGGAGGGCGAGACGAAGAGGAGGATCTTGGTGCGATCGGTCACGGCTCGCTCGAGGTCTTCGACCCGGACGCGGAAACCTGTGGAGAGGTCGGTCGGCACCACCACAGGGACGCCGCCCGCCAACCGAATCGCCTCGGGGTAGGTGACCCAGTAAGGCGAAGGCATGAGCACCTCGTCGCCCGGGTCGAGGAGGGCGGCGAAGGCTTCGTAGACAGCCATCTTTCCACCGTTGGTGACGAGTACCTGGTCGGCGGTGATGTCGTAGTGGGAATCCCGGGCTGTCTTCTGAGCGATCCCTTCCCTCAGCTCGGGGAGACCGGCAGCCGCCGAGTATTTGTGGTTCTTGGGATCTCGGGCAGCAGTGACCGCTGCCTCGACGATGGTTGCCGGTGTGGGAAAATCGGGCTCACCGGCCCCGAACCCGATCACCGGTAATCCCTGGGCCCGCATCTCCTTGGCCTTGCTGGTGATGGCCAGGGTGGCGGATGGTTCGATGGCACCGATTCGACGTGAGATCCGGCTCATGGCTCCTCGTAAGGTGGCGTGTGGCCGCAAGGTTAGCCCTGCGACGCCGCCGTGCAGACTGATTGCGGCAGGCCGATTGCCCAGCCCGAGGGCCCAGATCGATTGCCCTGATCGGTTGCCCTGATCGGGTGCCAGGGAATGCTCAGATCAGGAGATC
>CBDUEV010000007.1:0-72760 GCA_965366365.1 uncultured Acidimicrobiia bacterium | reverse complement strand
AACGTCCACCACTTTGAAGCCAGCAGGGCGACGAACGCCAGCAGCCAGCCGGAGAAGGCAGTGAGCCGCTGAGTACTCACAGACCAGCCACCGGAATGCCCTCCTTGAAGACACGCCAGGCGAGATTGATACCGGGCCGGTAGGCGAGGTGAGCCGCTGAGGGGGCGTCGAGGACGAGGAGGTCGCCGAACGTGCCACGGCCCAGCCAGCCCTTCTCGGGTTCCTGGACGGCGAGGGCGCCGCCCCGTGTGGCCGACCACACGGCCTGCTCAACGCTCATCCCGAGATCGGTCACCGCCAGAGCGACGACGAATTGCATGCTCTCGACATAGGAATCAACCGGATTGCAGTCCGTGCCGAGGGCCACGGTGAGGCCGGCATCCCACATGGCCGGGGCGGAGAAGCCGGCGCCCCTCGGTCCACCGGTGGTAGGGAGGAGCACGGCGACGACGCCTGCCTCGCCCAGTCGGCTCAGGTCGTCCGGATGGAGGTGGTCGAGGTGGTCGAGGGTGACCGGGCCGTGGCGGAGGAGTTCTGGCAGATAGATCGCCGAGCCGGCGCCGGCCACGTGGGCCCGAACGGACAATCCGTGCCGGACCGCCGAGTCGAGAATCAGTCCGACCTGATCGGGAGCGAGGTGATCGAGTGCAACGTCCGCGTACGAGGCTTGGGGGGCGCAGGCGACGACGAGCTCTTCTGAAGCCCACACGGCGTACTCGTGGCTGCTCATCCCAGACGGCGGCGCCATCCCGAAAAGAAGGGTGGTTACCACGTCGATACTCAACTCCCGGTCGAGCCGATCAGCCAAATCCAGCAGCCTGTGTTCGCCGGCGAGGTCGCTTCCGTACCCGGACTTGACTTCGACCGTCGTGGTCCCGTGGGCGAGCATTCTCGCCAATCGCTCGGATACCTCCTCGAAGAGTCTCTCGGAGGAGGTCGCCCGGGTCGTGGTGGCGGCGGCAACCGCGCCCTGGGCGCGTTGCTCGATGTCGGAGGCGCCCACCTGCGCCAGGTGCGCCTGTTCCCCGCCGAACAAGGCATGCGTGTGGGCATCCACGAATCCCGGAAGCACGGCTCTTCCCCCACAATCCACCGTCGGGAAGGACCGATAGCGGTCCGGAAGTGCCAGCTGAGGGCCAACCCACCGAACCACCCCACCCCGCACCGCCACAGCCGCGTCGCGAATGACGCCTGTCAACCCGGGAACGAACCGATCGTTGGTGGTGAGCTCCCCGATGCCGGTGAGCAGGAGGTGGCCATCGAACTCCATGCCAGAGCTCTGTACATCCACGCACAGATCGACGCACTCGTTGCAGATGGCCACCTGACCGGGCCCGGCGATGAGATGGCGGACCTGGTGTTCGTGTTTGCCGCAGAAGCTGCAGCGCGTCTTGGCCATCTGCCCTCCGATTCGCCGCCCGGCGGGCGCCGGGCACCGTGAGATTAGGCCCATATCTCCGCCCGCTCGGCGTTTCGAGACCGGACAGCGTCATCCCCGGCTGCCGATTGGCCCGATCCGTCCTCTCGGCGCCCTAGCCTTGCCTCATGGATGCCGGCTCGGTGATCACGTCATTCGTGGCAGCCGCCGCCCTCGGGTTGGTGGTCGGCTTCGAACGCCAAACGGCCCCTGGCTGGGACGACATCGCGGCGGGGCCGCGAAGCTTCGCCCTCTACGCACTGTGGGGGGCGGGATCTGGTTTCCTCGCCGAACTCTACGGGGGCACCGCGTTGGCGGCCGCCTCGCTGATTTTCGGCGCCCTGCTACTCGGCTCCTATGTCCTCGGTGCCCGGGCCAGCGGCGACTGGGGGACGACGACCGAGGCGGCCGCCTTTGGAGTCTTCCTCGTGGGAGTGATGGCGTGGAACGGCCTGTGGATACCGGCGGTGGCGGTGACCGTCGCCATAAGCGCCCTGCTGGCGGCGAAAGACCCGCTCCACCAACTGGTTGCCCGCTTCTCACCTGAAGATGTTCGGGCGGTCCTTCAGTTTGGAGTCATCACTGCCGTGATCCTCCCACTCGTTCCCGACGAGGACATCGGCCCCTTCTCGGCGATCAACCCGCGCCAGATCTGGACGATGGTGATCCTCGTATCAGGGATCGGGCTGGTGGGCTACATCACGCTTCGCATCATGGGGGCGCGGGGTCTCGCCGTGACGGGCATGGTGGGTGGGCTCGTTTCGTCGACGGCCGTGTCGATGGGGTTCAGCCGGATGAGCAAGACGCGCCAGGCGCTCCACCCGGCCCTCATCGCAGGCATTCTCGGCGCCTCGGGGATCATGTACCCGCGCGTTCTCGTAGAGGTGGCGGTCGTCGAACCCACGGTTCTCGAGGCGCTGATGCTCCCGGTCCTGGTGCTGGCTGCCGTCGTCGGGTCGGTAGCCGCCTATTGGTGGTGGAGGAGCGGACGGGAGGAATACCCGGAGCCGGAGGAGAGTCTCGAGGTGAAGAATCCCCTCACCCTCAGCACGGCCCTCCAGTTCGGGGCACTCTACGGTGTGATCATCTTCGTGTCGAAGGTTTTGATCGAGCGGGTGTCGACCTCCAGTCTCTATGTGGTGGGGGCGGTGAGCGGCATCAACGACGTGGACGCCATCAGCCTGTCGACCGCCAACCTCGTCTCGGACGGCCTCGACCCGGTGGTGGGCGCCAAGGTCATCCTTCTCGCCGTGGCCGTCAATACCGCGGTCAAAGCCGGAATCGTGATGGCTCTCGGATCTCGCCGTGTGGGGCGCGCCGTCGCTTCGGCTCTGCTTCCGGCTGCCCTGGCGGCGGTGGGGGCCTTCTTCATCCTCTGAGTGGCTCGGCCGTGGGGGTAGGCGGTCTCAAGCCTGCGAGAGTCCGATCGGTACAGAGAGACGGGTGAGGAAGAACTGCACGAGCGGTCCGATGCCGAAGGCGAACACCAGCGTTCCGATCCCAACGGTTCCACCCAGCGCCCAGCCTCCCAGGAGCACGCTCACTTCGATGACGGCGCGCGTGAGACGAAGAGACGGTCCCCGGCGAGCGATCCCCGTCATCAACCCATCTCGGGGGCCTGGCCCGAGGTGGGCGCCGATGTACAAACCCGAGGCGACGCCCACGATGATCACTCCGGAGATCATCAGGCCGGCGCGGGGGAGAATCGCCTCGGGGGCGCTCACCAAGCTGGTGGTGGCGTCGACGGAAGGCCCGATGATGATGGCGTTGAGGAGGGTGCCCAGACCGAATCGCTCCTTGAGGGGGAGCCAGAGGAGCAGAACGACGAAGGCGACGATGACCAGCCAGATGCCGACAGTGAGTCCGAACCGGCGGGCGAGCCCCTGATGGAGGACGTCCCAGGGAGCCAGGCCGAGGGCCGACTCGAGCATGAGCCCCGACCCGACGCCGAAGAGCACGAGCCCGAAGACCAATCGAACGAGCCGGACGCCCAGGTGGGGCCCGGTGACGGGGAGAAAGAACACCCGGGCAGGCTACCCGGCGCTTGCCTGCGCCGAGCCAACCACCACCCGACCGGCTTGGATGACGGTGTCGACGAGAGGCACTCCCGGCCGGTAGACGAGATGTGTGTACGAGGGAGCGTCGAGGACCACGGCGTCTGCCCGGCTGCCGGCGCTGAGCCTTCCGAGGTCCGGTCTGCGAAGGGCGGCCGCACCGCCGGCGGTGGCTGCCCAGATGGCTTCTTCGATCGACATGCCGAGGTCGCGCACCGCCAGGGCGATACAGAACGACATCGACGTCGTGTAGCTGGAGCCGGGGTTGCAGTTGGTGGCGATGGCCGTCACTGCGCCGGCCTCGATCAATCGGCGGGCGTCGGGGTAGGGCTGGCGAGTCGAGAAGTCGGCAGCAGGGAGAAGCGTGGCCACGGTGTCGCTCCCCGCCAGTGCCTCGATGTCGGCGTCGGTGAGATAGGTGCAGTGATCCGCCGAGGCGGCGCCGACCTCGACGGCCAGCCGAACACCCGGCCCGGGACCGAGTTGGTTGGCGTGCAGGCGGAGGCCCAGCCCGGCGGCCCTCCCGGCGTCGAGCACAGCCCGACTCTGGTCGGCGTCGAACGCTCCTTCCTCACAGAAGACGTCGATCCACCTGGCAAATGGAGCGCAGGCAGCCAGCATCTCTCCGCAGACCAGGCTGACGTAGTCGTCGGGACGATCCGAGTACGCCGGTGGGACGACATGGGCGCCCAGGAAGGTGACGTCGTCGGTGAAACTCGAGGCGATGCGACACAGCCGCGCCTCGGTTTCGACGTCGAGCCCGTAACCCGACTTGATCTCCTGGTGGGTGATTCCGGCTCGCTGCGCTTCCCGCCGGAGTCTGGCAGTCCGGGCATGGAGCTCCTCGTCTGTGCTGCGACGGGTAGCGTCGCGGGTGATCGCAATGCCACCCACGTCGTAAGGCCTGCCGGCCATTCTGGCTGCGAACTCTTCGCCTCGGTCGCCCGCGAAGACCAGATGGCTGTGGCTGTCTACGAAACCGGGAATCACGCATCGACCGGCCGCGTCGACGCGGCGGTCTGCCGACGCCCCCGCCGGTTCGATGGCGGTGACCTCGCCGCCGGTCAAGATCAACGCAACATCGTGGCGCAGTCCGAGCATGCCCTCCCCGAGCTCCGGGTCGTTCGTGACGAGCACACCGATGTTGTCGATGACGGTGGTGGTCATACGGTCACTCCGGCGAGAGTGGGGCAGCCGGGTCCGGCTCGACCACCGAGAAGGTGTCATCGCGGGTGAGCTGCAGGCTCACGACCCGATCCGGTCGACGAATTCCGTGATGCGTTCCACGAACTCGTCTCGTTGGTGTTTGTCGTATTCGTCCCAGGTCGCCAAGGTCCTCGAATCGGTTCTGTCGACGATCAGCTTGCCATCGAGGTGGTCGATCTCGTGCTGAAAGGTGGCGGCGGTCAGCCCATGCTTGACCTCGTCGTGCGGGTTCCCGTCCCGATCGAGGTACTCGATCCGAACCGAGGTGTGGCGCCACAGATACCCTCGGAGCGGCACCGACAGGCACCCTTCATTGATTTCGATCTTGTCGTCGCCGATGGGCGTCAGGACCGGGTTCACGACCACCGTGAGAGGCATGGCCGGTTTGTAGGGGTAGCGGGGGTTCTTGGTCACCTCCATCGCCGCGATGCGTAGTGGCACGGATACCTGGTTGGCTGCGATTCCGGCGCCGTCGGCCTCCCGCATCGTTTCGATGAGGTCGTCGATCAGGGTCTGGATCTCGGGCGTCGCCAGTTCTTCAAGGGAGACGGCCAGCGTCCGGCGGCGTAGGACGGGGTCGCCGATGGCGGCGATCGGGCGGACGGTCACGAGCGTTCCATCGGGATGAGGACGCCGCGTTCATGAGCCACCTCGATGGCTCTGTCGTAGCCTGCGTCGGCATGCCGGATCACGCCGGTGCCGGGATCGACGGTCAGGACCCGGTCGAGTTTCTCCGCGGCCAGGTCGCTTCCATCGGCCACGCAGACCATGCCGGCATGCAACGACCTTCCGATCCCGACCCCTCCGCCATTGTGGATGCTCACCCACGATGCCCCGGAGGAGGTGGTCAGGAGCGCGTTGAGCAAGGGCCAGTCGGCGATGGCATCCGATCCGTCGGCCATGTCCTCCGTCTCTCGGTAGGGGGAGGCAACCGAACCCGAGTCGAGATGGTCTCGACCGATGACGATGGGAGCGGAGACCTCTCCGTCGGCCACCATTTGGTTGAAGCGTAGGCCGAGGCGGCGGCGTTCACCGTACCCGAGCCAGCAGATGCGAGAAGGGAGCCCTTGGAAGGCGACTCGTTGCTGAGCCTGGGTGATCCATCGGGCCAGCGCCTCATCCTCCGGGAACTCTTCCAGCGCTGCCTGGTCGGTGGCGGCGATGTCGGCCGGGTCACCCGAGAGCGCCACCCATCGGAACGGGCCCTTCCCTTCGCAGAACAGTGGTCGGATGTAGGCGGGCACGAAGCCGGGGTAGGCAAAGGCCCGTTCGAAGCCGCCCAGCTGTGCCTCGGTGCGAAGGCTGTTGCCGTAGTCGAACACCTCTGCACCCGCATCGAGGAAGCCGACCATGGCCTCGCAGTGGAGCGCCATCGAGACTCTCGAACGCCGTATGTACTCCTCGGGTGCGGACGACCGGAGCCGTTCGGCCGCTTCCGGGGTGAGATCGTCGGGGATGTAGCTGAGCGGATCGTGGGCCGAGGTCTGGTCGGTGACGATGTCGGGGGCGAAGCCCTCGTCGAGAAGACGGGGGAGGACCGATGCTGCGTTGCCCTCGAGGCCGACCGACAGCGGTCTGTCTTCCTCTTTCGCTCGCCGGCACCGAACTATGGCGTCAGCGAGGTCGTCGGCGACCTCGTCGAGGTACCTGGTCTCGAGCCGCCGTTGGATCCGGCTCGGATCGACTTCGACGCACAACGCGACTCCGTGGTTCATGGTCACTGCCAGGGGTTGGGCGCCACCCATCCCACCGAGCCCCGAGGTGAGGGTGATCGTGCCGGCCAGGCTTCCTCCGAATCGCCGGCGGGCGATCTCCGCGAAGCATTCATAGGTGCCTTGGAGGATCCCCTGAGTTCCGATGTAGATCCACGAGCCGGCGGTCATCTGACCGTACATCGTCAAGCCGAGCTGCTCGAGTCGCCGGAACTCCTCCCACGTGGACCAGTCGCCGACCAGGTTCGAATTGGCGATCAGCACCCGTGGGGCCCACTCGTGGGTGCGAAACACCCCGACGGGCTTGCCCGACTGGACGAGCATCGTTTCGTCGTCGCCGAGGTTCTTCAGCGTGGCGACCAGTGCGTCGAACGCCTCCCACGATCGGGCCGCCCGGCCGGTCCCGCCATACACGACGAGGTCGTCCGGGCGTTCGGCAACCTCGGGATCGAGGTTGTTCATGAGCATTCGCAACGCGGCCTCTTGGGCCCATCCGCGACACGAGAGTTCCGATCCCCGCGGAGCTTGGACCGGTCGTGACCCGATCATCGTGAGTCTCCTTTGTTCACGTGCATCACTGCAATTGTCCGGTTGCGGTGCTGACCGCCGCCACCAGTGAGCCATCCGACACGATGGCCGCGGCGGCCGCCAACTCGGGCGCAAGCCATCGATCAGGACCCGCTCCGGGAACATGCTGTCTGAGAAGGTCTCGGGCGGCCTGGCCGGCAGGGCCAGGAGTGAGCGGTGCTCGGAAATCCAGGCCTCGCGCCGCGCACACGAGTTCGATGGCGAGCACCCTGGTGAGGTTGTCGATGGCGGTCCTCAACTTGCGTCCGGCGTGCCAGCCGAGCGAGACGTGATCCTCCTGCATGGCGCTGGTCGAGAAGGAATCGACGCTGGCGGGCGTGGCCAGGCGCCGGTTCTCGGCCACCATCGCCGCCTGCGTGTACTGGGCGATCATCAGCCCTGAATTGACGCCGGGATCGTCCGTCAGGAAGGGTGGCAGGCCCTGGCTTCGGCTGGCGTCGAGGAGTCGATCGGTTCGGCGTTCGGCGATGCTGCACAGATCGGCGACACCGATCGCCAGATAGTCGAGGGCATGGGCCACCGGAGCGCCGTGGAAGTTCCCAACCGACTCCACGCGCCCATCGGGAAGGACGGTGGGGTTGTCGATTGCGGAGCCCAGCTCGGTCGCCCCGATTCCGGTGGCATAGCGGTGGATCTCGCGGCCGGCCCCATGGACCTGCGGGGAGCATCGCAACGAGTAGGCGTCCTGAACCCGGCTGTCTCCTTCCCGGTGGCTCGACACGATCGCCGAGTCCGCCAGCATCGCCCTGAGGTTGGCGGCGCTGGCAGCCTGGCCGGGGTAGGGGCGCAACTCCTGCAGATCGGCCGCGAAGGCTCTGTCGGTTCCGAGGAGCGCCTCCACGCTGAGACCGGCTGTGATGTCTGCGACGGTCATGAGGTTGGAGAGGTCGTGCAGACCGAGGAGGAGCATGCCCAGCATGCCGTCCGTGCCGTTGATCAGAGCCAAACCCTCCTTGGCGGTCAAGGTCACCGGAGCGATGCCGGCGGCCTCCAGGGCGACGGCAGCCGGGATGCGGTCCCCGGATCGATCCCTGACCTCGCCTTCCCCTATGAGCGCCAGGGCGGCGTGGGCGAGTGGAGCGAGGTCGCCGCTGGCACCGAGCGATCCGTACTCGAACACCACCGGAGTGACGTCATGGTTGAGCAGAGCCATGAGTGTCTCGGCCACCGCCGGTCGGGCGCCCGTGAAGCCCGAGGCGAGTGATCGAACTCGGAGCACCATCATGGCCCTGATCACCTCCTTCTCGACCTCCGGCCCCATTCCCGCCGCGTGTGACCGGATCAGCGACCGCTGCAACTCCTCCCGTCGCTCCGCCGGGATCGGCGTGTTCGCCAAGGACCCGAAACCGGTCGAGACGCCGTAGACGGGCCGTGCCCCGGCAGCCAGGTCGGCGACGATCGATGCCGATCGCTCCATGGCCGTCACCGTTTCTCGGTCGAGCGACACCTGGGCGCCGTGCCGGGCGACCGCCACGACGTCGGGGGCCCCCAAGCCGGACTCCGTGATCGTCACCCTCTCCAACGAACCTTCCTGAGACACCCCACCAGACAAGCCGATCGCCGTGGTGGATGAAGCGGATTCGGGCGGTTTTGTCCCCGGTGGCATTCCGGCGACCATTCGTGTCGCCGCTTGCCCGTCGAATCGGCCCCGGGTAGCATGGCCTGGTCCAAGGTGACCGGGTTCGAACGGCTCGATCCGTTTCGACCGGTTCGTGGTGGTCGTTTTGACCCCTACGTGGACAAACTCATATACTCCACTTTCGGTCTTGCGGACGGCTTCCTGCCCATTCACAAAGGGTCCACTTCACACTGGGCTCGCTTCACACAGGGAATGCCACCTCCGCAGAGACGGTCGGCCCACCACGTGGCGGTGCTGACATTTTGTTGTGCGTAAGGAGAAGGATGCCGACAATCCAGCAGCTCGTCCGGAACGGTCGGAGCACCAAGCAGAAGAAGGAAAAGACCCCCGGCCTCAAGGGAGCGCCGCAACGTCGTGGCGTTTGTACGCGCGTGTACACGGTGACCCCCAAGAAGCCGAACTCTGCCCTTCGCAAGGTTTGCCGCGTCCGCCTCAGCTCGGGTGTCGAGGTCACGGCCTACATTCCCGGCGAGGGTCACAACCTCCAAGAGCACTCGATCGTCTTGGTTCGTGGTGGGCGCGTGAAGGATCTTCCCGGCGTCCGCTACAAGATCATCCGCGGAGCGTTGGACACCGCCTCGGTGAGTGGCCGGCGTCAAGCTCGCTCCCGGTACGGCACAAAGAAGGATTCCTGATGTCTCGTCGCGGCCCAGCCCAGAAACGTAAGGTCGAACCCGATCCGGTCTATCGGTCGGTTCTCGTGAGCCAGGTGACGAACAAGGTCTTGCTCCATGGCAAGAAAGAGAAGTCACGTTCCATCGTGTACGGCGCCCTCGAGATCGTCGAGCGCCGGAGCGGTCAGGATCCGTCGGTTGTCCTCAAGCGGGCTATCGACAACCTCCGTCCGTCGGTCGAGGTGAAGTCTCGCCGCGTCGGTGGTTCGACCTATCAGGTCCCCGTGGAGGTGGCCCCCCGCCGCTCCAACACCCTCGCCATTCGGTGGCTGGTCGACTTCGCCCGGAAGCGCAAGGAAAACGCCATGTCGGAGAGGTTGGCCAACGAGATCCTCGACGCAAGCAACCGCACCGGCGCGGCGATCAAGCGCAGGGAAGACATTCACAAGATGGCCGAGTCGAACAAGGCTTTCGCCCACTACCGCTGGTAGCGGTCACGTCGTCCGAGAGGGCTCTCCGGAGACCCGTCGGCGGCGGCGCACCCGGAAGGTCTCGGCCGGCCGGCCGTATCCAGCACAGCTGCCCGAACCCACTCGCTCCGGACGCCCTCCCAGGCTTCTGAGCCCAGACGGAGTCCACTAGGACCGAAGAGAGAAACGAAGAAGGATGAGTACCAGCAACGGACGTACGGTTCCGCTCACGAAGATCCGCAACATCGGCATCATGGCGCATATCGACGCCGGTAAGACGACGTTGACGGAACGCATCCTCTATTACACCGGCAAGACGTACAAGATCGGTGAGGTCCACGAGGGTGGTGCCGTGATGGACTGGATGGAGCAGGAACAGGAACGCGGCATCACCATCACGTCTGCGGCAACCACCTGCGCATGGAACAACCATCGGATCAACATCATCGACACCCCCGGCCACGTCGATTTCACCGTCGAGGTCGAGCGGTCCCTCCGGGTGCTCGACGGAGCTGTCGCCGTCTTCGACGGCGTGGCCGGTGTGGAACCGCAGTCGGAAACCGTCTGGCGTCAGGCTGACCGCTACCGGGTTCCCCGCATGTGCTTCATCAACAAGCTCGACCGAACCGGCGCCGACTTCTATGCCGGCGTGGAATCGATCCGCGAACGCCTCAACACGGTTCCGGCCGTGATGCAGCTGCCTATCGGTACCGAAGCGAACTTCACGGGCGTGATCGACTTGGTGACGATGAGGGCGCATGTGTGGAAGGGCGACGACGGCAAGGTCTACGAGACGACCGACGTCCCCGCCGAGTACCTCGAGAAGGCCAAGGAATACCGACACGATCTCATCGAGATCGTCGCCGAGACCTCGGAAGAACTGCTCGAGAAGTACCTCGAGGACTATGAGACGATCACAGAAGACGAGATCCACGCCGGAGTACGCCTGGGCATGCGGGCGCAGACGTTCACCCCCGTGTTCTGCGGCTCGGCCTTCAAGAACAAGGGCGTTCAGCCTCTGCTCGACGCCGTCGTGCGCTACCTCCCGAGCCCGGCCGAGCTTCCTCCGATGGAGGGCTTCAAACCCGGCGACGAAGATATCGTCCTCCTGCGCAAGCCGGACGACAACGAACCGTTCTCGGCTCTGGCCTTCAAGATCATGTCGGCACCGCACGTCGGGAAGCTCACCTACTTCCGGGTCTACTCGGGTTATGCCAACAAGGGAGACACGGTGCTCAACACCACCTCCGGCAAGAAAGAGCGGTTGGGCCGGCTGCTCGAGATGCACGCCAATGAGCAGATCGATATCGATGACATCCAAACCGGAGACATCGTGGCGGCGATCGGCATGAAGAACACCCGGACCGGCGACACGCTCTCTGCGGTCGATCACCCCATCCAGCTCGAGTCCATGACGTTCCCGGCCCCGGTCATCTCCGTCGCCATCGAACCGAAGACCAAGGTCGACAGTGAGCGCCTGGGCGAAGGCCTTCAGCGCCTGGCCGAGGAAGACCCGACGTTCCTCGTCAGAACGGACGAAGAAACCGGCCAGACGATCATCGCCGGCATGGGTGAGCTTCATCTCGACGTCATCGTCGACCGGCTGCTCCGCGAGTTCCGGGTGGGAGCGAATGTGGGCCGGCCTCAGGTCGCCTACCGCGAGACGATCAAGAAGCCGGTCGAAAAGGTGCGTTACACGCACAAGAAACAGACCGGCGGCAAGGGGCAGTTCGCCGACGTCATCATTTCGCTGGAGGCAACCGGCCCCGGCGGCGGCTACGAGTTCGTCGACATGATCAAGGGCGGCAACATTCCCCGGGAGTACATCTCGTCGGTGGACGCCGGAATCGAAGGCGCCCTCGAGCAGGGCGTGCTGGCCGGGTACCCGCTGGTCGACGTGAGGGCGCTGCTCACCGACGGTTCGTACCACGACGTCGATTCGAGCGAGATGGCGTTCCGGGTGGCAGGGTCCATGGCGTTGAGAGAGGCCGCCCGATTGGCCGGCGTCAAGCTCCTCGAGCCGATCATGGAGGTCGAGGTGGTCACGCCTGAGGATTACATGGGCGATGTCATCGGTGACCTCTCCTCGCGGCGTGGCAAGGTCGGCGAGATGGGTTCCCGAGGAAACGCCAGGGTCGTCACGGCCGAGGTACCGTTGGCCGAGATGTTCGGATATGCAACGGACCTGAGGTCGAAGACCCAGGGAAGAGCGACGTACACCATGCAATTTCATTCGTATCAGGACGTGCCGGAGTCGATCTCACAGGAGATCGTCGCCAAGGCACGCGGCGAGCTGTAGGAGGCAACCACCATGGCCAAGGCAAAGTTTGAGCGGTCGAAGCCGCATGTGAATATTGGGACGATGGGTCATATTGATCATGGGAAGACGACGTTGACGGCGGCGATTACGAAGGTGTTGTCGGAGCGTGTTGAGGGGAATGCGTTTACGTCGTTTGACAATATTGATAAGGCGCCTGAGGAGCGGGAGCGTGGGATCACGATTTCGATTTCTCATGTGGAGTATGAGACGGCGAATCGGCATTATGCGCATGTGGATATGCCGGGGCATGCGGATTACATCAAGAACATGATTACGGGTGCTGCTCAGATTGATGGGGCGATTTTGGTGGTGTCGGCTGCGGATGGTCCGATGCCGCAGACGCGTGAGCATGTGGTGTTGGCGCGTCAGGTGGGTGTGCCGTCGATTGTGGTGTTTTTGAACAAGGTTGACATGGTGGATGATGAGGAGTTGTTGGACCTTGTGGAGTTGGAGGTTCGGGAGCTGTTGTCGGAGTATGAGTTCCCGGGTGATGATTTGCCGGTGGTGCGTGGTTCTGCGTTGAAGGCGTTGGAGGGCGATGAGGCGGCGGCTGAGCAGATCATGGAGTTGATGGAGCAGGTCGATTCGTATGTGGTTGAGCCGGAGCGTGATACGGAGAAGCCGTTTTTGATGCCGATTGAGGATGTGTTTTCGATTACGGGTCGTGGGACGGTGGTGACGGGTCGTGTTGAGCAGGGGATTTTGAAGGTCAACGAAGAGGTTGAGATCGTTGGGATTCGTCCGACGTCCAAGACGGTGGCGACGGGGATTGAGATGTTCCGGAAGTTGTTGGATGAGGGTCGTGCTGGTGACAATGTGGGGGTGTTGTTGCGGGGTACGGGTAAGGATGATGTGGAGCGGGGTCAGGTGTTGGCGAAGCCTGGTTCGATTACGCCTCATACCGAGTTTGAGGCTTCTGTGTATATTTTGAGTCGTGATGAGGGGGGTCGGCATAATCCGTTCTTCTCTGGGTATCGGCCGCAGTTTTATTTCCGGACGACGGATGTGACGGGTTCGGTGACGTTGCCGGCGGGCACCGAGATGGTGATGCCGGGTGATAACACGGAGATGACGGTGCAGTTGATCGCGCCGATTGCCATGACGGAGGGTCAGCGGTTCGCTATTCGTGAGGGTGGCCGGACGGTCGGCGCCGGACGAGTCACCAAGATCGTCACCTAACCCCAAGAACGTCACCTAAGGACCCGTTCGACGGGTTGAGATCCAGCAAAAGGCCCGGTCATGGCGACCGGGCCTTTTGTCTTGCTCACCGGGCCGCCGGTCCGACGAGACGCCCGTAGGATGCGGAATGACTGGAAGGGTGGTCGCGATGGTGTCGACAGCTCCAATCGAATCGAGCCGGCTCGCCTTGACACCGCTCGACCCGTCCGCGGCGGTCGACATGGTGTCGGTGCTGGCCGACCCGGCGCTCTATTCCTTCACGGGAGGGGCCCCTCCGACGCTGGAGCAGCTCACCGACCGGTACGCGTTCCAGGCATCCGGTGCACCGCGTCATGACGAGGTCTGGCACAACTGGATCATTCGTCTCGGGGGCGGTGCCATCGGTCAGGTCCAGGCGACCGTGACCGACGAGGCAGCCGATGTGGCCTGGCTCGTGGGGGTCCCGTGGCAGCGAAACGGCTACGCCACGGAGGCGGCCCTGGCGATGTGCGCATGGTTGAGTGGGCAGGGGGTTCGACGGTTCACGGCTCACATCCATCCCTCCCACGCTGTATCGGCAAAGGTGGCGACGGCCCTCGGGCTGGTCCCCACCGGGACGCTGGACCCCGACGGCGAGATGGTCTGGGCGTAGGCAGGACACGCGGCCGGGCGCGGCTTGCCGTCCGCCGCAGCTGCTCCAGCTTGTCGGTCGGGCATGGGAGACTGGCGAGATGTCGGTGCTCTTCTACCTCTACGGGTTGGTCGCGCTGCTGGTGACGGTCAATGCCCTGCGCCGGCCGAATCCTCGCTCGCCCATCCCTGGCTGGTGGCTCATGGCCATGATCGTGGGGGAGCATGCTGTGATCCTCCTGCCGATTCGATTGGTGTTCGGTTGGGTGTTCTTCCAACTGGGCGGCTGGTCGGGCAACATCGGACGGTTGGGTGCCTGGTTGTGGGGAGCATCCGTGGTGGGGTTGGTGGTGCTTCTCCTCCAGACCTGGCGGACGGTGAATCGTCTTCACGCCGGCGTGGAGGCGGGACGGCGTGTGGGTGGCCCCTGGTGGGACCTGACCGGACCCCGGTTGCCCCGAGCGATCGCCGTGGATCGCCGGATTCCGTATACGGACGATCTCACCCTCGACATTCTGCGGCGGACCGAACACGACGGCTCGCCTTCTCCCACCCTGGTCTACGTCCACGGGGGTGGATGGACGGGGGGTGATCCCCATCGGCAGGCGAGGACGATGATGCACCACTTGGCCGGCCGCGGTTGGGTGGTGTTGACGATCCGCTACCCGCTCTCTCCTCGAGCCACCTTCCCGGAGCACCTGGTGGCGGTGAAGCGGGCCGTGGCGTGGGCGAAAGGGAAGGGCACCGAGTGGGGCGTCGACCCGGCCCGGATGGTCCTGTCCGGTGGTTCGGCCGGGGGACATCTGGCCTCCCTGGCGGCACTGACGGCCGCCAACCGGGAGCTGCAGCCCGGATTCGAGGACGTCGATACCTCGGTGGCCGGGTGTGTCCCGATGTACGGGGTCTACGACTTCGTCAACCGGAACCAGACCCGCCACGACTGGCCGGTCATCCCGAAGGCGGTGATGAAAGCCACTCCGGCGGAGGCGCCGGAGGCGTATCGGTTGGCTTCACCGCTCGACCAGGTCCACTCCGCTGCCCCTGGGTTCTTGGTGGTCCATGGAGCCCGCGACTCATTGGTCCCTCCGCATGAAGCGCGCCAGTTCGTCACCCACCTCGAGGCCGTCTCGAATTCCGTGGTGGAGTACCTCGAGGTGGCCGGCGGCCAACACGCCTTCGACGCCATCCACTCGCCCCGTACCCGCGCCGTGGTTGCCGCGATCACCGAGTTCCTCGAGACCCGTCTCCCGCTACCGGCAGAGACCTGATGCTCCGAGGCGATCTTCGGGCTCGCTATGGAGGGTCACCCGTGCGTGCCGCTCTCTTTGGCCCTCTCGGCGATCTGTTGGGTTTCCATGCGCCTTCGTGGAGGAGGCGATGATGATGGCGACAGTACAAGCGGAGGTTGTCGAGGTTCGTCGTGCCGCCGTCGGCCCAATGGTCGACATGGTGGACGTCGCACCACCAATGCGGGCGGTCGCATCCGGAGAATTGGCAGTGCCGGTCCCGGGCCACGACGGCCCGGCGGAGTGGCTCCGGCGGCATGCGGACCCGGCGTCCCATCTCGAGGGGTTCGCTGTCGGGTCCGAAGACGATCCGGTTGATCGAAGCGTCGCAGGAAATGCGACGGATGGCTCGAGGGGTGAGGACGTGGCCTGAAGTGGTCTCTGACAGGCTGGGCGAGAGGTCGCGGAGGGTTCCGTAGGAGACGTGGACTTGGAGATGGGCGCGGTTCGCCCGGTACCCGGCGCCGGGCTCGCCTCCTGGTCCGCCGTTGATGAGATCGATGAGTGCGTCCGCTCGTCTCTGGGCCGGGGTTCGGGCATCGCCATCGGCAACTGGTGGCGTGGCGGCGAGCAGCCTGTCCAGCACGATCTCGCCTCCCTCTGGGTCGAAGAGGGCGTCGACTTTGACCATGCCGTCGAGAGTGCGGGAGGCGTAGAGGTAGCGGCGCGCGTAGCGGCCATCAGCTGCCGGAGGCTCCGCCACCGCCTGGCTCCAGTACTCGACTGCTCTCCGCAGATCCGCCACCCACTCGAGCTGGCGGGCCAGGTCGCACAGCATGGGCTCGGCCTCCGGGTAGGCGTCGAGTTGGGTCTCGTAGGCGTACCGAAGGACACGGAGCTGGTCAGGGCCGATCTCTCCGGCCTCGTGCAGTTTGGTGGCAAGCGGCATGTGTCGGGCGCCGCGGGCGGCCACGACCGCCTGGCGAGCCTTGCCGCCGGTGGTTCTGGTGGTGTGTTTCACAAACGCCGTGGGCGACGTGTACCCGTGCTCGGAGTAGGCGACGCGCTGATCGATGGCGGCCAGGCGGCGCTGGGCCTCGGCTTCGAGTCGATCGATCGTTCTGCGCAAGGCCACATACCCGGCGGTGAGGTCATCGGACCGAACCAGGTCCAACACTTCTGCCGCCGCCACTTCGGTGGCTTTGTCGAGGAGCAGTCGGATGGGTGTATCGAACATATGTTCGTATCGAATCAACCGAGTGAGACAGATTCCGAAGCCGATGAGGCGATAGGCGCCCTGGGTGTGCGAGCCGCGGACACCAGGAGCCAACCGGTGGCAGGAGATACCCGAAGCCCCAGCGCATCAACGGCGGATCGGGGGAGTCCTTCGCCGGCGAGATTTTGCATCCCGGAGGCTCATGCAATACACTCCCGGGGTCGGCTTCCGCCGGCGATTCCAAGAAGTATTCGTAGGGGCACCCTTGTGCCCTGTGACCGCGACCAAACCCGTGATGTACCCGGCACGACCGTGTCCGGGGACCGCTCACCAGGTGGTCGGATCAGTGGCCCTCCCACGGCCTGCTGCCCCGCCTGCCTGAACGTCGAGACAGACAGGACCCAGCGTGGCAGAAGAGAACGATCAAAAGATCCGCATCCGGCTCAAGGCGTACGACCACGAGGTCGTCGACGAGTCGGCCCGCAAGATCGCCGAGACGGTGATCCGCACCCAGGCGAAGATCAAGGGCCCGATTCCGCTGCCCACGAAGATCCATCGCTACTGCGTCATTCGCGGCCCGCACGTCGACAAGGCCTCCCGTGAGCACTACGAGCTCAGGATCCACAAGCGCCTCATCGACATCCTCGAACCGACCCCCAAGACGGTCGATTCCCTGATGCGCCTCGATCTGCCCGCAGGTGTGGAAGTGGAGATCAAGCTGTGAAAACGATCCTCGGAGAGAAGCTGGGCATGACCCAGGTCTTCGACGACGAGTCGCGGGCGATCCCCGTGACGGTCATCAAGGCCGGACCTTGCCGAATCACGCAGATCAAGACGCCCGAGAAGGACGGCTACAGCGCCGTGCAGATCTCCTATAAGGAGCTTCGCGCAGGCAAGGCGAACAAGCCGACCCAGGGACATTTCGACAAGGCCGGCGTGCCGCCCATGCGTCACCTCGTGGAATTCCGTGTCGACGACGTCTCGGGTTTCGAGGTCGGTCAGGAACTGACCATCGCCGACGTACTCGAAAAGGGCCAGAAGGCCGACGTCTCGGCCATTTCGAAGGGCAAAGGCTTTCAGGGCGTCATGAAGCGCCACAATTTCAAAGGGCAGCCGGCCAGCCACGGAGCACACCGGGTGCACCGTGCGCCAGGCGCTATCGGGGCCTGTGCGACTCCCGCCCGGGTGTTCAAGGGCAAGAAGATGGCGGGCCAGATGGGTGGAGAGCGAACCACCATTCTGAATCTCGAGGTCGTGGAAGTCGACGCAGAGCGCGGCTTGCTACTTCTCGGGGGCGCAGTACCCGGTCCCAAAGGCGCGGTCGTGGCCGTGCGAGAGGCGGTGAAGGCTCGTGGCTGATCTCAAAGCAGCGTTGTTCACGGCGGACGGGAAGCAAAAGGGCACGGTCGATCTCGATCCCGAGGTCTTCGGCATCGAGCCCAACCTCAACGTGCTCCACCAGGTGATCACGGCTCAGCTGGCCGCGGCTCGGGTTGGCTCTGCATCCACCAAGACGCGCTCGGAAGTGCGCGGCGGTGGCCGCAAGCCGTGGCGCCAAAAGGGCCTCGGTCGTGCTCGGCACGGCTCCAGCCGTTCCCCGATCTGGGCAGGAGGCGGTGTCGCCCACGGGCCCAAGCCCCGCAGCTATGCGCAGCGCACCCCCAAGAAGATGAAGCGTCTCGCGTTGCGAAGCGCACTCTCCGCCCGCGCCTCGGAGCAAGCGGTCATGGTGGTGGAGTCCTTCGATTGGTCGACCCCCAAGACCAAGCAGGCCACCAAGCTCCTGTCGGCCATGGAGGCCAACGGTCGCAAGACCCTGGTCGTGCTGAGCTCCAGTGACGCCATCGCAGAACGCTCCTTCCGAAACATCGAAGAAGTTGTGCTCGCCCGGCCGGGACGGGTCACCCCCTACGACGTGCTCTGGGCAGACCGGGTCGTCTTCACGGGCGACACCGTCGGCGCCGCCGCAGGGGCCGGCTCGTACGGAGTCTCGAGCGACGATTTCGTCCGCGACACCGATCACGCGGGAGAGGAAGAATGAAAGACCCTCGCGACATCATTTTCGAGCCTGTGGTCTCGGAGAAGTCCTATGCCCTCATCGAGGAGGCCAACACCTACGTGTTTCTGGTCGACCCCAGGGCCAACAAGACGGAGATCAAAGAAGCCGTCAAGTCGATCTTCGGTGTGAAGGTCGAATCGGTGAACACGGCGAACCGTCCAGGCAAGGTGAAGGGCACCTACCTCACCAAGGGCAAACGCCGCGACACCAAGCGCGCCTACGTCAAGCTCGCCACTGGCGACACTATCGACATCTTTGGAGTGTGACGTCATGCCAGTGAAAAAGCTCAAACCCACTTCGCCAGGACGTCGGTTCCAGACCGTATCCGACTTCTCCGAGCTCTCGAAGAAGAAGCCGGAGAAGTCCCTCCTCGACAAGAAGTCGGCGACCGCAGGCCGCAACAATGACGGCCGTATCACGAGTCGCCACCGCGGCGGCGGCCACAAACGCCGCTACCGGGTGATCGACTTCCGGCGCACCAAGGACGGCATTCCCGCCAAGGTCGCCGCCGTCGAATACGACCCCAACCGGAACGCCCGAATCGCCCTGCTCCATTACGTCGACGGAGAGAAGCGCTACATCCTCGCCCCGCTCGGGGTGAAGGTCGGCGACATGCTCGAATCCGGTTCCAAGGCAGACATCCGGCCCGGAAACTCCCTTCCGTTGCGCAACATCCCCGGCGGTACCGTGATCCACGCGGTCGAAATGCGACCTGGCGGTGGAGCCAAGATCGCTCGAGCCGCCGGCGTGGCGGTGCAGCTGATGTCGAAGGAGGGCGAGAAGGCTCTGCTTCGGCTTCCGTCGGGTGAGATGCGGAACGTGCCTCTGGACTGTCGGGCGACCGTCGGTCAGGTCGGCAACACCGAGGCCGAGCTGATCAAGATCGGCAAGGCAGGCCGGAACCGCTGGAAGGGTGTTCGCCCCCAGTCGCGTGGTGTGGCCATGAACCCCGTCGACCACCCCCATGGTGGTGGCGAAGGTAAGAGTTCGGGTGGCCGTCACCCCGTGAGCCCGTGGGGCAAGCCTGAGGCTCGCACGCGTAAGAAGAAGAAGGCCAGCAACAAGGACATCGTCCGGCGTCGGGCGAAGAAGGGTCGGAGGTAAGACCATGGCGAGAAGCCTCAAGAAAGGCCCATTCGTCGATGACCACCTCATGGACAAGGTGGAGGCGTTGAACGCATCCGGCGAGAAGCGGGTGATCCGCACATGGAGCCGGCGTTCGACCATCTTCCCTGAGATGGTGGGTCACACGATTGCCGTCCATGATGGCCGCAAGCACGTACCGGTGTACATCACGGAGTCGATGGTCGGGCACAAGCTCGGCGAGTTCGCTCCCACCAGGACCTTCCGGGGTCACGCCGGCGATCGAGGCGCGAGAAAGCGATGAAAGCCAAAGCGCAAGCCAAATACATTCGTCAATCACCGCAGAAGGTGCGAGCCGTGCTCGATCAGGTGCGTGGCCTTCCGGTCGACGACGCCCTCACGTTGCTTCGCTTCGGTGAGCGCCGAGCCACCGAGCCCGTCTACAAGGTGCTCCGCTCCGCGGTGGCCAACGCCGACGAGAACTTCGGATTCGATTCCTCGGAGCTCATCATCTCCGAGGCGTTCGCCGACGAAGGCCCGACGCTGAAGCGGTTCCGTCCCCGTGCCCGGGGTCGGGCCACACCGATCCACAAGCGAACGAGCCACATCACGGTCGTCGTATCGAACGTCGAGGAGGCGTAGACAATGGGTCAGAAAACACATCCCTACGCATTCCGACTCGGCATCGTCAACGACTGGAAATCGCGCTGGTACAGCGACAAGGAATACACCCAGCTCGTCAACGAAGACTGGAAGATCCGTGACTACCTGGACGGCGAACTCCAGAGGGGCGCCGTCTCGAGGATCGAGCTCGAACGGAGCCGCGGTCGAGTCGAGATCGAGCTCTACACGGCCCGTCCCGGCGTCGTCATCGGTCGCAAGGGCGCCGAGGCCGAACGGCTGCGGGCCGGTCTCGAGAAACTGACCGGCCGCCAGGTGAAGTTGAACGTCAACGAAATCAAGGACGCCGAGACCGATGCCCGGCTCCTCGCCCGCGGCATCGCCGACCAGATCGCCAATCGCATCGCCTTCCGCCGTGCGATGAAGCGAGCGGTCCAAACGGCCATGAAGGCCGGGGCAGAAGGCGTCCGCGTCGAGTGCAAGGGTCGCTTGGGCGGGTCCGACATGGGCCGCCGTGAGTGGTATCGAGAGGGCCGAGTTCCTCTGCACACCCTTCGGGCGGACATCGACTACGGCACCGCCACGGCGCGGACCACGGTCGGAGCCATCGGCGTCAAAGTCTGGGTCTACAAGGGTGACGTCGTCACGTCGCTGAAGGCCACGCGTGAGAAGATCGCAGCCGAGGCCGCCCTGGCCAGCGGCGGTCCCAGCCGCGGACGGGTAGCCCCCGCCAAAGCCCGGGCCGAGCACGCAGCCGGGGGAGAGAAGACGACCCCTCGTCTCATCGAAGCCGGTGGCGGCAAGCGTCTCATCGAGGCTGGTGGCGGCAAGCGCAAGCCCGCCCCCGACGAAGGCAAGTCCGAGTACGACGAAGAACTCGCCGTGGCGAGCGAAGATGCCACCGACGATCTGACGACCGACACCCCGGACGCTACCGACACGCCCGTCACCGACACTCCGGAAGCGACTGCCGCTGCGCCGGAATCGGCCGAGACGCCGGAATCGACCGAGACGCCGGACGTGGCCGAGACGCCGGAAGCGACTCCCGAGGCGCCAGAAGCTCCCGAGGCAGCCGAAGAAACACCACCCGCCGACAGTGAAGAGGAAGAGTAAATCATGTTGATGCCAAAGCGGACCAAGTACCGAAAGGTGCACCGCGGGCGGAGACGCGGCGTTGCCAAGGGCGGCACGCGGGTCTCGTTCGGCGACTACGGCCTCCAGGCTGTCGAAGAGGGCTGGATCACGTCTCGACAGATCGAATCCGCCCGTGTCGCCGTCACCCGTACCATCAAGCGTGGCGGAAAGGTGTGGATCAACATCTTCCCGCACAAGCCGGTGACGGCCAAGCCTGCTGAGACCCGGATGGGTTCCGGCAAGGGCGCTCCGGAGTTCTGGGTGGCCGTGGTCAAGCCAGGACGCGTCATGTTCGAACTGTCCGGCGTGAGCGAAGAACTCGCTCGTGAGGCGATGAGGAAGGCCGGGCACAAACTGCCGGTCAAGACCCGATTCGTACAGCGGGAGGACGCATGAACACCGAGAAGTTGCGTGAACTCACCGTCGATGAGCTTGCCGAGAAACTGGCCGAAGCGAAGGAGGAACTCTTCAACCTGAGGTTCTCCCTCGCCACCAACCAGCTCGACAACACGGCCCGCCTCAAGCAGGTGAAGAAGGAAATCGCCCGGATCAAGACGATCGGTCGCGAACAGGAACTGGAAGCTTGGAGTGCCCTCCAGCTCGCCAAAGAGGACGGTGGGTCATGACCGAACGAAGCCAGAGGAAGGTGCGGGTCGGCGTGGTCGTCTCGGATGCCCGAGACAAGACGATTGCCGTCGAGATCGAGAGTTCCACTCGCCATCCGAGATACGGCAAGGTCATGCGGCGTTCGACTCGTTTTCAAGCGCACGACGAGAACAACGACGCCCGCAAGGGTGACACGGTCAAGATCGTCGAGACCCGGCCCCTCTCCAAGACGAAGCGGTGGCGCCTCGAGGAAATCGTGGAGCGAGCGCGATGATCCAGCAGGAATCTCGACTCAAGGTTGCGGACAACAGCGGTGCCCGAGAGGTGCTCTGTATCCGTGTGTTGGGCGGGTCCCACCGGCGTTACGCCGGTGTGGGCGACGTCATCGTCGCCACGGTCAAGGAAGCCATCCCCAACTCGAACGTCAAGAAGGGTGAAGTGGTGAAAGCCGTCGTCGTGCGGACCGCCAAAGAACGCCGTCGCCCCGACGGCACGTACATCCGATTCGATGACAACGCCTGCGTGATCATCGATGCAAACCGTCAGCCACGCGGCACCCGTATCTTCGGGCCTGTCGCTCGCGAGCTTCGTGATGCCAAATTCATGCGCATCGTGTCGCTCGCCCCGGAGGTGATCTAGATGAAACTCCGCGTTGGTGACAACGTGAAAGTCATTTCGGGCAAAGACGCCGGCAAGGAGTCCAAGATCGCGAGGGTGTTCCCGTCCAAGGGCAAGATCATCGTCGAGAACGTGGCCACCGCCAAGCGTCACTCGAAGCCCACTCAGGCCAACCAGCAGGGCGGGATCATCGATCGCGACATGCCGATCGATTCGTCCAACGTGATGATCATCTGCAAAGCCTGCGGTCCGACCAGGATCGGGTACAAGGGTGAAGGACGCTCGAAGCATCGGGTGTGCCGGAAGTGTGGAGGTGAGCTGTGACCCCGCGCCTCAAGACCAAGTACCAGGAAGAGGTAGCCGACGCGCTGCGCACCAAACTCGAACTGGCCAATGCGATGCAGGTGCCTCGCATCAGCAAAATCGTCATCAACGTCGGTTGTGGCGACGCCACGACCGACAAGAAGGTCATCGATTCGGTGGTCTCCGACTTGGCGACGATCTCCGGACAGCAGCCCCGCATCAACCTGGCGAGGAAGTCGATTGCCGGCTTCAAGCTTCGCGAGGGCCAAGCGGTCGGCGCCTCGGTCACCCTGCGGGGAGACCGGATGTGGGAGTTCTTCGATCGTCTCATCGCCGTGGCGATCCCACGCGTACGCGACTTCCGAGGATTGAACCCCAAGTCGTTCGACGGGCGGGGCAACTACACCTTCGGGGTCACCGAACAGCTGATCTTCCCGGAGATCGATTACGACAAGGTCACCACGGTGCGGGGGATGGACATAACCATCGTCACCACCGCCGAAACCGACGATCACGGACGGGCTCTCCTCGAAGCCTTCGGGTTCCCGTTCCGCAAACAAGCCGTGCAGGCCTGAGAGGGATTTGAGATGGCGAAGAAATCACTGATTGCAAAACAGCAACGGAAGGCCAAGTTCAAGTCCCGCCAGTACAACCGCTGCCAGCGGTGTGGCCGGCCTCGTGCTTATCTCCGGAGGTTCGGCATGTGTCGTATCTGTGTGAGGGAGCTCGCCCGTCAGGGCGAACTGCCCGGTGTGCGAAAGGCGTCGTGGTAGATCATGATGACCGATCCGATTGCTGACATGTTGACCAGGATTCGCAACGCGAACATGGTTCTGAAAGAAAACGCCGCCATGCCGTCATCGAAGCTCAAGGAGGGGATCGCACAGATCCTCACTGCCGAGGGCTACATCGACGGCTACGAGGTGGCCCAGAAGGGTCCCGGCAAGGAACTCACCGTCACGTTGCGCTACGGCGTCAATCGCGAACGCGTGATCTCCGGGATCAAGCGCGTCTCCACGCCCGGCCGCCGGGTATATGCCAAGGCGACCGATTTGCCCCGTGCGCAAGGTGGACTGGGGATCGTGGTGGTGTCCACGTCCCAGGGGCTCTTGCCCGACCGTGAGGCACGCCGGCGCAAACTGGGCGGCGAGATCATCTGCGAGGTCTGGTAGCCATGAGTCGAATAGGAAAACAACCGATCCCCGTGCCAAAGGGTGTCGAGGTGGCCGTCAAGGGGCAACACGTCTCCGTGAAGGGCCCGAAGGGCTCGCTCGAACGGACAGTCTCCGACAGGGTGACGATCTCGGTCGAGGACGACCAGATCGTGGTGGTCCGCGCCGACGACGCCCGAGAGTCCCGCGCCCAGCATGGCCTCTTCCGGGCGCTCATCGCCAACATGGTGACCGGCGTATCGGAGGGGTACCAGAAAGAGCTGTCGGTGGTCGGGGTCGGATACCGGGCAGCCATGAAGGGCAAGACGCTCGAACTGCAGGTCGGGTTCAGTCACTCCGTCCAGATGGAGACCCCCGACGGAATCACCATCGACGTGCCGGAACCGACCAAGATCTCCGTTTCTGGCATCGACAAGGAACTGGTCGGCCAGGTGGCCGCAGACATTCGAGGCGTCAAACCGCCCGAGCCCTACAAGGGCAAGGGAATCCGGTACGTCAACGAGCATGTCCGCCGCAAGGCCGGTAAGGCAGGAGTGGCACGATGAGTGCATCACGAGGAGCAGCACGCGTCACCCGTCATCGGCGGGTCCGCAAAAAGCTTTCAGGGACTCCCACCCGGCCCCGATTGGCCGTGTTCAGGAGCAACCGGTATATCTACGCCCAGGTCATCGATGACGTGGCGGGCAAGACGCTCGCCGCGGCCTCGTCACAGGAGAAGGATCTCCGTGCGAAGACCCTGACGGTGGACACCGCCGGCGAGGTCGGCAAGCTGGTGGCGGAGCGCGCCAAGGAAGCAGGGGTCTCGACGGTCGTCTTCGATCGCGGAGGCTTTCCCTTCCATGGTCGGGTCAAAGCACTGGCCGACGGAGCCCGCTCGGCGGGATTGGAGTTCTAGACATGGCACGACAACAACGAGGCGACAAGGAATCGCAGTACGACGAGAGAGTCGTCGAGATCAACCGCGTCGCCAAAGTCGTCAAAGGTGGACGCCGATTCTCCTTCACCGCTCTGTGCGTGGTCGGTGACGGCGCCGGAAGAGTTGGGATCGGCTACGGCAAGGCCAGAGAGGTTCCGGTCGCCATCCAAAAAGGCATGGAAGATGCCCGGAAGTCGATGGAACTGGTGCCGATGGCCGGGAGCACGATCGTCCACAAGACGATCGGCCGCCACGGCGCCTCGCGTATCCTTCTGAAGCCCGCTGCCCCCGGAACCGGTGTGATTGCCGGAGGGTCGGTCCGCCAGATCCTCGAGGCGGCGGGGATCAAAGACGTGCTGGCCAAATCGCTGGGCTCACCCAACCACCTCAACACCGCTCAGGCTGCCATGAACGGTTTGCGCCAACAGCGCCGGCCGGACGAGGTTGCCCGCTTGCGCGGGAAGTCTCCGGAGGAGATCACCCCGCCAGGACTGTTGGCAGCGTATCGGTCCACCGAGATGGTCCGAGCTCACTCAAAGCAGAAGTAGGACTCCATGGCTGACAAGACCATTTCCGTGACGCTCAGCAAGAGCCTCATCGGCGAGAAACCGAAGAACCGTGCAACGGTTCGCGGGCTCGGTCTGCGCAAGATGCGTCAGACCGTGGAGCACCGCGATACGCCGGAGATCCGAGGGATGATCCACGCAGTGGCGCACCTCGTTGAAGTAGAGGAAAAGTAGAACCATGGGACAGTTGAAACTGCATCATCTCAAGCCCGCTGAAGGCTCGAAGAAGAAGAAGATTCGGGTCGGACGCGGTGAAGCCGGTCGGCGCGGCAAGACGGCCGGACGCGGCACGAAGGGAACCAAGGCGCGCAATACCATCCGGCCCGGTTTCGAAGGTGGACGCGTTCCGCTGCAGCGTCGCCTGCCCCAGTTGCGGGGATTCAAGAACCCCAACAAGGAGATCTTCACGGTCGTCAACGTGGAGGACCTCGAAGTGTTCTCGGCCAAGTCGACGGTCACCCCTGAGTCGCTCAGGGCGGCGGGGCTGGTCAAGAAGAAGGGCCGTGTGAAGGTCCTGGCCGACGGCGACATCACCACCGCCCTCACGGTCAAAGCCCACAAGTTCTCCAAGGGCGCTCAAGAAAAAATCGAAGCGGCCGGCGGGTCCGTCGAAGTCATCGAATAATCACCCAAGCGCCTACCTCGAGAGGCTGAAACTCAGATGCTTGCTGTCTATCGGCACATGTTCACAATCCCGGACCTTCGCAAGAAGATCCTCTTCACGCTGTTCATCTTCGCGGTCTACCGGTTGGGCGCGGCGGTGCCGGTGCCGTACACGGATCTCGGGGCTGTCCAGGATCTCACCGATGCCAGCCAGAGCGGCGGCATCTTCGGGCTCCTCAACCTGTTCTCGGGCGGTGCTCTCGAAAGCTTCTCGGTGTTCTCGCTGGGGATTCTCCCTTACATCACCGCCTCGATCATCATGCAGCTCCTGGCCGTGGTGATTCCTCGCCTCCAAACCCTCCAGGAAGAAGGGGCCTCCGGCCAGAAGACCATCACCCAGTGGACGCGCTATCTCACCGTGGTGCTGGCGGTGCTCCAAGCGACCACCCTCAGCGTGCTCTTCGCAAACGGCACCCTGACGGGCGGCATCGTCCTGCTGCCCAACTACTCGCCGGCCCGCGCAGCTCTCGTGGTGGTCACCATGACGGCCGGTACCGCCTTCATCATGTGGCTCGGTGAGCAGATCACCCAGAAGGGTGTCGGCAACGGGATGTCGCTCATCATCTTCGTGAGCATCATTGCTGCCCTGCCGGGGCAATTCAGCGGCATCTATCTCCAGACCGCCCAGGTCGGGCGGTGGGGACGGTTCATCACCATGATGGCCATCTTCCTGCTGATGGTGGTGGCGATTCTCTTCGTCGAACAAGGTCAGCGCCGCATCCCCATCCAATTCGCCAAACGGGTACGGGGCCGACGGGTGATGGGGGGCAACGCCACCTACATCCCGCTCAAAGTCAACACCGCCGGCGTCATTCCGGTGATCTTCGCGTCGTCCGTACTCACCTTCCCGGCGCTGCTGGTCACCCTCATCCCCGCCCAGGAGAACACGGTCGTGATCGCCGTTCGCAACTGGGTCGACGAAAACCTGGCCCTCGCGCAGGGTCAGACCTGGGCCTATATCTTCCTGCTGTTCTTCCTGGTGGTGTTCTTCACCTACTTCTATACGGCGATCCAGTTCGACCCCCGCAAGCAAGCCGACTCGATCCAGCGGCAGGGCGGCTTCATTCCGGGTGTCCGTCCCGGCACGGCCACCGAGCGACACCTCGAGCACATCCTCAATCGCATCACCCTGCCTGGCGCACTCTTCCTCGGAATCATCACCATCCTGCCCGCCCTGGCGGCGGTGATCTGGAATCTTCAGATCGCTTTCAGCGGGGTGTCACTGCTCATCGTGGTCGGAGTTGCCCTCGAGACCATGAAGCAGATCGAGAGCCAGCTCACCATGCGCAACTACGAAGGATTCCTCACTTGAGCGGCTTTCCTTCGCTTCGCTTCGGAGTCGTCGGCAGTTCTTTCAGAACTGCAGGGGGTGGATCATGAGGTTGTTGTTCTTGGGGCCTCCCGGGGCAGGGAAGGGGACTCAGGCGGTTCGGGTTGCCGATCGGGCCGGGATTCCCCACATCGCCACGGGCAACATGTTGAGGGAGGCGGTCGCAGCCGAGACCGAACTCGGTCTCAAGGCTCGTGACATCATGGCGGCCGGAGACCTGGTGTCGGACGAGCTCGTCATCGGAATGCTGAAAGAGCGGATCGCCCGCGAGGATGCGGCCGCCGGCTTCATTCTCGATGGCTTTCCCCGCAACGTTGCTCAGGCCGAAGCCCTCACCAAAGAGTTGGGAGATCAGGGCCTCGACGCCGCCGTCCTCATCGTGGTGCCCGACGACGAGATCGTCCGTCGCATCTCGGGTCGGCGCACCTGCCCGAACCAACACGTCTACCACGTCGACGACAACCCGCCCTCCCGAGAGGGCCTCTGCGACGTGTGTGGGGAGCCACTCCACCAGCGGGAAGACGACTCCGAATCGGTGGTGCGAAACCGTCTCGACGTGTACCGAGCCCAAACCGAACCACTCGTCGACTATTACCGCACAGCTGGGTTGACGCTCCACGAGATCGGTGGGGTGGGCGAACTCGCCGAGGTCGAGGCCGCCATCGCCTCCAGCCTCGCGCTGCCATGATCACGATCAAACGACCCGAGGATTTCGCCAAGATGGCGGTGGCGGGCAAGTGCGTGGCGGCGGTCCATGCCGCGGTGAAGAAGGCGGCGGTCCCCGGCGTCACCATGCTCGAACTCGACACCATCGCGGCGCGCGTCATCGCCGAACACGACTGCCACCCCTCCTTCCTCAACTACAACGGCTTTCCGGCCCATATCTGCACATCCCCCAATTCCGTCATCGTCCACGGCATCCCCACCGCCGACCCCGTTCGCCAAGGCGACATCCTGTCCGTCGACGCCGGGGCCATCTTTCAGGGGTATCACGCCGACGCTGCCATCACCTTCGGCATCGGAGAGGTCTCAGACGACGTGCAACGCCTGATGGATACCACCGAGAAGGCCATGTGGGCCGGGATCGAAGCGGTGGAGGTGGGTGCCCGAATCGGCGACGTCGGCGCGGCCGTGCAGGAGGTCGGGGCGGCCGGCGGCTACGGCATCGTTCGCGAATACGTAGGCCACGGGATCGGCCGCAACATGCACGAAAAGCCCGAGGTCCCCAACTACGGCGAACGCGGCAAGGGAATGAAACTCAAAGTGGGCATGGCGATCTGCATAGAGCCGATGTTCAACCTGGGCGGCGCCGACACGCGGGTCGAAGAGGATGGATGGACCGTCGTCACCGCCGACGACAGTCTTTCGGCCCACTTCGAGCACACCGTGGCGCTCACCCAAGACGGTGTCAAAGTGCTGACGACCCCCGCCGAGATACCGTCCGATTTGTGGAGCGAAGGATGAGGAGGCTAGTCTTTCCTTTCGGTCTTGGGGCTTCGTTTCGTATGCCTGAACGGAGCACGCAGATCAATGGTCCAGCCATCCGCCCGTCCGATTTTGTGGCGCGCGTGTGCGTTTATCGGCACGGAGTTTTGACATGAAGGTACGTCCATCCGCCAAGAAGATGTGTGAGAAGTGTCGGATCATCCGTCGCCATGGGCGCGTCTGGGTGATTTGCTCGAATCCTCGCCACAAGCAGCGTCAGGGGTAGTTGAAGTATGGCCCGTATTGCCGGAGTTGACCTCCCACGCGAGAAGCGTCTCGAGGTCGCACTCACGTACATCTTTGGAATCGGTCTGACCCGCTCCAATCAGATGATCTCTGCTCTCGAACTCGATCCGAACACCCGTGTTCGTGACCTCACCGAGGACGAGGTCCTGCGCATCCGTCGCTTCATCGACCAGAACTACCGCGTCGAAGGCGACCTGCGCCGCGAAGTGTCGCAGAACATCAAGCGCAAGGTCGAAATCGGCTGCTATCAGGGGATCCGTCACCGGCGGGGCCTCCCGGTGCGCGGCCAGCGCACTCATACCAATGCACGCACCCGTAAGGGCAAGCGTGTCGCCATCGCCGGCAAGAAAAAAGTGACGAAGTAAAGGTTTCGGAGGATACGTGGCCGAGCAACAGCAGCGTCGAGTACGCCGACGGGAGCGCAAGAACATCTCCCACGGCGTGGCTCATATCAAGGCGTCTTTCAACAACACCATCATCAACATCAGTGACCAGGGCGGCAACACGGTCGTCTGGACATCTGGTGGTTCGGTGGGATTCAAGGGATCTCGCAAGTCGACGCCGTACGCCGCCCAAGTCGCCGCCGAGGAAGCCGCCCGTCAAGCAGGCGAGCACGGCATCCGGAAACTCGACGTGGTCGTCAGCGGGACCGGTTCCGGCCGGGACACGGCGGTCCGGACCCTTCAGAACATGGGGATCGAAGTGACCGGCATCAAGGACGTGACTCCCATGCCACACAACGGCTGCCGTCCGAAGAAGCGGAGGATGCGCTGATGGCCCGCTACCTCGGACCCACCCACAAGCCTTGTCGTCGCGCCGGCACCCCCCTTTGCCAGACCAAGAAATGTCCGGTTGATCAACGTCCCTACCCGCCAGGGGAGCACGGTCGCGGACGCGTCCGCGAGACCGATTACCTGATCCAGCTCCGCGAGAAGCAGAAGCTGCGTTACATGTATGGCGTGCTGGAACGGCAGTTCCGTCGCTATTACCAAGAAGCGGCTCGTCAGAAGGGGATCACGGGCGACAACCTTCTGACCCTCCTCGAGTCGCGCCTCGACAACGTGGTCTATCGGGGTGGACTGGCCGCCACCCGCGCACAGGCCCGGCAGCTCGTGAATCACGGTCATTTCCAGGTCAACGGCAAGAAGGTCGACATCCCCTCCTATCAGGTGCGCGGCGGTGACGTCGTCACCGTGAAGGAACGGAGCAAGGACCTCGTCATCATCCAGCACGCCGTCGACACCCTCGACTCCGGTGCGCCCGAGTGGATGACCGTTGCCAAGGACTCTCGAACGATTTCGATTATCGACCGGCCCAACCGGGCACAGATCGATACCCCCATCCAGGAACAGCTCATTGTTGAGCTTTACTCGAAGTAGGAACCCATTGTGTTGATTGTTCAGCGTCCTCAAATTGAAGAAGAGTCCGTATCCGACAATCGTGCGCTGTTCAGGGTGGAACCTCTGGAGCCGGGGTTCGGATACACCCTCGGCAACACCCTGCGCCGGACCTTGCTGTCCCGCATCCCCGGCGCGGCTGTCACGACCCTCCAGATCGAAGGTGCCCAGCACGAGTTCGGGACGGTCAAAGGCGTGGTGGAGGATGTCGTCGACATCATCCTCAATGTCAAGCAGATCGTCGTGTCGATGGAAGACAACGAGCCGCAAACGCTCTACCTGTCGGCCAAGGGCTCCGGGGATGTGACCGCCGGTGCTCTCAAGTGCCCCAGCGGTGTCGAGATCATCAACAAGGACCTCCACCTCGCCACCCTCTCGTCGAGTGGGCGTCTCGAGATGGAACTCACCGTAGAACAGGGTGTCGGCTATCGGACGGCCATCAAGAGCCCGGGCACTGAGACGATCGGCGTGATCCCCGTCGACTCGATCTTCTCCCCGGTTCGCAAGGTGGCGTACCGCGTAGAGAGCACCCAGGTCGGTCAGATGACCAACTTCGAGCGCCTCGTCCTCGACATCGAGACGAGTGGTGCCCTCTCTCCTGGCGAGGCGGTCTCCTCGGCGGGCAAGACACTGCGCGAACTTCTCGGTCTCTTCGCCGATATCGGCGAAGGCGTTGGTCTCGAACTCGGTGAGATCTCGGTCCCTGAGTCGGGTTCGCCCGACCTGGAACTGCCGATTGAAGCCCTCGACCTCTCGGAACGGCCCCGCAACTGCCTGCGCCGCGCCCAGGTCAAGACGGTTGGTGAGCTGGTCATCAAGTCAGAGGACGACCTGCTCAACATCACCAACTTCGGCCAGAAGAGCCTCGAAGAGGTCATCGCCAAGCTCGACGAGCTGGGCCTGTCGTTGTCGACCGGCTCGGAAGCGGCGGAGAGCGCCTGATGCCACGTCCAGCCAAAGGTAAGCGCCTGGGCGGGAGCTCGGCACACCAGAGGGCGATCCTGTCGAACCTGTCAGCCTCGCTGTTCTGGGAGGGCAAGATCACGACGACGGTCACCAAGGCCAAGGCCGTGCGACCTTTCGCCGAGCAGCTCATCACGAAAGCCAAGGGCGGTTCGCTGCACGACCGCAGGCAGGTCCTCAAGTTCATCGAGGATGCCGAAGTCGTCACGAAACTTTTCGACGAAATCGGCCCGAAGTACGAGGACCGTTCCGGTGGCTACACCCGCATCGTCAAGATCGGCCCACGCCGCGGCGACAACGCCGAGATGGCAGTGATCGAGCTGGTCTAGTCAGAACCAAGATCCACACCAAGATCCACACCAAAGGCGACTCCGGCTTCGGAGTCGCCTTTGTCGTTCTGAACTCTGTATTCACGCCTCCGGTTCGAGGCGCATGAAACGAGCCAGCTCTGCCACCTCGAAGGGATCGAGACCTTCGGTCTCGCCGCTGTTGGCGGCCCGGATCCGCGCTGCCTCCGCCAGGTCTTGACCATCGGCGCCGCCAGGCGCAGCAGTGATCACCAGGCCGGCCGGGTCCAACCTCTCGAACCGGGCGAACTCGTTCCGCTCGAAGCTATCGAGTTCTCCGCTCACCTCGGCCGGGACGGCAACCGGCGACTCATCGTCGGTTCCATCGCGTGCGATGAGCCAGATCCCACCGGCGATCACCAGCACCACCAGCGACACGATCCAGCCAAACCAGGGGCGAGGTGGACGCTCGAGCTTCGGTACCTCTCGAATGTCCGGACGGTCCTTGAGCACAGTCATGGTCGGCTCCTCTCTCTGGTCGTCCATCGACAGCTTCGATCGTCCTGGTCACCCCACGCCCACCCGCCACCCACGCAGAGCACACGCCCCCCTCTCTCAGGTCCCTCCCACCCCGGCCCCCGTCGGTCCCGGGTCGCGCACTGGTCTTTGGTACCTGGCGGCGCGGCTGGGCGGCGGATACCGTGACGAGAGAAGATGTCCCTGCGGTTCTTTGTCCTCGGTCCAGTCCAGGTCCGGTCGGACGCCGGGCTGGTCAGCCCTGGGGGGTCGGTCACTCGGACGCTGCTCGCCGATCTCCTCCTGCACGTTGGGAGAATCGTCTCCTACGACCGCCTCTTGTACGACATCTGGGGCGACGATTCCCGCCCGGCCCTCCATCGGCTGCACGCACTGGTAGGTCGTCTTCGGCACGCCATCGGCCCCGACCTGATCGAGCAGGTCGACCATTCGTACGTTCTGCGGGCTCACCCGGCCGAGATCGATGCCCACAGGTTCGAAACCCTGATCGAGCGGGCGGCCCTCGCCGAGGTGCCGGAGGAAGCGAGGGCGCTCTGCCTCGAAGCCTTCGACCTCTGGAGAGGGGTGCCGTACGGGGACCTGGCGGATCGGGATTTCTTGCGGCTGGAAGTGACCCGCCTCGACGAGGTGCGAGTGAACGGGTTGGAGGTGTGCGTGGAGGCCGACCTGGCTCTCGGACGCCATCGTCAAATCGTCGGGAGCCTGCGGAACGCCGTCACCGAGTTCCCGTTCAACGAGCGTCTCTGGCTGGGGTATTTGACCGCGCTGCTGCGGTCCGGGCGGCGACCAGAAGCGTTGAAGGCCTACCGGGAGCTCGAAGGGCTCCTCGACCGAGAGCTGGCCATGGAGCCAGGGGAGGGCCTCCAAGCGCTGCGTGAGGAGATTGCGACCGGATGACCTCTCCCGGGGCCTTCGGCTCCTGGGTTGTGTCTAACGTCCCGCTTGGGCGAGCGTCGGATCCCTTACACTGTTGCAGATGTATCCCTCTGCTTATGAATTCGACATCGTCCTCCGCGACGGGGGCATAGCCCAGTTCCGTCCCATCACTCCAGACGACGCCAAAGCCCTCGTCGAGTTCTTCGACGATCTGGGTCAACAAAGCCGGTATTTCCGGTTCTTCCGGGTGAAGAACAAACTGACAGACGAAGAAGTCGAGTACTTCACCCATGTCGACTACATCGACCGCATGGCCTTTGTGGTGTACCACGAAGACAAGCTGGTGGGTGTCGGGCGTTACGACCGCGACACGGAAGACCCCAAGCTGGCCGAAGTGGCCTTCTTGGTGTCCGATTCCGAGCAGGGGCGGGGGATGGGAACGCAGCTTCTCCAGCTTCTCACGACCTATGCCCGCGCTCACGATGTGGAACGTTTCAGCGCATTCGTTCTGCCAGACAACCTCCAGATGATGCGGGTCTTCCGCAACTCGGGGTATGAGCTGCATCGCACCCTCGACGAGGGCGTGTACCACGTCGATTTCCCGCTCACGCACGGCGAGGATGCGCGGGCCGCCGAGGCCCGCCGTGAGCAGAGGGCGGTCGCCGCCTCGATTCTCCCGATCTTCTACCCGCGCTCGATTGCCGTCGTTGGCGCCTCCCGCAACCCCGCCAGCATCGGCGGTCGGCTGTTCAAGAACCTGATGAAGACAGACTTCTCGGGAGTGCTGTATCCGGTCAACCCCAACTCCGACGTGGTGAACTCGGTGCGGGCGTACTCGAGTGTCTTGGATGTCCCCGACGCCATCGACCTCGCCATCATCGTGGTGCCGTCGCACCTCGTGCTCGGCGTCGTCCGCGACTGTGCCGAGAAGGGCGTCCGTGGTCTCGTGGTGATCTCCGCCGGCTTCTCCGAACTCGGTCCCGAAGGCGCCGCCGCCGAGGAAGAACTCCTGTCGATCGTGCGAACCGCAGGCATGCGGATGGTGGGCCCCAACTGCATGGGGGTCCTCAACACCGATCCGGCCGTGAGCATGAACGGAACCTTTGCGCCGGTCTACCCGCCCAGGGGCAACGTGGCGATGCTGTCGCAGTCGGGTGCGTTGGGGATTGCCATCCTCGACTACGCCAGGCGACACAACATCGGCATCTCCACGTTCGTGTCCGTCGGCAACAAGGCCGATGTGTCCGGCAACGACCTCATTCTGAGCTGGGAGAACGATCCGTCCACGGATGTGATCGTGCTGTACCTCGAGTCCTTCGGCAATCCTCGCCGCTTTGCCCGACTCGCCAAACGGGTCGCTCGCAAGAAGCCGATCGTGGCCGTCAAGTCGGGCCGTACTGCCGCAGGAACCCGGGCAGCGAGCAGCCACACCGGAGCGCTGGCCAGCGTCGATACCGCCGTCGACGCCCTCTTTCGCCAAACCGGAGTCA
Organism: uncultured Acidimicrobiia bacterium; assembly: GCA_965366365.1. Lineage (GTDB taxonomy): Bacteria > Actinomycetota > Acidimicrobiia > Spongiisociales > JAENVV01 > CBDUEV01. Next base: position 38,158 of record CBDUEV010000007.1, on the reverse strand, counting down.
TCCGCACGACCACGATCGAAGAGCTCTTCGATGTGGCCTCGCTGCTTTCATCCCAACCGCTCCCGCGCGGCAGGCGGGTCGGGGTGGTGACCAACGCCGGCGGACCGGGAATCCTGGCCGCCGATGCCATCGAGTCGGCCGGATTGAGCCTTCCCGAGTTCAGCGAGAAGCTCCAGAAGCACCTCCGCAAGGTGTTGCCTGACGAAGCATCGACCCGCAATCCCGTGGACCTCATCGCCTCGGCCGGTCCGGAGGCGTATGCGCATTCCATCGAGTCGCTCCTCGAGAGCGACGAGATCGACGCCGTGATCGGGATTCACATCCCCACCACCGACGACCCCGGCACCGACATTGCGGCAGCCGTCATGGAGGTGGCGACCAAACACCGGGAGAAGTACGGCGAGGATTCCAAGACGATGATCTCGGTGCTGATGCAATCCTCGAGGGCCGGAGCCGCTCTCGCCAGCGAGGCGATCACAATACCCGCCTACGAGTTCCCGGAAGCCGCCGCGCTCGCCCTGGTGCGAGCCACCGAGTACGCGGAATGGTTGAACACCCCGCTTGGGGAGATTCCCACCTTCGACGATGTCGATCCTGCCGCGGCGAAGGCGGTGGTCAAGGAGGCATTGGAGCGCCTCGGCGAGGAAGGTGGATGGCTCGAACCCGACGAGGTGGCGGCTGCCTTGGCTGCCTTCGGGATCCACTTGCCCAAATCCGCCACGGCGCTCTCGGCCGACGAGGCCGTCGCCGCGGCAGCCGAGATCGGCGGACCTGTGGCGATGAAGGTCATCTCACCCTCGGCCCTCCACAAATCCGACGTCGGTGGGGTGGAGCTCTACCGCGAAGGCGACGACGAGGTGCGAGCAGCCTACGACCGGGTGACCAACGCGGTTCCCGACCCCGAAGGCGTCTTGGTGCAAGAGATGATCAGCGGGGGTCACGAGGTTCTGATCGGCATGACCGAAGACCCCAGCTTTGGTCCCCTCATCGTGTTCGGGCTCGGAGGAGTGTACGTGGAGCTGTTGGGTGACGTCTCCTTCCGCGTCCACCCGATCACTGATCGGGAGGCGGGTGAGATGGTCCACGAGATCAAAGCTTCGCGGCTTCTCGACGGCTACCGCGGCTTCCCACCGGGAGACGTCCCGGCTACCGAGGAGACCCTGCTGCGCATCTCGGCGCTCATCGAGGCAGTACCCGAACTCGTGGAGATGGATCTCAACCCGGTCAAGGTGCTCGCCCCCGGCGAAGGAGCGGTGGTCGTCGATGCCCGCATGAGAGTTGTTCCGATTGCCGAGGGTTGGTCGCCCGAACTCATCGATGTCCCCTCCGTTGCGGGAACGCATCAGACGTGAGCCGCCGCCAAGTCTGCGGCGATAGCACGAGGACTGGGTGAACGAACAGGGCGACGGAAAGGAGCCGGAGCGAACGCTTCCCTCGAGGCGGGTTGGCGTATTCCGCTGACCTGAGGCCGCCAAACCCTGCGTCTCGCCCCCCTGGGGCCGACCGTTAGCTCCGACTCCTACAACTAGGTCTGTTGTACGTCCGCTCGGCGGGCGGCGCAAGGGTCGAACGACCCAAGTTGGTGACCTCCGCCCCCGCCGGGTAGGACCAGCGGCCCTTGATTGCATGTGCGACGATGAGGGACGATGACGTTTCGTCGATGATGGAGTAATGGTGGTCAAAGTCACGGTGGATGGGAATGAGGCGGCGGCGAGTGTCGCGTATCGCTTGAGCGAGGTGGTGGCGATCTACCCGATCACCCCTGCCTCGCCGATGGGCGAGATCTCCGACGAGTGGTCGGCGGCAGGTCGCCCGAACCTGTGGGGATCGGTTCCGGATGTGATCGAGATGCAGAGCGAGGCCGGGGCCGCCGGTACCCTCCACGGCGCACTCCAGGGAGGAGCGCTGGCCACGACCTTCACCGCTTCTCAAGGTCTGCTGCTCATGATCCCGAACATGTACAAGATGGCCGGAGAGCTCCTTCCGACGGTCATTCACGTGGCGGCGCGTTCGCTTGCCTCTCACGCCCTCTCGATCTTTGGAGACCACAGCGACGTCATGGCGGCTCGCTCGACCGGCTTTGCCATGCTCGCCTCCGCTTCCGTCCAAGAGGCCCACGATCTGGCACTCGTCTCCCATGCGGTGGCGCTCAACACCCGCATCCCCTTCATGCATTTCTTCGACGGATTCCGGACTTCTCACGAGATCGCCAAGATCGATCAGTTGACCGACGACGACCTGCGCGCCCTGATCGACGACCAAGCCGTACTCGATTTCCGTATGCGGCGACTGAGCCCGGACTGGCCGGTCATCCGCGGGACGGCCCAGAACCCCGATGTCTTCTTCCAGGCGAGAGAGGCCATCAACCCGTACTACAACGCCGTTCCCGACGCCGTCCAGGCAGCGATGGACGACCTCGCCGCACGGACCGGGCGTCAGTACCACCTCTTCGATTACGTCGGGGCGCCCGATGCGGAGCGGGTCATCGTGATGATGGGATCCGGCATCGGCGCGACCGAAGAGGCTGTGGAGAAGATGGTGGCCGGCGGCGAGAAGGTCGGTCTCCTCAAGGTCCGCCTCTACCGACCCCTCCCGACGGAGGCGCTGGTAGCCGCCCTACCCGCATCTGTGAAGTCGATCGCCGTCCTCGACCGGACCAAAGAACCGGGAGCGGTCGGAGAACCTCTCTACCAGGACGTCGTGACCACGCTGGCCGAAGAGATGGCCGCCGGGCGGGTGGCGTGGGACGTCAGCCCGCGCGTGATCGGCGGCCGATACGGGCTCTCCTCCAAGGAGTTCACTCCGGCGATGGCGGCGGCCGTCTTCGACGAGTTGGCATCGGACACCCCGAAGCCCCACTTCACCGTCGGGATCACCGACGACGTGACCGGGCTCAGCATCCCGGTCGACGCCGGCAGGTTCAGCGAACCGGCCGAAGTCGTCCGCGCCGTCTTCTTCGGCCTCGGCTCCGATGGAACGGTGGGAGCGAACAAGAACACGGTGAAGATCGTTGGCGAGGCAGACGCCGCCGAACTCGGTGGCCGCGAGATGTACGCCCAGGGCTACTTCGTATACGACTCGCGCAAGGCCGGGTCCGTGACCACCTCGCATCTCCGGTTCAGTCCCAAGCCGATCGGCGCCACCTACCTGATCCAACAAGCCGAATTCGTCGCCTGCCATCAGTTCGACCTTCTCGAGAAGATGGACATCCTCGGTGTCGCCCAACCCGGCGCCACCTTCCTCCTCAACAGCCCCTACGGTCCCGAGGAGGTCTGGGGATTCCTGCCCCGCGAGACCCAGACACAGATCGTCGAGAAGCAGATCGAACTGCATGTGATCGATGCTTCGAAGGTGGCTGCCGACGCCGGGCTCGGTGGTCGGATCAACACGGCCCTGCAGGCGTGCTTCTTCGAATTGTCGAGCATCCTCGAAGGCGAGGCGGCCATCGAAGCCATCAAAGGTGCCATTCGCAAGAGCTACGCCAAGTTCGGCGAACTGGTCGTGGAGCGAAACGAGGCCGTGGTGGACGCGGCGGTCGCCAGCCTGCACAAGGTCCAGATACCCACTGGCGTCATCACCGGAACGCCCCGGCGTCCTCTGGTGCCTGAGACAGCCCCCGACTTCGTCCAGAAGGTCACGGCGGTGATGCTGGCCGGGCAGGGCGACCTTCTCCCCGTGAGTGCTCTCCCGGTCGACGGTACGTTCCCGACCGGGACCACCAAGTACGAGAAGCGTTCCATTGCTCGCGACATCCCGATCTGGGACCCTGATCTGTGCATCGACTGCGCCAAATGCGCCATGGTCTGCCCGCACTCCGCGATCCGCCTCAAGGTCTACGACCCGGCCTTCCTCGCCGACGCCCCGCAGGGGTTCAAGTCGAAGGATTGGTCAGGCAAAGACTTCCCCGGGGCGGCCACCACGATCCAGGTGGCCCCAGACGACTGTACCGGGTGCGGGGTGTGCGTTGATGTGTGTCCTGCCCGAAGCAAAGAGGAGGCCAAACACAAGGCCATCGACATGGAATACAAGCTGGATCACCTCGACATCGAGCGCTCCAGCTTCGACTTCTTCCTCGACCTCCCGGAGCAGAACCGAACGACCATCCGGGTCGAGACCGTCAAGGGAAGCCAGATGCTCGAGCCTCTCATGGAGTTCTCGGGAGCATGCGCCGGATGCGGCGAGACCCCGTACCTGAAGCTCCTGTCGCAGCTCTTCGGCGATCGGATGAGCGTTGCCAACGCAACGGGTTGCTCGTCGATCTACGGGGGCAATCTGCCGACCACCCCCTGGACGACCAATTCGGACGGACGAGGTCCCGTGTGGGCGAACTCGCTCTTCGAAGACAATGCAGAATTCGGCCTCGGCATGCGTTTGGCGTTGGATCAGGAGATCGGGGAGGCGGAACGCCTCCTCCGGGAGCTGGCCGGATATCTCGATGAGGATCTGGTCCACGGCCTCCTGGAGGGCCGCTCCGCAGCCGAGGAGGCCGTTGCAGCCCAGCGTCAGCGGGTGGTCGCACTGGGCGAGGCGCTGGCCGGTATCGATGATCTGAGGGCTCGCAGGCTGGAGTCGATCATGGATGTTCTGGTGCACAAGAGCGTGTGGATCGTGGGAGGCGACGGCTGGGCCTACGACATCGGCTTTGGCGGCCTCGATCACGTCATGGCCTCAGGTCGAAACGTCAACATCCTGGTCCTCGATACGGAGGTCTACTCGAACACCGGTGGACAGGCCTCCAAGGCCACGCCGCGTGCTGCGGTGGCGAAGTTCGCCGCAGGCGGGAAACAGATTGCCAAGAAGGACCTCGGCATGATCGCCACCGCGTATGGCGACGTGTACGTTGCTCAGATCGCCCTCGGCGCCAACAACACACAAACGGTCAAGGCGTTCATGGAGGCAGAGTCCTTCGATGGGCCCTCCTTGATCATTGCCTACAGCCAATGTATCGCCCATGGGATCGACATGAGCACCGGCATGTCGCACCAGAAGGAGGCTGTCGATTCGGGCTACTGGCCGTTGTATCGCTACGACCCCCGCGTGGTGGCGGATGGCCAGCATCCCTTCCACTTGGACAGTCGCAAGCCAAAGTTGGATTTCAGGAGCTTTGCCCGACAGGAGGCGCGGTATCTCATGCTGGAACGGTCCCAACCGGCCGAAGCCGACAGGCTCTTCACGCTCGCCCAGGAGGACATCGACGCCCGATGGAGCCTCTACGAGCAGATGGCGCAGGTGGATCGACTGATCCCGGACGAGCCGCATGATGCACCGGAAGGTGAGGAGCAAGCATGAGCGTCGACCTGAGTACCACCTACCTGGGCCTCGAATTGGCCCATCCGATCGTCCCGTCGGCATCCCCAATCACGGGTTCGCTCGACTCGCTGAAGGTTCTCGAAGACGCCGGAGCCCCGGCCGTCGTCCTTCCCTCGCTGTTCGAGGAACAGATCGAGCACGAATCGACGCAGCTCGCCGACCTGTTCGAGATGACGGCTGGGGGCTTCGCCGAGTCTGCCCACGGGTATTTCCCGGAGCTGAACGACTACAACACCGGGCCGGGCGACTACGTGGGCCTGATCAGTGTGGCCAAGCGAGCGCTCGAGATTCCCGTGATCGCCAGCTTGAACGGGACCACCTTGGGAGGTTGGACCCGCTACGCGACAACGATGGAGGAAGCTGGGGCGGATGCGCTGGAGTTGAACATCTATCTCGTGGCGGGGAACCCGCACGTGACCGCTGACACGGTCGAAGAGCAGTACCTCGAGCTGGTGGCCGGCGTCAAGCAGGCGATCTCCATTCCTCTGTCGGTCAAGGTCGGTCCCTATTTCAGTTCGTTCGGCAACATGGCCACCCGATTGGCGGCGGCGGGGGCGGACGCTCTCGTACTGTTCAACCGCTTCTACCAACCGGACATCGATCCCGACGAACTGGAGGTCGAAGCCAATCTGGAGTTGTCTACCTCCGAGGACGCTCGACTTCCTCTGCGATGGATCGCCATGCTGTATGGGCGCGTCGACACGCAGTTCGCCGCCACTTCCGGCGTCCACACGGCTCGTGATGCCGTCAAGCTGCTCATGGCCGGGGCGGACGTGACAATGACGACCGCCGCACTCCTGAAGCATGGGCCTCTGTATTTGCGTGACCTCGTCACGGACCTCGCGGAGTGGCTGGAGGAGAACGAATACGAATCCGTGCAGCAGCTGCGCGGGTCCATGAGCCAGATCAACGCGCCGAACCCGTCAGCGTTTGAACGCCAGAACTACATGAGGGCCCTGACGACGTACGTGCCATGACCGCAGCGGCGGGTGGGCACCGTGTCGCACCCGTCACGGCAAGCAGCGAACGCGAAGACCGCCCGGTGGTGGGCCCGGGCGGTCTTCTGTGGCTGCCGATCTGAGGGCTAGCTGAGATCGGCATGCCAAGTGGCCGGCTGCCACGAAGGCAGCCACTGCCAAATCGTTCATCTCACTTTCTTCACCACATACCGGACCTGATCGCCGAACCGCTCCTGGGCAAGGAATTCGTGCCCGGCGGTCGCCACCCAGGCTGGAATATCCATTGCGGAGGCCGGGTCCGCCGACAGCACGGCGACGCTTTCCCCGACTCTCGCCTCTCGAATCGCCCGAATGAGGTCCATGAGAGGTCCCGGGCATACAGAATCTGTTGCATCGATCTGATGGTCAACGGTCATCGGCATGTCTCGGCCTCTTCCTTTCTCGACCTGTCCACGCTACGGGTTGGATGCCGTGACCCCCAGGGGCTTCATTCCCATCGAGCTGGGCCGATCGGCCTGGCATTGTGGCGATGGGGGAGGGAGAGCCCTCACGACCATCCTTCGACGACGGGTTTGCCATCGGGGCGCCGGAGCCAGCGGGTCCATTCGATGGGCCCGCTCAACTCGAGTCGGCGGTAGACGAGCGGCGCCGCGGCAGCCTCGCTTCGGTGAGCCGCGATCGCCCTCAACTGCTTCTTGCGACTGGTCGGAACCACGAAGTCGATCTCAAACTCGCTTCTGCCTCTGAACTCGGTCTGGAACTCCTGGTTGAGTGAACGGGCCACCCGAGCCGAGATCGTCCACCCGACCACAGGCAGATCGTTTTGGCGGGCGGCATGGAGCACAGCTTCGGTGGTCTTCCGATGGTCTGCACTGCCGGTGACGCCGTTGGTGTCGAAGGTGAGGAGCGCGTCGACACCCAGATCCACGATGGTGTCGGTGATGACGCCGGCCAGTTGTTCGACGGGCTGTTCTTCGAGCGGATCGTCGGGACGCGGTCCCACCAGAGCCGATCGGGCGCCCAACAGTGTGGCGGCCTTTCGGTACTCGGCGAGTGCGGCATGGTCTGGTTTCGGTGTGCCACCACTCATCGTGAGGACGTCCACCGAGGCATCGAATTTGGTCAGTCTGGCGATCAGGCCGCCGAGCGCATGTGACTCGTCGTGGGGATGGGCCACCACCGCCAGGACGTGATCGAAGGAGCTCAGTCCTCCGAACCGGCGCCGGCTACCCGGCACCTATCGATTCCTGCCTGCGCAGTCGTCGTCGCTCGGTGGCCGTCTTGCCTCCGAAGATGCCATCGTTCTGTTCCCATCCCGCCATCAGGCAGTAATCAGCGACCTGACACCCCTCGCACACGGATCGAGCGAGCTTGAGCGCTCGCCTGTCGCCCTGGGGCGGGAAGAACACGCCGGGGGACATCCCTCGGCACGCCGCCTGCTTCTGCCACTCGAACTCCGTATCGAACATCTGCATGCCCGAAGATTCGCCAAAGTCGGTGCGCTCGCCTAGGGACGTAGGACCCTACGCGCTCGGCCGTTCTTCCCCCGTTTACTGCTCCAGACTGGTCAGAGCCAGCGAGATTCTGCGTTTTGCCTCTGCGGCGACGTCGGCCAGCTCCGGATTGTCGGTCATCGTCGCCATCAGCTCCGGTTCCATGGCAGCTACCACGGTGCCCCCGTCGGCCGTCTCGTAGACGGCGATGTTGCAGGGAAGGAGAAGCCCGATAGCTTGCTCGGCGTCCACGGCTCGGTTGGCGAGAGTGGGATTGCAGGCGCCGAGGATCTTGTAGGCAGGCCGTTCCACGCCGAGCTTCTTGTGAAGGGTGGCGGCCAGGTCGATCTCGGTGAGAATCCCGAATCCTTGCTCATCGAGCGCGGCGCGAATAGCCGCCTCCGCTTCGTCGGTGGGCATATCGGTGTGCACCGTGAGTCCGTATCGTTCCTGGTTCATCTTGCGGTTCCTCTCGAAGGGTGGGGCCCAACCATCATACCCCACCCAGTATTATCGAGTGGCAGCCCGGATTGCTCCGTTTCAAGGCCCGGCGGCCCTAGTAGCTGGTGACCACAGGCCCTAGGAGTCGAGAGGGGTGGGCCATAAGGTGAATGCAGATCGGCCGCTTCGCGCCTGGCGGCCGGAAGATGACAAGTGGAGACCGAGATGTTCATCTACTACTTCGCCAATGTCGATCGCGGATTTCGGGACATCGGAGACCTCTTCGTGACGTTGCCGTTGGAGGAGTGGGCAGGCGCCGCCTATCGCGAAGGAGAGACGCTGCGGGGCAGGCTGGCCGTCACCGACGGGCATCTCCTGGCCAAGGCGGTGCATCTCTCGAGTGGTGACCCGATTCGCGGCACCCGACACATCACCATTCCGGTCACGTGGACGGCCACCGGTACCCCTGGTTTGTTTCCCCGCCTCGACGCCGACCTCGTGCTGGCTCCGATCGGGCCCCATTCCTGCCAGGTGAGTCTGCGCGGCAACTACGACCCACCGTTGGGAGCCGTCGGAAAGGCCCTCGACAGGGCCGTGTTTCATCGGATCGCCGAGGCCTCGGTCAAGGGCTTCGTCGACCGGGTGTCGGCGGCCTTGGAGCATGCGCTGGCCGACGCGGGCTGACCGTCGGCGAGACGGGCGCTCAATCGTCGGTTGGAATCCTGATCGATACTGCGGTACCTGCCCCCGGTCTGGTCCTGATCTTCACTGAGCCGGCGAGGTCGGCTGCCCGCATCTCGAGGTTGTCGAGGCCGAGCCCGCGTGGGGCGGTCTCGACGTCGAAGCCCACGCCATCATCCGAGATCGTGGCGATGATCTCGTCGTCGATTCTGTCGAGGGTCACCTGGATGGTCGAGGCGCCTGAGTGGCGCAGTGCGTTGCTGGTTGCTTCGCGGATCATGTGGAGGCAATGCTCCACGATGGCGCCGGAGATGGTGTCGAGCTTTCCGGCGATCAGCTCGACCTTGGCCGAGTACGGGGCGGAGATCTGACCGAGAAGGTCGGCCACCTCGGTGACGAGGTTTCGGTCCGTCCACACCGGAGGACGGAGCCCGAAGATGAACCGCCGTAGTGACGCAATCGCCTCATCGAGGCGATGGACTGCGTCGTCGATGGCGCCTTGCACCCCTGGTTCGGCAACGCGGAGTGACAAGCCCTGGAGAGACAGGCCAACCGCGAACAGGTCCTGGATGATGGCGTCATGGAGATCGCGGGCGATTCGCTCTCTGTCCTCCACCACCGCCACTCGGCGGAGCCGGGCGTGGAGGCGGGCGGTGGACACCGCAGACCCGGCCACGATCGAGAGGGACGTGACGATGTGCTCGTCCTCCTCCGTGAACCCCCCCGGCTTGTCGGTGAGGTAGAGGTTGCCGAAGACCCGGCTCCCAATCTGGATCGGGACCCCGAGGAAGGATTCCATCGCCGGGTGGTGGGCCGGAAAACCGCTCGACTCCGGGTGACTCGAGATCCGATCGAGTCGCACCGGTCCCTCGCCTTTCATGAGCGTCCCGAGAACACCTTTTCCAGTGGGGAGCGGACCCACCCTGGCGGCGGTTTCCTCGTCCATTCCCCGATGGAGGAACTCGATGAGAGTTCCGTGTTCCCCGACCACCCCGAGAGCGCCGTACCGTGCCCCGGTGAGCTGCATCGCGGTTTCCACCGTCTTGGCTAAGACGTCGGTGAGGTCCGACTCGCCAACCACGGAAGCAGCGGCACCGATGAGCGCCGGGAAATCCGAGAGGGGCGGCAACGTCATGGTGGGAAGGCTAACCGCCCTAGGGTGATGGGACTAAATCCCCTGACGATGCGGCGCAAGTGCCCAGGTACTCCGACCATGGTCAAGGTAGCCTGGGGCGCAGAGGGCTACGAAGGGTCCGTCATAACAGGCAGACCTGAAATGAGGACGCACATGCGTTTGGTATTGGTGGACGATCACGAAATCGTCAGACAGGGCATCAAAGCCCTGATCGATTTGCAGGATGACATGGAGGTGGTGGGCGAGGCGGGGACCGTCGCTGACGCTGTGAAACGGGTTGGCTTCGACACCCCGGACATGGTCATCCTCGATGTGCGGCTTCCCGACGGAACCGGGGTGGAGGCGTGCCGCGAGATTCGATCTCGCTGGCCTACCGTCAAGGTGCTCATGCTCACCTCCTACGCCGATGAGGAGGCACTCATGGCGGCCATCATGGCCGGCGCCTCCGGCTATCTGCTCAAGCGGATCGATGGGGTGAGCCTGGTCGAGAACATCCGCAAGGTGGGTCGGGGGGAGTCCCTGCTGGACAACGAGATGACGGACAAACTGTTCCGCAAGCTGCGCGGCGAGGAGCCAGACGATCCGCTCCTGGCTCGCCTGACTCCCCAGGAGTCGAAGATCCTGTTCCACATCGCCGATGGGCTCACCAACCGCCAGATCGCCGAGGAGATGTTCCTGGCCGAGAAGACGGTGAAGAACTACGTGTCGAATCTCCTCTCGAAGCTGGAGATGAGTCGGAGGTCGGAGGCGGCGGCCTACGCTGCGCGGCTCGCAGCCAAACAAGAGCACCAATACCCGTCAGAATCCTGGGAGACCTGAGAGGAGGTACCGATGATCGTCATGGTTGGAGTCGATGAACAGCGGTACAGCGCCGCGGCGCTGCGAAGGGCCATCGGACTGGCGAGGGCGCTCGGGGCGGACCTGCATGTCGTGCACGCCGTGCATCTCCCAGCGACGGTGATCGCCGCCCTGGGTCAAACTCCGCTCGACGTCCAATCCTTCGAAGACGATTCTGCCCTGGCCACCTGGGAGCAGGTCGACGATGTGCTGGCCACCGACGGGGCCGAAGGCATGACCGTGGTACGAGCCAACGTGCGCGGCTACCCACCGGACGCACTGCTCGACTACGCAGAAGAACACCAGCCCGAGATGATCGTTCTCGGATCGCGGGGGCGGAGTGAGCTTGCCGCCTTCTTCTTGGGAAGCACAGGACATCGCGTGCTGCATTTCGCACCATGTGATGTCCTCATCGTGAAGGAGGAATCCGATGCGAGTCATTGACCTGATGACCATCAACATCGAAACGGCCGCACCGGAGGACTCCCTCAAGGAGGCGGCCCGCAGAATGGTCCGACGCGGCGTGAGCGGTCTACCGGTCCTCGACGCGGATGGTCTACTCGTGGGCATCATCACCGAGGCCGATTTTCTCGCCCGGGAGGCCGACCGCTCCGAAACGTCGGGCCGGAGACGGCTCCTCGACGCGCTGTATGACGAGGGCGAACCCGCCCCGGACGACAACACGGTTGGAGCGGCGATGACCGCCCACCCCACCGTGATCTACCAGGACGCCAGCCTCACCGAGGCGGCCCGCGTCATGGTCGCCCACGGAGTGAAACGGCTGCCTGTCGTCGACGACGAAGGCAAGCTGCTCGGTGTCATCTCACGAGCCGACGTCGTCAACGCCTTCACGCGTCCCGACGACGTGATCGAGGAAGAGATCCGGCAAGACGTGCTCAAGCGGGTGCTCTTCGTGGATCCGGATACCATCGAGGTGTCCGTCGACGAGGGTGTGGTGTCCCTCTCCGGAACTCTGCCCAGCCGCTCGGACGTTCGGCTCCTCAACGAGCTGACCCGCCGCCTCGACGGTGTGGTGCGCGTGGAAAACTCGACCGACTACGAGGTGGACGACGACCGACCGGTCGATCTCTGATGAGCGGCTGAGCGGCACAAACCGACGAATCCGGTACGATTCCAGCCATCGAGGATCAAAGGAGTCGATCGGATGTCTCGGACCCGAGGTAGAGCTGCCGAGCGCCGGCGGATAGAGCAGGCTGAAAAGAAGGCTGCAGAGAAGCACGCCACGGCGCGACGCAAGAACCTGACGGTTGCAGGCGGCGTCGCGCTCGCCTTGGCGGCTTTCGCGGCCTACATCGTTCTTCAACCGGCTCCGCCCGGTGAGGTGTTTCCGAGCCTCGGCAACAACCACCTCGCCTCGGAATTCGAGACCCATGTCCCCTACAACAGCTCCCCACCTTCGTCGGGTCCTCACGTCGGTTTCCTCGCTGCCTGGGGTGAGCAGGAGGCACCGGTCCGGCCCGAGATCTTTCTGCACAACCTCGAGGACGGCGGCGTAGTCCTCACCTACGACTGTCCTGACGGCTGCGACGACATCGTCCTTGGCTTGCGAGCGGCCGTCTCCAGGGACTTCCCAGGCGAGAACCTCTTGATGACCGAGTATTCGGGCATCGTCGACTCCACCGGGACACCGCATCTGGGAGCAGCGGTGGCGTGGACCAGGGTGCTCTACTTCGATGACTGGTCGGAGGAGACCCAAGACGAGGTGTATGCCTTCATCCGGTTGTTCGAGGGTCTCGACCACCACGTCCGTGCTGCGGCCTCGCCTCGATAGGTGAGCAACCTCGCCATCAAACGCTGGGAGGGAGCGGGTCTCGCCACCCTGTGCCTGTCCCACGCCAACGGCTTCTCCAAGGAGGTGTGGGGTCCGGTGGTGGACGAGCTGAGACTGCTCGGCGAAACGCTTCCCGCCGTAGCCTGGGATTTTCCATCCCACGGTGAATCCCCAAAGGCCCCGCACCCGATCGACTGGTGGTCGTTCGGATCGGCAGCCGCCGGTGTCTCGCTAGGCGAGCCAGCGCCTCGGATCGGGGTCGGCCATTCCATGGGGTCGGCTGCCCTGGTCATGGCCCAGCTCGAGAACCCCGGCCTGTTCGAGCGGCTGGTCCTCGTCGAGCCCATCGTCTTCCCAGGACCGTACCGCCGGTCCACGGACGAGAACATGATGGCGAGATCAGCTCGCCGCCGCCGACGTTCGTTCTCATCGCCTCAGGAAGCGCTCCTGAAGTTCCAGCAGAAGCAGGTCTTTTCGCGCTGGACCCCTGAGGCCATGGATGCCTACATCGCCGGCGGACTCGAGCGCGACGGCGACCGCTGGATCCTCGCCTGCTCGCCGGAGGACGAGGCTGAGCTCTATGAAACCGCCGGTGCCCACGGGGTGTACGATCGCCTCGGCGAGGTGGAGATACCGGTGCTGGTAGTCGCCGGCGAGGACTCCACCAGCCACACGCCCGAGTACACGGCACACCTCGCGGGGAGGTTGCCGGATGGGAAAGGCCTGGTGGTTGCCGGCACCACCCATTTCGTTCCGATGGAAGCACCGCGCCTGCTCGCCGAGATCATCCAAGCCGAGATTCGATCATTGGGCCGCTGAGCGCCGTTGGGATTGTGTGCGTTCCCCAATAGACTGCCGGGCGTGTTGATCTCACCTGCGCTCATCGAGTCACTCGAGACCCAGTTTGGCGCGCTCGAACCGAACGCCGTGAGGGTGGCATGGGGACCAGCCGACCTCCGCCCCCTGGATCTGGTGCGTTCCGGCAGCGACCAGTTCCCCTTCGCCGGCTACCTGAGCACCCCGGCCGGCCGTCAGATCGCCGGGTTGGGTGCGGCATGGCAGACGGTGGCGCCGTTCGGGCCCGACCGGTTCAGCGCCTTTACCGACGAGGTGAGGCAGTTCGAGGAGATCTCTCCTCATCTGCGGGTTCTGGTGGGGTTCTCGTTCTCGCCAGAAGGAGGTCGTCGACCGGAATGGGACGGCTTCACCCCTACCAGCGGGGTCGTTCCGCTCATCGCGGCGATTCGGGAAGACGGCGAAACGAAGCTGGTGGTGACGCTGCCCCCGGGTCGAAGCTTCGGTTCTGTCGCCGATGTCCTCCGCACCCTCGAGGTGCCACCGCCGCCGATGGGGTCGAACGCCACCGACCATGCCATCGAGTCACGGCCTTCCCCCTCCCAGTACGAACAGGCCGTCGCTGATGCCGTAGGCCAGATCCGAGCCGGTGGCATGGCGAAAGCCGTCCTGGCTCGCTCCGTGGTAGTCACATCGGACATCACCCCCCGACCTTTCGACCTCGTGAACCGTCTCGGCCACGACTACCCCGCCTGCTACGTCTTTGGTTGGCAACAGGGAGATGGGGTCTTCGTGGGAGCCTCGCCAGAGCTGCTCGTCGCGGTCGAAGGTGGACGGGTCAGTTCTCATCCACTGGCCGGCTCGGCTCCGCGCGGCGAAGGAGACGAGGCCGATCGGGGTATCGGCGACGAACTGATGGCCAGTGCCAAGAACCGGGTGGAGCACCGAGTGGTCGTCGACGACATCGCCGCTCGACTGGCGCCGCTGGTCACCGAGCTTCAGGTCGACCGGTACCCGAGCCTCCGCAAGCTCACGCACGTGCAGCACCTCTCCAGTGAGGTCGCCGGAACCCTCTCCCACCCGATGACCGTGATCGATGTAGCAGGGGCGTTGCACCCCACTCCCGCCGTCGGAGGAAGCCCCCGCGATGAGGCGCTGGCGTTTCTGGACAAGTGCGAGGGACTCGATCGGGGTTGGTACGCCGGCGGCATCGGCTGGATGTCGGCCGACGGAGACGGCGAGATCGCCGTTGCGCTCAGGTGCGCGCTCCTGCGCGGGAACCAGGCCTTCCTCTACGCCGGCGCCGGGATCGTGGCCGACTCCGTGCCGTCCGTGGAACTCGAGGAAACCAGACTCAAGTTCCGGACGATGCTCCAGATGTTGACCGAAGCGTGAAGGCGAACTACGTGAAGCGAACCTAGTTCGCTTCACACCGCAGAAACGCTGTGCGTTTCTGCGGTGTGTGCGTTTCTGCGATGGGTGTGTGGTGTGGCCGCCGAGTGTTTCTAGACGGACAGGGTCTCCGCGGCCTTCCTCCACCAGGCTTCGTGAAGGTCGGCGTTGTGGCGGCGGTCGGTCCGGACCTCGACGACGCGAATCCCGCTCGGTGGAGTCGTGAGCGCCTCGACGAGACCGGAGTGCTCCTCCACCAGCTGGTAGACGGCGCCGAATCCCTCCACCAACGGCCCGAAATCGAGACCGTGTGGGGTGACGAGGTGAGACTCGAAGAACTCGGGATGGTCGGCCTGAGGCAGAAAGTGAAAGATGCCACCTCCGTCGTTGTTGATCACCACGATGGTGGCGTCGAGACCGAGGCGAACGCCGCCGGCTAAGGCGGTCAGGTCATGGAGCAGGGAGAGATCGCCACTCACCCCGAAGGTCGGTGCCGGCCCGGCCGCGGCCGAACCCAAGACCGACGACACGAAGCCATCGATCCCGTTGGCGCCCCGGTTGGCGACGATCCGGATCGGCCGCTCCGTCGGCCCGCAGAAACTGTCGAGGTCGCGAATCGGCATCGAACTGGCCACCCAGAGCCGAGATCCCGACGGAAGGTGGGCGGCAATCGTCTGGATCACCGCCGGTTCGGACGGGAAGGCGATCTCGCTCCACAGGTGTTGGACCTTGTTGTCGGCCTCTCGCCACGCCTGCATCCAGTCGGGGCCGCCAGGCGAGACGAGGGGGACCAAGGCCGACGCAGTGGCGGCGGAGGTGCCGCGCACCATCGTGGCCGCACCCGTGGTGGGCTGGCGCCACTCGGCATCGTCCACCACCACCTGGGTCACAGGGGGATTCCCCGAGAGCCGCTGGGCGAGCGCCTTCGACGTGGCCGGCGCGCCAAACCTGACCACGACCTCGGGGGCGAGGCGCCCGTCGAGAAGGCCCGCCCGAGCCAGTGTGTCGCCGGTGGTGATCACCCGGCTCTTGTCGTGGTGACCCGCCCGGAGGCCCGAGAGCGGATCGGCAAACAACGGTGCATCCAGCGCGGCGCTCAAAGCCGCCACCGGTTCGATCGCCTCGGCCGGCATCTCGCCGGCCACCAGCAGAACCCGGCGACCCGACAGCTGCTCGGCCACCGCCTGAAGCGCGGCGGGGCCCGGGATGAGCGATCCTTGGTGGACGGGGGCAACGGCGGCGAGGCTATCGATCTGCGGCAGATCGATGGGGGCGAGAGGTTCGCGGAACGGACAGTTGAGGTGAACCGGTCCGGCCGGTGAATCCAGGCTGCGCGTCCAGGCTGCGCCGGCCAGGCGGGCCGCATAGGGTCCCGGTGGGTAGTCCGTGGTGGGAGTTCCCGCCTCGTGTGACCACTTGACGGCCGGACCGTAGATGCCGATCTGGTTGATCGACTGTGGGGCCGCCACCTGGCGAAGCTCGGGGGGGCGATCAGCAGTGAGCGCGATCAGAGGTACGCGAGCGTGGCGAGCCTCGGTCAACGCGGGGAGGTACTCGGCTGCAGCCGTCCCCGACGTGCACACCAGGATGACGGGCCGGCCGGTGGTCTTGGCCAAGCCCAACGCGAAGAATGCGGCGGAGCGCTCGTCGTGGTGTATCCAGCGGGCTAGACCGTCGGTTTCCGCAAAGGCCAGAGCCAGGGGAGTGTTGCGGGAGCCAGGAGTGACGACGGCGTCGGTCGCCCCGAGGTCCCGGAGCCCCCGAGCCAGGGTGTAGGTGAAGACGTAGTTCGGATTCGCCACGTCTGGGAGAATACCGGCCATGAGCACGATCACCCCACTCGGCGAGCAGCCGGCCACCTGGGTCGGCGTCCACGGCTTCACGCAACGGCCAGAGATGTTCGCCGAGCTGGTCGGCCTCGTGGGCCACGGTGCGCTGTGTCCAGCGCTGCCCGGCCACGACGAGGAGCGGGGCCCGGTGGACGTGACCACCGCCACCGACCGGATCCTCGCCGCGCTCGCCGGCGTGGCCGAAGCCTCGGGAGATCCGGGGGTGCTGCTCGGCTATTCGGCAGGGGGCCGCATGGCAATGGAGGCCGCCCTGGCCGGGCCCGACCTGGTGCGGAGCCTGATCGTCATCGCCGCCGGAGCTGGAATCGCCGGCGAGGCAGAAAGGGCCGCCCGGAGGGCGGGGGACGACCGGCTGGCTCGCCAGATCGAGGCTGGGGGAATCGAACGGTTCGTGGACGGGTGGGTCGACTTCCCGCTGTTCGCCGGCCTCGGGCGTCGGGACGCCGAGTGGCGGGAGGCTGACAAGGCGCTGCGCCTGCGCAACACGGCTCAAGGACTCGCCGCCGCCCTCCGGGGATTCGGCCAGGGTGTTCAGCCGTACCTCGGAGAGAGGGTCGGTCGCCTCTCGATGCCCGTCACCGTGGTCGTGGGGGCGGACGACCGGAAATATCACGACCAGGGCAGACAGCTGGCGAATCTGATCCCGAACGGTGAGTTGGTGGTCCTCGACGGCGTTGGCCACGCCGTCGTCGGTGAGGCGCCCGGGGCAATCGCCGAGGTGCTCCTGCGCCATCTGCGCTAGGCCGATCGACCTTCTCCCGTTGCCTGCTGTGTTTGGCCCGGCACCGCTCATTGACTCGCCGCGTCTCCTGGGGTATCACTTGAGGGAGCGGACGAGGGGACACGCCAATGGCCGGATACCACGAAGTCACACCCGTCACCGGGCCGGAGGCGTTCGAGGAGACGAGCCGTGACGCCCGGCTCAGTCAGGCAGCGATCGTGCTGACCGCCGGGGCCGCGGTCGGTGGTGAGACGGAGAGACTGGACTCCCCGCGCGAACTCGATTTGCCGAGTGACCTTCGCCGCATCGAGCGCAAGCGAAGAATGCCCGTCGCTCAGGCGGTGAGGCCTCTCGATATCGATGTCGACACCCATGTGGGTCGGGCAGACGTGCGGATCCCGGCGTCTGCCAGCGCCGCCATCACGAAACGACTGATCGACAAACCCGAGGCGGTCACTGCGGCGTCACTCGTCGAGGCGAATCTGCACAGTGACAGCCGCCTCGTTCGGACGGCGGCGGCGACCGCCGCCCTGGACACCACCGGCCCCCGTGAGGATGTGGTGGACGTGCTGGTGGAGGGCGCCAGGTCTCGTGACCCGCTCGTCCGCGATCTGGGGAGGGTTGGCCTCGCTCGGGTCGTTCCGAGCCACGAAGCCCTGCGGTATGTCGTCGGTCGCCCGGCGGAGCTGAGCGGCACCGATCGTGAGTCTCATACCGCCGTGCTCAGCCATGGGACGTTCGCGGCAAGGAGTCGCTGGTGGCGGCCCGGGGGGACGTTCCATAGCTACCTCGCCGGATTGATCCCGGCGCTCAACCCGCACGACCCCAGCTACCAATGGACGGGGCTCTACTCCGATGGCGCTCGCCAGCTCGCCGCCCAGCGCATGGCCGATTGGGTGGTCGACCAGGGCTTGCAGCGGCCGGACGTGTTCGCCCACAGCCATGGCGCCACCGTCGCCAACCTGGCCACCCGCCGCGGGCTCGAGGTCGACCGCCTGGTCCTCCTGAGCTGGCCGGTGCACGGAGAGTGGTTTCCCGAGCTTGGCAGGGTCCGGCGGTTGATCGACGTGCGGGTGCGCTGGGATCTGGTGATCATCGCCGATCGCGGCGGCCAGAAACTGAAGGTCCCTTCAGCCCACAGAGGGAAGGTGACCTCGCTGGTCAACGGATGGTTCGACCATGGTGATACCCACGAGCCCGCCTACTGGGAGCGATACGGTCTCCCCGCCGAGTTGTGAACAACCGGAGGTACGCTGAGCCCATGAGCCTCGTATCCTCCGCCAAGATCGCCGCAGCCAGTGCTGTGTGGCGCCTGACCGGCCTCGAATCGGCCGGGCGAGTTCTCGTCGGCTCCGTGGCGACGGGAGACGAGAATTCGCAGGCCCTCGCCGGGGTCCTTCTGGTGAAGGCCGGGGAGCGGTCGGTGCCCTTGATCACAGAAGCCTTGACTGCCGGCGCCGCATCCACAGAGCTCGTCGATGTTCTCGCCAGCATCGGCGGCGCGACCGCTCGAAACGGTCTCGAGCGGGTTGCCTCGGCACCGGGATCCGAGATCACCATCTCCGCACAGAAGGCATTGAAAGACCTCGACGAGATCGATCGTCATCAGACCTGAGCCTGGCGGCTCGGTCGGATCGGGCCTGACCGCGGATCAGGGCGCCTCGTAGGCCTGTTCGCCGGCCGCGACGCGGTGCGTCAACCAGTTCCCGTGTGGTGGGAGAGGGCACGAGAACTCCTCGTCATACGCACAGAACGGGTTGATGGTCCGATTGAAATCCACGGTGGCCTCACCGGTGTCATCGATCACGGCGGGTACATACCTCCCGCCCCCGTACGATTCGACGCCCGATGTGGCGTCTCGGAACGGGATGAACACATCGTCTTCCTCGCCCCGGAGCACAGCCAGGCGAACCGATTCGTCGCCAAGCGTCAGTGTCACGTGGCCGGCGAGCTCGTAGCCCATCACGCCGCCTGTCGACGAGGTGATGTCGATCTGGCCGTCGGCCGCCGTGAACGTGCCCCGCATCACCATGGCCGGGTCGGGCTCGAAATAGCGCAGACCGGCGAAGGAGGGAAGGTGCTCTTCCGGAATCGGCGACGTGTAATGCGAACGAAGATGTTCGTCTCGCTCGACCCTCCATTCGAGAAGCGCTTCGACGTCGTACTGGTCGTCCATGTGATGACAGAGTAGGCCCGCGGTCAGCGAACCGAACCGGAGGCGAGCGGCAGCAAGACCTGCACGGTTGCCCCTCCGCCTGGAGTCTCCAGAATGGACACCTCGCCCCCGTGGGACAGCACGACCTCGCGGACGATGGCGAGGCCAAGACCGGCCCCGCCATGTGACCTGTCGCGACCGTGGTCGGGGCGAGCGAATCGATCGAACACCCGCTCCCGTTCGGATTCGGGAACGCCGGGCCCGTGGTCCACGACCCGCAGCCGCGCCTGGTCGCCGGCCTTGTCGACGATCAGCTCGATCGATGTCGACTCCGGCGCGTGAGACACCGCGTTGTTGATGAGGTTGTCTATTGCCTGGCGCAGCCACACCCCGTCGCCAGTGATCATGACCGGTTCTGCCGCGTCGGTGTTGATCTCGAGACCTGCGCTGACGCGCGAGTCCTCGACGGTGTCGGCAACCAGGGCACTCAGATCGAGACGCGACTGGTTCATACCGATCTCGCGGTCGAGGCGGGCGAGCGCCAGGAGGTCTTCGATGAGGCGTCCTGCCCGTTCGCTCGCCTCGGTGATCCGTGCCATGGCCCGGTCGAGAGCCGGACCCGGCTCAACGCCCCCGGCGTTGTACAGCTCGGCGTAGCCTGCGATGGCGGAGATGGGGGTGCGCAGCTCATGCGACGCGTCGTCGGCGAAGCGGCGGAGTCGTCCGGCTTCGCGGAGGCGCTCCCGGTCGGCCTTCTCGATCCTGGCCAGCATGTGATCCAGCGCCGTGGACAGGCGACCGAGCTCTGTGTCTGATTCCACCAGTTCGGTCCGCCTCGAGAGATCCCCATCGGCGATGGCTCCCGCCGTCTCGATCATGGCGTCGACGGGACGGAACCCTCGCCGCACCGACAGCCAGGCTGCGGCGATTCCCACGATGGCGGCCATCAGGCCCACCGCCAGCGACGTCCACAACGTTTGGCGGGTGGTCGAGTCAACCGACTCGAGCGACGTCGCCACCACTTGGTATCCCTGCGGGATCTCGCGGATGAGAACTCGAGCCGACCCGTCTCCGCCGATGGTATCCAGGGTGAGGAAGCT
This sequence comes from uncultured Acidimicrobiia bacterium, assembly GCA_965366365.1. Taxonomy (GTDB): domain Bacteria; phylum Actinomycetota; class Acidimicrobiia; order Spongiisociales; family JAENVV01; genus CBDUEV01. Next base: position 17,497 of record CBDUEV010000007.1, on the reverse strand, counting down.
GTCCGATCCGAGCTCGGCGAGCGCCAATCCGCTCACATCGGGCAGCGGATTTGGATCGTCTGCGTAGCCGGCGGGTCGCTCGGCGATCACGGTTCCATCCACGTCGAGACGAATCAGGGCAAACGGCTCGAAGGCGTCGGCCTCCGGGTTGGGAGTGTTCGGACGCACGGGGGATACCGCAGCCCGTCCGGCAAAGACTCGGAGATCGGCGTCAACGCGATCGATGAGGGTACGGCGGGTCGCCGCCGAGACGGTGACGGCGATGAACGCGCTCACCAGGAGGATGACCAGGCCAACCACGAGCGTCAGCCGCCGGCGGAGTGTCCAGCGCCTGATCATCACTCGGGGGGGCGCAAGGTGTATCCGAACCCGCGCACCGTGTGGATCAGCTTGGCTCTGCCCTCATCGACCTTCTTGCGCAGCTGCGATATTGCGGTCTCGATCACAGAATCGCCGTACTCGTATCCCCACACGGCCTCGAGGATCTGGCCCCGCTCCAAGACCTGACCGGGGTGCGAGAGAAGGTAATGCAGCAAGCGGTACTCGACAGGTGAGAGCAGGATCTCATCGTCCCCACGAAACACACGATGCTCTGCATCGTTCATGGTGAGATCGCCGCAGGACAACTCGGCGGACCTCCGCCCGAACCCGGATCGACGCAGCAAAGCGTCGACTCGCAGCCGAAGCTCCTCGAGCCGGAAGGGCTTCGTCAGGTAATCGTCGCCACCAGACTCGAAACCAGCCCGCAGATCCTCGATATCGGACCGCGCCGTGAGAAACAGCACCGGCAAGTCGGGATGGGTCACTCGAAGGCTCCTGGCCACCTGGAAGCCATCTGGTTCGGGCATGTTGACGTCCAGGATGACCAGGTCAGGCGGGTCGCGACGGACCGCACTGAGGGCGGCGAGACCGTTGTCGGCGACGCTCACCGCGTAGTTGGCGAACGTCAAGGCATCGCCGACCATGTCGAGCAGCATCTGCTCGTCGTCGACAACCAGGATCCGGGCTTTCGGTTGTTCGCTCATGTCTGGAACCCTAGGAGCAATCGTTCCCGCCTACGTAGCCTCGTCACCCATCGTGCCGACCCGAACTCGCTGCAGGCCAAGGAGAACCTCAGCGTTGGCTCAGCGTCGGGAGAGGCCGGTCTACCGGACCGTCCTCCGGGCCTTCCTCCGGTATCTCAACCCAAGGCAGCCCCCACGGTCATCGACACCCCCACCAGCAGCTCCAATCGGGCCGTTCCCTTCAAGACTCCGATGAGCGGTGGCCCGGCGATCTCGGTGTAGACCGTGCGGATCAACGGCACCGCGGCGGGCGCCCAGAAGACGGCGATGGCGGTGGCGGTGGGAACCCAACCGCCCGCCGCGAACACGGCCAACGCCAGGAACGTGCCCAAGAGGAGCCCGGCGTAGAGCTTCCGGGTGCGATCTCTACCGAGCATGACGGCCAGCGTTCGCTTTCCGGCGGCGGCGTCGGTCTCCAGATCTCGGATGTTGTTGGCGACCAGGATGGCGGTGACCGGGAACCCGACCGGGATCGACAACAACCACGCATCGAGCGGTGCGGACATGTCGTGGACATACCGGCTGCCCACCGTGGCCACCACCCCGAAGAACACGAACACGAAGACCTCGCCGAGGCCCCGGTAGCCATAGGGGTTGGAACCCCCGACGTAGCCGAGCATGGCCACCACCGAGACGACACCGATGACGGCCACCACCCATCCGGCGATGACGATCAGCCACACGGCGGCCAGGGCGCCCACCGCCACCGCCACCCATGTGGCGACCCATACGGCTCGATCTGACAGGATCCCCGCTGCCACCACCCGGGTGGGGCCGATCCGATCTTCGGTGTCGGCACCCTTGCGGGCATCGAACACGTCGTTGGCGAAATTGGCAGCCACCTGGATGGCGACCGAGGCCACCAGCGCCGCCGCGAAGGCGTCCCACCGGAACACGCCGTCGCCCGCAGCCAGGCCTGATCCCACGAGCACGGGCACCACCGCCGCCCACAGCGTGTGCGGGCGGGCTGCCTGGATCCACGGGGTGAGGTTCACCGGCTCAGAAATGCCACGGAAAGGCCGAGTAGTCCTGGGGGCGTTTCTCCAGGAAGGCGTCGCGACCTTCCTGGGCCTCGGCTGTGCCGTAGCCGAGGCGGGTGGCCTCGCCGGCGAAGATCTGCTGGCCGACCAGTCCGTCGTCGAGCATGTTGAATCCGAATTTGAGCATTCTCATGGCCGTCGGACTCTTCGAGTTGATGATGCGCCCCCACTCGAGAGCGGTCGGCTCGAGTTCTGCATGGGGAACAGCCGCATTGGCCATCCCCATCGCCACCGCCTCTTCCGCCGAGTATTCGAACCCCAGGAAGAACAACTCTCGAGCGCGTTTCTGGCCCATCTGGCGGGCGAGGTAGGCCGAGCCGTAGCCGGAGTCGAAGCTGGCCACGTCCGGATCGGTCTGCTTGAAGATGGCGTGCTCGGCGCTGGCCAGGGTGAGATCGCACACTACATGGAGGCTGTGGCCGCCGCCGACCGCCCACCCGGGCACGACGGCGATGACGACCTTGGGCATGAACCTGATCAGGCGCTGCACCTCGAGGATGTGAAGTCGTCCGAGTCGGGCGGGGTCGACCCCGCCGGCGCCTTCATACCGGTACCCGTCGGCGCCGCGGATGCGCTGATCTCCTCCCGAGCAGAACGCCCACCCGCCATCCTTCGGCGACGGCCCGTTGCCGGTGAGCAGCACGCAACCCACGTCCGAACTCATCCGGGCGTGGTCCAGCGCCTGGTACAGCTCGTCGACGGTGTGGGGGCGGAAGGCGTTACGCACGTCCGGCCGGTCGATGGCGATGCGCACTGTGCCTTGACCCTGGGCGCGGTGATAGGTGATGTCGGTGAACTCGAATCCTTCGACGAGACTCCACGCCGAGGGGTCGAACAGTTCTGAGACCATGGGTGTCCCTCTATCGGCAACGTCGATACTGTAGTGATCCACATGGACTCCAATCCCGACTGGCTCGCCGCGGCGGCCGCCTCCACCCCGGACGCTCCCTTCATCACGACGCCCGAACGGTCGTGGTCGTTCGCGCAGGTGGATGAGGCGGCAGCCGGCCTGGCCGGAGCCCTCCGCGAAGCCGGGGCCGCCCAAGACGAGATCGTGGCGGTGTGGGCAACCAACGACATCGGGTCGACGGAAGCCATCTTTGCGGTTCCTCGCACCGGGGCGACGCTGCTCCTCCTCAACACGCGGCTCTCGCCGCCCGAGCTGGAGGCCCAGCTCGCCCAGGCCGGAGTGGAGATCGTTGTCTCCGCCGAACATGACCACGGTTTTGGAGGACGGACGATCGTCTCGCCATCCTCGCGGGCCGTCGCCGTCCCCGGCTCCCTCCTACGCCACGAGCACGAAGCCGTCGTGGCCTTCACCTCCGGTACCTCGGGGTCACCCCGGGGGGTGATCTTGACCCAGGGGAACCTCGCCGCCTCGACCGAGGCTTCTGCCAGACACCTTCGCCACAGCGCGGCCGACCGCTGGCTGGCCGTCCTTCCGCTCTTTCATGTGGGAGGCGCCTCGATACTCTGGCGTTCGGCTCGGCAGGGATCGGAGGTGGTCCTCCTCCCCAGGTTCGAGCCGGCCGAGGCGGCCGCCGCCCTGCACGAGGTGACTCTCGCCTCGTTGGTCGGATCCATGATCGGGCCGCTTCTCGCCGCCGATCCTGGCCCCTACTCGGGGCTGCGGGCGGTGCTCGTCGGCGGTGGACCAACCAGCCTCCCTCTCCTGGAGGCGGCCGCCCGGGCAGGATTGCCGGTCCTCTCGACATACGGCATGACCGAGACCGCTTCTCAGATCGCAACGGCACCCCTCGGTGACAGTCGACGGCGCCGAGCCCTTCCCGTGTATGGCGCCCGCATCCGGATCGCGGCGGGCGGCGAGATCGAGGTTGCCGGCCCCATGGTGTCGGGGCGCTACCTGGGTGAGAAGCCGCGCTCGGGCTGGCTGGCCACCGGCGACCTCGGGTGGCTCGACGGCGAGGGTTATCTTCACGTGCTGGGACGAACGAGAGATCTCATAATCACGGGCGGCGAGAACGTCGTCCCAGGTGAGGTCGAAGCGCTTCTCGAGGAGTTGGATGGCGTGCAGGAGGCCGCCGTTGTCGGAGTCCCCGATCCGGAGTGGGGTGAAGCGGTGGTGGCGGTGGCAGTCACCTCACGCCGGCCGGCCGAGTTGGAGGCGCACCTTCGGGAACAGCTGGCCGGCTACAAGATCCCCAAGCGGTGGGTTCTCGTGGAGGCGCTTCCCAGGAACGCACTCGGGAAGGTGGATCGCCCGGCGGTCCGAGCGTGGGCAGGTGCGGCCGATGGCTGAGGATCTCTCCGTCGACGCCCGTCATGTGATTCCGTCCGCCGAGCTGGAGTGGAGGTTCGGGCCCACGGGAGGACCGGGCGGACAGCACGCCAATCGAGCCCACAGCCGCGCCGAACTCCGTTTCGACCTCGCGGCATCCGAGGTGTTCGAGTCGGGGTTGCGCCGGCTGATGCTGCGGCAGACGGGGCACCGTGACGGTGTCCTCACCGTGATCGCGGACGAGTCCCGCAGCCAGTTCCGCAATCGACAGCTGGCTCGCAAACGCCTCGCCCAGCAGCTGCGAGAGGCGATGATCCCGCCCACTCCCCGCAAACCGACCAAGCCGAGCCGGTCTCAGCGGCAGAAACGTCTCGATGAGAAGCGCCAGACCAGCGAGCGCAAGAGGCTTCGGCGGCCGCCGGAGCGCGACTGACCTGCCTGCCTGTCGGGCGGCAGGGGCGATGAGCACAGCACTAGCATCCGCACCGCATGACTGCGCATCAACCTCTCCACTCTTCACCAGACTGGTATCGCGACGCCATCATCTACGAAGTGCACGTCCGAGCATTTGCCGACTCGAACGGCGACGGGATCGGCGACTTCGTCGGCCTGACTTCGCGATTGGACTATCTGAGCCGGCTCGGCGTCACGGCCATCTGGCTGCTTCCCTTCTATCCCTCGCCTTTGCGAGATGACGGTTACGACATCGCCGAGTACTTCGATGTGCATCCCAGCTACGGAACACTCGACGACTTCCGCACATTTCTGGACGCGGCCCATTCCCGCAACATGCGGGTCATCACCGAACTCGTCATCAACCACACCTCGGACCAACACCCCTGGTTCCAGCGCGCTCGACGCGCCGAACCCGGGAGCCCCGAACGGGACTTCTACGTGTGGAGCGACACGCCGGACCGATACTCAGAGGTCCGGATCATCTTCCAGGACACCGAAAGCTCGAACTGGGCGTGGGATCCGGTGGCGGGCGCCTACTACTGGCACCGCTTCTTCTCGCACCAGCCTGATCTGAACTACGACAACCCCCTCGTCCGAGAGGCGGTCACCGAGGCCTTGGACTTCTGGCTGGAACTGGGGGTGGATGGGCTCCGCCTCGACGCCATCCCCTACCTGTTCGAACGCGAGGGAACCAACGGCGAGAACCTCCCCGAGACACACCAGGAGCTGAAACGCCTGCGTGCCCACGTCGACGCCAACTACACCGACCGGATGCTTCTGGCCGAGGCCAACCAGTGGCCTGAGGACTCGGTGGCCTACTTCGGGGACGGCGACGAATGTCACATGTCGTTCCACTTCCCTCTCATGCCGCGTCTCTACCTGGCGCTGGAACGAGAAACGCGGCTCCCCATCATCGACATCCTCGAGCAGACCCCGCCGATCCCCGAAGGCACCCAGTGGGCCATCTTCCTGAGAAACCACGACGAGCTGACCCTCGAGATGGTCTCCGAGGAAGAACGTGACTACATGTGGCGGACCTATGCACCCGATCGGCGAGCCCGACTCAACCTGGGCATTCGCCGCCGCCTGGCGCCCCTCATCGAGAACGACCGACGCCGGATCGAACTGCTGTTCAGTCTCCTCTTCTCGCTCCCAGGCACGCCAGTCCTGTACTACGGCGACGAGATCGGGATGGGCGACAACACCTTCCTTCCTGATCGTGACGGTGTGCGGACCCCCATGCAATGGAGCAACGATCGCAACGCCGGCTTCTCCGACGCCAATCCTCAATCCCTGTATCTGCCGGTGGTCGTGGACCCTCAGTTCCATTACGAGACCGTCAATGTCGAGGCGCAACACCACAACCCCAACTCGCTGCTGTGGTGGGTCCGCCGGATGATCGGTCGCCGGGCTGGGCACCCCGTCTTCGGCCGGGGGACGATCGAATTCCTCTCCCCGGAGAACCCCCACGTACTGGCCTACCTGCGCGAAGGCGAAGGCGAGACCATTCTGGTGGTCTCTAACCTGAGCCGCCACGCCCAGTTCGTGGAGCTGGACCTGGGGCGATTCGCCGGATGGAAATTGATCGAGCTGCTGGGGCGCACCGAGTTTCCCGGGGTCGGCGACCTTCCCTATCTGCTCACCCTCAGTCCCTACGGGTTCTATTGGTTCTCCATCACGCCGGATGTCCACGAGAGCCGGGCCGGAGACGGAGAGCTGATCCTGGACGGCCCACTGGATGAGGCGTTCCAGCCAGGACAGCCACTCAACGAACACCTGATGGAGTACGTGGAACGACAACCCTGGTATCAGGGCCGGTACCGAAGGAGGATGGCGGCCAGCGTCTTCGACGCCATCCCGATCGATCCCGGCGAGGCCGGGCCGGCGACGTGGATTGCTCTGCTGGATGTCGAGTACGCCAACGGCCCGGACGAGCGGTATGTGATTCCCGTCGGCCTCCGATTCGGCGACGATCTGGACCTTCCGGACACGGCGATCGTGGCCAGGGTGCGTCGGGACGAGGAGACCGGTGTGCTCTTCGACGCGCTGATGGATCCGTCATTCAGAACCAGGATGCTCGCCGACCTGGTCGCCGGGCGCACCGTGCTCGGCAGCGCAGGGGCGATCGTCTGTCACCCGGCGGCGTCCATCCCGCCCGTGGAGAGCCTCGCTCTCCTGGGCGCTTCCGCCCTGGTCAGCGAAACGGGGGAGGGCGAGAGCTATGTGACCTTCGGCGCCGACCTGACCATCAAGTTGTTCCGCCGCATCGAAGCCGGAGTGAATCCCGATCTGGAGCTTCGGCGGTTCCTGACGGAGCGAACCGCCTTCTCCAACCTGTCCGAGATCTACGGTTCCCTCGAGTACCAATCGGGTGACTCGTGGACCCTGGGGGTTCTGCAGCGGACCCTGCCGCCGGGCGAGGACGCCTGGGCGGTCATGCTCGAACTGGTTTCGTCCTGGCTCGAGACCGTGGCCGGTTCGGAACCTTCCCCTCTCCCTCCTCCCAACTCCTGGGCGCGGGCAGGCGGAGGGCCGCAACCGTCTTCGCCGCAGCTGCGTGCGGCCCTCGAGAAGGCGGAACAGTTGGGTCGGATGACGGGGGAGTTCCATCTGGCCATGGGCGCCTTCAGCGAAGATCCCGAGCTGCATCCTTCGCCTTTCTCGGCGCTGTATCAACAGTCGCTGTACCAGTCCCTGCGGGCCAGAGTTCGACAGGAGTTGGATGCGGTCCGGCGGTCACTGGCCGGCCGCGACGGCGAACTCGCCGCCTCCCTCCAGGAGATCGTGGATGCCGAGCCGTCGATTCTGGGACGTATCGATCCGATTCGCCGGACACCCATGGCAGGTCAACGGGTCCGGGTGAACGGCGATTTCCGGCTCGACGGCCTCCGGATCGTGGACGACACGTTCTACATCGTCGAGTTCTCCGGCGACCACAGCCAGCCCATGAGCGAACGCCGCCTGCGGGCCACCCCGCTCAGAGATGTCGCGCAGATGATTCGGTCGCTCGACTACGTCTCCGCCCGCGCCGCCCTTCTTCGGATCGACGAGGACGCATCGGCGTCAGCATGGGCAGGTTGGTGGTCTGCCACCGTATCCTCCCGGTTTGTGGGGGTGTACCTCGAGACCATGCAGGGCTCGGCCGCCCTCCCCAACGAGCTCGAACACGTCGATGCCCTGCTCGAGGCGTACGCGGTGACCCGTTCGCTGCGCGAGCTGCATTGGGAGCTCGACAATCGTCCCGACTGGATCGGGGTGGCGATGTCGGGGGTGCAGCGGCTGCTGGGCCTCGGTCAGCCGCCAACGGACTGACGCACTTCGAGGAGGAGGGCCAGTGCCTCTCCCACGTCGTCGGGGTCCCCGAGGCGATAGAGAGCCGCCGTCGATCCCGTGCCCACCTTGACCGTGACGTCACCCGGCCGGGCGGCCACAAAGACATCCTCATCGGTGGTGTCGTCGCCGAAGAAGACCATGCGTTCGACCCCGGATGCCACTCGAATCGTCTCGAGGGCCGTTCCCTTGTCGCCCTCGCCGACCAGCAATTCGACAACCATCTTCCCGTTGATGGTCTTGACGGAGTGGCGCTCTCCAACCGCTCGCGCGGCAGCGGCGGCGCCGTCCCGGTCGGCGGCGTGCCGGTAGTGGAGAGCCGCTCCGGCAGGCTTCTCCTCCAGCAGGGTTCCCTCGAAGGCCAGCTCCACACCAAGGAGGTCGGAGACGACGGAATCGATGAGGCGAGCGATGTTCGGGTCGGTTCGGGAGTCGGAGCTCTCGGCCCCGTGAGTGCCGATGAGAGTGACGTGGGGCGGTTTGCCCGCCAGGCGTTCGAGCGCCTCGAGGGACCGGCCGGAGATGAGCACGGCCACCACACCCGGGAGCCCACCCAGATCCGAGAGAGCGTCCATGGCGGCCCGATGGGGGACGGCTGCGGATGGGTCGTCGACCAGGTGAGAGAGGGTCCCGTCGTAATCGGAAGCCACCAACAGCCCCTCCGCCTGTGCGGCGGCGACCAGCGCAGCATGCAGCTGCGGATCGATCATCGGTTGGCCAGCTCCGACAGGCACACGTCGGCCCATTCGAAGACGTCGTACTTCCGCACCACTCGTGAGAGTTTGCGCATGCGGAGGCGGACCTCGGCTTCGTCCATCGAGGCTGCGGCGGCGATCGTTCGGGAGACCTCATCGACGTCGTGCGGATTGACGATCATGGCGGCAGTGAGCTGCTCGGCCGCGCCGGCAAACTCGCTGAGCACGAGGACACCGTCACCGGCCACCCGGCAGGCGACGTATTCCTTGGCGACGAGATTCATGCCGTCGCGCAACGGCGTGACCAACATGATGTCGGCGGCTACGTAGAGCGCCACCAATTCTTCGAAGGGCACGGCCCGATAGAGATAAGAGATGGGAGCCCATCCGGCCGAGCCGAACTCACCGTTGATGCGGCCCACAAGCTGCTCGACGTCTCCCCGCAGCTCTTGGTAGGCAGGAACTCCCTCCCGGCTGGGAACGGCGACCTGCACATAGGCGTATTTGCGTTCGGGGGCTGTTTCGAGGAGCCCGGCGATCGCCTTGAGGCGAAGGTCGATGCCCTTGGTGTAGTCGAGGCGATCGACGCCGAGCACGATCGTGTCCACATCACCGAGTTCGTGTCTGAGAGCACGGGCGCGGTCCTGGACCTCCTCCGAGCGCGCCATTCGCTCGAACTCCTTTGGGTCGATGGCGATCGGGGCGGGCTGAAGATGGATATTGCGGTCGTTCCACCGAAGGTCGCGCTTGCCGCGCGCTTCGGCGCCGCCGAAGCGTCGGGCGGCCCTGGCGAAGTTGTCGGCGCTCTGGCGGGTTTGGAAGGCCACCACGTCGGCGCCGAGCAGGCCTTCCACGATTTGGCGCCGCCATGGCAGCCGCGCAAACAGCTCGATCGGTGGGAAAGGGATGTGCAGGTAGAAGCCGATGGTGGCGTCGGGGTTGATCTCCCGAAGCATGGAGGGAACCAGCTGGAGCTGATAGTCCTGGATCCAGGCCAGATCGCCGGGGCCCATGGCGGCCGCCGCCTCGGCGGCGTAACGCTCGTTGACCTTGACGTAGGGACGCCAGGTGTGGCGGTGGAACTCGGGGGAGGACACGGCGTCGTGGTAGAGAGGCCACAGCGTTCCGTTGCAGAACCCGAAATAGAACCCGTCGATTTCTTCCTCGCTGAGAGAGACGGGCCGCTGCTCGATCCCCTCATGGTCGAACGGTCCCGGGTCGAAACCCGCGATTCCAGGCCACCCCACCCACGACCCTTCTGATTCCCTGAGCACGGGGCCGAGGGCGCGGACCAACCCCCCAGGGCTGGTCTCCCATTGCGTGCCGTCCCAGGAGACGGGAAGGCGGTTGGCGACTACAACGATGCGTTTGACGGACACCTCCTATGGCAGTCACGACACTACCGCACGAGGGTTTGCTGTCAGGAGCCACCCAGTGCGCTCGACAGGGCACTCATCAGTTGTACTGAATCGGGAGATCCCCTGAGTCCCTCAGGAGTTCGGTACAAACGACAGGAAAGTCCGATCGGGGCACTTTCGTCCAGGAATGGGTCCTCACCGTCGAGCCACAATGTGGGGGAACCGCGGAAGCGCCATCGCCGTGCCAGCTCCGGAGTGTCGACTGTGACGAATTCGATCGTGGAGTCGAGGCCAAGGCGGTCGAGTGCTTCCTCGACGAGGTCGGTCAGACTTTGCCAGTTCGGGCAGTCGGCGAAGTGCAGAATCTGGATACGCATGTGGTGTTCAACCTCGGACAGGTCGAGGAGATTCCTCCAGGCTGCGTGCGTCAGGGCCGACCGTGGTACGGGAACGAGTAGTGTGCCGCCTCATGGATCGAGCTCCGTGGTGGCAGACGGCCGTCATCTATCAGATCTATCCGCGCAGTTTTTCGGATTCAACGGGGTCGGGAATCGGCGACCTCGAGGGAATTCGCCGGCGGGTGCCGTATCTCGCCGAGACCCTAGGCATCGACGCCGTGTGGCTCTCCCCGTTCTATCCGTCGCCGCAGGCCGACTTCGGCTACGACGTGGCCGACTACACGGCCGTCGACCCGCAGTACGGAACGATGGAGGACTTCGACCGACTCGTCGCGGAGCTTCATCGACACGGCATCAAGCTCATCGTCGACTTCGTCCCGAACCACACCTCCGACCAGCACCCCTGGTTCCTCGAATCTCGCGCCGGCGTCGACTCCGCCAAACGAGATTGGTACGTGTGGCGAGACCCGGCCCCCGATGGGGGCCCGCCCAACAACTGGTTGAGCGTGTTCGGCGGCAAGGCTTGGGAGTTCGACCCGGCTTCGGGCCAGTACTACCTCCACAAGTTCCTGAGGGAGCAGCCAGATCTCAACTGGCGGAACCCCGAGGTGAAGGAAGCGATGTTCGACGTGCTGCGATTCTGGATGGATCGGCGCGTCGACGGCTTTCGAATCGACGTTGCCCACTACGTCATGAAAGACCCCGACCTGCGAGACAACCCCGCCGCCCCTGTTGCGGCGGCGGTGATGCACAAGCCGCTGGGCGAGTACGACACCCAACTGCATATCCATGACAAGGGTCATCGCGACATTCACGCCCTCTTTCGGGAACTGCGGACCGTCCTCGACGAATACCCCGAGCGCTACTCCGTCGGTGAGATCCACATCTCCGACTGGGCGGAATGGGCGGCCTACTACGGCTCCGACCTGGACGAGCTCCATCAGCCGTACAACTTCGCCCTGCTGGGGGCCTGTCGAGACGCCCAGTCGTTCCGGTCCGCCGTCGAGAGTCTGGAAGCCGTGCTGCCCCCAGGGGCATGGGCTTCGTACGTGGTGGGGAATCACGATGAGGCCCGAATCGCCTCTCGGGTCGGTGACCTCGGGGCGCGTCGGGTGGCGCTCCTTCTTCTCACGCTGCGGGGAACTCCTACGCTCTATTACGGCGACGAGCTGGGAATGCTCGAAGCGGAGATTCCGCCGGAGCTGGCCCACGACCCGTGGGGGAAGAACGTCCCCGGGCTGGGCCGGGACGGATGCCGCACCCCGATGGCGTGGACCCCATCCGGAGGGTTCTCGGACAATCCGGACACATGGCTCCCGATGGGTCCCGAGATGGACGTCCGGAATGTCGCCTCTGAGCTGGAGGATCCGGCATCGATGCTCTCGCTGTATCGCAGGCTCCTCGCCTACCGGCGGGGGTCGCAGACTTTGCTTCTGGGCGACTACGAAACCGTCCCGCAGGCGGACGGCGGCCTCTTCGCGTTCGTGCGCCGCTTGGAGAGCGAGCAGCTCTTCGTGGCGGCCAACTTCACCGATGGGTCGGTTCGGGTCGACACGGCAGATTTCGAAGGGCGACGCCTGGTCATCTCCACAGATCCATCCCGCACCGTTGTCGAGGCACCGCTCACACTCGGTCCACAGGAAGCGGTGTTGGTGGCGGGGGAGTAACCGGCCCTGGACGCCTCGACTCGGTCAGAACCTGCCGGGCGGGGGGCCATCCGTGGGCGGACCGGCGAACGCCTGGGCGGAGACCAGCCAGCTCCTGGCGGCCTCGCCTGTCACCTTCAGCGCAGTGTCGTCCAGGTGGCGCCGCTGTGTGACGACCAGGCAGAACTCCTCTGCCGAACCGGAGACCGCATCCGGAGCGTCTTCCGAGCCCCACTTCCAGGGCGCTCCCGACGGTGCCGTCAAGGCAAGTCGCACCTCGGACCGTGGGGGAACCTGACCCCGGTTGGTGAACGACCAACCGCGGGTGAGGAAGCCGAGCTGTGCGATGTGCCGCAGTCGATCGGTGGCCGGGCGCTCGACACCCAACGTGTCCACGACGTCCTGTCCGTGCGCCCACACCTCCATGAGACGAGCCGTCAGGAAGGAGCGTGCGCTCATCGAGGGCCCGTACCAGAAGAGGCGAGCATCGTCGGTCAGCCGGTCTGCCGCCGCTGCCAGCTCGCGCCGGCTCGCCCGCCAGTCGGCCAGGAGGCCTTTGGGGCCCAGCGCCAGGAGCGGGGTCAGGCTCAGGGCGTCGATGACCTCGTCCCCGCCGCTCGCCGCCTCCCACATCTCAGTGACCAGTTCCTTGAACGCCTCAGGGCTGGTGATCGCCACGACGGCGGCCCGGTCGAAGTAGGCGAGATGAGCGATCTGGTGGGCGATGGTCCATCGCGGGCTGGGCGTCGGAAGGGCCCATTGGTCGGCTGACAGGCCGCAGACGATCTCGTCGAGAGCGCCCTGCTCTTCCACCAGATCCGCCAGGATTTCGGCGACGCTCACCTCGTCGGCTCGGTCGTGCGCCATCCCTCAGCCAAACTGCACGAAGAACTTGAAGGCAGCCGCCGCCAGGATGGCGAGGGCCAGCGCAACCGACCAGAGCAACAGATAGCGTGTTTGCATGACCGTGGCAGGGTAGATCGGCCTGCCTCGATATCGCCAAATCGTCTTGGCAAGGAGACCACTAGGCTGGCCGAACGAACAGTTCTCGAAGCTGCGGAGGATCCGTGTACGACGTCGTGATCGTGGGTGGTGGGCCAGGCGGGTATGCCGCCGCGCTCTATGCCCACAACTTTGGACTTTCGGTTGCCCTCGTCGAGAAGGAACGGGTCGGCGGGACCTGCCTGCTGCGGGGATGCATTCCCGCCAAGGCGTGGCTGCAGTCCGCCGAGGTCTACACCACGGTCGAATCGGCGGCCGAATTCGGGGTTGTCGTCGACCCGCCGAGCTTCGAATGGGCCACCGCACTGGCCAGGAAGAACAAGATCGTCGAGGGGCTCGTCGGTGGGTTGTCCGGACTGCTGAAAGCTCGCAAGGTCGAGGTCGTGAACGGGTTTGGTCGACTGGATGGCCCTGGCAAGGTGGTGGTGGACACCGCCGACGGACAACAGGTCCTCGAGGGGCGTAACGTCATCATGGCCACCGGCTCCGTGCCCCGCAGCATCCCCAACTACGACTTCGACGGCGTGCACATCGTCTCGTCGGATCACGCCCTGGACTGGGAGAGCCGCCCCAACCGGGTCGCCATCATCGGAGCCGGAGCGATCGGTTGTGAATTCGCCAGCCTGCTCACCGATCTGGGCGCCGAAGTCCACGTGTTTGAACTGATGGACCAGATCGTTCCGGGCGCCGACGCCAAAGCCGCCGCGGAGCTCCAGAAACTGCTGAAGCGCCGCAAGGTGAAGTTCCATCTGGGAGCCAGCGTAGGAGCCCCCGAGGTCACGGACTCCGGGGTGGTCGTTCCGCTCGGAGACGAGCGAATCGAGGTCGACGTCGTCCTCGTTGCCGTCGGCCGTGCCCCGCTCACGGACAACGTCGGCTTCGACACGGTCAAGACCGAGGTGGAACGCGGCTACGTGCATGTCGATCGAGACACCCAGGAAACGGCCGAAGCCGGGGTCTATGCCGTCGGTGACATCGTGGCAGGGGTACCGCAACTGGCCCACGCCGGATTCGCCGAGGCGATCGCCGCCGTCACCCATATCGCCACCGGCGGGACTGCTCCCGTGGACTACCGGGCCATTCCTCTCGTCGTGTACACCCATCCCGAGATGGCAGAGGTGGGTCTGACGGAAGCCAAGGCCATCGAGAGCGGCTACGACGTGGAGATCCACACTCATTCCTTCCTGGGGGTCGGCAGAGCCCAGATCATCGGACAGAATCATGGTCTGGTGAAAGTGGTCGCCGAAAAGGGCGGCCCTATCCTCGGTGCTTCGATCGTCGGACCTCAGGCGGGCGAGATGATCCATGAATTGATGTACAGCGTGGGATGGGAAGCCCTCCCCGAGGAAGCCGCCGCCTTCATCCATGCGCACCCGACGCTGTCCGAGGCGGTGGGTGAGACGCTCCTCGCCTCGACGGGGCGGGGACTGCACTAGCGCACGCCTTGGGCGGGCGGGGGAACAAGCCCAAGCGGGCGTAGGTTGGAAATCGGTACGGAGAAGGAGATTGCACACATGGCCACGACGGTGTCGATGCCTCAGCTTGGTGAGACGGTGACCGAGGGAACCATTCTCGGCTGGGCGAAGCAGGTGGGTGACACGATCGCCGTGGATGAGGTGTTGGTGGAGATCTCGACGGACAAGGTGGATACCGAGATTCCGTCTCCGGTGGCCGGGGTGATTCTGGAGATTCTGGCGGCTGAGGGTGACACCGTGGCTGTGGGTACTCCCATGGCCGTCATCGGGGAAGCCTCCGAGGCTGGTTCGTCTCAGGCGCCGCCTGCCGCGCCCGAGCCGGCCACCGGCCAACCCGAGTCTGGCCAACCCGAGTCCGGCCAACCGGATGCGGCTCCTCAGCCTGCCCCCGCTCCTCAACCGGAAGCCGCTCCGGCCCCGGCGCCCGAGCCGGCGCCCGCCGCCGAGGCCCCTCCGGCGGCCACGGGAAGCTCGACGACGGTGTCGATGCCTCAGCTTGGTGAGACGGTGACCGAGGGAACCATTCTCGGCTGGGCGAAGCAGGTGGGTGACACGATCGCCGTGGATGAGGTGTTGGTGGAGATCTCGACGGACAAGGTGGATACCGAGATTCCGTCTCCGGTGGCCGGGGTGATTCTGGAGATTCTGGCGGCTGAGGGTGACACCGTGGCTGTGGGTACTCCCATGGCCGTCATCGGGGAAGCCTCCGGGGCCGGGACGCCGCCTGCTCCTGCCGCCGCCCCGGCGCCCGCCGCTCCGGTTGCCGCAGCCCCAGCTGCCGACGCCCCGATTGCCGCCGCAGAGGCTCCCGCCGCGCCCGCCGCCGCCCCGGCAGCGGCACCGATCCCAGAGGGGAAGTTCTTCTCGCCAGTGGTCCGGAAGCTCGCCAAGGAACACGCCGTCGACCTGGCCGAGGTGGAGGGAAGCGGCAAGGACGGTCGTATCACCCGCAAGGACATCGAGTCCTTCATCTCCCGTCGCGGCCCCCAGGCTGCCCCGGCTCCGGCGGCCGCGGCGGCTCCGGCGGCGGCTCCCGCTCCGGCGGCGGCCACCCCCGTCTCGGCGCCGGCACCCACCTCCACCCCCCAGCCGTCGGCTCAAGCACCCGCGGCGGCCGCCCCCGCCGCCGATGTTCCAACCATGGCGGGCGATCGCGTGGAGGACCTCGATCGACTGCGGGCCCGGATCGGGGAAAACATGATCAAGGCCAAGCAGACGGCCGCTCATGTCTGGACGTCGGTGGAGGTGGACTTCGAACGAGTCGAGCGGGTGCGGCAAGCTCACAAGGCAGAGTTCAAGGCGACCGAAGGTTTCTCGCTCACCTACCTCCCCTTCATCGCGCGAGCCACGATCGACGCCCTCAACGAGTACCCGGTGGTCAACAGTTCGTTCTACCTGCCTGAGAAGAAGGCCGTCTTCCACACCTCGGTCAATCTGGGCATCGCCATCGACCTGAACCAGGGCGGGTTGATCGTCGCCGCCATCAAGGCGGCCGATACGCTGCGTCTGGTGGGATTGGCCAGAGGCGTGAAGACGCTGGCAGAGAAGGCGCGAAGCGGAAAGCTCGATCCGGCCGATATCTCCGGATCCACCTTCACCATCACCAATCCGGGTCCGTTTGGATCGTTCATGTCGGCGCCCATCATCAACGTTCCCAACGTGGCGATCCTCTCCACGGACACCGTGACGAAGCGGGCGACGGTGGTCACCACTCCCGACGGCCAGGACACGATCGCCATCCGGCACATCGGCTACCTCGGGCTGACCTGGGATCACCGCGCCTTCGACGGCAGTACCGCTGTGCTGTTTCTCCGCAAGATCAAGGAGAATCTCGAGACGTGGGATTGGGAGCAGGAACTCACGTGAACAGCGGTCACCCCGGCACTGTCCAACTTCGTCCGCTCCTGCGCACGAGATGGCTCGGCCGGCTTCCCTACGACGAGGCGTGGGATCTGCAGAAGGCGTTCTGGGAGGGGCGTGTCGAGGGACGCTCCCTCGACGACTACCTGCTGCTCCTCGAACATCCGCATGTGTACACGCTCGGCCGAAACGGCGACGACTCGAATCTCCTCGTCGACGAGGAGCGGCTCGCCGCGCTGGGTGCCACCCTTCATCGGGTCGATCGCGGCGGTGACATCACCTATCACGGACCGGGCCAGCTGGTCGGCTACCCGATCATGAAGCTCTCCGACCCGAAGCAGATCGTGCCGCATGTTCGGACCATGGAAGACGCCCTGATCGAGGCACTTGCCGAGTTCGATATCGAGGCATGGTCGGAGGAGGGATATACCGGCGTATGGACGCGCCAGGGCAAAGTGGCGGCCATCGGTCTCCGGGTTTCCAAAGGGGTGTCGATGCACGGCTTTGGCCTCAACGTGTCACCCGACCTCTCCTACTTCGGACACATGCACCCCTGCGGCATCGCCGACCGCCCGGTCACCTCGATGGCTGCGCTGCTGGACGACGACATCGTCCTGGAAGATGTCGTGCCCGTCGTGAACCGCGCCTTCGCGTCCCGATTCGGGTATGCAGAGAACGAGGTACAGCTCGGAGCTTTCGCCCGCGGCCAGGGCCGCCCCCGTACCTTTGCCGTGGACGACCTCGTGGCGTCCGGCACCTTCTCGCCCGCCGCTCGCCAGGTCGAGCCCGCGACTATTCGGGGCCGACTTCCCGGCGAGCCTGAACGACCTGAATGGATGAGGGTCAAAGCCGACATGGGCAACGACTATTTGGGTTTGAAGAAGCTGATGCGGGGCCTCGAACTGAACACGGTGTGCGAGGAAGCCGGCTGTCC